>NZ_MLHQ01000009.1 GCF_001999305.1 Rodentibacter myodis | reverse complement strand
GAAAACCCACAGAAAAAACGCACCTGCCGTGTGCCTTTGGGCATTTATCGCCCTGCCTGTGAAAACCAAAATCACGCCCTTTTAAGCTTTATTTTGGATTATCTCGGCAGCGAAAACCCTGATGAAGAATACGGTCAATTTTTCAAAAAAGAAAAACGCATAGCGAGTGATTATTTTAATTGGGTCTATCAATTCAGCCTATTTCCTCAAATCGGCTACAACGAAAAGAAAACCGAAGCCCGCATTCAGGCGTGGTTGGATAAAAATACATAAAATACCCCAAATATTGACCGCACTTTAAGTGCGGTCAGGTTTATGATTATTTGAGTATCTTCCATGTTCTGAAACCATAGATAGCAATCATCACAAAACAAAGGAGAGGAAGTACGAAGGAGACGTTCACAGCCGGAAGTCCTAACACCTCACCTTGGTCGATAATCATACCTTGCAACGGTGGCATTAATGCCCCGCCGACAATTGCCATCACTAAACCTGCTGCACCGAGAGTTGATTCTTCTTTTAAGCCATGAAGAGCAATGCCGTAAATAGTTGGGAACATTAGCGACATAAAAGCAGAGGTAAGCACTAAGCAGTATAACCCCCCTACTCCGTCAATAAAGATCACGCCTAGTATGCTGAAGAAACCGCCTAGAGCGAAGAGGGTTAAAATAAATTCCGCTTTAAGATATTTCATCAGTGCGGTACTGATAAATCGGCTGGTGATAAAAATCCCCATTGCAATAATGTTATAGTGCTGCGCTTCGGCTTTGGTAAACCCTAATCGTTCAGCATATTGAATAATGAACGTCCACACCATAATTTGCACGCCAACATAAAAGACTTGTGCAATGACCCCTTCTCGATATTTGGCATTTGCTGCTAAACTTTTAACCGCTTTGGAAAATGGGATTCTTTCGCCTTCTTCCACTTTGGTAGTTGGCATTTTAAAGAGGGCGATGATGATAAAAATAGCGATCACCACTAAGCCAAGAATGACATAAGGACTACGAATAATTTCTAAGTCATGGGTTTTGATGACTGCTTTTTCCGCCGCAGACAGTGTATTAAAAATCAGGCTGCCGTCCGGATTGCGTTTATCCGATTCTAAGGCGGTTAAGACAAACTGAGAGGCGATAAACATTCCTGTAATTGAACCTAATGGATTAAAGGATTGGGCAAAATTTAGGCGACGGGTTGCCGTTTGCGGATCGCCCATTGAGAGAATGTAAGGGTTTGCAGTGGTTTCCAAAAATGCTAAACCAAAGGTGAGGATATAAATGGAAAGCAGGAAGAAGATAAATTCTTCATAAATTGCCGCCGGATAAAACAATAACGCTCCGATAGCATAAAGTCCCAATCCCAATAAAATGCCGGCTTTGTAGCTGTAACGCCCGATAAATAAAGCGGCAGGAATGGCCATAGTGCCGTAACCGCCGTAAAATGCGAACTGAATGAGCGCCGCTTCGGAGGCTGGCATTTCCATCACTGTTTGGAATGCTGCCACCATTGGGTTGGTGATATCATTGGCAAATCCCCATAATGCGAATAATAAGGTAATTAAAATAAACGGGAGCACATACTTCTTCTCTAATACTTTAGCGGTCATATACGATTCCTTCTAGGTTCGGGAAATAAGAGAAACAGCTGCTTCTCGGTGAAATCCTACTCTTCGATACGCAATCCGTAGGATTGGAATTTGCCTAAGACAACAGACATTTCTTGTTTGGATAACAATGGAATATCCAAGCCGGTGGCAAGTAGTTTGATATACCATTCCGCCAGCACTTCGACTTCGTGGGCAAGCCACAAGGCTTTATCCAAGTTGATTTCGGCAGCGATCATCCCATGGTGGGCAAGTAAAATTGCTTTACATTGTTGGATGCCTTCCCGCACATATTCTGCTAACTTTGGTGTGCCGAAGGTGGCGTAAGGTACACAAGGAATGTGATCTGCCCCACCTACACCAATCATATAGTGAAACGGTGGAATAGCTTTTTCCAAAATAGAAATTGCCGCACAGTTTATCGCGTGGTTATGTACCACTGCATTGACATCTGAACGGGCTTGGTAAACCGCAAGGTGGAAATGCCATTCACTGGAAGGCAATTTGCCTTGTTCGTGTTGACCGTCATTATCTACAAATACAATCTGTTCCGGTGTGAGCAAATGATAGGGTGTGCCGGTTGGGGTAATGAGCATTCCGTTTTGATAACGCACACTGACATTACCGGCGGTACCTTGATTCAAACCTAAACGGGTCATTTCTAGACAAGTGTCGATAATTTTTTGTGAAAGTGCTGTTCTATTCATCTTTATTTCTCCAAATTTATAAACAGATGGGGGTAACCCCTTTTTTAAGAATAATATTGCCGTATTTGGCGGTTTCTCCGCTGACAACGACGGCGTAGGCTTGTTTGGCTTGCTCATAAAAAGCAAAGCGTTCCACTCGGGTTAAAGCAGGACAATTTCCGACCGCACTTTGAATGGCTGCGGTATAACGCTGTTCCACCAAAGGATCGAGCGTATCACCACTGACTGCTTGCATCATTATTAACGGTGCATCTGCATAGGCATCAAATTCAAATAATGGGCTGATGGCACTTAACAGCGTGGTAATACTTACACCATCCGCTCTAATCACTTTTGAATGTAAGCTGTGGGCCGGGAAGTGAGCATCGGCAAGTACCAATTCATCACCATGTCCCATTTCGGCGAGTGTTTTTAACAGCTCGGGGGAAAGTACGGGGTGAATACCTTTTAACATAAATGCTCCTGATGTTGTTGTAACCATTGTTGATATGCCGTGGATTGGGCGGATGGATAGATTCGTTGTGTTTTTGCCCGCATTTGTTGTTGAGCGGTTTCAACATTCGGGTACGTCCCTAGAGCGGTAAAAGCGAACATTGCTGCCCCCAACACTGTACTTTCCGCTACATCGACAATCTCTATCGGCAGATTCAGTACATCGGCACGAATTTGATTCCATAAACGGTTTTTTGAACCACCGCCAACGCAAATTACGCTTTGGGCTTGGAAATGACTAACCTGTTGCAACACGGTTAATCCTTGTTTCAACCGTAACGCCATATATTCCAACATTGCCCGATAAACCTGTCCTCGTTGGCAGTGCATCGATAGTCCGTGAAGCGAGCCACCGTGCAGTTCGGAAAAACACCCACTTGCCAAAATACCACCCGAACCAACCGCTTGTTGTTCTGCCTCGTGTATCATTGTTTCGTAATACCGTTCACTTTTTATGACATCAGGGAAAAAGGTGCGCCCCACCCATTCCATTACACCTGAACCCACCCATTGCACTGCCGGATTAAAGCAGTCGGTTTGGGCGTCAAATTCAGTTGTCAAACCTTGCGGGATAAAAGCAATATTTGGTTCAGCGACGCGGGTGCGAGCCATTAAGATTTCCCAAGTGCCGGAACTGAGTACAGGCTGATGTAAATCTGCACCGGAACCGAATACGGCAAATTGTGTGTCATGGCCACAGGAAATTATCGGTACGGTATTTAAGCCGAGTTGTTGAGCTAAAGACTTGTTTAATTGTCCAATCTGCTCGCCGGCATTTACCATTGGCGGGAAGTGATCGTGGGTTAAACCAAGTACTTGTAGCACTTCGTCGTCCCAATCTCCGGTGGCAAGATTGGTCATCATTGATGTGCCTGCCATTGTATGGTCGGTGGTGAGATTGCCGGTTAGTCTGTAGGTGAGCATTGAAGAAATGAACACAAACTTATCCATTTGAGCGTACAATTCAGGCTGATTTTCTTTTAACCAGAGTAGTTTAAAGAAGGTATTGAATGCATATTGCCCAATACCGTTGCGTTGGTAGAGTTTTTGCACATCCAAATATTGATCAAGTCGCTGCATTACTGGCTGTGTGCGGGGACACTTCCACGAAATGATCGGGTAGAGCAGTCGGCCGCGTTGATCAAACATTGTACCGTCCACGCCAAACGTGGTTACTGCAATGCCGATAATGCGGGAGAGCGATACATCTTGACATTGCAATTGATTGCAAGTCTTCTCGGCACAGAGTAATAATTTCTGCCAAATTTCTTCAAAATCCCAAATATGATAATCGGGGTGTTCTATGCCCCGTTGGGTTTGGTTTGGCAAATGGTAGGCTGCGAGTATCTGCCCTTGTTGATCTATCGCAATGGTGCGTAGATTAGTTGCGCCACAGTCAAAAATTAACACAATAGACATTACATTCTCCTAAAGTGCGGTTGATTTTGAGAGTGTTTTTGCAAGAAAATCGTCCGGTCCGATCGATTCGACGATCAGATTTGATCGTCAAACTGCAAATACACCACTTGGGTTTGTAAGTATTCTTCCAATCCATGTTTACCGTCAGCCCCACCAAGTCCCGATTTACGCCAGCCAGCGTGATAGCCTTGCATTGCTTCAAAATTTTCCCGATTGACATAAGTTTCACCAAATTTTAGACGGGAAATGATTTTCATCGCCTTGTTGAGATTTTGGGTGTAAACGGAAGAGGTTAAACCGTACTCGCAATCATTGGCGAGGGAGATAGCTTCATCAAGGGTGTGGAAAGTGGCAATCGGAATGACTGGGCCGAAAATTTCTGCACGCATAATCGCCATTGAATTATCCACATTATCAATAATAGTTGGTTCAAAATAATAGCCTTTGCCGGAAACGGCTTTTCCTCCGATGACAATATTTCCGCCTTGTTGCACTGCTTGGGCGACAAGTTCTTTCACTTTATTCAGTCCTTTTTCATTTACAAGTGGTCCCATATCAATGTCTTTTTGCAAGAGTGGATTGCCGTAACGAACCGCTTGCATCTTTTCAATGAGTTTTGCTAAAAACGGTTGTTTAATGCTTTCGTGTACATAAATACGTTCCGCACAATTGCACACTTGACCGGAATTAATGATACGAGAGTTCACCACTGCGGTGGCGGCTAATTCCAGATCCGCATCGTCCAATATAATTGCAGGGGCTTTACCGCCGAGTTCCAGATTGACTTTGATGATGTTTTTGGCGGCAGCTTCCATCACTTTTTGTCCGGTTAGTAGACTTCCGGTGAATGACACCATTCCGATTTTTTCATTTGAAGAAAGTTCTCCACCAATCTCATTACCAAAACCGGTTAACATATTGAATACCCCTTTCGGTAAACCGATTTGGTGAACAATTTCAGCAAACAATACCGCATTATTTGGCGATTCTTCACTTGGTTTAATCACAATTGTATTACCTGTGATTAATGCCGGTGCGGTTTTGCGGGCGATTAAAAAGAAGGGGAAATTCCATGGTAAGATGCCGGTAGTGACGCCAATAGCCTTTTTGTAGAGGAAGATATGCTCGTTGGGGCGATCACTTTGAAGAATTTCGCCCTCGTAGCGTCTTGCCCATTCCGCCATGTAGTCAAGGTAGTCGGCGGTGAAATTCACTTCCACCAAAGATAATGCTAAGGTTTTTCCCATTTCTTCGGAAATGGTATGAGCGATTTCTTCCGCTCTTGTTCGAATGCCCTGTGCGATTAAACGCAGATATTGCCCGCGCTGTATTGCCGGTAAACGTTCCCAATGTGTCTGAGCATGGTTTGCCGCTTCAATCGCTCGAATGACATCCGCATTGGTTGCCCGAGGAACTCGGGAGATAATTTCTTCTGTGGCGGGGTTATACACATCAAAATATTGCCCGTCTGCTGCCGGCGTAAATTCGCCATTGATGTACATTTGATTATTTTGCATTTTGATCTCCTGAGAGGTTACGGGTGAAATTTTGATATTATGTAGCCGTTGCTTCGCATATGATGTAGAGCGGTAGGAATTTTATGCTTAAGAAAACTTAAAATATCAATGGGTTGATGTTGGGACACCAATAAAGTGTCCCTTCGATCACATTGAAATGATATTTTGCGCAACTACCGCTACATCATTGTGTAAAATCATTTGAACTGACAGCTTGTTTTAAGCTATGAACCGTTCTTTTGATTATTTGTAAAGTGGTCCGAAATTGGCGCAAGCACGATAATCTTGTCCTTCTTTATCTTGTCCGAACCCATTCCACGCACTTGGGCGGAATATCGCTTCCTCTTCTACGTTATGCATACAAACCGGAATTCTCAACATTGAAGCCAGAGTGATGAGATCCGCCCCGATATGGCCATAGGTCGCCACGCAATGATTTGCTCCCCAGTTTGCCATTACCGAGTACACATCTGAAAATGCACCTTTACCGGTGAGACGTGGTACAAACCAAGTGGTTGGCCATGTTTCGTTGGTGCGTTTGTTGAGTATTTCGTGAACATTTTCCGGTAAATCAATTGACCATCCTTCGGCAATTTGTAATACCGGTCCGATGCCTTTGATAAGATTGAGGCGGTGCATCGTAAACGGCATTCCACCTTTGGTGAGATATTGAGAAGAATAACCGCCTCCACGGAAATATTCGTGTACTGCCGGACACCAACGAGTATGTTCATAACAGCGCTTGCCATCCTCTTCTGTGACTTCCCATGCAGGTTTAATTACCGATTTGCCTTGTCCATCTGTGTGTTGTCCTGTGCCGTCTAGCGTTGCTGACCCTGAATTGATTAAATGGATAAAGCCGCTTTGAGGGCGAAAACCGGTAACCCGTTCAACTGCCTCTTTGCTCCAGTACGTGCGAACATCGGCAAAAATCTGCGCCTGTCCGGTAAGTAGGTTGCCGAATAGCATATTGACTGCATTTAACGAATCATTTTCCGTAGCGAGAATATAAGGCGGACGTACCCCATTCCAGTCATAGGTGGTGTTGAGAACTGCTTCCATAAAATCTCCATTCGGCAGATGATCCGTCCAGTGACGTTGTCCTTGGAAACCTGCGGCAATGGCATTGTGACCAAGCGCTTCTTCACCATAATTTAAGGAAGCTAATTTTGGATTGCCGACCATTAAATCTCGGGTGATGATTGTCATTTTTACTACCGTTTCCCACAACTCAGCATGTTGTTCAGCAGTGCGTTGATGCTCAGGACTATTGACATCAATTCCTTCTTGGCAATACTGTTTTACCCACGATAAGGCTAAATCTACTTCTTCTTGATCGTAAATATGGCGATCCAAACGACGTTTGATTTCACTCATATCTACATATTCGTTACGCATTCCCAGATATTCTTGAAAAAACGATTGATTGACGATAGAGCCGGCAATCCCCATTGAAACCGAGCCGATAGACAAATAAGATTTACCTCGGAGTGTCGCAACAGTTAATCCAGCTCGGGCAAAACGCAATAATTTTTCTTGCACATCATTTGGGATCGACGAATCGTCCGCTTCCTGTACTTCCGTGCCATAAATCGAAAATGCAGGGAGCCCTAATTGTGAATAGCCTGCAAGTGCAGCCGCTAAGTAAACGGCACCCGGACGTTCCGTGCCGTTAAAGCCCCAAATCGCTTTTGGCATATGCGGATCCATATCAATGGTTTCCGACCCGTAGCACCAACAAGGGGTAACTGTAATCGTTAATCCAACATTTTCCCGTTTGAATTTTTCGGCACAAGCCGCGGCCTCAGCAACACCGCCGATAGTGCTATCGGCAATGACACATTGCACAAAATCACCGTTGTGATGGCGGATATGGCTTTCTAATAGTTCGGCGACAGCGTGTGCCATCCGCATTGTTTGAGCTTCTAGAGATTCTCTAACGCCCATTCTGCGTCCGTCAATAGTTGGGCGGATACCGATTTTTACCGGGGTAGTCACTAAACTGTGCATACTGTTCTCCTCTGTTTGATAGATAACGTCTAGTTAAAAAGGTATTGGGTAATGCTTGAGAAATATTTTTTCGTAAAGAAAATGGAAAAGATAGTTTTTTACAGATTGGATATAAAATGTGTGAATGAGATCACAGAAATGGATAAATAAAATGACCGAATAATAGAAGAAAATTTAAATATCGGTCAATTCGGTCATTATTTTTTATGAAATAGTCATTACATCTGTATTCTCACAATAATTCTGAAGTTCATCCGATAAATTAGAATCCGTGAAAATAGTATTAATTTTACTCAATTCAGCTAATTGTATGAGGCTTTTCTTTCCAAGTTTAGAATGATCAACTAAGAGATAACATTGTTCTGAAGCTTCCATCATTTTCCTTTTTATTGAGGCATTAAGTTCATTTGATTCCCAAATATTCCCTTGGCTATCAATTCCCGAGCAGGAAAAGATAGAAAAATTAATATGTAAACGTTGCAGCAAATACTCAGATAAGGGACCGTAAAAAGCTTCATATTTTGGGGAATAAACACCGCCGGTAACAATCTTTTTAATATTAGATTTGTTAACTAATGCATTGATATTAAACATAGAATTAGTGACCACCGTACATGGAATATCAGGCATTAAATGTGCAAAATACCAACTTGTAGAACTGGCATCCAGCCCTATGACTGCATTTTCATAAACCAATTCAAGTGCATTTTTAGCAATATAACGTTTAGCGATTGAGTTAATATGTTGACGTGTTTGGAAAAAAGATCCTAGATCTGTAGTTTTATTGCTAACTGCACCACCATGTATTCGGTGGAGCAATCCTTTCCTTTCAAGACGATTTAAATCACGTCGAATTGTTTCAACAGACATTGCACATTGTTCCGCCAGCGCTAACACACTGACTTTTCCTTGCTGATTAATTAACTGCAGAATAATTTCATCTCTGTTACGCATGCTCACCTCTAATCGATCAAAATAATCAATTTATTATATGTCTTCTTAGGAAAGATAAACAACTTATCATCTTCCTTGTTCTACGCTAGAATAACGCCATTTTTTGATAACAAGAGAAAATTTATGGCAAATAAACCACTCAGTGCGGTCATTTTGGCGGCAGGAAAAGGCACAAGAATGTATTCGGATTTACCAAAAGTGTTGCATACCGTTGCGGGCAAACCAATGGTAAAACACGTGATTGATACGGTAAATTCGCTTGGCACGGAAAACGTGCATTTGATTTACGGCCACGGCGGTGAATTAATGCGTGAACGCCTCGCCAATGAAAAGGTAAATTGGGTGTTACAAACGGAACAACTGGGAACAGCCCACGCCGTGCAACAAGCCGCACCGTTTTTTAAAGATGATGAAAATATCGTGGTGCTTTATGGCGATGTACCGCTTATTTCAAAAGAAACCTTGCAAAAATTAATCACCGCAAAACCTGAAAAGGGCATTGCTTTATTAACGGTGCATTTGGACAACCCTACGGGTTATGGTCGTATCATTCGTGAAAATGGTAATGTGGTGGCGATTGTTGAACAAAAAGATGCTAATGAAGAACAGTTAAAAATTCAGGAAGGCAATACTGGTGTAATGGTGGCTGACGGCGCAAGTTTCAAAAAATGGCTTGCCCGAGTGGGCAATAACAATGCTCAAGGCGAATATTATTTAACGGATTTAATCGCACTGGCAAATCAAGACGGTTGTCAAGTGGTTGCCGTGCAAGCGACGGATAAGATGGAAGTGGAAGGTGCGAATAATCGCCTACAACTCGTTGCACTTGAGCGTTATTATCAACGTAAACAGGCGGAACGCTTATTACTTGAGGGAGTGATGTTGTTTGATCCGGCACGTTTTGATCTTCGTGGCACCCTTGAACACGGCAAAGATGTTGAAATTGATGTGAATGTAATGATTGAAGGCAACGTACGCTTAGGCAACCGTGTCAAAATCGGTGCAGGTTGTGTGTTGAAAAATGTCGTTATTGGTGATGATGTGGAAGTGAAACCTTATTCCGTCTTGGAAGATGCAACCATTGGCGAAAAAGCCGCCATTGGGCCTTTCTCCCGTTTGCGTCCTGGGGCAGAACTGGCAGCGGAAACCCACGTAGGCAACTTTGTTGAAATTAAAAAATCCATTGTCGGCAAAGGTTCAAAAGTCAATCATTTAACTTATGTGGGTGACAGTGAAATTGGTGCGAACTGTAATATCGGTGCAGGCGTGATTACCTGTAACTATGACGGCGCGAATAAATTCAAAACCATTATTGGCGATAATGTTTTTGTTGGCTCGGATACCCAACTTGTTGCACCGGTTACCGTTGAAGATGGCGCAACCATTGGCGCAGGCTCAACCATTACACGAAATGTGGGCAAAGATGAGTTGGTGATTACCCGCGTGCCACAACGCCATATACAAGGTTGGCAACGTCCGGTGAAGAAAAAATAACGATCATCATAAAAAAATGGCTCACCATTGTGAGCCATTTTTGTTAATCGTGTAACCCTAATTTTTTCTCAAGGTAGTGAATATTCGTGCCGCCTTTTTGGAAGTTTTCATCTTCTAAAATAAGTTCGTGTAACGGAATATTGGTTTTAATGCCCTCAATAATGGTTTCCGCCAAGGCATTTTGCATACGGCGAATTGCCACATCACGGGTATCACCATAGGTGATCAACTTCGCGATCATTGAATCGTAGTGCGGAGGCACAGTATAACCGCCATAAATATGGGAATCCCAACGCACCCCTAAACCACCCGGTGAATGTAGGTGATTTACTTTGCCCGGTGAAGGCAAGAAAGAGGTGGGATCTTCCGCATTGATACGACATTCAATGGCGTGACCTTTTACTTTAATATCTTCTTGTTTGATCGAAAGCGGTAAACCTGCCGCAATGCGGAGCTGCTCTTTTACTAAATCCACACCGGTGATCATTTCTGTTACCGGATGTTCTACCTGAATACGGGTATTCATTTCAATGAAATAAAACTCGCCGTTTTCATATAAGAACTCGAATGTACCCGCACCGCGGTAACCAATTTCCACACAAGCATTCGCACAACGGGAGCCAATATCACGGCGAACTTCTTCCGTAATGCCCGGTGCCGGTGCTTCTTCCACCACTTTTTGGTGACGGCGTTGCATAGAACAATCACGTTCGGCTAAATACACCGCATTGCCGTGTGTATCCGCCAATACTTGAATTTCCACGTGACGTGGGTTTTCCAAGTATTTTTCCATATAAACCATATCATTATTAAAGGCGGCTTTTGCTTCCGCTTTTGTCATCGCGATAGATTCTTCAAGAGCCTCTTCGCTACGCACCACCCGCATACCACGACCGCCGCCGCCGCCGGAGGCTTTAATGATAATTGGATAACCGATACGTTTCGCAATTTCTTTATTTTTTGCAATATCGTTACCTACCGGCCCATCAGAACCCGGCACACAAGGCACACCTGCTTTTTTCATTGCTTTAATGGCAGAAACCTTATCCCCCATTAGGCGGATAACCTCTGCGGTTGGCCCAATAAAAATAAAGCCTGAACGTTCCACTTGTTCCGCAAAATCAGCATTTTCGGATAAAAATCCATAACCGGGATGAATGGCATCCGCGCCGGTCACTTCTGCCGCCGCGATAATCGCAGGAATATTGAGATAACTTTTGGTTGAAGGCGCAGGGCCGATACAAACGGTTTCATCTGCCAATAAAACGTGTTTTAGTTCGCGGTCGGCAGTGGAATGCACCGCAACGGTTTTAATGCCTAATTCTTTACAGGCGCGCAAAATGCGTAACGCAATTTCACCTCGATTGGCAATGACAACTTTTTCTAACATAAGAAATTCCACTTGTTAAAAAATGGCGGATAAGTCCGCCATTTTGGATGATTAATAGGATTATTCGATAACGATTAACGGTTCGTCAAATTCCACCGGCTCGCCATCATTGATAAGAATGGCTTTTACCACACCTGCTTTGTCGGCTTCAATACGGTTCATCATTTTCATTGCTTCAACGATACAAAG
The DNA here is from genome assembly GCF_001999305.1 of Rodentibacter myodis. Lineage (GTDB taxonomy): Bacteria > Pseudomonadota > Gammaproteobacteria > Enterobacterales > Pasteurellaceae > Rodentibacter > Rodentibacter myodis. The sequence goes on along the minus strand of NZ_MLHQ01000009.1, from coordinate 101,905 downwards.
GGCGTCACCCACTTTCACGGATTGTCCCACTTCAACAAAGGCTTTTGCTTCCGGACTTGGGCTGCGGTAGAAAGTTCCCACCATTGGAGAACGCACGATATGACCGGCTAATTCCTCAGAAGTGGCAGCAGGTACCGTTGCTTGTGGTGCAGGGGCAGGTGCCGATGGCGTTGGTGCAACGTATTGTACCGCTGCCTGTGCAACTGCAGGTGCCGCACGGCTAATACGTACCGTACCTTCTTCTTCTTGTACTTCTAATTCGGTGATACCTGATTCTTCCACTAATTCGATCAGTTTTTTGATTTTACGAATGTCCATATAGTTTTCCTAAAATAATGAAATTTTTGACCGCACTTTTATGTTGAGAAAATGCACAAAAGTGCGGTCAGTGATAAACTTGTTTTTGCGGCGCAGAGATTACCCTAAATTTGGCGAAAATGCGACAAAATTCTCTCATTTTCAGTAAAAATGCCGTATTTTACCGTTTTTGGGCTAAATAATCCAAAGCAAATAAAAAACCGAACTCGTACCCTTTCGCGCCCAATCCGCAAATCACTCCTTCCGCCACATCACTAAAATAAGAGTGATGACGAAACGCCTCACGTTTGTGAACATTAGAAAGGTGAATTTCCACAAAGGGAATGGCAACCGCCAACAACGCATCACGCAAGGCAACGCTGGTATGGGTATAAGCGGCAGGGTTGATTAAAATAAAATCAACCTGTTGAAAACTTTGATGAATTTTATTAATGAGTTTTTCTTCGCTATTTGCCTGAAAACATTCCAATTCCACATTATGTTGTTCGGCTAATGCGTTAATATTCGCCTCAATCGCAGCAAGCGATAAATTGCCATAGTGCTTTGGCTCACGCGCACCCAACATATTCAAGTTCGGGCCATTTAACAGCAAAATTTTGAATTTTTGCGACATATGCTTTCCTTTTTAAGGTGAGGGATTATACCGTTTTTGTGCCTAACGGTGGTCGTATCAGATTATTTTCGTAATAAATTCCGAATCCAAGCCCACAAGGGGAAGATTAGAATCCTGCCAAGATCGTAGCAGTTGATAATCCATTAAATCTAACGTATCCAGCCCCGGTGTTACATTTGGTGTATATTGCTGTGCTATTCGCGCAAGTTGGGTTAAACCAAGGCTGCTTTCAATACTTGAACTTATCACCGCCGTTAAACCAAGGGCGTGTGCTTGTTCAATTAACGCTACACAGCGTTCAAGCGAACCCATTAAAGTGGGCTTAATCACAATCGCCGCTAAGTGCGGTTCTTTTTTGAGTTGAAAATTAGGATCACGCACCGTTTCATCCCACGCAATGGCAATACCGGTTTGGGCGGCAAATTCCCGACTGAGATCCGGTGTTTTGCACGGTTCTTCCAAAAACTGAATGCGTGAGCGATGTGTCGGTTTGATTTTTGCCACAAATTGTAATGCTTTTTCAAGTGTCCAACGGCGGTTAGCATCCAAACGCAATGTTAAATCGGGAATGGCTTCCAAAAACATATCGGCAATTAAGCCGTCACGATTGGCTTCGTACATTCCTACTTTAATTTTTGCCACCTTTTCACCGGGAAGCGTTGCCAATTCGCTATAAAGTTCATCAGGATCGCCATAACACAATGGCGCAGTATGATAATTGCCCGCTTCTTTTAAGTCGCCCTTCATTTCATTCATTGCACAGCTAATGCCAAATGCTACGGAAGGGAAAACATCATCAAGGGAAAGACGGGGCGAGCTACAATCCAACGCCTGCCATTTTGTTAGCCATTCTATCGCTTGTGCTTCGGCTTGTTCTAATGTTTCTTCACTAAAACCGGGTAGTGGGGGAATTTCTCCCCAGCCTTCTGAACTGCAATTTACCCGCACAATTAACCCTTCACGGCGTTTTAAAAATCGATCTCGCAGAATCAGTTGGCTGTCAACAGGAATGGAATAACGATAAAGGTTGAAGGATTTGTTTGCCATTTATAGCTCCATACAAAAGTGCGGTTAAAAATCACTGAGAATTTTAACCGCACTTTGGGGTAGGTAAGAAATTAAGGGTTGCGTCTGAATTTGCTGAAGTCCGGCGCGCGTTTTTCATTGAACGCATTACGACCTTCCTGACCTTCTTCCGTCATATAGAACAACATTGTCGCATTGCCGGCTAATTCTTGAAGACCGGATTGACCATCACAATCCGCATTCAACGCTGCTTTTAAACAACGAAGGGCAATCGGACTATTGCGTAACATTTCGCGACACCAACGCACGGTTTCTTTTTCAAGAGCCGCATAAGGTACAACAGTATTCACCAAGCCCATATCCAATGCTTCTTGTGCATTGTATTGACGGCATAAGAACCAAATTTCACGGGCTTTTTTCTGTCCAACCAAACGTGCCATATAGCTTGCACCCCAACCGCCATCAAAAGATCCCACTTTCGGGCCGGTTTGACCAAAAATGGCGTTTTCGGCTGCAATGGTTAAATCACAAAGCATATGTAAAACGTGGCCGCCGCCAATGGCATAGCCTGCCACCATTGCCACAACCGGTTTTGGACAGGTGCGAATATCACGTTGGAAATCCAATACATTTAAGTGATGTACTCCACTTTCGTCTTTATAGCCGCCGTAATCGCCACGCACTTTTTGATCGCCGCCGGAACAAAAGGCTTTTTCTCCTTCACCGGTTAATACAATCACGCCGATATTTTCATCAAAGCGGGCATCAGAAAAGGCGTTGATCATTTCTTTCACGGTTTGCGGACGGAATGCGTTGCGAACTTCAGGGCGGTTAATGGTGATTTTAGCGATACCGTCAGTAGATTTGTGATAGCGAATATCGGTATAGCCTTCACTGTGATCGATCCATTCAACAGGCGCGTAAAGGACATCATCTTTTGGATTTTGCATAAAAATTCCTTCTAATTGAGACAAAAAAGTGCGGTCATTATAGCGGAAGTTTTTGTAATCGGGAAAACGAAAATTTATTTGCCGCTTTATATCCCCTATGCTTATTGGTAGAATTTTCCCCATTTAGAATGTAGATCAAATAGGAATCGACAATGAAAGATATTTTTGCTTTCGGTATGACATTATTATTGAGTTCGTGCAGCCTTTTTTCAGCCTCACAATCCCCTATTCCGGCAGAATTTGCCGGTGCGGATTACCAACTTTCGGATAAAAATGCAAAACAATGGGCGATTGCCAGCAAGCAGGCGGAGCAATGTATTTACCCCAATTTAACCCGAATTCAACAGCAACATTTTGAAAAAGAGGACAGTTATATTCATTCCCAATATGTTTTTTTCTATCCATTGGAAAAAATCATTGGTGAAGACTATGTAAAAATTATTCAAAATGATGAGAAATCAATGAATTATGCGACCTATCAATTCAAAAAATTTCGAGGAGAAATTGGCGAGGTCGAACCACTGGAAAACAAAGCCTGCCAAGTTTTACGCACACAAGCGCGTGATGATTTAGATGTGGTGAAAGGCAAATATAAAAACGGAATGGTGGATGAAACGAAAAATGAAGACGGAACGAAAAAATCCGAAGACGGGGTTGCCACCAATCAGAATAAATTTTTCTTCGATATTATAAAATGGGGATCCGCGCTCTTATTGTAATCTTCAACGTTTATTGAAACATTAAAACGGTATTCGGTTTAAAAATTGAATACCGTTTTTTATGCAAACGATTATATGAAGAAAAAGTATTAAGTAGATCAAGTTTCCAATAAATAAACCTTTGAACTTTAATCGTTTTCCGCTAGTCTATCCAACGTATTTCTTTTAACTCAAGAGGGTGAAATTATGGCAACTATTTTTGATATTGCACAGAATTGGTTAAACCAAGATCCTGATGCAGAAACACACGCAGAATTGACCGCACTTTTAAATGCAGCAAAAGGCGGCGATACACAAGCAGAAACAGAATTAAAAGCACGTTTTGACGGGCGTTTACAATTTGGTACGGCAGGTTTACGCGGTCGCTTGCAGGCAGGTTCGATGGGAATGAACCGAGTGCTTGTTTCTCAAGCAGCGGGCGGTTTAGCGGATTATTTAAAAGGCTATGACAAAACACCTTCTATTGTGATCGGCTATGATGGTCGTAAAAATTCGGACGTTTTCGCACGGGATACGGCAGAAATTATGGCGGGTGCAGGCATTAAAGCCTATTTATTGCCACGTAAACTCCCAACACCGGTGTTAGCTTATGCCATTCAATATTTCGATACCACCGCAGGGGTAATGGTGACTGCAAGCCACAATCCACCGGAAGATAATGGTTATAAAGTTTATTTGGGTAAAGCTAATGGCGGCGGACAAATTGTTTCCCCTGCCGATAAAGACATTGCCGCATTAATTGATAAAGTTGCTGCAGGGAATATTAAAGATTTACCACGCAGTAATGATTATGTGATGTTAAATGATGAAGTGGTTGATGCCTATATTGCCAAAACCGCCTCTTTAGCCAAACAACCACAATGTGAAATTAACTATGTTTACACCGCAATGCACGGCGTAGGTTATGAAGTGTTAAGCAAAACCTTAGCCAAAGCCGGTTTACCGCAACCGTATATTGTGGCAGAACAAGTTTGGCCGGATGGTACATTCCCAACGGTAAACTTCCCGAATCCGGAAGAAAAAGGCGCGTTAGATTTAGCCATTAAAGTGGCGAAAGAAAACAATGCCGAATTTATTATTGCCAATGACCCTGATGCCGACCGTCTTGCAGTGGCAGTGCCGGATGCGGAAGGCAACTGGAAATCACTGCACGGCAACGTGGTGGGTTGTTTCTTAGGGTGGTATTTAGCCAAACAATGTCACGCACAGGGCAAACAAGGGGTGCTAGCCTGCTCTTTAGTTTCTTCTCCGGCACTTGCCGAAATTGCGAAAAAATACGGTTTCCAATCGGAAGAAACGCTAACCGGTTTCAAATATATCGGTAAAGTTCAAGGCTTATTATTTGGTTTTGAAGAAGCCCTTGGCTATTTGGTTGACCCCGATAAAGTGCGTGATAAAGACGGTATTTCCGCGGCAATTATGTTCTTGGATCTTGTGCGTTATTTGAAAAAACAAGGCAAAACCTTGGCAGATTATGCGGAAGAATTTACCAAAGAATTTGGTGCTTACGTTAGTGGACAGATCTCCATTCGGGTCAGCGATCTTTCTGAAATCGGTAAATTAATGACCGCACTTCGCAACAATCCACCAAGTGAAATTGCCGGCGTGAAAGTAGCACAATTTATCGATCACACCAAAACCGATCGCCAAAGCGATATTTTAGTCTTTGTGCTTGAAAATGGCAGCCGCTTGATTTCCCGCCCTTCCGGCACAGAACCAAAAATTAAGTTCTACTTAGATGCACGCGGTACCGATCCAAAAGATGCCGAACAAGTGCTTGCTAATTTTGATGAGGGAGTTCGTCATATTCTTCGTCAAGAAGCGTATGGCAAACAAGATTGTTAATAACATTTCATCACCAAACAAGGGACGCCTCGCTTGGCGTCCTTTTTTGTTAACTCATTGAAATTATTGATTTTTTCGATAAGGACGCGAGCATCGAGTCCCTACAATCACATTATTTAGGTGTTGTGTGATGAGTGAAAATTTTGATGAATTTGTAGAGACGCCACGCTGGCGTCCTTAATGCTAATTCATTGAAATTGTTGATTTTTTTGATAAGGACGCGAGCGTCGCGTCCCTACTAATCACGTTATTTAGGCATTGTGCGATGGAAGGATATTTTGATGTGTCAGTAGAGACGACACGCTTGGCGTCCTTAGTTAATTCATTGAAATTGTTGATTTTTTTGATAAGGACGCGAGCATCGCGTCCCTACTTTTTCTATTCGCTTCATCGCTACATAATATTCACTGTTTGTTTTATGAGGAAAAAATGAATCCTTGGATTTTGCTCGCTATTTCAATTTGTTTAGAAATTGTTGCCACCAATTTATTAAAAGTCAGTGACGGCTTTACTAAATTTGCACCAACGGCAGGGGCGTTGACGCTTTATGCCATCACTTTTTATTTACTTGCTATTATTTTCCGCACATTGCCGGTGGGATTGGTTTACGCTATTTGGTCAGGTGTGGGTATTGTATTAACCGCCGTGGTTGCTTATTTTGCCTTTGGACAAAAAATTGATACCGCGGGATTAATTGGAATTGGATTAATTATTGCCGGCGTTTTGGTGATTAATCTCTTTTCTTCTACCGCCCATTAAAGGCATATTAAAAAAACCGAAAATTCCCATTCAAAAAGTGATTTCGGTTATATGATGTGCCATATAAAATATTTCGGCTTTTTTCCCTTTCGCCTTATGATAGCCATATTTCATTAAAACGGAGCATTTATGAAAAACGCACGCGTGATTCCTCATACCAATTGGGCGGCAAATTCGTTATGGGAAATAAAAGGCAAAACCATCGGTGTGCTGTTATTTGCTTTGGCGATGTTGGGGATTGGTGACGGCTTCATTGTTCTTGCTAATTTCGGCTCATCGCCTTGGACGGTACTTTCGCAAGGGGTGGCATTACAAAGTGGTATAGATATTGGTTTATCCTCTTTTTTAATCAGCTGTATCGTAATGCTTGCTTGGCTGCCTTTGAAATTACGTTTTGGATTAGGCACACTGCTCAATATCATTGTTATCGCCCTTTTTTTAGGTCTCACCACAAAAATACTGCCACAACCGACCGCACTTTTATCCCGTATTGTCTTTGGTTTGATTGGAATGTTTTTATACGGCTTAGGCACAGCACTTTATCTCACCTGCCATTTGGGTGCCGGCCCAAGAGATGGGCTAATGGTGGGAATTTGCCAACGGTTTCATTTAAAAGTAGGCGTGGTTCGCACCGCAATTGAAGTGTCGGTTTGTGTGTTAGGCTTTTTTCTTGGCGGCATTGTAGGTGTAGGAACACTTATTTTTGCCGCCGGAATTGGTTGGATTGTACAAGGTTGTTTGAAATTAATTGCCCGTTTGCCACATAGTTTCCACGAAAGGGATAATTTTCACTAAGGCATCAGGGATTGAAATCAGCCCTAAATTCATTTCGGTTTCTTTCCCTGCTGGCGGACAAAAGGCAAGATGTTTATCCACATCATTAATGGGCTTCCAACGTCTCGGCTGAGAAGAACGACTATTTGGATAAAACCCAATAGTGGGAATATTAAACGCACTGGCTAAATGCAAAGGCCCTGTTGAACCGGCGATAAATAAATCCGCACAGGCAAGGGAATGGGCAAAATCCACCAAACCATTGTTTTTATCATAAACCACGACGCGAGAATCCTTTACCAAGTGTGCCAGTTCGTGTGTTTTTTCACTTTCTCCCGGCCCTGCCGTTAGGACTACATTGCAATCAAATTCTGCCAACAAGCTTTGAATTAATTCCGCATATTGCGCAAGAGAAAGATTGGTTGCCGAACCACCTGAACCGCTATGGACGAAAATCCATTTTTTATTGGTAGCAATACCTAAGGTTTTCTGTAAAAAAACGCGTTGATTTTCGACCGCACTTTGGTCAAAAGTTAAATAAGGCGGTTTAACTTCCACAATAGGGAAATTATGTTTTTGCAAAAATGCCCGCACTAAATCTTGATTATATTCCGCTTCCGATTTTTCCGAACGGGAACGTCTTTGAGTCAAACGGTGATTGTAAAAAAATTGTACCAATTTGGTCGCCGGTGCAAGACGATATTTGATACCGCTTTTCCACGCCAGTTTTCCATTGTGACCATTTGAAAAAAAGCTAATCATTCCATCAAAATTGTGGACTTTCACTTCATTCACAAGACGCTGAAAATCCCCTTTATCGCCTTTTTTACTATCAATGATCACCTCATCCAAATAAGGACAAATTTCTGCCAGCGGTGCCGTATAATTCGGCACAAGTGCGGTCAATTTTAATGAAGGATCGGCGGCTTTTAACATCGCAAATGCCGGCCACGCCTGCATAAAATCACCGAGTTTATCGTTACGGATAACTAAGATTTTTTTCATTATTTTGACTCCATTACAACGGGCTTCTCGGCTTGTTTTAACATTGCATAAAACACAATCGTTAAGAAGAAATAGAAAATATTGCCTGAATTATGAGTAAAGAAGCCTTGGCTCAAACAATAAATCATTACTGAAAGAATATGCACCGTTCCTAATGTGGCAAGCAATTTAACTTCTGAAGAAGTACTCTTTAAACGGAAACTAAATTGGCGTAACGGCACAAGTAAAATAGCAAGGAAAGCAAGAAATCCCACAATGCCCCGCTTAGAAAAATCATCAAGATATTGATTATGTGCGTGATCAAATTGCCCAATATTGCCTAATACTGTTTTTGTTTTGACATCCTGCTTACGTTTTTCCGTTGCACCAATCGTTCCCCAGCCTAAAATCGGTTTTTCTTTTATCATTAAAACCGCACTTTTCCACATTTCAAAACGCGCCCCAAGGGAGGTATTCGCATTATTTTTTTCATAACGGGCAATATCATTTTGAATAAAATGCAAGCGTTCCATCACTCGGCTATTTGGCATATTGGTTACCCCGATAATAGCAATGACAAATAAGCTAATTAATCCAAAGAAAAAACCTTTTGAAAGAAAACGGCGATAAATCCATAGCATTGCGAAAACCATAATAGGCAAGGCAATCCATCCGCCACGTGCCGTTGAAAGAATACTGCCTAATACCCCAAAGAGTGAAGCCACAATGCAAAGTGCTGTCATTTTTCGTTGTGATTTTTGCCAATAATATAATCCCACCACAAGACTAAATAGCCCTAATGACATTGCAATATCGCCCCCTTGAATATGCATTGTGCGGGGCGAATATGCCATTTGGCTATGTAAGATAAATTTATCATAAAGGGCAACCAAGCCTGCAATGACAGAACCTAAAGGAATGGCATAAATCAATGCACAAAATTTCAAAGGCATTCTTAATAAAAGGATAAAAGCAGGAATCAGTAAGACTGCACGGCTTGGATTATCCAGCTCTCGCCCTTTTCCACCATTAATTAATAATGAAAGTAGGAAAACGGCAAAATAAAAAATGTAGCTATAAATCAGCCATTTTTCTTCTTTTGATAAATTCCATTGAAATTTTTTAATTAAGCCGTAAATACCATAGCCTACGCCTAATGCGATCAATAAAAAGGGGGCGACATTATGTCCGCCTTTAAAGCTAAGAACGGATAAAAAGAAAAAACTAATACTGAAGTTGGCAAGCAAAGGCAGAAGATTTTGTTTAGAGATTTGCATAAATGGTTACTCGAAAAATAACGGTATTATGTTGAAAACGCCCAAAAATAAATGCCCCAATATTCGTTCGTTGGGCAAGGGCGACATAATATCGGAAGATAAAAAAACCGCACTCAAAAGTGCGGTCGTATTTTATGTTATTTTTGTGGATTATAAAACATCAACACAATTTAAGTCTTCAAAAGATTGCTCTAAGCGTTTAGACATTGATTCTTCCATTTTACGTAACCAAACACGTGGATCGTAGTATTTTTTGTTTGGTGCGTCAGGGCCTTCAGGGTTACCTAATTGACCTTGAAGATAGGCTTCGTTCGCTTTATAGAAGTTTAAAATACCGTCCCAAGATGCCCATTGGGTGTCGGTGTCAATGTTCATTTTGATTGCACCATAGCTGATCGCTTCACGGATTTCTTCACGAGAAGAACCGGAACCGCCGTGGAACACGAAGTTGATTGATTTCGCCGGAAGATTACGTTCTTTAGAAACGAATTCTTGTGACGCACCCAAGATAGACGGTTTTAATTTTACGTTACCCGGTTTGTAAACACCGTGTACGTTACCAAATGCAGCCGCCACAGTGAAACGAGGGCTAACCGGATTTAATTGATCGTAAACGTATAATACGTCTGAAGGTTGGGTATATAAACGGGATTCATCTACATCAGAGTTATCTACGCCGTCTTCTTCCCCACCGGTGATACCGATTTCGATTTCAAGGGTCATTCCCATTTTGCTCATACGGGCAAGGTATTCACGGCAGATTGCCATATTTTCTTCCATCGGTTCTTCAGATAAATCGATCATATGGGAAGAGAATAATGGTTTGCCTGTTTCTGCAAAGTGTTTTTCACCGGCATCAAGTAAACCGTCAATCCACGGAAGTAATTTTTTAGCAGCGTGGTCGGTGTGAAGAATCACCGGCACGCCATACTCTTCTGCAAGGGCGTGAACGTGTTTTGCCCCGGCGATTGCACCTAACACATCCGCACGTGTACCGGAAGTCGGTTTGATACCTTTACCGGCATAGAAAGACGCACCACCGTTAGAGAATTGAATAATCACCGGTGCTTTTACGCGCGCCGCCGTTTCTAATACCGCATTTACAGAGTCAGAACCCACGCAGTTTACCGCAGGGATTGCGAAATTGTTCGCTTTCGCATAAGCGAATACTTTTTGAACATCATCACCGGTTAATACGCCCGGTTTTACGATATCTAATAATTTAGCCATTTTGCTTTTTCCTTATGTGCTGGGTGAATTAATACTCACCGTTGAAGAATGAAGAACCCTCTCTTAACAAAGAGAGGGGAAAAATAAAATTAACCGTTTGCACGTTTTTCAAGAATTTCCACTGCCGGTAAGACTTTGCCTTCAACAAATTCTAAGAATGCACCACCACCGGTTGAAATGTAAGAAATTTTATCGGCAATACCGAATAAATCGATAGCGGCCAATGTATCACCACCACCGGCGATTGAGAACGCATCACTGTTTGCAATAGCGTGAGAAATGATTTCTGTTCCTTTGCGGAAATTCGGGAATTCAAACACGCCAACCGGACCATTCCATAACACGGTTTTCGCATTTTTGATAATCTCGGCTAATTGTTCTGCCGATTTATCACCAATATCGAAGATAGATTCATCATCTTTTACTTCTGTAACCGATTTTTCTGTCGCAGGCGCGGTTTCAGAGAATTCCGTCCCCACACGCACATCAACAGGAACAGGAATATCGGTGCTTGCTGCCAACTCTTTGGCAACCGGAATTAAATCTTCTTCATATAAAGATTTACCGACATTATGACCCGCCGCCGCAATGAAAGTATTGGCAATACCGCCACCGACAATAATTTGGTCGGCAATTTTAGAAAGGGAGTTTAATACTTCTAATTTGGTTGACACTTTAGAACCACCCACAATTGCTACCATTGGGCGAGCCGGTTCTTTTAATGCTTTACCTAACGCATCTAATTCAGCAGCAAGTAACGGGCCTGCACAAGCGATTGGTGCAAATTCTGCTACGCCGTAAGTTGAAGCCTGCGCACGGTGAGCCGTACCAAATGCGTCCATCACGAAAACATCGCAAAGTGCGGCATATTTTTTGCCTAATTCAGGATCGTTTTTCTTTTCACCTTTATTTACGCGAACGTTTTCTAAAACAACGATTTCACCTTCTTTCACGTCCACGCCATTAAGGTAATCACGCACTAAACGCACAGGCACATCAAGGTGTTCATTCAAATAATCAACAACAGGTTGTAAAGAATCTTCAGGTTTAAATTCACCCTCGGTCGGACGACCTAAGTGGGAAGTCACCATCACTTTTGCGCCTTTTTCAAGGGCTAATTTTAAAGTAGGAATGGTGGCACGAATACGTGCATCAGAAGTGACTTTACCGTCTTTTACCGGCACATTAAGATCAGCACGGATAAATACACGTTTACCCGCTAAATCCAAGTCGGTCATTTTGATTACTGACATAATCTATCCTCTTTGTTAGTTAAAATTAAAACGTGGCGTATTATACCCAGTTATGACTAGGTTGTAACGATTTAGATCAAAGAAATCCGCATTACTTTTGGCAATCTATCACCTGCCATTGCTTGTTATAACAAATAAATAATTCATTACGAGCTGCCCCAAGATAAGCATTTTTTAGTTGGGGATTGTGTTGTATCATCCAGCGGAACAATTCACTTCGGCTTAGATTTTCTTTTGGTAAACGTAATGCATCAAACAATTCCTGTTCTTTGGCGAAATATTGTTCCGCACTGTCAAAAGCACAACTGCCGTGTTTTTCCCATTCCCCCTGCAACAATTTCGCACCGGGTGAAATGCTCAAATAAGGCGCTATCGTTGATTGTGGCAAGGCAGGTAAATCACCTTTGCAAAAACGCGGATGGTCCGCCACCGAACGGGCATTGGCATTTTGCGGCCACAAGCCGTGAACCACCCAACCGAAAGTGCGGTTAATTTCACATTGATATTGCGAAGCCGCGGGAAGTTGAGTGCCATATTTTTCATATTGAGAATGGCAAAAGCCCGGCGACCAAGAAAGTGCCAACATATAATAATCCACCGGTGCATTGGTATTTTGTCCGATAGGGTCCTCACGCAAAGCAACATCATAATCGGCAAAAACAGCCTCATTTTTGACCGCACTTTTGTCTGTTTGAGAAACCTCATTTTGCAAGGTGGATTGAGAAGAATGTGTGTTTTGCCCTTCGGTAAAATATTGCCAAAGGCTCAACGCCACAAGAAAAATAAGGGAAAGTGTCGAAATCTGTTTTTTCATAAAATTAGCTTAGTTTTTGTCAAGGCTACATTTGTCGTCTATAATTCGCCGCTTTCTATTTTTGACATATTCAAAGGATCATTATGGCGTTACTCATCACCAATAAATGCACAAACTGTGATATGTGCCTGCCCGAATGCCCGAATGAGGCAATTTCTATCGGTGATGAAATTTATGTCATCGATCCCGCCCTTTGCACCGAATGTGTCGGACATTATGACACGCCAACCTGCCAAAAAGTTTGCCCGATTACGAATTGCATTAAGAAAGATCCCGAACACCTAGAAACGGAAGAACAACTTTGGGAACGTTTTGTGATGATTCACCACGCCGATAAACTTTGAGGTTGCCTTGTGTTTTCCCGTTTCAATAAAATCAAATTGCTCAAAGTCATACTGATTTTGATTTATCTATTTAGCCCTATTGATATTCTGCCGGAAGCCCTACTTGGCCCTTTAGGTTTGGTGGACGATGCCGCAGCGGTTTGGTTATTAATCAAAATCTTATTTTCTAAATGATGAAAGTGCGGTTGAAATTTGATGAGAAAATCAGCCGCACTTGTATTCATTTAAGCAATTTTCATTTGGAAGATCACTAATTCTGCTTGGCAACAAAATGTAAATTCCGCCTTTAACAAATAGCCCTCTTCCGTTGAGCTAATTTCAGCCTGAATATCACAAGGCTCGCTTTCTACTTCACGGGCTTTTTGAGTAAAAAAGTCCAGTGCGGTTTGTGCCTGTGCTTGGGTATCATAAAGGTAATTGATTTCTTGTGTGCAATCGCGATTATCAAATAACGATTTCATATCAAAAGTATTACAACCTACGCATTCAATTGGTTTTTCGGTTTGAATGGCCATATTAACTCCTATGATTTTATTTTTATTTTGCTGCTACAAAGCCTACCGCTTCATATACTTTTGCTAATGTTTCTTGTGCTTTGGCACGGGCTTTTGTCGCACCTTGACGAAGAACATCATCAAGTAAGGCTTCGTTATTTCGGTATTCATTAAAACGTTCTTGTAAACCGGCGAGTAAAGCAGATACTTCATCGGCTACGGCAGTTTTTAAATGTCCGTACATTTTGCCTTCAAATTCTTTTTCAAGATCGGCAATTGGTTTATCTGTAACGGCAGAAAGAATATCCAACAAATTCGATACACCGGCTTTATTTTTGACATCGTAACGCACAACAGGCGGTTCGTCAGAATCCGTAACGGCACGTTTGATTTTTTTCGCAACGGATTTTGGATCTTCCAAAAGTGTGACGACATTATTGCGATTGTCATCAGATTTTGACATTTTCTTTTCCGGATCTTGCAACGACATAATCCGCGCGCCCGCTTTGCCGATAAAGATTTCCGGAATGGTGAAAATATTGCCGTAAAGGGCGTTGAAACGGTTGGCAATATCTCGGGTGATTTCCAAATGTTGTTTTTGATCGTCCCCCACCGGCACACTTTTCGCTTGGTAGAGTAAAATATCCGCTGCCATTAAGACCGGATAATCAAACAACCCCACATTAATATTTTCCGCATAACGGGCGGATTTATCTTTAAATTGGGTCATTCGGCTCATTTCGCCAAAATAGGTATAACAATTTAATACCCAACCTAATTGAGCGTGTTCCGGCACGTGCGATTGCACAAAAATGGTTGCTTTATTCGGATCAATACCACAAGCCAAATAAAGTGCCACCACATCAAGGGTTGCTTTGCGAAGCGCGATCGGATCTTGGCGAACGGTAATGGCGTGTAAATCCACCACACAGAAAATACACTCATAGTCATCTTGCATTTTTACCCAGTTACGCAACGCCCCCAGATAGTTACCGATGGTCAATTCACCGGAAGGTTGTACGCCACTAAAAACAATTGGTTTTGTCATAAGTTGTCCTTTTTCTTTAAAAGTAAATTGCCGCTATCATATCAAAAGATAGGGGCTTTTTTAATGAGGGAGTTCAAAACAACCTGCAAAAATGCTATATTGCACGCAAATTTAGCCTATTTGATCACATTCTTATATTCACGGTTTCTATGAAAAATTATCACGATATGGCACTGGCACTCGCCGGTGTTTGCCAATCTGCCGCACTCATCAATCAACTTGCGATGAAAGGCGATGTGATTTATCAAGATGCCTTTCAAACTTCATTACATTCACTTTTGCAAATTCAACCCAGCGATACCCTTGCGGTTTTTAACGGACACGCCCGCCATTTGAAATTGGGTTTGGAAACTTTAATTGAACAATTAACCGCCCTAAATGATCGCAATCTTGTGACTTATTGGAGCAGTTTGCTTGGCTTAGAAAGTCGTCTAAACCAAAATGCAGCAGCCAAAGCTCAACTGGCACAACGTATTCAACGCCTGCCGGAGCAAATGGCGTATTATGATTTGCTTGATTCCCGTATGCTTTCCATTATGGCGAATATTTACATTGATGTGATTAGCCCGTTAGGCAGAAGAATTCACATTGTAGGCGAGGCGAATTATCTGCAACAACAGGGCATTCAGGACAAAGTTCGGGCTTGCTTACTCGCCGGCATTCGTGCCGCAGTGTTATGGCGACAAGTCGGTGGCAGCAAGTGGCAGTTATTATTTTTTCGTGGACGAATAGTCAACGCGGCAAAAGAAATTTATTCAACAATTTAATTTAACCAACATCTCTTAATACCGGAGTATTTTATGCAACTTTCCGCACTCACTGCAATTTCCCCGATTGACGGACGCTATCAAGATAAAGCGACCGCACTTCGTGATATTTTCAGCGAATTTGGCTTGCTCAAATTTCGTGTTACCGTTGAAGTCCGTTGGCTACAAAAGTTGGCGGCGACCGCCGAAATTAAAGAGGTTTCTGCTTTGTCTCAAGAGGCAAACGATTACCTTAATAAAATTGTTGGCGAGTTTAGTCTAAAAGATGCTGAACGTATTAAAGAAATTGAACGTACGACAAATCACGATGTAAAAGCGGTGGAATATTTCTTAAAAGAAAAAAGTGAAGCCTTGCCGGAACTGGCAAAAGTTGCCGAATTTATCCATTTCGCCTGTACTTCGGAAGACATCAACAATCTTTCTCACGCATTAATGCTGAAAACTGCACGGGATAGCGTGATTCTACCGGAATGGCAAAAACTCATTGATGACATTACTCATCTTGCAAACGAATATAAAACCATTCCGTTGCTTTCACGCACACACGGGCAACCGGCTTCACCAAGTACCATTGGGAAAGAAATGGCAAATGTGGTTTACCGTTTACGCCGTCAATTCAAACAACTACAACAAAATGACATTCTGGGCAAAATTAACGGTGCGGTAGGAAATTACAATGCCCACCTATCCGCTTATCCAAACCTTGATTGGCATAAATTCAGTGAGGAATTTGTTACCTCACTCGGTCTAAACTGGAATCCGTACACAACCCAAATTGAACCGCACGATTACATCGCCGAATACTTTGATGCAGTGGTGCGTTTTAACACGATTATTATCGATTTTGACCGTGATCTTTGGGGCTATATCGCCTTAAATCACTTCAAACAACGCACTATTGCAGGCGAAATTGGGTCTTCCACTATGCCGCACAAAGTCAACCCAATCGATTTTGAAAATTCCGAAGGTAATCTCGGCTTGGCAAATGCCGTGATGACCCACTTAGCGCAAAAATTGCCAATTTCCCGTTGGCAACGTGATTTAACGGATTCTACCGTATTACGCAACCTTGGTGTGGGCGTGGGCTATTGCTTAATTGCTTATGCCGCAACCCGCAAAGGGATTAGCAAATTAGAAGTAAATGAACCACATTTGCGTGATGAACTCAACCAAAACTGGGAAGTACTTGCCGAACCAATTCAAACGGTAATGCGCCGTTATGGCATTGAAAAACCTTATGAAAAACTCAAAGAACTCACACGTGGTAAACGTGTGGATGAACAGGCAATGCGTGAGTTTGTGGAAAAACTTGATATTCCTGCCGAAGAAAAAGCCCGCTTGCAACAGCTTACGCCGGCAACCTATATTGGCGCAGCGGTTCAGTTAGTGGAAAAGCTGTAATTTAAAGTGATAAAAGTGCGGTTAAAATTCAAAGAAAATTTTGACCGCACTTTTTTCATTACAATCAAAATTAGACGAAGATCAAAGCAAGTGTATTTTTTGCAAGACAAAAAAGCAAAATAGCTTTATCATACGCCCCGATTTAGGCTTGCCTAATACATATTTTTATTAACTTAAAGAGGAAAACTAAAATGGCAAAAATCGTTAAAGTGATTGGCCGTGAAATCATCGACTCACGCGGTAACCCAACAGTAGAAGCAGAAGTTCATTTAGAAGGTGGCTTTGTAGGCCTTGCGGCTGCCCCATCCGGTGCGTCAACCGGTTCTCGTGAAGCGTTAGAATTACGTGATGGCGACAAATCCCGTTTCTTAGGCAAAGGTGTCTTAAAAGCAGTTTCTGCCGTAAACGGCCCTATCGCAGACGCATTAGTGGGTAAAGATGCATTAAATCAAGCTGAAATCGACCAAATTATGATCGATTTAGACGGCACAGAAAATAAATCTAACTTCGGTGCGAACGCAATCTTAGCGGTTTCTTTAGCGAACGCAAAAGCAGCGGCAGCTTCAAAAGGTTTGCCACTTTATGCTTACATCGCCGAATTAAACGGCACACCGGGCGTATATTCTATGCCATTACCAATGATGAACATCATCAACGGTGGTGAACACGCAGACAACAACGTTGATATTCAAGAATTTATGATTCAACCGGTTGGTGCAAAAACTTTACGTGAAGCACTTCGTATCGGTGCGGAAGTTTTCCACAATTTAGCGAAAGTATTAAAAGCAAAAGGTATGAGTACAGCCGTTGGTGACGAAGGTGGTTTCGCACCAAACCTTGCTTCCAATGCTGACGCTTTGGCTTGTATCAAAGAAGCGGTTGAAAAAGCCGGTTATGTATTAGGTAAAGATGTTACCTTAGCAATGGACTGTGCTTCTTCCGAGTTCTACAACAAAGAAACCGGCAAATATGAAATGAAAGGCGAAGGTCGTTCATTCACTTCTGAAGAATTCACTCACTATCTTGAAGAATTAACCAAACAATACCCAATTGTGTCTATTGAAGACGGTCAAGATGAATCTGACTGGGACGGTTTTGCATACCAAACCAAAGTATTGGGCGACCGTGTTCAATTAGTGGGTGATGACTTATTCGTAACCAATACCAAAATCTTAAAAGAAGGTATCGAAAAAGGTATTGCAAACTCAATCTTAATCAAATTCAACCAAATCGGTTCTTTAACCGAAACCTTAGCCGCTATCAAAATGGCGAAAGATGCAGGCTATACCGCCGTTATCTCCCACCGTTCAGGTGAAACCGAAGATGCGACTATTGCGGATTTAGCAGTAGGTACTGCAGCAGGTCAAATCAAAACCGGTTCAATGAGCCGTTCTGACCGTATTGCGAAATACAACCAATTAATCCGTATTGAAGAAGCATTAGAGCGTGTAGGCACACCGGCTGCATTCCCGGGCTTAAAAGCGGTTAAAGGTCAAGCGTAATTTTCGTTGATTTAGACTAAACTACACCGCACTTTTGAAAGAAAGTGCGGTGTTTTTCTATTAATGTTAAGGAAAGAAAATGCTCCATCTCACCCTTGAAGACGAACTCTTTCTCGGTACGCCAAAACAAGTTGGCACACATTCCACCGCGCACGATCACTTTGCCGTGATGTTTGAAGATGACGGGGAAACCGGTTATTTTTATGCCCTTGATATGCGTCAAAACGGACAACCTATTGTCGATGTATTGCACGTTTATAATGTGGATTCTACCTCTAATCATCACGAAGCCCGTAAATTGGAAATTTGTTGGGATGAAAGTGGTTATTTGGCATTACTGTTGATTAATGGTTATCCACACGCCGTTTTTGATTTTGCCCGCTTGGTCGGTTACAACAGCAGCAAATATCCACAACCTGATTTAATGAGTATGTGGACACGGGAAGAACTTACCAATGACAAAGCCGAACAATGGCTCGGCGTACCAACGATTAAA
The DNA here is from genome assembly GCF_001999305.1 of Rodentibacter myodis. Lineage (GTDB taxonomy): Bacteria > Pseudomonadota > Gammaproteobacteria > Enterobacterales > Pasteurellaceae > Rodentibacter > Rodentibacter myodis. The sequence goes on along the minus strand of NZ_MLHQ01000009.1, from coordinate 83,291 downwards.
TAAATGAAATTTTACCGTAACCTCCAACCGTTTAAAGTCATCAGCTTTGATTTGGATGATACCCTTTATGATAACCGTGAAGTCATTCGCACTGCGGTGGCAAAGTTTTTACAATACGTGCAAGATCTCACTCAATGCCCCACTCTCGAAAAAGAATGGCTTGAGCAAAAAGAGAAAATTGCCTTGGAAAATCCATTGCTAAGCGAAGATGTGACGGAATGGCGTAAAGAAACATTGCGTCAATTGCTGATTAAAAAAGGCAAAAACTCCGCTGAAATTGACCGCACTTTACCCCTTGCAATGCAGGAATTTTTATATTGGCGACATCAAATTCATCTTCCTCAAGAAACATCTGTGGTTTTGAATGCCTTAAAAAAAGATTATAAGCTCAGTGTGATTACCAACGGAAATGTTGATCCCTCGCTTATTGGCTTACCCCCCTTTGATCTTATTTTGCGTGGCGGTGAACACGGCAGAGCAAAACCACACGAGGATTTATTCCACCAAACGGCAGATTATTTCAATGTCACCCCCCAAGAAATTTTGCACGTTGGCGACAACCTTACAACGGATGTACAAGGGGCAATTCAAGCCGGTTGCCAAGCGGTTTGGATTAATTTGTCGGAAAAAACACTGTCGGCTTTTGCCGAAGCAACCCTTTTACCTACTTTAGAAATCAATCAATTAACCGAACTCCTTAAACTATGAAAAAGAAAAATCAAATTCTTGTTACCCTTTCCATTGTCGCTTTACTTGGCGGCTGCTCGGAAGAAGAAGTACAACGCGATGTCTATCATTCTCTTGAAGATTGCCTTGCTGACTGGAAAAAAATTGAGTTATGTGAAGCGGATAAAAACACTGAAAATGCACAAACTGCACCGATGAATGGAAATCAACAAACAACATCGGCGCAAAACAACCCATCACTTTCCGGTTTAGGTTTGCGCAATAATAGCGACAATACAAATGCAGGAAATGAATGGCAAAATGCAAATCAAGAAAATTCGCTCAATAATAGCGGAGCAGAAACAACCGCTAATGTGGAAAGTAATGATCCCTCTTTAGGGGCTGCCATTGCCGGCGGTGTAATGGGATATATGGCGGCACGTGCCATCAGCAATTTTTTAGGCCCGAGTTATCACCCAAGCAATCGTGCGGTTTCCACGCCGACAGGACAAGTGATTCAACCGCAAACCAACCGTTCTGTGGGTAAACCGATGTTAGTAAAAGGGAATGTCGGCAGTATGAACAGCAAACCGATTTCTCGCGGCGGTTTCACCTCCCCAAGCAGTTCAAACCGCAGTAGTGGAGGCTAAAATGAAACGTGTTAGCGGTTTTCCAACCCGTTCTGATATGGTGCAGCAGCTATTAGATGTTGGCTTTGATTATTACAATCTGCCTTCAAGTGATGGTTCACATTACTGGTCGGATAATGTCGCCTATGAATTTACCCTCGCGGAAATCGATCGTATTGAAGACAGCACAAATGAACTTCATTCAATGTGTTTGGATTTTGTTGCCGATGAAATCAAGCTGGGTGATTATAGCTATTATCGTTTTACCGATTTACAAAAACAGTTGATTGAGGATTCGTGGCGAAAACAATCCCCTTATTTATACGGGCGTTTTGATTTTGGCTATGACGGCGAAAATTTGAAAATGTTTGAATATAACGCCGACACACCAACTTCCTTATTAGAAGCGGCGGTAGTGCAATGGCAATGGTTGGAACAAATTGAAGGTTTATCACATCGTGATCAATTCAACTGGATTCACGAAGAATTGCTCAAGCATTTTACTTTCCTCAAACAGCAAAGCGGTAAAGCCGATTTTTACTTTGCCGCAATGCAAGAGGCAGGGCGAGAAGACTGGGGCAATTTAGATTATCTTGCCGATGTCGCTTACAATGCCGGCTGGAATATTCATCAGCTTGCGGTGGAAGATATCGGGTATAACAAAGAAAGCCAAGAATTTGTGGATCTCAACGATGCCCCAATCGAAATGCTATTTAAACTTTATCCCTTGGAGTGGCTAAGTGGAGCGGAATTTGCTCAACATCTTCCAACGGCAAAAACACATTTCATTGAACCGGCTTGGAAAATGCTATTAAGTAATAAGGCCTTATTGGCAAAATTATGGCAACGTTATCCGAACCATCCTAATCTACTTCCTGCCTATTTTAACAAATTTGATATTACCGATAGAAAAGCCATTTGGGTGAAAAAACCGTTACTTGGTCGAGAAGGGGCAAATGTGTTCTATTATGAAAAAAACAACGGCGTAGAATTTGCCGCCAAAGGTAGCGAACACTCCGCATTTTACGATACCGCCGGCTATATTTACCAACAAAAATTTGAACTCCCAAACTTTGATGGAATGTATCCGGTTATCGGATCTTGGGTGATTGGTGATGTAGCCTGTGGTATGGGATTACGGGAAGATTTTACCGCCGTTACAGGCAATGATAGCCATTTTGTACCGCACTATTTTGTACCGTAAATTATGTAGTAAATGCACAAAGCGAAATAATGCAAACGATAGGGATGAGCTCTCTCACGTCTGTGTTAAAAAAGTACGGCGTCCTACAATAGCCTTGAAATAAGATTTGTCCAATGTCTACGTCATATTGTAAAAATAAAAATGCGGTCAAATTTAACCGTAATGCAGATCAATTAATCCTCTTGACGATCGAAATGATCGTTAAATCATCCGGTATCAATTTTGGTACCGGATTATCTATGGAACTCTCACAAGCCCTCAACAAACTCAGTTCTTTCCTTGATGATGAATTGGTCTCTCAAGTTTTAGAAGAAAGTGGTATCGCAACAGTGAGAAAACGTAGACTTCTCCTCGAATCAGTCATTTGGTCGATCATTGGCATCGGTCTTTATCGCAAACAATCCTTGAGAAGTATCGTAAGCCAGCTTGATTTACCCCTCCCCGGTAAAAAACAGGTGATACCCCCCGAGTGCTTTGTTCAATCCAAACAACGATTGAGGGCAGAAAGCCTAAAACGACTTTTAAATTAGTTTCACCTTACTTTTATCAAGGGTACCCTAAATTGTGTGGGCTGAATCTCTTTTCTGTAGACGGAGTGGTTTTTAGAACTGAAGATACGTCTGAAAATGCACAAACTTTGGACGTTCGGGACATATCGCAGACAAAGGCTTTATCCTCAAGTAAAAGTGGTTTTGTCATATGGATTTAATGAGCCATCAGGTCATTAATAGCGATTATCAAGGGTACAAACATCCTCAACACAAAGCCATTGGCTTATTCCCTTACGAAAAGGGGTAAAATACGATGTCTTACGTGAATTAGGATTAGAAAAAACAGAAAAGGGTAAGCATTTTCAATGTATTACCTCTCTTCTTGATAATACAACTTATCCGGCGAACGAAGTTGTTTCAGTTTATCGACATCGCCGGGATTTTCATCTATTCTGCTAGCGCTTTTCGTAATTGTCCTTTTTCTTTTTCCAATAACGCCTGTGCCTCATTTTTTTCTAATCCGCTTAGAATCATCATAATCGCCAGTTTGGCATTTTGTTCGGCAAGCAGGAGGGTTTGTTCCGCCGTGGTTTTATCACATTCGGTCGCCAGCATTACAATGCGAATGGCGCGGGCTTTCAGTTTTTCGTTACTCGCTTGCACATCCACCATAAGATTTTCATAGCATTTGCCAAGTAAAATCATTGAAGCGGTGGAAAGCATATTCAGCACTAATTTTTGTGCCGTACCGGATTTCAAACGGCTTGAACCGGTCAGCACCTCCGCCCCCACAATCGTATCAATAGCAATATCGGCTATTTTTGCCATTGCCGATTGAGGATTGCTTGAAATGGATACCGTTGTGGCACCAAGTTGTTTGGCATAACGCAACGCCCCCAAAACATAAGGTGTGCGACCACTTGCCGCAATACCAACCAGCACATCTTTTTCATTGAAATGGATTGCTTGTAAATCCACTTCTGCCGCGGTTGCATTATCTTCCGCCCCTTCCACCGGATGACGAATGGCACGCTCGCCACCGGCAATAATGCCTTTGACCATTTCATCGTTCACACCAAAAGTTGGGGGACATTCGGAAGCATCCAATACGCCTAATCGTCCACTTGTTCCCGCACCGATATAAACTAAACGCCCCCCCTGTTGAAATGCCTTTACAATGCCTTCCACCGCTTGTGCAATCTGTGGTAATGCCTCTGTGATGGCGGGGGGAACCTGTTTATCTTCCTCATTCATTAGGGTAACAATTTCCAAGGCGGAAAGTTGATCGAGATTGATTGAACGAGGATTCCGTTGTTCGGTAATTAATGTGGAGAGTGTGTTGAGAAGTTGTTCGTTCACGGTGTTTCCTATGATGAAAATGATGAAATATCGTGGTGTGGGAGCGATAAAAGCAATCAAGGCTTTGGAAAAATAGCCCCTAAACTGACCGCACTTTTTGCACCGGTTACCTCCGGTAAATTGCCTGATTGATTGTGCATTCGGCGATAAGCCAACCACGCAAAAGCGGCTGCCTCTACATAATCCAAATCCATTCCAAATTCATTGGTGGTGTGAATATGCCATTGCGGTAACGCCTCTTTAAGACGTTGCATCATTAACAAATTTTTCGCCCCACCACCACAAACCAAGAGGCGTTTGGGTAACGCGGTATCAATGTTTTTCAGGCTATCTGCAATCGTGCGAACGCTAAATTCGACTAATGTGGCTTGCACATCTTGCGGTGAAAGTGCGGTTGTTTTTGACTGCGTTTTTTCAATTTTATCCTTCAACCACGTTAAATTGAAATGTTCCCGTCCTGTACTTTTTGGGGGCTTTTGTTGAAAGAAAGGTTCGTCCAGCAAATGATTCAGCAAGATTTTATTTACTTGTCCGCCTGCTCCCCATTCACCATTTTTGTCGTAAGGAATACCCCGATGTTTTTCGATCCACAGATCAAGCAATGTATTTCCTGTGCCGGTGTCAAAACCGATCACCGGTTGATTCGGAATTAATAAAGAGACATTGCTAATGCCGCCAATATTCAAGACAACAGTGGAATAGTGAGGATCTGAAAAGACCGCTTGATGAAATGCCGGTACTAATGGCGCACCTTGTCCGCCCAATGCCATATCTTTACGGCGAAAATCGCCTATGGTGGTGATCCCCGTGCGGGTGGCAACTAAATTCATATCGCCAATTTGCATTGTGAAAGGGTATTTCCCTTGTGGCGAATGCCACACCGTTTGCCCGTGGCAGCCAATGGCTTTAATTTGTGCCGGCAAAAGACGGTGTTTGTGTAAAAAATTATTGACACAATCGGCATAAAGTAAACCAAGTTGATGATCCAATTCGCCTAATTGCGACAAATTGGTTTCACCGGATTGCACCAGTGTACTGATTTTTTCCCGTAAATCAGCAGGCATTGGGGTAAAGTCCGCCGCCACTAATTTAGGCTGTGGCGAGGCAAAATCAACCAGTGCAACATCCACGCCATCAAGGCTGGTGCCGGACATTATGCCAATGTAATATTCCGTTTGCATATTAATTTAATGGATAAGGCAAGGGTTGAAGGGTAAGGCGGCTGCTATCTTGCGCTAGGCGGAAAATTTGGTCGCTCGGCATATCATTGTTCATCACCACTTGTAACCACAAAACGCCTTCAAGATTGACCGCACTTATGATTGTGCCGGTTTTACGCCAACTATTTTCAAGTTGCATTTCAATTTCACTGCCGATTTCAGGAAGGGTTTGTGTTTCGCCTTTCAGCGTAAACATTGCCCGCTTATTGGCACCACGATATTTTGCCCGTGCCACGGTTTCTTGCCCGATATAACAGCCTTTAGTAAAAGAAACGGCTTGTTCAATCGCTTGTAAATTTAAGGCTTGTGGAATAAATTCATTTTGAATTTTGGCGTTCAAATTTGGCAGTCCTGCCTGAATATCTGCCGATTCCCATTGCTTTTCATTACCGTTGAAGGTGATTGGTAGCGCGGTTTCGTTAAGCAAAATCGCACGGGTTTCATCAATTTCTAAGGTAAAGTGCGGTTGAATTTTTCCACATTTTTCACCGATTACGCCCACAATTTGCCACTCACGCAAATTCAGCCCAACTTTGGAAAACACCGCATATTTTTTCAAATTATCCAAGGCACTTGGTAATAAATCGCTTTTTACCAGTAGGAAAAATTGTTCGCTACTCACTTTTAATAAGCGAAAAATTGCACTCATTTTCCCTTTGGGATCGCAATGGGCGGTTAGCGTGGTTGCCCCTTCAGCCAATGACATCACATCGGTGGTTAGCTGACCTTGCAAATATTTTTCCGCATCCACGCCCTGCACTTCAATAAGTTGGTAATCATTAAGTTGGATAAATTGGGTCATTTTTCCCCCTATTCTAAATTTTGAATTTGCTCACGCATTTGTTCGATAAGGACTTTCAATTCCACGGCAGAGGCGGTGATTTCCGCATTGATTGATTTAGAGGCAAGGGTGTTGGATTCCCGATTGAGTTCTTGCATCATAAAATCTAATTTACGTCCGACTGCACCGCCTTTTTTCAGAATATTCGCCGTTTCTTTTACGTGCATTTGAAGGCGATCAAGCTCTTCTGCCACATCCACCCGCTGCGCAAGCAAAATCATTTCTTGTTCCAAACGTTGGGGATCGAGGCTAATTTTTGCCTCGTCAAAACGTTGCTGTAAGCGTTCACGTTGCCATTGCAAAACCACCGGCATTTGTGACCGCACTTTTTCCGTTTCCACTGAAATGGCTTCCAAACGTTGCTGAATAATTGCTTGTAATTTTTCCCCTTCACGCCCACGCATTGCAATGAAATCCTCTAGAAGGGTATCAAATGCCGTCAATAAATCTTGGCTAATGGCATCTAAATCCTGCTCCTGCGCTTCCACTACACCGGGATAACGCAGTACATCAGCCGGATTAATTTCGCCTTCGCCGGCTTGTGTTTTAATCCACTGCAAAGATTGAATTACCTGATTCGCCAGTTCTTTATTTAAATTCAGTTCGGCATTGGCTTGTTTTTTGGTTTCAATACGCAGGGAACATTCAATTTTACCGCGAGTGAGGTTTTGGCGTAGTTTTTCACGCAAGGTATTTTCTAAGCCACGAAATTGCTCCGGCAAACGGAAAAAATTCTCTAAATAACGTTGATTAACGGAACGAATTTCCCATACCGCATCGCCCCAGTCCTTTTTTACTTCCAAGCGGGCAAATGCCGTCATACTGTAAATCATAAGATCTCCTATCTTTATTTGTCTTAGTTGATTTGTCGGCTATTGTAGCGGGAAAGTGCGGTCAATCATAGGGGCGGTTTTTAGATTCGTTTTCTTCTCGGAATATTTATGACAAAGCGTTTACAATGTGTAAATTTTAAAATACAATCCTTGTCAATTTTTTATTACATATTAAGGAATCAAATATGAACAAAACAGTTGGCAGCACTTTGCTTGTTTCCGGCACGATGATCGGTGCCGGAATGTTGGCAATGCCTCTCACCTCTGCCGGTATCGGTTTCGGTTTTACCTTGGTTTTATTATTGGGGCTTTGGGCATTACTCACCTTCACCGCCCTTTTATTTGTGGAACTCTATCAAACCGCCGAAAGCGATGCGGGAATTGGCACACTGGCGGAGCAATATTTTGGTAAATTCGGGCGGATTGTTGCCACTGCTGTGTTAATTATTTTCTTATATGCATTAATTGCCGCATATGTGAGCGGTGGCGGTTCTTTATTAAGCGGTTTATTACCGGAAAGTTTTGATAGCAAAATCAGTATTCTTTTATTTACTGTGATTTTTGGGGCGTTTATTGTTATCGGTACACATAGTGTAGATAAAATCAATCGTGTGTTGTTTTTTGTGATGTTGGCGGCGTTCGCCGTGGTTTTAGGGTTAATGTTGCCGGAAATTAAAATGGATAATCTACTGGCAATGCCGATTGATAATGCACTGATTATTTCTGCCAGTCCGGTATTTTTCACCGCTTTTGGTTTCCACGGTTCGATTCCTAGCTTAAATAAATATTTGGGCGGTAATGTCAAAGCCTTGCGTATTTCTATTTTGGTTGGTTCGGCAATTACACTTGGCGCATATATTTTATGGCAACTTTCTACCCACGGTTTACTGACGCAAAACGAGTTTTTACAAATCTTAAAAGAGGATGCCACGTTAAATGGCTTAGTGAAAGCCACCCTTGCCATTACCGGTAGTTCCGTTATCGCAAGTGCGGTCAAATTATTCTCTACTTTGGCATTGGTGACTTCTTTCTTGGGCGTGGGATTGGGGTTATTGGAATGTATTGAAGACTTGCTAAAACGTTCATTTAACATTTCGGCAGGGCGTATTTCACTTGGCTTGCTCACTTTTATTCCGCCACTTGCATTCGCCTTATTTTATCCGGAAGGTTTTATTTTAGCCTTAGGTTATGCCGGTCAAATGTTTGCGTTTTACGCTGTTGTGTTACCGGTTAGTTTGGTGTGGAAAGCCCGCCGTATTCATCCTAACCTGCCATACCGTGTATGGGGCGGCAACTTCACCTTATTTGTGGTGTTGGTATTGGGCGTGGTGATTACCTCTATTCCATTTGCTATTCGTGCAGGGTATTTGCCGTTTGTTGTGGGTTAATCGAGAAATTCTTTATCATCGAATCAAAGTGAAAGTGCGGTCAATTTTGACCGCACTTTTGTCTCATAGCTGAATATTTCCGTCATAAATATGGGTTGCATCGCCTGTCATATAAAGTGGGTGGCCTTCCCCTTCCCATTCAATGGTCAGGCTACCACCCGGTAGATCAACCTGCACTTTATTCTCTAATAAACCTTGCATTATCCCCACGGCAGCGGCGGCACAAGCACCGCTTCCACAGGCTTGGGTTTCCCCTGCGCCACGTTCATACACGCGTAGTTTAATATGATGACGATTGATCACCTGCATAAAGCCTGCATTTACCCGTTCGGGAAAACGTTCGTGGCTTTCAAGTAACGGGCCTAATTGTGCAACATTTGCCGTGCGAATGTCCTCGACTTGCACCACACAATGTGGATTGCCCATTGATACCGCACCACACAGCACCGTTTGAATATCCGTTCTTAGAATATAGTTTTTCTCAAATTTATTCGCCGTAAAAGGAATTTTTGCCGGTTCCCAAATGGGTTCCCCCATATTGACACGGATTTTCCCGTCTTCTTTCACGGTTAAAATCATTTTGCCTTTTTGCGTGCTGACTGCAATATCCTGCTTGTTTGTCAAACTTTTTAAGGTAACAAAACGGGCAAAACAACGTGCGCCATTGCCACATTGCGCCACTTCACTGCCATCGGCATTAAAAATACGATAATGAAAATCTAAATCGGGATCATAAGGCGGTTCAACAATTAAAAGTTGATCAAAGCCAATGCCACGGTGACGGTCGGCAAGCCGTTTAATGGTTTCCGGCGTGAAATAAACATTTTGTGTAATGGCATCGACCACCACAAAATCATTGCCTAAACCGTGCATTTTGGAAAATTGCATTTCCTATCCTTAATTCTTTAAAAATGATAGCTAGGCATTATAGTAAGCAATAGATCGAATGGCAAATAGGCTTTAAATTGGAGAAGTGAATGAAAATTTTAGGAAAAGTGCGGTGAAATTTTAAGGTGTTTTTACAGATTGTAAGATACGTTCAACATTCCACCGCTTGTATTTTATGGTTTATGCCTTTGAGAAAATGACGTTTTCTTCTAAGCGTGATTTGGGTAATTTCGCATTGAAATCACTTTCTGCACGATAACCGAAGGAAACGACCGCCACCGCCGCGTAGCCTTTTTCACGCAAGCCGAATTCGCTATCTAATGCGGCAAAGTCAACGCCTTCCATTGGCACGCTGTCAATACCCAGTGCGGCAGCTGCCATTAATGTGAACCCCATATTGATATGTACCTGTTTTGACAACCATTGCGTTTCATCTTGTATTTTATTGCGGTGAATACCTAAGAAAGCTTTACGGGCATCATCACCGCCTTTTTTAAATTCAGCGGTGGCGTAACGTCCGTCTTTATCTTCTTGTTCTAAAATAGTAGTGAGGAAATCATCATCAGCCTGTAACTTCGCACAAAATACAACAACGTGCGAAGCCTCTGTAATTTTCGGTGTATTGAACGGAAAGTTTTCTGTTGCTTTGGCGATGCGTGCTTTACCCGCTTCATCATCGGCAATAACAAAATGCCACGGCTGGATATTGACACTCGATGGGCTATGACGCATTGCCGTTTTGATTTGTTCAAAATCTTCTACCGGAATTTTTTTCGTGCCATCAAATGCTTTCGTTGAATAACGTTGAGAAGTGATTTGTTTAATATTCATTATGTTTCCTTTGTATTGAGTTATTTAGGGGGCGGTATTATACAAAAATTGTGACACCGCACGATCCATTTTTCTTTCAAAAAGAAAAAGGACTGAATTCACAATATTGTTATCAGATTGTTATCACTCCTCTAATAAATGATTTTTCTTGTGCGGGAATGGATTTACATCCAAGCATTATTGCGGATAATTCCCACGGCAATACCTTCAATTTCAAAATTAGGCTGTTCTTCAAGATTCACAACGATAGGTTGAAATTCGTCATTTTCGGCGTGAAGATAGATTATAGATCCTTTACGTTCTAAACGTTTTACCGTTACTTCATCTTCAATACGGGCGACCACAACTTGCCCATTACGAACGTCTTTTGTACTATGGACTGCGAGCAGATCGCCGTCTAAAATACCAATATCTTTCATTGATTGCCCATAAACCTTCAACAAAAAATCTGCCTGCGGTTTAAACATATCGGCATCTACCCGATAAGTTCCTTCAATATGTTGTTCGGCAAGAATGGGCTCACCTGCCGCCACTCGACCAATTAATGGCAGCCCTTCTTCTTGTTCGCTATTGGCACTGTCATCCAAAATGCGAATACCGCGTGATGCACCGGCAATAATTTCAATTGCCCCTTTGCGAGCCAATGCTTTTAAATGTTCTTCCGCGGCATTCGGTGATTTAAATCCAAGTTCACGCGAAATTTCTGCACGGGTTGGCGGCATTCCGCTGGTTTCTAAATGCCGTTTGAGTAAATCCAATACTTCCTGTTGTCTGCTGGTTAATGGTTTCATATCCACTCCTGTTGTTATATACAGAAATTCTGTCATTATATACATAAGCCATAGTGTTGCAACCGTTATTTGTGATTTGCACGAAATTTTAGGGGATCGCCATTTCGTGAATGTGGTACTATTATGGAAATAATTGATAACAAAAGAGAACTTAATTATGTCGAGTATTATGAATGCTTATCGTAAATTGTTAGAATTTCCTTTGTCGTTCTTAGTCAAAAATAATCCGATTCCCGCCAACCCTGCTGAAGAACTTCAGCTAAATCTTACCCAACCGATTGTTTATGTTTTGCCTTATACCTCTCAAACGGATTTTGTGATTTTTCGCCGAAATTGTTTGAATGTGGGTTTGCCCGATCCGGCACAAAAAAATGATGTACGTGGTGTGAGTTTGCCACGTTATGTCTATTTGGATGAAGGTCGCCGTTTTTTTAAATCAAAAGGGGCAAAAGATGAAACCGTTCAAGTGTTTAATAAGTATTTGGAATTACACCGCACTTTTGAGGATTTAGATGTGCAAATGGTGCCGGTTTCCGTACTTTGGGGACGTTCACCGGGACACGAAGACAAAGCAGGCTTGCCGAATTTGCGTTTACTCAACGGTGTACAAAAAACCTTTGCGGCAATTTGGTTTGGACGTGATACGTTTGTGCGTTTTTCTCAAGCGGTTTCATTGCGCTATATGGCAAATGAACACGGTTCCGATGAAAAAATGGCACAAAAATTGGCGCGCGTAGCGAAAATGCATTTTGCCAGACAACGTATTTCGGCAACCGGCCCACGCCTGCCTAATCGTCAGGCAATGTTCAACAAATTGTTACAATCCAGCACCATTCAAGCAGCCATTGAAGATGAGGCAAAAAACAAAAATATCAGTCGTGAAAAAGCGGAAAAAGAAGCCTATAAAATTTTAAATGAAATTGCGGCAGATGTGAGCCACTCAAGCCTTCGTGCCGCTGATCGTTTTTTACGTTGGCTATGGAATAAACTGTATTCCGGTATTGATGTGCAAAATGCCGATCGCGTGCGTAAACTGGCACTGGAAGGCCACGAAATTGTTTATGTGCCTTGCCACCGTAGCCATATCGACTATTTATTACTTTCTTATGTGCTTTATCACCAAGGTTTAGTGCCGCCTCATATTGCCGCAGGGATTAACTTAAATTTCTGGCCGGTAGGGCGAATTTTCCGTAGTTGGGGGGCATTTTTCATTCGCCGTACTTTCAAAGGAAATCGCCTTTACTCCGCCATTTTCCGTGAATATTTAGCGGAATTATTCCACCGTGGGTACTCTGTGGAATATTTCATTGAAGGCGGTCGCTCCCGTACCGGTCGTTTACTTGCACCCAAAACCGGAATGATGTCAATGACCCTGCAAGCACTTCAACATAACCAAAGCCGCCCGATTTCTGTGGTACCGGTGTATGTGGGGTACGAACACGTTTTAGAAGTAGATACTTACGCAAAAGAATTGCGTGGTGCGGCGAAAGAAAAAGAAAATGCCGGCTTAGTGCTTCGTGTGATTAAAAAATTGCGTAATTTAGGGCAGGGGTTTGTTAATTTTGGCGAACCGATCACCTTATCCAACTATCTCAATCACCACTTCCCTGATTGGAAAGAACAAAATAATGAGGAAAAACCGCAATGGTTTAATCAAGCGGTGAGTGCTATTTCCAATCAAGTGATGGTGAACATTAATAAAGCGGCAGCGGTGAATGCAATGAACCTTGTGGGAACCGCATTACTTTCTTCCCGTCAACGCGCCCTTTCCCGTGAACAACTGTTGGAACAACTCGGTAGTTATCAACAAATGTTGCAATATGCCCCTTATTCCGAAGATATGGTGATACCGACAGATTCACCGGAAGCAATGTTGAACCACGTGTTAAGCCTTGATCGTGTTGGCGTATTAACGGAAAAAGATAATTTTGGCGAAATTGTTCGTCTTGAGCGCGCCTCTGCCGTATTAATGACTTACTATCGCAATAACATTCAGCACGCCTTTGTCTTGCCATCTTTAGTGGCGAGTATCGTGTTGCATTATGAAGCTATCCAAAAAGATCTGTTATTGGAAGCGGTGAGTAAAATCTATCCGTTCTTGCAAACCGAGTTATTTTTACACTTCACACAAGAAGAATTAAAAGTCCAAATAAGCAAAATTATCACGGAATTTACCCGCCAAGAGGTCATTCACACCAGCGAAAATTTGCTTTCTATTAATCGTCCGAAAGTACGTATTTTGCAACTTTGGTCTGCTGGCGTACGTGAAATTTTGCAACGTTATTACATCACCGTAACGCTCTTGCAAAAAGATCCAAATATTTCACGTGGTGCATTGGAAAAAGAAAGCCAGCTGGTGGCGCAACGTCTTTCTGTTTTGCACGGTATTAATGCTCCGGAGTTCTTTGACAAAGCCGTGTTCTCCGCATTTATTGCGAAATTGAAAGAGGAAAATTATTTCGATGAAGAAGGCAATGGCAACCTTGATAATTTGGGTGAACTTTCTTCTATTCTGGAACACCTCATTTCAAGCGAAATTAGCTTAACAATTCGGGGAGCGGCTGAAAAATTGGAAGAGGCAGAATAAAACGAAAAGAAAAGTGCGGTTAAAATTCTGAATATTTTGACCGCACTTTCTTACGTTTTTCATTCTATTTCTTCATCCCAATTATATAAATTATTCTGTTAGGAGGGTTTATGTATAGTAATTTCTCTTTGATTTGGATTCAAGATGCATTTCAAATTAGTGGTAATGAACAAGAAAAAGTATTAATTCTGGTTTACGCTGATAACGAGGAAGTTGCAAAAAGTTATATTCAATATTACCAACAAAAACATCAACTTCGCTTCTCTTTTCCGTTGGAGATATTATCATTAGAAAATTATGTACAATTTCATACGGATGATACATTAGCTGAAATGCTTTATTCAGAAGCGAAAAAACTCTCTAAAAAACAACCGCTATTTTTATTTTATCTTCATCGTAATAATCTTCCTCAAACAAGCTCACCTAATTTAAGAAAACAAATTTATGCCATTCCATCTTGGTCAGAACAAATTTCGATTTCAAAATTTGCACTATTTGAAGTGCCACTTATCATTGAATCCCGCTTATGGAATAATGGTGCTGAGGACAAATGCTATGCGGTGATTAATGCAGCAACAGCACGTTTCTTTCCTGACTTATTCCGTAATGAAAGTGTCAGTTATGCTTGTTTATTTCAAGGTGAAAAAGCAAAGACTTATGCGAATAATGCACCTTATTTAGTCGAACTTCCCAAAGGGCATGACATATTACCCCGTTTATTTTGTCGCAATGGTGAAAACTATGTAGAGGGAATTAATTATGGTGAACGTAATATTGGTATATTTTTTCATTCAAAGGCAACATTTGATGAATTATTAAACCATTTTCGGAAGTGGCTTATATTGCCGGATTACACAGAACACTTTTATTATTTTCGCTTTTTTGATCCAATTGTTTTAGAAGAATATCTTGACCGTTTACAAACCTATCCAACTAAATTAGCGGCATTTTTTAATGGAAATATGATTGAAAAAATATTTTGCATTAAACGTGGTGATGAATTAATTGAATATGAGCCTAGTGTTGATTTATCGACCTTTAAAAAGGCCAAAAAACAGTTTGATAAATTTGAGATTGAGGCATTTACCGAATTACATAATCATAGCCTTTGTCAAAAAATCATTGAAGAACTCATGTTACATCATCCTGAATTTGCTAATGCTTATGGTAAGGACATTGTAGAAAAAACAGTTAATCACGCTTATCGTTTGGCGAAATTTGGAAATATGAAAGGAACCATTAGTATTCTACAGTTGGCATTGGCAAATCTGATTTACGGGGATTCGATCAATTATTTGGATCCTGAAAATAAATTAAATGAAATTTTGGCGGCTGATTTCACCGAACAGGAAAAACAGTTTTATCTAGAAAAACGATTGGACGAATTAGAAAAACAAGGGCGTATTCGTCACCAATTACAACCAACAGGAGTACACCATGTCTAGTGTAGATACCGCACTTAATAAGATGATGGCATCTCATCAGCCGGAACAAATTGGCCGCTCGACAAATATGTGTCGCGCGGATGTGACAATTTATCATCATGACAGCTTAGCTGAATACCGTAAGCTGCCGGATGGTATTGTGGTAACGGTGTTTGATAGCTCCGGTAAGGCGTATCCGGCTAAGATTGAAAGTGGTGAAAGCGTGCATAACGGCGTGCTCTGCGGTGAGATTTCGTGGCAGCTATCGGGTGGTGAAGCGGTGTCTTCAACCTATACAAAAAAAGATAACCGCCGCTTAACCGAACAATCCGAACATACGCCGCTTAAAGCCTCAGACGGGTATGTATTGATAAAAGCCCGAAATCAATCTGATGATGAATTTACTATCTCAAAAGAACCCTTGAAACAACTTGCCGATCCCTTAAAAGTACAAGTGAGTTTTACGGAAAATAAAGTAGAAGCGGTGTATTTACCGCCACCAATTTTAGTGAATCTGCGCTTAAGGCAGAATGAGCCGGTGGTTCAATTAAAAGAGAAGGTTATTCAGCAGATTATTGATGACGGCGGACACGCAACATTATTTATCCATGGTTATAACGTCCCTTTGGGCAGTTTAGGGCGTTTTGCTTCAAGTGAAGAACTTGGCGAACAAGTGCAATATAGAAGCCAATTATCACCGGAACAAGTTCAGAAACCTTATCTGTACTATGATAATAAATTGATGAAACAGGCGGCTAATGTCGATTTACATAAGAAGTTAGAGAAAAATTATTTAGCCGAAGGCGTGAGTTATATAAAAATGGGGGAGCGGGATGTTTTTGCTCCTGCTGAAGTGAAAAAAAGCTATGATAAATTATCACCGCTCCTGAATGGTAAAGAAGCCTTATCTTGGTTTCCTCATGTTGAATTTCATTTGAATCTTGCCGCTTCGGGAAAAAAGAAGCTGGCGGAATTTGATGAATGGGATAAATATAGTCGGATTGTCGGCGTGACTTGGTCGGGCAGTGTCGATCCGGATTTAAATTTCTTTCGTGCGGAAATGTACGCTAATGAAGCCGGACGGGAACTTGCCAGCGTGTTGAAACAGTTGATTGGGGAAGAAGTAAAAATCAACATTATCACTCATTCTTTAGGGGCAAGGGTTGCACTTTCTGCCATGAATATCTTAGGTGATATGGCGGGTGAATATGATAATCGGATTGATAACCTGATTTTATGGGAACCTGCGGTGGCGGATAATGCGCTAACGAATTTGGATAATTATGAGGCGAAAAAAGTATTCAATCCGCTCGCTATGGAAATTTTCCCTTATGCCCATAAAGTACCGAAACATATTACCGTGTTATATTCACAAGAAGACGGCGTATTAGGCAGCGATCATAGTTATAGCGATTACGAACCGGTTGCGTTAATCGGCGGGGCTTATCCGAGCAAATATCTGTCTTTTACCACGGGTAATTCGGCACTAAAAGAATATTATAAAGATACGCGAATTTACAATTATGAGAAATCGGTTATTCAGATCAAGCACACCTGTGATCTGCTGTATGCCGGTGCAGAAAAACAATATCGACCCGATGAATGCGCGAAACTGCCTCATGCTTATCAAGTTAATCGTTATAAGCAAGAAATAGCGGCATTAATTCGAGAGGAAGCGGCAAGAGTGAACGACCCGGAAAATAGCCCGATTTTTATTCCGCCATTAACCTATTTAAAGCCTTGGAGCCATTTCAAATGCTTCCCTGAAGAAGTGTTAAATCACATTATTGATGTATTAATCGGAAATGCCTTGTCCGATTGGGAGAAAAGGGAAAATTATTTTAAAGTGCGGGCAGCATTGGGGCATCAGGGGGATCGGCAAACTATTGAGCATTTAGATAAGAACCTTGATAGACTTTCTTCGAAGAAAGATGCGATGTTGCATGATCCATTTCTTGAGAAATTAAGTAAAAAAGAAAAAAAATTAGAAAAATTAGAATATTTTGGTCAGGTAATTGACGAAGATGATGGTTCACAACGTTACTATTTTATCTCGCATTCGGCAATGCGAACCTGGGAATGGTTAGATTTGGATCGACATCAAGTTTTTCCATTGATTTACGAATACACTTATAAAGAATGGATTATGGATAGAAAAATTCAGGAACATTCGAAATTTGGGCGATACCCTAAAAACTCGGGAGGTGACCAATGAAAAATTTCTTTTTTTTAGTTCTATTTATCGCCTTAGGTTGGGGTGGATACTATGTGTATGAAAACCGCCATGATGTTTTTTCCAGTACGAAAGGTGTCAGAAATTTAAGTATTTCCAGTGACGGGCGGTATGTTGTGAGCGCGCATTACGGAAAAAAACTGGTGCTTTGGGATATAGAAAAACGAACCAAGACAGTGCTTGCAGAAAGAATTAATACAAACAGTCCTTATTTTATTCCGAATAGCCATGATTTTCTGTGGCAGGATAAAAATAATGTTGTGCATATTCAAAATGTAGAGGGACAAGAGATTGCTCATTTTAAGCATTACAAAGTTGAACGGCATTTAATGAGTGAAGACCGAACACTTTACATTAGCGCAGATCAGACGGGGGAAATTTATAAAGGTTATGGCGATGATACGGTGCCGATTTATACGGATACACCAACACGACGTCACTATAATTTTGATTTATCGGATAAATATTTTTTAACCGCCTCATCGGGTAGGGGGGAACGAGAAGATGGCTCAGTAGTAAAAATGAATCCAATCGCCGACCCGATTCAGCCAAGTGTCTATAAAAGAAGTAGCTATAACGGTGTTGTTTTATGGGATAGAAACACGTTAAAACCGGCAGCAGAGCTTTTTGGTTTTGGTGGACGCTCAGATGCGTTATTTAGTCCTGATGGAAAATGGATTATTGGGGGGGGGGAAAATAGGAGTGATTATATGTGGGAAGTGAACAATCTGCGAAATCGAATTCGCTTGGCTAATGCAGAATATGGTATTTATAATCCGGAAACGGATACTGATGACAAAAGTCAATTACTCCCAATACCGGATAAATTTAAAGGAAAACAGCATCATTCAATGAGTAGTACCGTAACTTATGCTTTTTTGACAGAGACAGATTTTATCCAAATTCGTTTTGGACCGAGTAAAGATGGACATGGGCAAGAAATCGTTTCGTTATATAGGGCCGGAGATCCTTGGATCAAAGGCTATGTAGAAATTGGTAATAATCCTGTAATTTCAACTAATGCTTTTGAAAAATCAAATAGCGTTGATTCAGCTCCCAAAGCTCATATCTTAGTCACCGGACAAGCCGCTCACGGCGGTATCAACGTTTACCGCTACCACCCCGATAAAATGGAGTTAGAAAAAATTTGGGTGGCGTATTAGTGGAAAAGTGCGGTTGGTTTTTGAGGAAATTTAATCAAAAAATCAACCGCACTTTTTTTCCATTGATTTACGAATATACTTATAAAGAATGGATTATAGATAGAAAAATTCAGGAGCATTCAAAATTTGGGCGATACCCTAAAAACTCGGGAGGTGATCAATGAAAAATTTCTTTTTTTTAGTTTTATTTATCGCCTTAGGTTGGGGCGGATACTATGTGTATGAAAACCGCCATGATGTTTTTTCTAGTACCAAAGGCGTCAGAAATTTAAGTATTTCCAGTGATGGTCGGTATGTTGTGAGTGCGCATTACGGAAAAAAACTGGTACTTTGGGATATAGAAAAACGCACTAAGACAGTGCTGGCAGAAAGAGTTAATACAAACAGCCCTTATTTTATTCCGAACAGTCATGATTTTATGTGGCAGGATAAACATAATGTTGTACATATTCAAAATGTAGAGGGACAAGAGATTGCTCATTTTAAGCATTATAAAGTCGAACGGCATTTAATGAGTGAAGATCGAACACTTTATATCAGTGCAGATCAGACGGGGGAAATTTATAAAGGTTATGGTGATGAGATGACACCGATTTATACGGATACTCCAATTCGGAATTATTATAATTTTTCCTTGTCAGAAAAATATTTTTTATCCGCTTCTCCGGGCGGACCTTACGATCCTGATTCTGCGGTAGAGCTAAATCCTAAAGCAGATCCGATTCAACCGAGTGATTATAAAAAAAGCAGCTATAATGGTGTCACGTTGTGGGATAGAGTAACGTTGAAGCCGGTAGCCCGTCTTGGCGGTTTTGGAGGGCGCTCGGATGTCTTATTTAGTCCTGATGGAAAATGGATTATTGGAGGGGGAGAGAACAAGAGGGATTATATGTGGTCGGTCGATAATTTAAATTACCGCCTACCATTGGCATCAATAAATGGATTTTATAATGAAGAAACCAAAACTCGTGAAACAGGAGGGAATCGCCCTATTCCTGAAGGCGTTTTACTTGCAACACCACATACTGTTGCTTATGCCTTTGTTACTGATACAGAATTTATACAGTTAACTCAAACCGGTATGATGGATGGTACGGGGAATGAATATATGAATTTATATACTGTTGGTGAGCCATGGATTAAAGCCTATGTGAACATTGGTTTTTATCCTGCGATTTCAACTAATGCTTTTGAAAAATCAAATAGCGTTGATTCAGCTCCCAAGGCAAATATCTTAGTAACAGGACAAGCTGTTCACGGTGGCATCAACGTTTACCGCTACCACCCCGATAAAATGGAATTGGAGAAAATCTGGGTGGCATATTAGTAGGAAAGTGCGGTTGGTTTTCTAAGTGTTTTTTATATTTAAAATTTAACGGGAAAATTGACCGCACTTTTTGTTTCATTACTTGGTCGGATAGCGTCGATCCGGATTTACATTAAGCTATTGTTATGATAATGCTGTATTAAAGTCTCATTGTAGGAGAATGTTGTGTTTAGATTTTTCATTGGAATACTTGGTATACTTTTTCTAGGGCTTCTTATCAGCTTTGGAATGGGGTCACTCAATATCTTTGTATTTGCTGTGTTTATCCCTTATTTTGTTATTTTCGTTTTTGCCTATTATTTTTTATATTTTATTATTCATTTTTTTTATAAAAAGCCATTTTCTAGTGAGTTTAAATTCTTTTTACTTATTCCTACAGCACTCTCTTTTTGGGGATATTATGAGCTTAATTCTTTCTATGAAGAGAAAACAAGAGTTATCGAATTAAATAAAGAGAAATTATTTCTTCGAAAAGCATTAGAAAACCTCCCTTCCAATATTGAAATTTCAGATAGATTTATTATTTCAACCCAAGATAGATTTGATAATCAAGGTAACCCTATTACTTTTAAATGGGGAGAATTAAATTTAACTAGTCTTGATGCAGATGGCTTATATAAAGTTAAAGTGTCTAGCTTAAATCAACCTAAAGAATTACCAAAAGGAATGTTATGTAGTTCAGATATTATATTTGAAAGAAAAGATGAAAGTAAGCAAGATGTAGACGATAATACTTACCGCTATGAAAATTATAGATTTGATAGTTGTAAAATAAAAAATTGGATTTTAGAGTTGAATAATCAGAAGATTCAGCTAGAAAATTTTATACTCCATTCTAATGATAAAGAATATATTTGGTATAAATACAATAATATTGCTGGAGAAATAAAAAAAGCTGCGAATAAATTAAATCTTACCCATTATTGGGTTGCTGTATTAGATGGCTATGCAAGATTGGATAATGAGTGGATAGTTGATGGAATAGCTCTTCTTTTAAACGAAGAAGCACAAGTCATCTCATTATTAGGGACGATTCAGCACTCATCTGGTTTAAATAATATACAGATACAAGGTTGTTTAATTAAGCCTAGTCAGTTTGTTGCTTTACTATCTAACCCTAATAATGGAAGAACAGCTGTAGATTTGGAAGGGGTAAACACGACTTGCCCAAGTACCATAGAACCTTCATTTGCCTATTTTAATAAGCCATTAAATAGCGAAACATCATTTTATAATCGTGTCGGAGATATTCAAGAGCAAGCGAAAACACTTTTATCTCCTTTTTTATTTCCTGATCCTGATATTCGTATTGCTTGGAAAGAAGAATTGCCTCGATTATATACTATATACTCTAATAATCAGATACCGTTCTTCTGGAATAATTTAAAAATGAAAAGACTAGAGTTTAGTAATTCGTCTGCATATGTAGAATTAGCAAACGATAGTTTACTTAAATTAGAAACATTTTATTGTGCAGGAATTGCTTATTTTAAACATAATTTATATCCTATTGATAATTCCTTAAAAAAGAAAAATTTTACCTTGATAGGATGTAATATTAATAATGGAAAAATGAAATTGAATAATCAAGATATTAATCTATATAGTGGTAAAGTTTCTTACTTCTTTCCAAAAAGTTTATCTGTTGAAAATAATGAGTTTTTTCATCATCAGGAAGAGGATGGTAAATTAGTTTCAGATTATATAAAAATAGAGCTTGAGGAGGAATTACTTATAATGAAAGTAGAAGATAGTTTTTATTATTTAAAGAAAGCGATACTAGATAATAAGGGAAATGTGATTGCTTTATCTGGAAGGTTAGAAAATGAAAATAAAAATAAAGAAGAAACATTTAGTTTAGAGAATGGTCGTTATAATGATAATGGTGTAGGATTTAAGTTATTTAATTTTTCAAAGAATGAAGTAGATATGACATTATCTTCTTATCTGAGTTGCAAGGATTTTATGACTTCCCAAAAAAATAGTTATTGCGATGGTGCTATTCAACGACATACTTATGAGCTTATTCATTAATGAGAGAAAGCAAATAGTGGTTCTTATAAAATTGTAATGGTTCAAAATTCAATAATGTCTCCTTTGCCCCAAAATCGCATATTTTAGTGACAGGACAAGCGGTTCACGGCGGTATCAACGTTTACCGTTATCACCCCGATAAAATGGAGTTAGAAAAAATTTGGGTGGCGTATTAGTGGAAAAGTGCGGTTGGTTTTTGAGGAAATTTAATTAAAAAAATCAACCGCACTTTTTTATTTACTTCATCAATACGATTAAGAAATTACTAGTCATTTTGATTGCACACTTATCCAAATGCTACGTCCAGAACCATCATCAACGAAAAGCCTAACATTAAGCTCAATGTGGCAATATCCGTGTTTCCGTTGCTTTGGGATTCCGGAATGAGTTCTTCCACCACCACGAAAATCATTGCCCCTGCCGCAAAGGCAAGTGCGTAAGGTAAAATTGATGTCATTGAAATCACAAATAACGCACCGATTACAGCCCCAATAGGCTCAACCACTGCAGAAAAAGCACCGTAAGTAAAGGCTTTCATTCTGCTGTGGCCTTCCGCTCTAATAGGCATTGAAAGTGCCGAGCCTTCCGGAATATTTTGCAATCCCATTCCAATCGCAAGTCCAATGGCACTTAGCGTAAGGGGGAGTGTATCTGCTCCTTCGCCTAAAGTTGCAATGGCACCAAATGCCACGCCAATGGCAAGTCCTTCGGGAATGTTATGAATGGTAATGGCAAGAAAGAGGAGCATTGATTTTGAAAGGGCGTGCTGTGGTTGTATCCCTTCCGCTTCTTCAATGGGTTTGCTTAAATGCAAATGGGGGACAATATAATCAATTATGCGTAGAAACAATCCACCGGCGAGAAAACCAATCAGCGTAGGCAACCAATACCACTCCGTTGAACTTTGTTTGGCAAATTTAAAAGACGGTTCCAGTAATGACCAAAATGAAGCGGCAATCATCACACCGGCAGCAAACCCCATCATACTATCGAGAAGTTTTTGATTGGCTTGTTTGAAGAAAAAGACAAACGCCGAGCCAAAAATCGTACAAAACCACGTAAATAAACCGGCGATAAATGCTTGGAGTATTGGATTTAACGATAAAAAATAATCGAAAATAATATTCATAAATTTCCTCACTAAAAATGCGGTTTACTATACTCTTGAGAGGATGAAAGCTCAATCTGTTAATTTAATAGATAGATGAGGCGAAAAAATAACGGATTTTTGACCGCACTTTCGTCACTGACAAAATAAATTCCCGGCAAAGGTTGAAAGTTAGGGGGATTTATTGCGATAATCTCACCCGTTTTTTTGGGTGATCTTTTGAGCTTTGCTTAATTTTTAAAAAGATCAATTTGAGTAAATTTATCGTTAGAAAAAGAACAATGGCTGAAAAACGTAATATTTTTTTAGTGGGTCCAATGGGCGCGGGAAAAAGCACAATTGGTCGTCAATTAGCACAACAACTTAATATGGATTTTGTCGATTCCGATGCCGCGATTGAAGAACGTGCAGGCGCAGATATTAGTTGGATTTTTGATTTGGAAGGCGAAGAAGGTTTTCGCAAGCGTGAAGAACGCATTATTAATGAACTAACCCAGTTACAAGGGATTGTACTTTCTACCGGTGGTGGCGCGGTAATGTCGAAAGATAATCGCAACTATTTGTCTGCTCGCGGTATCGTAATTTATTTGGAAACAACCGTAGATAAACAATTTCAACGTACACAACGTGATAAAAAACGTCCACTTTTACAAGGCACGGATGATCCTCGTCAGGTATTGGAAGATTTAGCCAAAATTCGCAATCCGCTGTATGAAGAAATTGCCGATATTACGCTGCCAACCGATGACCAAAATGCTAAAGTAACGGTCAATCAAATTGTTGATTTAATTGATAATATGAATGGATTGAATGGTTCAATCTAAGGATAAATAATGCTGTGTGTGAATGTGGAATTACAAGAACGCCGTTACCCAATTTTAATCGGTAGTGGTTTGTTGCAAGATGAACGCCATTATCCTGTAAAACAGGGCGAGCGCGTGATGATTGTGTCTAATCCTACGGTCGCACAGTTTTATTTAGAAACCGTTACACAATCTTTGGAAAAATTAGGCTGTATTGTTGACCACGTGTTGTTGCCGGATGGCGAAAAATACAAAACTTTAGAATCGTTAAATCTGATTTTTACCGCACTTTTAAAAGGAAATCACGGTCGCGATACCACCATTATTGCTTTAGGCGGTGGTGTGATTGGTGATGTTGCCGGCTTTGCAGCGGCAAGTTATCAACGCGGCGTGCGTCTTATTCAAATTCCTACCACGTTGCTTTCTCAAGTGGATTCTTCTGTCGGGGGAAAAACGGCGGTCAATCACGAACTCGGCAAAAATATGATTGGGGCGTTTTATCAACCCTCCGCGGTATTGATTGATACGCACACGTTAAATACCTTACCAAAACGTGAAGTCAATGCCGGACTGGCAGAAGTCATTAAATATGGTGCGATTTTGGATCACGCTTTTTTTGAATGGCTTGAACAGCATATTGATGAACTGGTGGCATTAAAACAGGACTCACTGCAATATTGCATTGCACGTTGTTGTCAAATTAAAGCGGATGTGGTGGCACGTGATGAAACTGAAAAAGGCGATCGTGCTTTGCTCAATCTTGGCCATACTTTTGGTCACGCCATTGAAACCCATCTTGGTTACGGGAATTGGTTACACGGCGAAGCGGTTTCTGCAGGAATGATGATGGCAGCCGCACTTTCCGAACAACTAGGCAATATTTCTATTGCCGATGTTTCCCGCTTGGAAAAATTACTGGCACGCGCCAATTTGCCAACCGTATCGCCGGATACAATGCAACCGGACGATTATTTACCGCATATGATGCGTGATAAAAAAGTGCTTGCCGGTAAATTGCGTTTGGTACTTCTTCAATCCCTCGGTCAAGCCTATGTGGCGACCGATAGTGATCCTGCCCTTGTGTTAAACGCTATTTCGCGTTGCACGCAAACGGACTAAAATGCTCCGTCCGAAAAAACAGATAAAGCCTAAAATGAAACACCGCCCGTTTTTAAAATGGGCGGGCGGCAAATTTCGATTAACGGACGAGATCAATAAGGCATTTCCAAAGAAAAAACAATGCTTAATTGAACCCTTTGTGGGGGCGGGCGCAGTTTTTCTCAATTCCAATTTTGAACGTTATATTTTGGCGGATATTAACCCGGATTTGATTAATTTATTCAATATTGTGAAAGAGAATGTGGATGAATATATTCAAGCCTGCAAGCCTATTTTCTTTGCCGAAGATGCCAATACTCCCACATATTATTACGCCAAACGCCGACAATTTAATGAATCACAAGATCCCTTTGAACGGGCGGTGATTTTTCTTTACCTAAACCGTTTTGGCTTTAATGGATTATGCCGTTATAACAGCAAAAATGAGTTTAATGTGCCTTTCGGTGCCTACAAATCCCATTATTTTCCGGAAGATGAACTGCGCTATTTTTCACATAAAGCACAAAGTGCGGTCTTTTTGTGCGGTGATTTTCAGCAAACCTTTGAATTGGCGGACAAACATTCCGTTATTTACTGTGATCCGCCCTATGCGCCTTTACAACAAGAGACTAATTTTACCGGTTATGCCGGCAATGAATTTGATTTAAATCATCAACGAATGTTGGCGGAAATAGCTCAAAAGACACAAAAAGAAAGACAAATTTCAGTACTCATTTCCAACCACGATACCAAATTCACGCGGGAAATTTATAAAGGGGCAAAATTCAAACGGGTGAAAGTGCAACGTTCCATTAGTCAAAACTCGGAAAAACGTGTGAAGGTGAAAGAGTTGATTGCCATTTTTAAGGCGTGATTTTTCTAAATTCCGGATTAATTTTTACCTCTAATTTTTCGACTTGCGGATAATCTTCTTGGAGGATTTTCAATAATTCGGCTTGGCGAAATAAAATCCCCTGCCGCACAATAGCATTTGCCACTTCAATAAATAACACATTGTTATTCACCGAGCCGAGATGGAACAAGCCTTGAAATTCCGGTGGGAAAGTGCGGTTAAATTTTTGATTTAATTCGTGAATGGCAAGTCCTTTTTTCATCATTTTGGCAAAAGAAGATTGTTCCATCACTTCCGCAATATTCATCGCTTTTTCATAACGCTCCGTCTTGTTTTCCATAAAACCGCCCCAATAAATGACATCCCTTTAGATTTTCGCTACAATACACGCAATTTTTACGTAAAACAACGAGATGATGATTTCAGGCAAAAGCAAACCGAATTTTTGGTCGCGATTACTTTTCAGTATGATCGCGATTTTTGCTTTACCTAATGCACAAAGCTTAGAAAATCAATCTACCCCTAATCATTCCTCTCAGGTTGCTATTCAACAAGCGTTGGAAACGGTAAAGGTTGCACAAAAGGCGCAATCTCACAGGTTCCAATCTTCTTCCATTCTTCATTCCGCCGAAAAACGCTTTGAAATTCAACCGCACTTCGTGGCGAATGTGTTGAATCTTCAAGCACCCATTCGTGCCGGCCCTGTGCGCATTTAATTTCTATTTTTAATGTTTTCTCCGTTTTATGGAGGAACTCTACAAAATTGGAGGCGAAAAAATTCCCTCTATTCTTTCAAATCTTCCCTCAATACTGTGGGGAAAAAGAGCAAATTAACTTATTTTAAAAGAGAAATTATGAGCATTTTAACGAAAATTTTTGGTAGCCGTAACGACCGTATTCTGCGTAAACTTAAAAAACAAGTCGCCAAAATCAATAAATTAGAGCCTGAATTTGAAGCATTAACAGACGAACAACTTCGCGCCAAAACCGATGCTTTTCGTGAGCGTCTAAAAGCCGGTGAAACCTTGCAGGATATTTTACCGGAAGCCTTTGCCACCGTGCGTGAAGCCAGTAAACGGGTACTTGGTATGCGCCATTTCGATGTGCAGCTTATCGGCGGTATGGTATTAACCAATCGTTGCATTGCAGAAATGCGTACGGGGGAAGGGAAAACCTTAACTGCCACCTTGCCTTGTTATTTAATCGCCCTTGAAGGCAAAGGGGTTCACGTTGTGACGGTGAATGATTATCTTGCCCGCCGCGATGCGGAAACCAACCGTCCTTTATTTGAATTTTTAGGGATGAGTGTAGGCGTGAATGTTCCGGGCTTACCGCCTGAGGCAAAACGTGCCGCCTATGCCGCCGATATTACTTATGCCACCAATAGCGAACTGGGTTTTGACTATTTGCGGGATAACTTGGCACATTCAAAAGAAGAGCGTTTTCAACGTACTTTAGGCTATGCCTTAGTGGATGAAGTGGATTCCATTTTAATTGATGAAGCCCGAACACCGTTGATTATTTCCGGTCAGGCTGAAGATAGCTCAGGTCTTTATATTGCGGTGAATAAACTTATTCCCAATTTAATTAAGCAAGAAAAAGAAGACACCGAAGAATATCAAGGTGAGGGCGATTTCACGCTGGATCTTAAATCCAAACAAGCGCATTTAACCGAACGCGGTCAAGAAAAAGTTGAAAACTGGTTGGTTGAGCAAGGCTTAATGCCGGAAGGCGATTCTCTCTATTCGCCGGGACGTATTGTGCTATTACACCACGTAATGGCGGCATTACGTGCGCATACGTTGTTTGAACGTGATGTAGATTATATTGTGAAAGATGGCGAGATCGTGATTGTGGACGAACACACTGGCCGTACGATGGCGGGTCGCCGTTGGTCGGATGGTTTACACCAAGCTATTGAAGCCAAAGAAGGGGTAGAAATTAAGAGTGAAAACCAAACGGTTGCCTCTATTTCTTACCAAAATTACTTCCGTCTATATGACAAATTAGCCGGTATGACCGGTACGGCAGACACGGAAGCCTTTGAATTTCAACAAATCTACGGATTGGAAACGGTGGTTATCCCAACCAATCGTCCAATGATTCGTGATGATCGCACGGATTTAATGTTCGAGAATGAAGGATATAAATTCAACGCCATCATTGAAGATATTAAAGATTGCGTTGCACGCCAACAACCTGTGTTGGTGGGAACAATTTCCGTTGAAAAATCGGAAGAATTATCCAAAGCCTTAGATAAAGCGGGGATTAAACATAACGTATTGAACGCGAAATTCCACCAACAAGAAGCGGAAATTGTAGCGGAAGCCGGTTATCCGGGAGCGGTAACGATTGCTACCAATATGGCGGGGCGCGGTACAGATATTATCCTTGGCGGTAACTGGAAAGCCCAAGCGGCAAAATTGGAAAATCCAACGCAAGAACAAATTGATGCCTTAAAAGCAGAATGGGAGAAAAATCACGACATCGTGATGAAAGCAGGCGGTTTACATATTATCGGTACGGAACGTCACGAATCACGCCGTATCGATAACCAGTTGCGTGGTCGTTCCGGTCGTCAGGGTGACCCGGGTTCATCCCGTTTCTACTTGTCTTTGGAAGACGGTTTAATGCGTATTTATCTAAATGAAGGCAAATTAAACCTAATGCGCAAAGCCTTTACCGTACCGGGCGAGGCGATGGAATCCAAAATGTTGGCAAAAGTGATTGCTTCGGCACAAGCGAAAGTGGAAGCCTTCCATTTTGATGGGCGTAAGAACTTGTTGGAATATGATGATGTAGCGAACGATCAACGTCACGCAATTTACGAGCAACGTAATTATTTGTTGGATAATGATGATATTTCCGACACCATCAAAGCCATTCGACACGATGTATTCAATGGTGTGATAGATCAATATATCCCACCGCAATCTTTAGAAGAACAGTGGGATATTAAAGGGCTTGAACAACGCTTGGCACAAGAATTCGGAATGGAATTACCGATTGAACATTGGTTGGAGGAAGACAGTAACCTTCACGAAGAAAACTTGCGTGAACGCATCGTGGAAATTGCCGAGCAAGAATACTTGGAAAAAGAAGCCCTTGCCGGTGAAGAAACAATGCGTAATTTTGAAAAAGGCGTAATGTTACAAACCCTTGATGAACTTTGGAAAGAACATCTGGCGGCGATGGATTATTTGCGCCAAGGGATTCACTTGCGTGGTTATGCGCAAAAAGATCCAAAACAGGAATACAAAAAAGAGTCTTTCCGTATGTTTACGGAAATGTTGGATTCCCTAAAACATCACGTTATCACCACCTTAACCCGTGTTCGTGTACGCACACAGGAAGAAATGGAAGAAGCGGAACGTATGCGTCAGGAAATGGCAGCACGTGAAAGCCAAACTCATCAACCTGTGGGGGAAAATAATGAAGCGGCAAAAGAGGAAGATTATTCCGACCGTCACATTGGACGTAATGAGCCTTGCCCTTGTGGTTCCGGCAAGAAATACAAGCACTGCCACGGTAGTCGTGCGAAGTATCATTAATGGGCGAAAAGTGCGGTTGTTTTTGACCGCACTTTTTTCATCATCTTGGTATTATGTAGCAGCTGCGCAACGGATGTAATGTATGAACGCTGAACTTATTATTTACAGTATGGTTTGGTTTTTCGTATGAACGCTTGCGTGGAACTCTCACTAAAATCATATTACACTACATAATGCCTAATAATCTGGAGATTACAGTACGCAAACCAACTGTCCAGTTGCAATGGCGCTTTTGTGTTTACTCTCATATTTGGATTAAAAAATGGATAAAAAAACGATACAGGTCGCTGCCGGTATTATTCGTAATGAGTTCGGACAGATTTATTTAACACAGCGTTTAGAAGGGCAAGATTTTGCCCAATCTCTTGAATTTCCGGGTGGCAAAGTTGATGCCGGTGAAACGCCGGAACAAGCTCTAAAACGGGAGTTAGAAGAAGAAATTGGCATTGTGGTGCTGAAAGCCGAACTTTATGAACGCTTTTGGTTTGAATATCCCACAAAAATTATTTCTTTTTTCTTTTATCTTGTTGAGGAATGGGTTGGCGAACCTTTTGGTCGGGAAGGTCAAGAGGGCTTTTGGATTGAACAAAACGCCTTAGATGCAGGATTATTTCCACCGGCAAATGCGAAATTGATTCAGCGTTTGATTGCTGAGTCGATTTAATTTATAAACAAATTTTTACGGTTAAATCTGCCAATTTAACCCACACTT
Source organism: Rodentibacter myodis (assembly GCF_001999305.1). Taxonomy (GTDB): domain Bacteria; phylum Pseudomonadota; class Gammaproteobacteria; order Enterobacterales; family Pasteurellaceae; genus Rodentibacter; species Rodentibacter myodis. Next base: position 53,257 of record NZ_MLHQ01000009.1, on the reverse strand, counting down.
CATCACTAAATTCCTGTTTGGCGAGCCGTTCAATGTTCGCCAATTCTTGAATAATGTCATAGAGTTTTTGATAGGTTAATCGTTGCACTGCCGTTATAAAGAGCGGTCGGCGATTTTGCCAAATTTTAAGGCGATCAAATTCGCCCTTAATTTGCCAAAGGGGAAGATTATCTTTGAGTTGAACAGGCTGCTGAGGCTTTGTAAGTTCTAATAACGTCAGCAATTCACGTTGTAAGGTGCGCAGTAAAATGATGGGTTGCACATCCTCCGCCCTCAAGCCGTTTAAAATCCGTTTGGCACGATTGACTTTACCAGCAAGTAAGGCATCAATCCATTGAAATGGCGTAAAAACAGAAGACTGCTCCACCACCGCAATCACCCGATTGTAGTTCAGTTTATGATCGGGATGAAGTAAGTCTAAAAGTTGTAACGCTTGCTTGAGGGCGAGGAGATTATTTTCATAACTATAACAAAGTTGTTGAATCGCTTCTTCATTGGCAATCAAGCCCATTGCCTGTACTCTATTTTTTACCCAACGGGGAAGATTTTCCGATGTAGGGGTTTGACAGTTCACCAACAAGACATTCGGCTCATATTGATTTATCGCAAGAAACCAAGCCTGTTTTTCCATTGGTTTTGTCAATTTAGGCAGCACCAAAATGAGCAAAATATCTTCGTTTAGCACAGCGATTAATTCTTGAAGATTTTTTTGCAAAAGTGCGGTCAAATTTTCCGGTAAATTGAGAATAAGTACCTGCTTATTGAAAAATAATCCCATAGATTGGCTACTTTCAATAAGCTGTCGCCAATCTGTTTGGTGATCAATTTGCACGCTGTTTTTTTCATCAAAACCCTGTTTATTTGCCGCTTGATAAATCATCTCTTCACTTTCACTGAGCAACAGAGGATCTTGCCCCACTAAAAAATAAACGTTGGTTAAACGCTGAGAAAGGTGATGGGAGAGTTGCTCAGGGAAAATACGATTCATTATTTACCTTTTACTTGATGTTGTAATGCCACCATTTTGGTGATTAATTGGCGGGCGGCTTGTTCGCACATATCATTCCAAATCACATCACGTTCGGCAGATTTTGCCAGTGCGGCACGTGAGTTATCAAAGAATGTGCGGTTTACTTTTGCACTGATAGGGTGGGTTTCGCCATTTGCCAAGCGTACACTGGCATCAACTTCTAACATTAATACTTTTTCGGCTTCACGTCCGCGTTTGAAAATAGAGGCGACTTCATCGTTGGTGGTTTGCTTGTTAATCCGCAATACCGGAATGCCCTGTTTGGCACTCACCAGTTTTACGTCATTTGCCAAAAGCTGACGGCGCATTGCCATAGACATTTCGCTATAAGGATCACCGCTTTCAAAAGCAAGGGTGCGTAATTCTTGCGGAATTAATTCACCATTTTGAAAATGCCAGCCGCAAGCGGAAAGTACTGCGATACCGACAATGAATAAGAGTTTTTTGATTGAGTTAAGCATAAAAATCACCTTCAAAATTGACCGCACTTTTCGTTAAAACAGTATTTTGCTTACAAAGAAGCACGGTCATTTTTTTATGGATTATTCGGCATTATGTAGCAAATGCACAAAACCTTATTTCAGGGTTATTGTAGGAACGCACACCGGCGTCCAATTTAAAAATTTCAATGAATTTATTGCGGATGCTGGTGTGGCGTCCCTACTTTTCACTTTTAAATAGTATTTCGCACAACTGCGACGTAATGTCGGGATTATTAAGGTTTTACCACCACATTTAATAATTTACCCGCCACATAAATCACTTTTACGATTTGTTGACCATCGATAAATTTTTTCACGTTTTCATCGGCAAAGGCGATAGCTTTTACGCTGTCTTCATCGGCATTGGCGGCAACGGTGACTTTACCACGCACTTTACCATTTACTTGCACAACGATAAGTTTTTCCTCTTCTACCATTGCAGATTCATCGGCTTTTACCCATTCTGCGGTATCAATCGGGCTTTCGTTGCCTAAGGCGTGCCACAATTCAAAACAAATATGTGGCGTAATTGGATAAAGCATACGAACCACGGCATTCAAGGCTTCTGCCATAACAGCACGATCTTGTTCGCTTTCCATTGGGGCTTTGGTGAGCTTGTTCATCAATTCCATAATTGCCGCAATCGCCGTATTGAAGGTTTGGCGGCGACCAATATCATCACTCACTTTCGCAATGGTTTTGTGAACTTCACGGCGAAGGGCTTTTTGAGCCGCTGAAAGTGCGGTCACATCTAAAGCGGTTTTTGCCGGATGTTGTTGATATTGATAAACCAAATTCCACACACGACCTAAGAAACGTTTTGCCCCTTCCACGCCGGACTCTTGCCATTCAAGGGTCATTTCTGCCGGTGAAGCAAACATCATAAATAAACGAACCGTATCCGCCCCATATTTTTCCACCATTTCTTGCGGGTCGATACCGTTGTTTTTGGATTTTGACATTTTCGTCATACCGGTATGAACCAATTCACGCCCTTCCGGATCGGTGGCTTTAATGATGCGACCTTTTTCATCACGTTCAAGGGTTACTTGTGTTGGGCTAACCCAAATTCGCTCGTTGGTTGGGCTGGTGTAATAAAAGGCATCGGCAAGCACCATACCTTGGCAAAGCAATTTGGTTGCCGGCTCATCACTGGTTACAAAGCCTGCATCACGCAAGAGTTTGTGGAAGAAGCGGAAGTATAACAAGTGCATTGTAGCGTGTTCGATACCGCCGATATATTGATCCACCGGTAGCCAATAATTTGCTTCTTCTTTGTCCAACATTGCTTTATCAAATTGTGGCGAAGTGTAACGGGCGTAGTACCAAGAAGATTCCATAAAGGTATCGAAAGTATCGGTTTCTTTGAGTGCCGGCGCACCGTTAAAGGTGGTTTTCGCCCAATTCGGATCGGCTTTGATCGGGCTTTTCACCCCGTCCATTACCACATTTTCAGGCAAAATAATCGGTAAATCTTCTAAAGGTGCCGGCACCACATCACCGTTTTCAAGGGTGAGCATTGGGATTGGTGCGCCCCAATAGCGTTGACGGGAAACGCCCCAATCACGCAAGCGATAATTAACTTGGCGTTTACCCACGCCTAATTTTTCCAATTTATCGGCAATGCCTTTAAATGCCGCTTCAAATGCCATTCCATCAAATTCGGCAGAATGAATTAATGTGCCGTGTTCGGTAAAGGCTTGTTTGGTTAAATCAATGTCTTGACCGGCAAGCGGTGCAATCACTTGTTTTATCGGCAAACCGTATTTTTGGGCAAATTCATAGTCGCGTTGATCGTGTGCAGGCACAGCCATTACCGCACCGGTACCATAATGCATTAACACGAAGTTCGCCACCCAAATAGGCAATTTTTCACCGGTTAATGGGTGAATGGCAAACAAGCCTGTTGGCATTCCTTTTTTCTCCATTGTGGCGAGATCCGCCTCTGCCACTTTGGTATTTTTCGCTTCTTGAATAAACGCCGCCAATTCAGGATTCTGTTCAGCCGCCATTGTTGCCAATGGATGAGCCGCCGCAATACCCAAATAGCTTACACCATAGAAAGTATCCGGACGGGTGGTGTAAACCGATAATTTGTCGTTGGTGTCTGCCACATCAAAGGTGATTTCAACCCCTTCCGAGCGACCGATCCAGTTGCGTTGCATCGTTTTTACCATATCCGGCCACTGTGGAAGGTTATCCAAACCGTTTAGTAATTGTTCCGCATAATCGGTAATTTTAATGAACCATTGTGGAATTTCCCGTTGTTCCACCGGTGTATCACAACGCCAGCAACAACCCTCGTGTACTTGTTCGTTGGCGAGTACGGTTTCATCATTCGGACACCAGTTCACCGTGGAGGTTTTTTTATACACCAAGCCTTTTTTATATAGCTCGGTAAAGAACCATTGTTCCCATTTGTAATATTCGGGGCGGCAGGTGGTTACTTCGCGATCCCAATCATAGCTAAAGCCCAATACTTTGAGCTGATTTTTCATATATTCAATGTTTTCGTAAGTCCATTTTGCCGGTGCGGTATTATTTTTTACTGCCGCCCCTTCTGCCGGCAAACCAAATGCATCCCACCCCATTGGTTGTAACACGTTTTTTCCCAACATACGTTGATAGCGTGAAACCACATCACCGATAGTGTAGTTACGCACGTGTCCCATATGCAATCGTCCGGACGGATATGGCAACATTGAAAGGCAGTAATATTTCTCTTTAGATTCGTCTTTGATGGCTTTAAAAACTTTATTTTCAGCCCAGTATTGTTGAACCTTTGGTTCGATGATATCGGGACGATATTGTTCTTGCATAAAATCACCTTAAATTTTGACCGCACTTTAGCGGAATTTTTACATTAGAAAATGCGGCATAGAATACCGTAAAACGGCAAAAATTGATAGGGAAGGGAACGAAAGTGCGGTGATTTTTTTGCTTGTTTTACAACAGATTTTCAATTTCTTTCGAGATCAATTTTGGATTCGGAATCCAAATTTGTTTATGCCGATTTAACTCCCCTTTTTCAAGCACAATACTGCTTTTCGGTACTTTAAATGCTTTACTTAAAAATTTAAGTAAATGGGCATTCGCCTGCCCGTCTATTGGTGGTGCGGTGATGGTGATTTTAAGTTCGTTGTCGTGAAGGCCTGCGATATGATCTTTACTTGCCTTAGGCTGTAAAAAGACTTTAAGCCGAATCCCCTCTGATGTTTGTTCAATTGCCGTCATCATTTCTCCCTAAAATAAAAGCCACGCAGAACGTGGCGAAAATATTATCTTTTTTGACCGCACTTTAGCCTGCAATCATCCAAAGTGCCTGCAACATATCTATCATAAAGTTATTGATAAACAATAAGATAAAAACAATCACCATAGGGGAAAAATCAATCATCCCGATGGTTGGCAAAATTTTTCGTACCGGACGAAGTAAAGGTTCGGAAAGTTGATAAAGCGCGTAAATAATCGGGCTGTTGCCACGGTTAAACCAGCTTGCAATCGCACCGGCAAATAACACGTAGAAAATCGCCACGCCGATATTTTTTAGAATACTCAATACCCCCAAAACCAACATCACCTCTACACTCAAGCCAAAGTAAAGCACGGCTTTTAATGCACCTAATACAAAGATCAGTAAGAAAGCGGAAGTATCAATATTTTTGATAATCGGGGCAATTTTACGCAATGGTTTTAACACCGGTTCGGTGATCTTCACAACAAATTGTGAAAGTGGATTGTAATAATCTACCCGTGCAAATTGTAGCCACGCACGCAACACAAGCACCAATGAGTAAAGATTGATAAGTGAACCGATAAAAAGTGCGGTTTGAGATAACGCCATTATAGCCATCCTTTTCGTTTGAAATAAATGTAAGGGGTGAGTGCTGCCGCAATCATCAAGCCGATTGCCATTGGGTAGCCATATTTAAAATGCAACTCCGGCATAAATTCAAAGTTCATTCCATAAGTGGATGCCACCAAGGTTGCCGGTAGAAACATTACAGAAACCACAGAGAAAAATTTCATAATTTTATTCTGCTCAATATTGATATAACCCATTGCCGCCTGCATTAGAAAATTCACTTTTTGGAACAAGGATTCATTATGCGGTTGCAAAGATTCAATATCCCGCAAAATTTCCCGTGCTTGTTCCAACTGGTTTGCCGGCAGGCGGGTTTTACGCACAAGGAAACCTAAAGCACGTTGGGTATCCATCAAACATAGGCGAACTTTAGAACTGGTATCTTCTTGTTCCGTCAAGGTACTTAATGCTTCATTAAAGGCTTCATCCTGCGTACCGTTTAAGATTACACGACTTAATTCTTCCAAATCCGCATACACATTTTCGATCACATCGGCAAGTTGCTCAATTTTGGTTTCAAATAAGTCTAAGAGAACTTCGTAGGCATTACATTCCAACAGGCGTTGGCTGCGGGAACGCATACGATATAAACGGAAAGCAGGCAATTCCCGATCACGCAGGGTAAATAAACGGCCATCACGAATGGTAAATGCCACACTGGCGAGATCGGCAAAATTTTGTTCATCTTCGCAATAAAAGAAAGAGTGAAGGTGCAGGCCGTCTTCATCTTCAAAAAAACGGGCGGAAGCCTCAATATCTTCCAATTCCAAAAAAGAAGCGAGGCTTTGTCCTAAGCCCTCTTGTAACATTTCACGTTCTTCTCCGGTGGGTTCTAACAAATCGAGCCAAATGGCGGAGTTGAGATTTTTGTTTTCGTCATCAAGACGTGTCAGGCGTGCATCATTAATGGCAAATGCGTTTATCATTGGTCATACTCCTTTGGGGATTATGAAGATCCAACCATGAACAAAAAAAGAGCGAACGAAATCGGCACAAAAGTGCGGTCGGTTTTTTACCTGTTTTTATGGGATTCGTTCAATAAGGATGCCGAAGAAAGGTAAGGATTTACCAGCGAACTCTCGCTGATAAGTGGGCGAGAGTCTAGTGTGATATTCGGTATCGACTATGACTGTCCAAAGTGTGTGTCCTTCTCGTTAAAAATCGCGCGAATGTTACGCTTGAAAGGGCATTTCGTCAAGTTTTATCGCGACAAAAAGGGGGCAAAACTGCCCCACCGGAAAGCCGGAAAACGATTAGCGACTATATTGATTAACCGCTTGCGCCACTTCTTGATCTTGGTAAATGTTATTGACAATATCTTTAAAGGTTTCATCCATCACTTTTTGGATTTCGTCATTATCCGCACCGAATACGCCCGATTGTGAGCGGGTGGCGTTAAAGACTTTGTTATAGCTGCCGGAAGCCCCTTGCACCACAACATTCACTTGAATTTTACCGGTGAGGTTGTAGCGTAAATTGCCTTGTTCAACATTGGTGAAAAAATCTTTAATTTGAACGGTAACACCTGCATTAGAATTGTTTGTTTGCCCGATACGAAAACCTTTGCTGACCAAATTTTGTTGCATCACTTGTTGCAATAATTGGGTCACGGAAGGCGAGACATTCAGTTTGATTAATTCCCCATTTTTTACATAAGAAGAAATTTCCGGCTGTGTCCGCATATCATTTGCCGTCACATAAACGACTGCGGTTTGATTCACATTCATTGAGGCAGTGGGTGCCGGCGGGGTAAATGTTAGGGTATTGGATTGGGTTTGACAGCCTGCCAGAAAAAGGGTTGCAGCGATAATACCGGCGACTGTTGATGTTTTGATTTTGTTGATGAATTTCATAATTTCCTTCATTTTTTTATCGTGGTGAACTGTGCTATTCTTGCAAACTTAATGGCTGATGTATAGCCTTTCTACAAAATTTATTGGAGATGAAGAATGTCAAAACAACAGGAATTGCTCGATAAAATTCACGCCGAATTTCAACCACACTTTGCCGTAGTGGAAAATGAAAGCCATATGCATAGCTCGGGCAGAGGGGCGGATTCTCATTTTAAATTGGTGATTGTGAGTGATGTTTTTAATGGAATGGGCAAAGTGCAACGCCATCAAAAATTGTATCAATTATTTGCCGATGATTTAAAAAATGGAATTCACGCCTTGGCACTTCACCTTTACACAAAAGAGGAATGGCAAAAGCAGGGGGAATCTTTTCCACTTTCCCCCAATTGTTTAGGCGTTGGACAATAATATCTTCAACATACTTATCACAATTTTTGTTCATTTTGGCAAAACTTCACAAAATTTTCACAAAAAGTGTAGGGTTAACTAGAATGAAAAGCCAATTTTCGCTAGAATAAGGCACTTTGAATTTTGTATTTCTAATTTTTTGGCAGGCATCTGATACTTACCTTTTGTCTGTCGGGAGATTAAACAGATTTGAGTTTTTAAATTATGTGTCAGTTGCTAATGCTTTAACTTTTAAAGTGTTCTCTGTCACGCTCAAACACGAGATTGCATTTAAGCCTGCTTATTTGCAATCGTATTTTTAACCTTGAAAAGTAGTGCAAAGAGTATGATTACAATAAAAAAAGGCTTGGATCTTCCTATTGCAGGAAAACCGGCACAAGTAATCCACAACGCTAATGTTGTGAATCAAGTTGCGATTCTTGGTGAGGAGTATGTGGGGATGCGTCCTTCTATGAAGGTTCGCGAAGGTGATGTTGTTAAGAAAGGTCAAGTGCTTTTTGAAGACAAGAAAAACCCGGGTGTGGTTTTCACAGCCCCTGCAAACGGTACTATCACGGCGATTAATCGTGGCGAAAAACGTGTATTACAATCTGTGGTGATTAATGTAGAGGGTGAGGAACAAATCACTTTCGCAAAATATAATGCAGATGTACTTAATACACTTTCTTCCGAACAAGTAAAACAAAACCTTGTAGAATCAGGCTTATGGACTGCATTGCGTACACGTCCGTTCAGTAAGATTCCTGCAATTGAAAGCGAACCTTCTTCCATTTTTGTCAATGCAATGGATACTAATCCATTAGCGGCCGATCCTGAAGTGGTATTAAAAGAACATTGGCAGGATTTCACGCACGGTTTAACCGTATTAAGTCGTTTATTCCCGGCAAAACCTTTACATTTATGTAAAGCCGGCGATACCAATATCCCAACCGTAGATTTATCAAATCTTCAAATTCACGATTTTGGCGGTGTACATCCGGCAGGACTTGTGGGAACGCATATTCACTTTATTGATCCTGTCGGCGCACAAAAAACCGTATGGCATATCAATTATCAAGATGTGATTGCGATCGGTAAATTATTCACAACCGGTGAGCTTTATGTTGAACGTGTGATTTCACTTGCCGGCCCGCAGGTGAAAAATCCTCGTTTAGTACGTACGGTAATTGGGGCAAACCTTTCTCAATTAACCAAAGATGAATTAAGTGCAGGCGAAAATCGTGTTATTTCCGGTTCCGTACTTTGTGGTAACACAGCAAAAGATGCTCACGACTATTTAGGTCGTTATGCCTTGCAAGTGTCTGTGATTGCAGAAGGTAATGAAAAAGAATTCTTCGGATGGATTACACCGCAACCGAATAAATATTCGATTACCCGAACCGTATTAGGTCACTTCGGTAAAAAATTATTCAACTTTACGACCGCTGAAAACGGTGGCGAACGTGCGATGGTACCAATTGGCAACTATGAACGCGTTATGCCGTTGGATATTTTACCGACATTATTGTTACGTGATTTAATTTCGGGCGATACCGATGGCGCTCAAGCATTAGGATGTTTAGAGTTAGATGAAGAAGATCTCGCGCTTTGTTCATTCGTTTGCCCGGGCAAATATGAATACGGTTCAATCTTGCGTCAAGTGTTGGATAAGATTGAGAAGGAAGGTTAAAAATGGGTTTAAAAAATCTTTTTGAAAAAATGGAACCTGCGTTTTTACCGGGCGGTAAATACAGCAAGCTTTACCCGATCTTTGAATCGATTTATACCTTGCTTTATACACCGGGTACGGTAACGCACAAAAATACGCACGTTCGTGATGCGTTAGATTCAAAACGTATGATGATCACGGTTTTCCTTGCATTGTTCCCTGCTATTTTCTATGGAATGTACAATGTCGGGAATCAAGCAATCCCTGCGTTAAATCAGTTAGGTAACTTAGAACAGTTAATTGCTAACGATTGGCACTATGCACTGGCGAATGGTTTAGGCTTAGATTTAAGCGTAAATGCCGGTTGGGGTAGCAAAATGACACTCGGTGCAATTTTCTTCCTCCCAATTTACTTAGTGGTATTCACCGTTTGTACCATTTGGGAATTATTGTTCTCCGTTGTACGTGGTCACGAAGTGAATGAAGGGATGTTCGTTTCTACCATTCTTTTCGCTTTAATTGTTCCACCTACATTACCGTTATGGCAAGCCGCTTTGGGTATCAGCTTCGGTATTGTGGTAGCAAAAGAAATCTTTGGTGGTGTGGGTCGTAACTTTATGAACCCGGCACTCGCAGGTCGTGCATTCTTGTTCTTCGCTTATCCTGCTCAAATTTCCGGTGACTTGGTGTGGACGGCGGCAGACGGCTTTTCCGGCGCAACCGCTCTTTCGCAATGGTCACAAGGTGGTCAAGGTGCATTACAGCACGCAGTAAGCGGCACACCAATTACTTGGATGGATGCCTTTATTGGTAATATTCCGGGGTCAATGGGTGAAGTTTCTACCTTAGCGATTCTAATCGGCGGTGCAATCATTGTGTTCACCCGCATTGCAGCTTGGCGTATTATTGCCGGTGTAATGATTGGGATGATCGCAACTTCAACCCTATTCAATCTTATCGGTTCTGAAACAAATCAAATGTTCTCAATGCCTTGGCATTGGCATCTTGTTTTGGGTGGCTTTGCATTGGGTATGGTGTTTATGGCAACCGATCCTGTATCTGCCTCTTTCACCAATACCGGTAAATGGTGGTATGGTGCATTAATTGGTGTGATGGCGGTATTAATTCGTACCGTAAATCCTGCCTACCCTGAAGGGATGATGTTGGCTATTTTATTTGCAAACCTATTTGCACCGATTTTTGACTACATCGTCGTTCAAGCAAATATCAAACGTCGGAGAGCGAGAACAAATGGCTAAGTTTAATAAAGACAGTGTTGGCGGCACAATTCTTGTTGTGTTGCTATTGAGTTTAGTTTGTTCCGTGATTGTAGCCGGTTCTGCAGTAATGCTAAAACCTGCACAAGAAGAGCAAAAATTACTCGATAAACAAAAAAATATCTTAAATGTCGCAGGTCTTTTACAGGAAAATACCAATGTAAAAGAAACCTATGCGAAGTTTATTGAACCACGTTTTGTTGATTTAAACAGCGGTGAATATGTTGAAAAAGCAGATGATAGCCTTCAAGCCATTCCTGCCGATCAAGATAAAGCACGTATCCGCGCCCGCACCCAAACCGCCGAAGTTTATCTTGTAAAAGATGAGCAAGGTCAAACCCAACAGGTAATTTTACCGATTTACGGTACCGGTTTATGGTCTGTAATGTATGGCTTGGTTTCCGTTCAACCGGATGGTAATACCATTAACGGTATCACTTATTACCAACACGGTGAAACCCCGGGGTTAGGTGGTGAGATTGAAAATCCGAACTGGGCAGGTTTATTCAAAGGTAAAAAATTATTTGATGCACAACACAAACCGGCAATTCATATTATGAAAGGTCAGGCACCGAAAGATGATCACAGTATTGATGGTTTATCCGGCGCAACCTTAACCGGTAACGGTGTTCAAGGGACTTTTGATTACTGGTTCAGTGATAACGGCTTTAGTAAATATCTTGAAAAACTTCAAGCAGGAGCAAACTAATGTCTGGAAAAACAAATTTTAAAGATCTGTTGTTAGCCCCTGTGGTGAAAAACAACCCAATCGCATTACAAATCCTTGGTATTTGTTCTGCCTTGGCGGTAACAACAAAATTAGAAACCGCATTTGTTATGGCAATTGCCGTAACAATGGTAACGGGATTATCAAACCTTTTCGTTTCGTTAATCCGTAATTATATTCCAAACAGCATTCGTATCATTGTGCAACTTGCCATTATTGCTTCCTTAGTAATTGTGGTTGACCAAATCCTCAAAGCCTATGCTTATGGCTTATCCAAACAACTTTCGGTATTCGTTGGTTTGATTATTACTAACTGTATCGTAATGGGACGTGCGGAAGCCTTTGCAATGAAATCGCCACCGCTTGAAAGTTTGGTGGACGGTATCGGTAACGGTTTAGGTTATGGTGCAATGTTAATTATTGTTGCTTTTTTCCGTGAACTTATCGGTTCAGGCAAACTATTCGGTATCACTATTTTGGAAACCATTCAAAATGGTGGTTGGTACCAAGCAAACGGTTTATTCCTACTTGCACCAAGTGCATTCTTCATCATTGGATTTGTTATTTGGGGATTAAGAACTTGGAAACCGGAGCAACAGGAGAAATAATCAATGGAACATTATATTAGCCTATTTGTGAAGGCCGTCTTCATTGAAAATATGGCACTTTCCTTCTTCTTGGGAATGTGTACTTTCTTGGCGGTATCAAAAAAAGTTTCCACTGCATTCGGTTTAGGGATTGCCGTCACTTTCGTGTTAGGGATCGCAGTACCGGTTAACCAATTAATTTATGCAAATGTCTTAAAAGAAAATGCATTAATTGAAGGTGTGGATTTATCCTTCTTAAACTTCATCACCTTTATCGGGGTCATTGCCGGTTTAGTCCAAATCCTTGAGATGGTATTGGACAAATTTATGCCGTCACTGTACAACGCATTGGGGATTTTCTTACCTCTTATTGCGGTAAACTGTGCGATCTTTGGTGGGGTGTCGTTTATGGTTCAACGTGATTACAACTTCCCTGAATCAATCGTATATGGTTTTGGTTCGGGTCTTGGTTGGATGCTTGCCATCGTTGCCCTTGCCGGTTTAACCGAAAAAATGAAATATGCAGATATTCCGGCAGGTTTGAAAGGGTTAGGTATCACCTTCATTTCCGTTGGCCTAATGGCGTTGGGCTTTATGTCCTTCTCCGGTATTCAATTATAAGGAGTGTAATCAATGAGCGATTCAGTAATTCTTGCACTCGGTATTGCCGCATTTACGGTTATCGTATTAGTGTTAGTGGCAATCATCTTATTTGCGAAATCAAAACTGGTGGATTCCGGTGATATTACAATTGGTATCAACGATGATCCTGAAAAAGCAATTACCTTGCCCGCTGGTGGTAAATTATTAGGCGCATTAGCAAGCAAAGGTATCTTTGTTTCCTCTGCTTGTGGCGGCGGCGGTTCTTGCGGTCAGTGTGTGGTGAAAGTAAAAAGTGGTGGCGGTGAAATTCTTCCAACCGAACTTTCTCACATCAATAAACGTGAAGCCAAAGAAGGCTACCGTTTAGCTTGCCAAGTGAATGTAAAAGGCAATATGGAAGTGGAACTTCCGGAAGAAATCTTTGGTGTGAAAAAATGGGAATGTACCGTTATTTCTAACGATAACAAAGCAACCTTCATCAAAGAGCTTAAATTGGCGATTCCTGAAGGGGAAGAAGTGCCATTCCGTGCCGGTGGTTATATTCAAATTGAAGCCGAGCCACACGTGGTAAACTACAAAGACTTCGATATTCCGGCAGAATACCACGAAGATTGGGACAAATACGACTTATGGCGTTATGTGTCAAAAGTGGATGAGCATATTATCCGTGCCTATTCAATGGCGTCCTATCCGGAAGAAAAAGGCATTATTATGCTTAACGTGCGTATTGCAACCCCTCCACCACGTCAGCCTGATGCGCCTCCGGGTCAAATGTCCTCTTACATTTGGTCATTAAAACCGGGTGATAAAGTGACTATTTCCGGCCCATTCGGTGAATTCTTCGCCAAAGACACCGATGCAGAGATGGTCTTTATCGGGGGCGGTGCGGGTATGGCACCAATGCGTTCGCATATCTTTGACCAATTAAAACGTTTACATTCTAAACGTAAAATTTCATTCTGGTATGGCGCACGTTCTAAACGTGAAATGTTCTATGTGGAAGACTTTGATCAGCTCCAAGCGGAAAATCCAAACTTCACGTGGCACGTTGCCTTGTCTGATCCGTTACCGGAAGATAACTGGGATGGTTACACCGGCTTTATTCACAATGTGCTTTATGAAAACTATCTGAAAAATCACGAAGCGCCTGAAGATTGTGAATATTATATGTGTGGGCCACCGGTGATGAACGCCGCAGTCATCAAAATGTTGAAAGACTTAGGCGTTGAAGATGAAAACATCTTATTAGATGATTTCGGTGGTTGATTTTAGTTAATCAAAACATCATAAAAATTGACCGCACTTTATTGGAAGTGCGGTCAAAATTTAGCGAATTTTAAGCATTTATTTTGTAACGATTACAGGCAAGCCGATTGAAAAGTCGGTTTGCCTGTAATTTGTCTATTAGGAAAAGGTATGAAAAAAATATTAAGTGGATTCATTGCCCTACTCTTCGTCTTCACCCTTTCGGCTTGTAACAAGGAGCCGGAGGTGATAACCCTGAGTGGCAAAACAATGGGAACGACCTACCACGTAAAATATATTAATGATGGCTCGGTAAACGAAAAAACACAAAAGGTCTATGATGAAATTGAGCTTGTTTTGAAAGATGTAAACACAAAAATGTCCACTTACATCAAAGATTCCGAGCTAAGCCGTTTTAATCAAAATACCCAAATCAATACGCCTATTAAGATTTCTCAAGACTTAGCCAAAGTGCTTGCTGAAGCGATTCGCCTAAATAAAATAACGGAAGGTTCCCTTGATATAACCGTTGGCCCTGTTGTCAATTTATGGGGATTCGGGCCGGAAAAACGACCGGAACGCCAACCCACAGCAGAGCAACTGGCAGAGCGTCAAGCGTGGGTAGGGATTGATAAAATTACCCTTGATTTGAACGGAAAAGTCCCAACATTGAGCAAATCTGTTCCGCAAGTTTATATTGATCTTTCTTCCATCGCAAAAGGCTTTGGGGTTGATCAAGTTGCCGACAAACTCGAACAATTAAACATTCAGCGATATATGGTTGAGATTGGCGGGGAAATTCGGGCTAAAGGAAAAAATATTAAAGGAAAACCGTGGCAAATTGCCATTGAAAAACCCACAATGACAAATGAAAGAGCGGTCAATAATGTGATTGGTTTAAATGATATGGCAATGGCGACTTCAGGGGATTATCGTATTTATTTTGAAGAAAACGGTAAGCGTTTTGCTCACGAAATTGATCCGAAAACCGGCTACCCGATTCAACATCATTTAGCCTCAATTACTGTGTTAGCTCCTACTTCAATGACGGCAGACGGGTTATCCACAGGCTTGTTCGTACTTGGTGAAGAAAAAGCCTTAGAGGTGGCAGAAAAAAACGATTTGGCGATTTACCTCATCATTAAAACAGCAGATGGCTTTGAAACCAAAATGTCATCCGCATTCAAAAAATTAACGGAAACATAGGAATAATTATGCAAACTTTATTTTTTACCCTTATTGCGTTTATCGGCATTATTTTATTAATGTCCATTGGTTTCATTATTAAAAAACAAAGCCTAAAAGGCAGTTGTGGAGGCTTATCCACCCTTGGTATTGCAAAAGCCTGCGATTGCGATCAACCTTGTGATACGCTCCAGTCAAAACTGGATGCCGGTGATGAACAAGCGAAAGCCGAATATGAGCAAAAATTCGCGAAGAAAAATGACGATTCATCATTTTATGAAGTGAAATAAACCCATTCAGCTCATCAATATCGAAAAGGAATATCAATGCCACAAGAAGTC
The DNA here is from genome assembly GCF_001999305.1 of Rodentibacter myodis. Taxonomy (GTDB): domain Bacteria; phylum Pseudomonadota; class Gammaproteobacteria; order Enterobacterales; family Pasteurellaceae; genus Rodentibacter; species Rodentibacter myodis. The sequence continues at coordinate 38,006 of NZ_MLHQ01000009.1, read as the reverse complement.
CGTTGGAAGCAATGTTTTCAGAACTATCAAAAATCGGTCACCTATTTATCTACGGAGATAGAACAGTATGGCGATACGGACATTAACGTGATTAAAAAGGGCATTATCCAAAGCTTTGAAATTTGTCACGAATTGGCTTGGAAACTTATGCAGGATATTCTGAGAGAAGAAGGTGAAACCGAAATATTGGGTTCTAAATCGGCAACACGCCTTGCGTTTAATCGAGGGCTTATCACGCACGGTGAAATTTGGTTAGAAATGATTAAAAGCCGTAATCTGACCGTGCATACTTACGATGAAGGGATGATCAACGAAGAATTTCAAAAAATTAAACGCCAATATTTGCCTTTATTCATTGCTTTTGAACAAAGAGTGAACACATTATGTGCCGGTTTGGCTTAAATGAAACACAACAGCAAGTGATTAAAAATATCCTTGCCCGTTATCCTGAAGTGGAACAAGCCATTATTTATGGTTCTCGAGCAAAAGGTTCATTTCGAGAAGGTTCGGATATCGATCTCACCTTAAAGGGGGAATTTATCACACAAACCATTCTTGGAAACATTTGGAACGATCTTGATGATTCCGATTCCCCCTATCTGTTTGATTTATCTATTTATCGGCATTTAACCAATCAACAGCTGATTAAAAGTATTGATCGAACGGGGAAAATTTTTTATCAACGTGAAAACAACTAATGTAACAAAATAAATTTCTTTACCGCCCACAATTGTGGGTATTTTTCAACCACCAATGTGCTTCGCCTTAACCGAAGTTACGGGAGACTTATGTTAATTTCAAACACTTACAATCAACATTTTGCCAAACTTAGTGCAGAACAACTTGCCGAAAATGCCACAAAAAAAGTTATCTGTGGTATGTCCGGTGGGGTAGATTCCTCCGTTTCCGCCTTTATTCTTCAGCAGCAAGGCTACCAAGTAGAAGGCTTGTTTATGAAAAATTGGGAAGAAGATGATGACACGGATTATTGTACTGCTGCCGCCGATTTAGCCGATGCTCAAGCGGTTTGTGACAAACTTGGCATAAAACTACATAAAATCAATTTTGCGGCAGAATATTGGGATAATGTATTTGAACATTTCTTAACAGAATATAAAGCCGGTCGCACACCAAATCCCGATATTCTTTGCAACAAAGAAATCAAATTTAAAGCCTTTTTAGAATATGCCGCCGAAGATCTTGGCGCAAATTATATTGCAACAGGGCATTATGTACGCCGTGCCGGCGAAGATAACAGTGCAAAATTATTACGTGGTTTAGATGCCAATAAGGATCAAAGCTATTTTTTATATACCCTTAGCCATAAACAGGTGGGACAAAGTTTGTTCCCTGTGGGTGAAATTGAAAAACCGATTGTGCGTGCAATTGCGGAAGAACTCGGTTTAATTACCGCAAAGAAAAAGGATTCCACCGGAATTTGCTTTATCGGCGAACGTAAATTTAAAGATTTTCTTGCCCGCTATTTACCGGCACAACCGGGGGATATTCGCACCGTAAATGGCGAAATTATTGGGCGTCACGATGGTTTGATGTATCACACATTAGGACAACGCAAAGGGTTAGGCATTGGCGGCTTAAAAAATGCCAGTGATGAGGCTTGGTATGTGGTGGATAAAGATGTTGAAAAGAATGAATTAATCGTTGCCCAAGGACACGAACACCCACGCTTATTTTCCAAAGGATTAATTGCCAAACAGCTCCATTGGGTTGATCGTAAAACGCTTCGCGAACCACTACGCTGTACAGTGAAAACACGTTATCGCCAAACAGACATTCCTTGCGTTATCGAACCGATTGATGAGGAAACGATCCGCGTTGTTTTTGATGAACCACAAGCCGCCGTCACGCCGGGGCAATCTGCGGTATTTTATTTGGACGAAGTGTGCTTAGGCGGCGGTATTATCGAAGAACGCTTTAATTAATGTGTTTTTTATAAAGAAAAGTGCGATCAAAAAAACGGATTGTTTTCAATATAACCTTAATGTTACTGAATGATTTTTAATAAAATGTAGGGACGCTAGGCTAGTGTCCCTACTGATCACGTTACACCACATTTTTATTCAAAAACTACGAATAAATTGACCGCACTTTGTTGTTTAGAACGCTCCTTTTAACCCCACATACAGATTGCGACCGTCTTGACCGTATCCAATAATATTTTCGTATTTTTTATCAAACACATTATTGAGGTTTGCATAAAGGGTTAAGTTCGGGATAAGTTCATAATTCACCCCTAAATTCACCAAGGTATAGGACGGTAGTTTTACCGCTCGGGTGGCATAAGGGAATGAATTTTCATAGTAGTTATCCATTCTTTGGCTGACATAAGCAATATTGACATTTGACCCAAGTTTGTCAGTGATTTGATAAGCCAATCCTGCATTTGCCGTATGTTTAGGACGGCGAATTAACGCCTCACCTTTGCTGTCTTTCGTTTGCGTATAAGTGTAATTGGTGTAGGCGGTTAAATCTTTTGTGAGCTTACCATTGTAGGCAATTTCAATACCTTTTATTTTGGTTTTCCCTTCAAGATTGATAGCCTGTGTAATGGTATTTGGCCAAGTGCCGGTAGAGCGTGAAGAAATAAAATTTTCCACATTGCGGGCAAAATAGGTGACATCAAGACTGTGAGCTTTATCTGCCGTTTCTATTAACAACCCAATATCACCGCCACGGCTTTTCTCGGGTTTCAAATTCGGGTTGCCGATATATTGACCGTTATAGCCATAATATTCCGTGATGGTCGGATTTTGAACGGCACTGCCAAAACTTGCGTGGGCTTTCACATTTGGCGAGAAACGATAGGCACCGGCAAGGCGTGCAGTGAAAGCATTCTCATATTCTGAGCTATTAATATAACGTCCACTGAGGGATAAACTATGATCCTGCTCGCTGAGTAAACGATATTCCGCGGCGAGACTTTTTCCCGTGAGTTTTTTCTCATTTGTGAGGAAATAACCGGAATCATAGGTTGTTTTTTGATATTCCCCTAATAAGCTCAAACCTTGCGTGATCGCACCTTCACGATCAAAATTAATATCCAACTGATAATTGGCGTTCAGTTTTTTGGCATCATAATAGCTTGTCATTCCACGGGTATCACTGTCGGTTTTAATGTGGCTGAGACTTGCTTTGTGCTTAAATAAATCTTGTGCATTCCCCCAATAACCGCCCAATTTAAACAAGATTTCACGTATGCGGGTATAATGCCCGCTTTCATCATTCAGGCTATTATCAAAATAGGCGGTTTGAGAGGAATGGGAGGTTAAAAATTCAATACCTTTTTTATTGTCATCATAGCCCAAACGCAGGGAAGCATTATCACGATGGAATCGATCCTTTTCCTTTGCATTGCCAACCGAAATAGGCGTGCCGTCTTGCGCGGTGTAAGAAAACGGTTTATGGCTTAGTGCCGAAATACCGCTTGTGCGATGACTGTCGCCGTGTAAATCATAATAGAAACCTTGGTGATAGCCGGAAACGGTTACCGAACCGTCTCTTGTGCGATGTGAACCACCGCCAAAATCAAAATCGATATTAAATGGCTTTTCTTTATATAATCCGCTTTTCGTGGTGATATAAATCACGCCACCCATTGCGTCACTGCCCCACAATGCGGATTGTTCGCCACGTAAAACTTCAATACGTTCAATATTACTTAAACTTAGCCCGCCAAAATCAAAACCATAACCACTGACAGGATTGACTTTTACACCATCAATAATCACCGCCGTGTGATTGGCATCCGCACCACGTAAATAAACATTGCTTAATGTGCCTCGCCCACCGGAAAAACTCATCGCCACGCCCGGCACGGTTTTTAATACATCACTTACATAGGTGGCATTTCGTTGCGAAAAATCTTTTTCGGTGAGAACCGTAACCGAAGAAGCCGTTTTATCTTGATTGAGTGGTGTGGCATAAGCGGAATAAACGGTGATCGGCTCAAGCTCGGTGTTGGCATTTTCGGCAAAAACAAAAGTGGGTGAACCCATCAAAAGTGCGGTCGTAATTAGATTTTTTTTCATTGTTATGTTCCTTAGGGATTGAAAGGCAGGTATTTTGGCATAACACCATATTTCTGGCTAATTGAGATTTTTCATCAGGAATATAAATTTTCTTCATAAAAAAATACCCGTAATTTTAACCGCACTTTTCGCCTTTATCCGCCCTTTGCTTTCAAGTATAATGTCGCCATTTTTCATCATTTTACAGATTCAAGATTATGAGCAATCAATTCAACGTAAAAACATTTCAAGGTATGATTCTCGCCCTGCAAGATTATTGGGCAAAACAAGGTTGCACCATTGTTCAGCCTTTTGATATGGAAGTGGGTGCAGGCACATCACATCCAATGACCGCTTTGCGTGCCTTAGGACCGGAGCCGATGGCATTTGCCTATGTTCAACCTTCACGCCGCCCCACCGATGGACGTTATGGCGAAAACCCAAACCGTTTACAACATTACTATCAATTCCAAGTGGTGATTAAACCTTCACCGGATAACATTCAAGAACTTTATTTAGGCTCCCTTGAAATGCTCGGTTTCGATCCCACCCAAAACGATATTCGCTTTGTGGAAGACAACTGGGAAAATCCAACCCTTGGCGCGTGGGGATTAGGTTGGGAAGTATGGCTAAACGGAATGGAGGTCACCCAATTCACCTATTTCCAACAAGTAGGCGGTTTAGAATGTAAACCGGTCACAGGCGAAGTGACTTACGGTTTAGAACGCTTGGCGATGTATATTCAAGGTGTGGACAGTGTGTATGATTTAGTGTGGTCTGACGGTCCACTCGGCAAAACTACCTATGGCGATGTATTCCATCAAAACGAAGTAGAACAATCTACCTATAATTTTGAATATGCCAACACGGATTTCCTATTCTATTGTTTCGACCAATATGAAAAAGAAGCACAAGAACTATTGGTATTAGAAAAACCGCTACCCCTGCCGGCTTACGAACGCATTTTAAAAGCGGCGCACAGTTTCAATCTATTAGACGCACGCAAAGCCATTTCTGTGACCGAACGCCAACGTTATATTCTACGTATTCGCGCCTTAACAAAAGGCGTAGCAGAAGCCTATTATGCCAGCCGTGAAGCCTTAGGTTTCCCAGGTTGCAAAAAATAATGCGAAAAACGACCGCACTTTTATGATTTAAATAATGTAAGGAAAGCATAATGAGCGATTTTCAATATCCAAAAGATATTTATACCGAAGCGGAAGCCGATGTGAACACCCTCTCCAATCTTGGGCCACTTACCGCTTTAGCCGGTGTTTGGGAAGGCAAGAGAGGCTTGGATATTAACCCGAAAGCAGAAGGGGCGGTAAAAGATCCTTATATTGAACACATTGAATTACAACCTATTGACGCGCAAGCCAACGGCCCTCAACTTTTTTACGGTTTACGCTACCACACCCGTATTGTGCAGCCTAACGAAGTGGAAACGTTCCACGATCAAGTGGGCTACTGGCTGTGGGAACCGGCAACGGGTAACATTCTCTTTACTTTAAGCATTCCACGCGGACAAACATTGATGGCGGTGGGAAATGCCGCACCGGATGCGAAAAAATTTACCGTGAAAGCCGTAAGAGGTTCATTAACCAACGGAATTGTATCCAATCCATTCATTGAACAATCATTCACCACGGAAAGTTACGAAATAACCGTGACGATCAATGAAGACGGCACGTGGTCTTACGATCAAACCACCTTAATGACCATTCCGGGCTATGACAAACCTTTTGAACACCGCGACCGCAACCGCTTAACAAAAATTGCAGAACCCACACCAAATCCGACCGCACTTGCGGCTATTGCCAAATAAAGCAGTATTAGAACAACAGCTACATTTAGCGGTAGAAAGAGCAGTTTTGGATAAAATAATCGTAGGGTGTGTGAAACAACGTTTCACGCACGATTAAATATCCTGTCATTGTGCGTGAATTGTGCCAATTCACACACTCTGTGCTTACTGAAACAACGGCATTTGCCGGTAGAGAAAGCTAAGAAAAGATTCGCCGCTAGGATATAGTCTATGCTATAAATTTATTATTAACAAAAGTTATTTGAAATAGGTGATTATATGAAAGATAAAATATTAGAAGGATTTCTTGATGATTTTAGTCGGAAATATTCCTTGGAGAACTTAGATGAAGATAATAGATTTGAGCAATTTGTAAATTTTAATCTAGTTTCCAAACTATATCCTAAAGATATTAATATTGATGAGTTATCTGTGGGAGGTTCTAATGATACTGCCATTGATGGAATTGCTATTATAGTTAATGGAAGTATCATCAATGATGAGAAAGATATAGATTTTTTTATTAAAAATAATGGATTCTTAGATGTATCATTTGTTTTTATTCAAAGTAAAAACTCTCCAAAATTTAAAGGAGATGCTGTAGGTAATTTTATTTTTGGTGTCAAATCTTTTTTTGAAGATCAACCTATTATACCTGAAAATGATAAAATAAAATTACTTAGAAAGATAAAAGAGAAGATATATAAACATTCTATAGATTTTGAACATAACCCTGAAATTAAGCTATATTTTGTTAGTACTGGAGTATGGACTAGTCCAGAAACTATTGTTAGCAGAGCAAATTATGAGTTTGAAGTATTTAAAGAGAAAAACTTATTCTTAAATTCTGAACCTGAAAAGTTTATTGAATTCATAGATGCTGAGCATTTGAAAAATATATATAGAGAAATTAGTAGAAGAAGTGTGAAAGAGGTTTTGTTCAATAATCATGTTGCACTTCCTGATATGACAGAAAAAGTAAATCAATCTTTTATAGGTAGTATTTTACTAAAAAATTTTATCGAATTGATTAAAGATAGCGAAGGGAATATATCAAAAGGACTATTTTTTGATAATGTAAGAGACTATCAAGGTAAAAATAAAGTTAATAAAGAGATTGAAATCACTATACGGAATTCAGATAAACAAAATTTATTACCATTATTAAATAATGGAATTACTATTATATCAAAAAAAGTTGAAAGAACTGGTCAAAAGTTAAAACTTACAGATTTTCAGATTGTTAATGGTTGTCAATCAAGTCATATACTATTTGAAAATAGAGAATATATAAATGACACATCAAATTTAATTGTTAAAATTATTGAAACTACAGATCAAGATACAATTAATGATATTATTATCGCAACAAATAAACAAACAGAAGTTAAAGATGAAGCATTTGAATCATTAAAACCATTTCATAAAGATTTATCTGAATATTATAAAGCAAGAGGAAAATCGACTAAGTTTCCTATTTTTTATGAGAGAAGATCAAAAGAATATGTTAATGATCCTAATATAAAACCATATCAAATTATAACTTTATCATCATTAATAAAATCTTATGTTTCAATGATTGTTGAGCAGCCACAGAGCACACATAGATACTATGGTGAGCTCTTGGATAGTAATAGAGATCATATTTTTAATGCAAACCAGAAGAATATGATCCCATATTATTATTTATCATCTGTAATTCTAAATAGATTAGAGATCATGTTAAAAAATCAGAGTATTTATCCGAGATATAAGATATATAAATATCATGTATTATTCATAGCTTATAAGATAATCTCTCTAGAGAAGGATAGTAATGGTAGATCTTTAAATGTTGAGAATATAATCGACAAAATAGAAGATCTAGAATATCTGAAAAGTATTTTTGTAAAAGCGTGTAAGCTAATAACTAATACAATTACAGAAATGAATTTAAAAAATGATTACTTTATTTCTAGAAATAAAGAATTTACATCAAAGGTAAGACATAACATATCAAAAGGTATTAATCAACAATGACAACCCAAAATTTCCTCGCCGAGATCGGCACAGAAGAGCTGCCACCAAAAGCTCTTAAAACATTAGCGACTGCCTTTGCGGATAATATGCAGGCGGAACTTGAACAAGCAGGACTGGCATTTGGCAGTGTCAAATGGTATGCCGCACCGCGCCGTTTGGCGGTAAAAGTGTTTGAACTTGCCACACAACAACCAAGCAAAGAAATTGAAAAACGCGGGCCGGCGGTGTCAGCCGCCTTTGATGCGGAAGGTAAGCCAACCAAAGCCGCAGAGGGCTGGGCGCGTGGTTGTGGTATTACCGTAGATCAAGCGGAACGCCTTGTCACTGATAAAGGTGAATGGTTGGTTCATCGTGCGAAAATTGAAGGTCAGCCGACTAAAAATTTACTCACCGAGATTGTCGCAAATGCCTTGGCAAAATTACCGATTCCAAAACCAATGCGTTGGGCGGATAAAACCGTGCAATTTATTCGTCCGGTTCATACCGTCACAATGTTGTTGGGTAATGAACTTATTGAGGGTGAGATTTTAGGTGTGGCAAGTGGTCGCACTATTCGTGGTCACCGTTTCTTGGGCGAAGCCGAATTTGAAATTCAACACGCCGAGCAATATCCGCAATTATTGCGAGAAAAAGGCTCAGTGGTCGCTGATTTTAATGAGCGCAAAGCGGAAATTTTGGCAAAATCACAAGAAAAAGCGACCGCACTTGGTGGCGTGGCGGATATTGAGGAAAGCTTGCTTGAAGAAGTCACCTCGTTGGTGGAATTTCCAAATGTGCTCACAGCAAAATTTGAAGAACGTTTCCTTGCCGTGCCGGCGGAAGCCTTGGTTTATACGATGAAAAGCGACCAAAAATATTTCCCAATTTACGATAAAAACGGAAAATTATTACCGCACTTTATTTTTGTATCCAATATTAATCCTGATGATCCAAGTGCAATTATTGAAGGAAATGAAAAAGTCGTTCGTCCACGTTTAACGGACGCGGAATTTTTCTTCAAAACCGATTTAAAACAAAAATTAGTGGATCGTTTACCACGTTTGGAGACCGTATTATTCCAGCAACAACTTGGTACATTGCGTGATAAAACGGATCGTATTGAGCAACTTGCAGGTGAAATTGCAAAACAAATCGGTGCAGACGAAGCCAAAGCAAAACGTGCCGGCTTGCTTTCAAAATGCGACTTAATGACCAATATGGTGTTTGAGTTTACCGATACGCAAGGTGTAATGGGAATGCACTATGCCCGTCACGATGGTGAAGATGAAGAAGTGGCAGTAGCATTGAATGAGCAATATATGCCACGTTTTGCCGGCGATGAATTACCAAAATCATTGGTAGCAAGTGCGGTCGCCTTGGCGGATAAATTTGATACCTTAACGGGCATTTTTGGTATCGGACAAGCCCCCAAAGGTAGTGCCGACCCATTCGCCCTTCGCCGTGCCGCATTGGGGGCATTACGCATTATCGTTGAGAAAAATCTTCCGCTTGATTTAGACGATTTAGTGCAAAAATCAGCCGCACTTTTCGGCGATAAACTCACGAACAAAAATGTGGTGGCTGATGTGGTGGACTTTATGCTCGGGCGTTTCCGTGCGTGGTATCAAGATGAAGGTATTGCCGTAGATGTGATCCAAGCAGTGCTTGCCCGCCGTCCAACCCGTCCGGCAGATTTTGATGCGCGAGTGCGTGCCGTATCACATTTCCGCACCTTAGATTCGGCGGAAGCCTTAGCCGCAGCAAACAAACGTGTGGCGAATATTTTGGCAAAAGCAGACAGCGTTATTGGTGAAATTAATCTAGCCGCCTGTGTTGAACCGGCAGAAAAAACATTAGCGGAAAGCGTGCTTGCATTACAAACAGAAATTCAACCTCTGATTGCAAAAGGCGAGTACACTGCGGTGTTAGATAAATTAGCTAACTTGCGTACACCGGTGGATAATTTCTTCGATAATGTTATGGTGAACGCTGAAGATCCGGCGTTACGCCAAAACCGTTTAGCGATTTTAAATACGCTACAAGGTTTATTCTTACAAGTTGCGGATATTTCTGTTCTACAATCATAAAAGCAAGTAAGGCGTGGTTATTTTTCCAACGACCACGCCTTTATTTCTAGACTTCATTTGATTATTTCTCTATAATCGACCGCACTTTTCTTTCCCCCCTTAGCTCAGTCGGTTAGAGCAGGCGACTCATAATCGCTTGGTCGCTGGTTCAAGTCCGGCAGGGGGGACCAAACGGGCATTTCTCCTCTTGTTTCTTCTTACGTTTTCATAAACTAAACCCTTATAAATACTGACCTCAACGCCATTCTGCTTTATTTTCTCATACGTTTTCTTACGCGTTTATACGTTTACATCAAGAAATTTTAGGGGTACATTTAGGGGTACGTTTTAAATTCATCAAATTTGCGTACCCTTAAAATGTTCAAGATTCAATCAGTACAAGGCTTGAAAGCATTTTTTACCGCACGATTAAACTACATAAAAGAAAATGGCAAGAATAACTAAACCTTTGACAAATACAGAAGTGGAAAGAGCCAAGCCAAAATCTAAAGACTATAAGTTAATGGACGGGCAAGGATTATTTCTATTGATTAAATCTAAAGGTAGCAAGCTATGGCGTTTTAGATATGTAAAACCATTCTCCACAAAACAAACTGATTTAAGTCTTGGCACTTATCCTGACATTTCTTTATCACAAGCACGCAAGGTTAGGGATGAGTTTTTATCCTTGCTTGCACAAAATATCGATCCGCAACAATACCGGCAACAGCAAAACACGGAGGAGCAGGAACGCTTAATCAATACATTGTTTGCGGTGGCAGAGAAATGGCGGGATAAGAAAGCACCTGAAGTTTTGCCTAAGACAATGGAAAAGAATTGGGGGCGACTAGAAAAACATTTATTCCCTAAATTAGGGCAAATGCCAATATCTTCTATCACGCCTAAGCTACTGATTGAAGCACTAAATCCCCTCAAGGAACGGGGCATAAGCGATACATTGCAAAGGATTATTCGCTTGGTGAATGAGATTTTAAATTTTGCCGTAAATGGTGGATTAATTGAATTTAATAAATGCGTGAATGTGGCATTAAGTTTTAGTACGCCCACCACCGAAAATAACCCCACTATCCGCCCTGAAGCCTTGCCTGAATTTCTTTCTGATTTGCGGGATAGCAATAGTTCTCTGCAGGTGAAAATCTTGATTAAGTGGCAGTTATTAACAATGGTACGCCCTAAAGAAGCTGTAAGTGCGGAATGGGCGGAAATTGATTTCAATCAAAAGCTATGGGCAATTCCCGCCGAAAAAATGAAAGGCGGTAAACGAGGGCATATTGTCCCTTTATCAAGCCAAGCAATAAAACTCTTGGATAAGATGAAAAACCTCACCGGTGGCGGGCAATATGTTTTTCAAAGCGAATTAAAACCAAATCAATCAATGAACCCGCAGACAGCAAATAGGGCCATTAAATTGCTTGCCGGAAGGAAATATACCGGAAAACTTACCGCTCACGGATTAAGAGCGATTGCCAGCACTTATTTAAACGAACAGCTAATCAATTATGATGTGGTGGAGGCTTGCCTATCACACACTATCGCAGACCAAACCCGCAAAGCCTATAACCGTTCCGATTACCTAGAACAGCGAATAGAGGTTATGCAACTATGGGGCGATTATGTAGAACGTTGCTCAATGGTGGTGGATATTTAGAAAAGTGCGGTTGATATTTACTAACATTTTACTACCTCAAAAAATGCCATACATTATTGAACTGTATAAAAACTGAAACAATAAGAACCCATAAAAACTAACAAACCGACTAGGTGGGGCGTAATTAACCACGCTGAAAGATAGTAACCCTTATTGCCTTGCCGTGGGCGGATATTGGCGAGCGTGCAGGGTGGCAACTGCTTAAACAAAAAGGCGTGCGGATAACCAATAGCCAACGGCTCAAACCTTATTTGGCAGATTTTCTACAAGATACCCAAAACAAACCGATTTATCAGATAGTGAACGAAACAGGCTGGCAAGCAGATTTTAACGCATATATCTTGCCAAATGGTGAAGTATTGGGAAAACCCGAGCAGCCGATTTATTTCAACAGTAAATCATCCACCACCGCAGGTTATCAATCAAAAGGCACGTTGCAGGAATGGCAGCAGGAAATCGGGCAATATCTCAAGGGCAACCACTCAATGATGTTGGGCGTGGCTTGCGCGTTGGCTGCCCCTTTGATTGGCTTGATTGGTGCGGAAAGTTTTGGCGTGCATTTATTCGGAAAATCCAGTGCGGGGAAAACGACTATCGCCAATATTGCCAGCTCAATTTATGGTGAACCGGATATTATCCGTTTATCGTGGAACGGCACCAGCCTAGGCTTGATTAACGAAGCGGCCGCACGCAATGACGGCTTTATCCCCCTTGATGAAATCGGACAAGGGGCAAGCAAAAAGCACGTAGAACAGACCGCTTACGCGTTATTTAATGGCGTGGGAAAAATACAAGGGGCAAAAGACGGCGGCAACCGAGAGCTAAACCGCTGGCGGATTTTGGCATTCTCCACCGGAGAGCAGGATTTAGAGCTTTATTTAAAACAAGACAACATCAGAACCAATGCAGGGCAATTAGTGCGCTTGTTAAACATTCCTATCACGCAGGCGAACACGTTTTATCATTTTGGCAACGGCAAAGCCCACGCCGACCATTTAAACGCAATGGCAAAGCGTTATTACGACACAATGGGGAAATCTAATTTACCCAAAAGAGGAAATTTAAGCGGCTCAATTGGGGGGAGTGCTATTGGCTCACACCCTAATTTATGATCCGAATAATTGTTTAAAGAATAGTCGTTTTAATGGATGACTTTTGATTTTAGTAGTATGTTTAGTAGTAGGAAATCAAAGTGGGTCAATTTAGTGTTAATTAAATCAATAAGTTAATTTATCAATTCAAGTCCAGCAGGAACTCAATAAATCTTTCTACTCTCACTAATTCTTTGTCAAAACACAATTATCCTGTTTTGTAACTTCTTATATTTTTTCATCATCATATATCTTCCTTCTTACTTTATTTCTATAAATAACAATCAAAATCAAGTAGAATACTGCGATTTTTTTGTTTTACTTTTTTATTAGGAGTTTCTATGGCTGCAGAAGGAGCAGGCGATTTAATTCGGGTTGTTGCATTGTTAGGTGCGGCGGTAGTGGCAGTACCAATATTTAAACGAATCGGTTTAGGTTCGGTTTTGGGGTATTTAGCCGCCGGACTTGCCATTGGGCCTTATGGTTTGCATCTTATTTCAGATCCCCACGCAATTATTCACCTTGCCGAGTTTGGCGTGGTAATGTTCCTTTTTGTAATTGGGCTTGAAATGAAGCCTTCTCATTTATGGAGTTTGCGCCGCCAAATTTTTGGTTTAGGCAGTATGCAAGTGGTGATTTCAGCCATTATATTAACCTGTGTTTCTGTGCAATTTGGCGTATCTTGGGAAGTCGCCTTTGTGTCTTCCGCAGGTTTTGTTCTGACATCCACCGCAATCGTAATGCAGGTTTTAGGCGAACGCAAAGAACTTTCCACAAAGCGCGGTCAAAAAATCGTCTCAATTTTATTATTTGAAGATCTACTGATTGTACCATTGCTTGCGATTGTTACCTTCCTTTCCCCCTTAGAAGAAACCGAAGCTACAATGCCTTGGTGGCAATCTGCCGGTATTGCGATGTTAGCATTGGCGGCGTTGGTATTTATTGGTCGCTTTATTTTAAACCCGATATTCCGAATTTTAGCCAATTCCAAGGCACGTGAAGTGATGACTGCCGCCGCACTTTTCGTTGTATTAGGGGCGGCATTGCTAATGGAAGAAGCGGGGCTTTCTATGGCGATGGGGGCATTTGTGGCAGGCGTAATGCTTTCTGAATCAGCATTTCGTCATCAGTTGGAAGCCGATATTGAACCTTTCCGTGGATTATTGTTAGGGCTATTTTTCCTTGGTGTGGGAATGGCGCTAGATCTCAAAGTGGTGGCGCAAAACTGGCAAATTATTTTGCTTGGCGTGATTGCATTAATGTTGACGAAAGGTGTTTGTATTTATCTTGTGGCACGTCTTGCCAAAAGTACGCATAAAACCGCTTTAGAACGTGCATTACTTATGGCACAAGGTGGTGAATTCGCTTTCGTATTATTTGCCGCAGCCTTATCTAAAGGGGTAATTGATGAAACGATTAATGCGAATATGACCGCAATCGTTGTGCTTTCAATGGTGCTAACCCCGATTATCCTCGTGATTTACGAAAAATACGGTGCGAAAGAACAGGCTGAGGAAATACAGGCAGATGAAATTGATGAACAACATCCTATTTTGATTATTGGAATGGGGCGTTTTGGACAAATTGTAAACGATTTACTCCGTTTAAGCGGCTATGCGACCACCGTCGTGGATCTCGATCCGGTGATGATTAAAGGCTTCAATGAATATGGGATTAAAACCTATTTTGGTGATGCTTCCCGCCCTGAATTTTTAATTGCGGCAGGGTTAGAAAAAGCAGAATTTCTTGTTGTTGCCATTGACAATAAAGAGCAGGCTTCAGCCATCGTGCATTTTGCCCGTGAAGCCAACCCGAATATTAAAATTATTGCACGTTCTTACGATCGTTTTCATACCTTTGATTTATATAAAGCGGGTGCTGATGAAATTATTCGGGAAACGTTTGATTCTGCGGTGCGCACCGGTAAGCAAACCCTTATTCATCTTGGAATGGAGCCTGAAGTGGCAAAAGAAATTGCAGAATATTACTTTAATGCCGATCGCCACGAAGTGGAGTTAATGTCACAGGTTTATGATCCGCAAATCGGATTATTTAAAAATCCGCTCTTACTGGATATTGCACGAGAATGTGATCAAAAAATGGCGGCAGATATTCAAGAAATTTTGTTACGGACAAAAGATAGGGTAGAACAAGAGCAAGAAAACGTATAAACATTTTTTAAAGCTTAATATCAATGTTGGCGGTTGCCAAAAGATTTATAATTTTACTTGTAAAAAGTGGTTTTACCCGTGCTTTTAATTCATCACTGTATTTTAAGTACTGTTTTTCATAGGCAACTTTTATATGAATCGCATAAACTCTGACAATATCAATATGAGCCTGTTTATATTTTTCAATCAATGATTGATTCGGTGATAGCGCATTTTGTTGATCTGTAATATATTTATCCAACAGTGGTGGATATTTTTCAATAATCATTTCTGCGACTTTGAACAGATCTTCACATAAAGAAGTATCATTTATTGTTGTCATAATGCTATTTTCACGGTGGCGATAACAATAGAACATACGGTTGACCTCAATAATTCGCACATCTGGCTTGCACAATAAGGTATCTAATCTAAACAACCCATCTTCAGCTTTTAACCCTTCAGGAAATTCAATGTCATATTGGCGCAAAAAAGCAGTGCGACAAAAACCAAAATGAACATTCGGTTCCCAAGAATAGTCTAGCATTCGATGTAAATGTGTTACACCATCAAGGATTTCATACATATTGGGATAGGAAAGGCGGGGCGAAAGAATTTTATCGTCAAAATATCGATTTTCAACTTCAATAAAATGACGGCGTCCACCAAAAAACATATCCGCTTGTTCCTGATCCGCTAACTTGATTAAAACTGAAAAATCCCGTTCAATTAAATAATCATCAGAATCAATAAAATAAACATAATCGCCTTTCGCGTTTTTTAAACCAATATTACGTGCTGCGGAAAGCCCTTTATTGTGTTGATGAATTAATGTGATAAATGGGTATCGGTCAAAGTACTCCTGCGCAATCTGACCACTACTGTCTGTTGAACCATCATTGATAATGATGATCTCCTTTTCCACTGATTGACAAACCAAGCTGTCCAAACATTCTCTCAAATATTTTTCTACATTATAAACAGGAACAATAAAGCTAATGCGAGGTAACATAATCTTCTCTTAAAATTGTTAAGTCAAGTGTGAGTTTTTTTGAAAGTAAACGGCAAAAAGTGCGGTCATTTTTTTAGAATTTTACAACATTATGTAGCGGTGCATAATGAATCATTCTTAATGAAAGGTAGTAGGGACGTCACGCTGGCATCCTTAATTTAACCTATATTGAAATTAGTTGTTTTTTTATAAGGACGCCAGCGTGGCGTCCCTACTGTTCAAGCCATTTTCTCTTTGTGCATTTGCTACATAATATTGATTTTTTACGTATTTTAAGCACCAAGTTTTGCTTTCAATACCTTTAACGCCCTCGCACGATGAGAGATTTTTTTCTTTTCCACGGTTTCTAATTCCGCAAAAGTACAGCCTTGTTCGGAGCTAAAAAATAAAGGGTCGTACCCAAAACCATTTTCCCCTTTTTCTTCAAAAGTGATGACACCGTGGCATTCACCTTCTGCGATTATTGGTGAGGGATCGGTCGGTGATTGCAAAAATACGATACAACTGACAAATTTTGCTTGGCGTTCCGATTGTGGCACATTGGCAAGTTCCGCCAATAATTTTTGCCGATTTAAGGCATCATTGCCCTCTTCCCCTGCATAGCGGGCGGAATATAACCCCGGTGCGCCATTGAGGGCTTTTACCACTAAACCCGAATCATCGGCAATGGCAGGAAGCCTCGATTTTTCTGAGGCATAACGGGCTTTTAATAAAGCATTTTCCACAAAGGTTAAGCCGGTTTCTTCCGGACTTTCAATGCCCAGATCCGTTTGGGCGATCACTTCAAAACCCAGCGTTGCCAACACATCCGCCATTTCTTTGACTTTGCCTTTATTGCCGGTGGCAAGGACGATTTTTTGCATTTCTATTTATCCTTTTTGTTGAAATTTTGATGATAACCGGACATTAATTCCGCCCAGTTTTGTTCGGTAAATTGAATCTTCATTCTGCTCACTTCTTTTATAGAAGAGCGGTGTAAACGGTTAAGATTTTCCGTTTTCCAAAAATCACCTAATTTTTCACCACACTTATCGAAATCTAATAACCAGCACTTTTGTCCTTGCACGGTTTGTTGTAGCAAAATATTGTGTGCATTCAAATCCGTATGGCAAATTTGTTGATCGTGTAATTGACGAATTAATCGTCCGATTTGTTGCCAAACTTCCGTTGCTAAAGTTTCCTTTTGTAAAAGTGCGGTCAAATCCTGTGCATTTTCGATTTTTTCCGTCAAAATATCCGCTTGATAGCAAATACCCAACCTACCTGTTATTACACGCGCACCAATGGGTTTCGGCACAGGCAAACCCGCTTTATATAAGCGTTGCAATAAGTGAAATTCGGCAAAACTGCGGGTGTTTTCAAGGTTGGAAAAACGATAGCGATCTTTGTTCACTTTGCCCCACAAGCCACCACGATAATAATGACGCAGAGCGCAATTTACGCCAAACCAATCGTCCGTTTTTAGAAAATAAGTCGTCCCCCGCCCCTTTGCCGAACCGAGAATACGCTGTTGGGCGTGCCAAAATTCAGGGTTAAAAAATTCATTTTGTCTCTCAAAAGTGCGGTCAAAATTGAAGATAAAAAATTGATTCTCTTGCTGATATTCAAGCATTTTGATTAGATGTCCTGATAGAAAATGTGCCCATTCTACTTTAAAATATCACCAAATTAAACGATAAAGGATTTCAAATGCCACTTTTTACCCAAGCCCCAAAATCCCTTTGTATTCTTCGCCTTTCTGCGGTGGGAGATGTATGCCACGCTCTTGCTGTAGTACAACGTATTCAAGCCTATTATCCCGAAACCAAGATCACGTGGATCGTGGGAAAAACAGAGGCCGCATTATTGGCGAATATACCGAATATTACCCTGCTCCCTTACGATAAAAAAAGCGGTTGGAAGGGGGTTTTTGCCTTGTGGCGACAGCTCAAAAATACGCATTTTGATGCACTGTTAAATATGCAAACGGCATTTCGGGCTTCCATTCTCTCATTGGGCATTAAAGCGACCTATAAAATCGGCTTTGGTCAAAAACGATCACGCGAGGGGCAGTGGCTTTTTGTTAATCGCCGAGTGGACGATCCGGACTCGCCACACGTGTTGGACGGTTTTATGGCATTTGCAGAATATATTGGTGTGCCTAAATCTGAACCAACTTGGCAGTTGGCGATTTCAGCGCAGGATCAACAATTTGCCGCACAATTTATTGATCCTTCCCGTAAAAATTTGTTGATCTCCCCTTGTTCCAGTAAAGCGGAAAAAGATTGGTTGGTAGAACGCTATGCCGAAGTGGCAAATATTGCCAATAAACATAATGTGAATGTGATATTTTGTAGCTCGCCGGCAAAACGGGAATTAGAAATGGTGGCAAAAATAACCGCACTTTGTGATTTCACACCGGTGAATGTGGCGGGCAAAACGAATTTAACACAACTTGCCGCACTCATTGGTAAAGTCGATCTTGTGCTTTCGCCGGATTCCGGCCCAGCCCATATTGCGACCACGCAAAATACGCCGGTGATTGGGCTATATGCTTATCACAATCCGCTTCGCACCGCCCCTTATCATAATTTAGCCAATGTGGTTTCCGTGTATGAAGAAAATGTGCAAAAAGAATTTGGCAAGCCTTCCGCTGAATTACCTTGGGCGACAAAATTGAAAGGAAAAAATTTGATGGCGGAAATTCAGGTGGCGGATGTAATCGCACAAATGAAAAACTTGAATTTATGGCAATAAAAAAGGCACTCATTGAGTGCCAATATGAACAAGTTCCTAAATAAAATTCAAATCGCTAATTACTCGCCTTTTTGCACGTGATAGGCTTCCAACGCACGGAGAGAGTAAGTATATGCCGCACCGGCGTTTAATGCGATAGACATTGCCAATGCTGCCGCCACTTCAGCTTCTGTTGCACCGGCTTTCACCGCTTCTTCAGCGTGAACACTGATACAACTTTCGCAACGGGTGGTAACCGCCACCGCCAAAGCAATTAATTCACGGGTTTTCGCATCAAGCACATCGCCTTCTGCCGCTGCCGCACCAAGTGCTTGGTAGGCTTGTAACATTTTCGGGTGTTGTTTACCTAATGCGCCAAAAGATTTTTTAACGTGTGCTGTATGTTCTTTCCAATCTGTAAACATTGTTTTTTCCTCTTAAAATAATTGAAGTTCGTATTTAATTTTCGTGAAGCATTATAGGCAGATTGCGGTATCATACTTGTCAAATTATCTCAACTTTTATGGTTAAAATCTCATTATGGATTATTTGGATAAGCTAACCCGTTTGGCACAAGTACGTGGTGAAATTAATATTCACTGTCTTTTTCAGGGCGAATGGCAAATTGCACACGAAGAACATAATGATAATAAAGGGATTTTTCATTTAATTGAAGAAGGTGAATGTTACCTTACATTCAATGAGAAAACCGTTCATCTGAAAGCAGGCGACATCTTTTTTCTTCCGCAAAATCGACCGCACTTTATGGGATATTCGACAGAACAGAAATCTGCAAGCCCGTTAAATAAAACGTGGCAGGGGGCTTTTCAAGTTCACCAAATTGGGCAGGGAACGCCCCATTTCAAAATGTTTTGCGGAGCATTTTATTATCAAAAAAATGCCTTATTGATGGAATCATTGCCACCCTATTTGCATTTGAATTTATGCGATACCGAAATTCAGCCCTTGATTCGATTATTTTTGCAGGAAGCCGAAAAACAAGAAAGCGGGAATCAATCGGTAATTGATGCCTTGGCGAATGTGTTGTTTATTTATATTTTACGCCATACCATTTCCCTTGGTTTGATCGAACAAGGGGTATTATATGCCCTTCAAGATAAACGCTTAAACGGCGTGTTGGCACAAATATTGCAAACACCGGAGGAAGATTGGTCTATTGAACGCCTTGCCGCAGTAGCAGCGATGTCCCGCGCCAATTTTATTCGGGTATTTCAACAACAACTAGGGATGTCCCCCGGTAAGTTTTTAACCAAAGTGCGGTTAGATTTAGCAGCATTTTTATTGAAGCAGTCGCAACAATCCATACTCGCCATTGCTTTGCAGGTGGGGTATCAATCGGAAGCACATTTCAGCAAAGCCTTTAAAAATGCTTATGGGCTTTCCCCCGGTCAATATCGAAAGTCGCCTACAAATTGAAGAAATTTTACGCTATAATGCGCCCCGTTCTAAAAAGGCAACCTTATGTTGCCTTTTGTTTTTGAGGAAATACGATGTTTAACAAAATTTTTTCGTGGTTTGAAAACCGTCTAAATCCTTATCCGGAAAGCAACCCCATCACACCGGAAAAAGGTTTGTTCCGTTTTATTTGGTCAAGTATTAATGGAATGAAAGGGTGGATTTTTCTGCTTGCTATCTTAACGGTGGGAACCGGCGTGATGGAAGCCCTCTTATTCCAATTTATGGGACTATTGGTGGATTGGTTGGGGGCTTACACACCGACAACCTTATGGCAGGAAAAAGGATATTTATTACTGGGAATGGCGGCATTGCTCGTGCTGAGCATTGTGTGGTCTTTTATTGGTGTGAATGTTCGCCTACAAACCCTACAAGGTGTGTTTCCAATGCGTTTACGTTGGAATTTTCACCGTTTAATGCTGGGGCAAAGTTTAAGTTTCTACCAAGATGAATTTGCCGGCAGAGTTTCCGCCAAAGTAATGCAAACCGCCCTTGCCGTGCGTGATACGGTGATGACCATTGCCGATATGTTGGTTTATGTAGCGGTCTATTTTATTACCTCAGGTTTAGTATTGGCGGCATTAGACGCGTGGTTTTTATTGCCGTTTGCCATTTGGATTGTGTTATTCCTCGCCATTTTGAAATTATTAATTCCCCGTTTGGCAAAAACAGCAGAACGCCAAGCGGATGCCCGCTCATTAATGACAGGGCGTATTACGGATGCCTATTCCAATATTGCCACGGTAAAACTCTTTTCCCACGGTTCACGCGAAGCGGCTTATGCCAAACGTTCAATGGAAGAATTTATGGCCACCGTTCACGCTCAAATGCGTTTGGCAAGTTCTCTAGATACGCTCACTTACGCTTCCAATATTTTTCTAACCTTAACCACTGCCATATTAGGCGTGATTTTATGGCAGCACGGGCAAGTCGGCGTGGGTGCCATCGCCACCGCCACCGCAATGGCATTGCGGGTAAACGGACTTTCACGTTGGATTATGTGGGAGTCGGCTCGCCTATTTGAAAATATCGGCACGGTGAATGACGGAATGAATACCCTCACCAAACCGCATACCATTGTGGACAAACCAAATAGTACGCCATTACAGGTGAAACAAGGGGAAATCAAATTTAACGACATTACCTTCGCCTACGATCCGTCAAGATCCTTATTAAATCACTTTAATCTCACCATCAAACCGGGCGAAAAAGTGGGCTTAATCGGGCGTTCCGGCGCAGGGAAATCCACCATTGTGAATTTATTGCTCCGTTTTTATGAAGCACAACAAGGAACGATTACCATTGACGGACAAAATGTGTTAGACGTGAAACAAGAAAGTTTGCGTAGTCAAATTGGATTAGTAACGCAAGATACTTCGTTACTTCACCGTTCAGTGCGTGAAAATATTATTTATGGTCGTCCAAATGCCACCGAAGAAGAAATGGAACAGGCTGCAGAACGCGCAGAAGCGGCAGATTTCATTCCATTCTTGCAAGATGAACAAGGACGTAAAGGCTATGATGCACACGTGGGTGAACGTGGCGTGAAACTTTCCGGCGGACAACGCCAGCGTATTGCCATTGCCCGTGTAATGCTAAAAGATGCGCCAATTTTACTGCTTGATGAAGCCACCAGTGCATTGGATTCCGAAGTGGAAGTCGCCATTCAAGAAAGTTTGGATAAGATGATGGAAAACAAAACAGTGATTGCCATCGCCCACCGTTTATCCACTATTGCGGCAATGGATCGCCTTATTGTGTTAGACAAAGGTCAAATTGTAGAACAAGGTTCACACGCCGAACTGCTGGAACAAAACGGACTTTATGCAAAACTTTGGAAACACCAAAGCGGTGGCTTTTTAAGTCAGCACGATGATTAAAAAACACAAATAAAAACGACCGCACTTCAGCAAAAAGTGCGGTCGTTTTTTTCAGCATTATGGCGCAAACGCACAAAGAGAAAATGGCTTGAACAGTAGGGACGCCAGCGTGGCGTCCCTACTTTTTCCTAAAAAACATTCATTGTGCAACAACTAATACTGTTTATTACTGGAATTTAACTAAGCCAGAAGAGATAACCAATTGTGGCGATAACAAATACACAGACAATGTTTAGAACAATACCCGCTCTGACCATTTCACTTTGTTTCACCTCACCGCTACCAAATACAATCGCATTTGGCGGCGTTGCAACCGGTAGCATAAATGCACAGGATGCACCGAGACCAATAATTAAAGCAAGCCCGATTTCTGGAATACCTAAAGATTGCGCAATGGAAATAAAGATCGGTACAAGTAATGCCGCACTTGCCGTATTGGAGGTAAATTCCGTTAAGAAAATAATAAAGGCGGCAATTAATAAACCGATCAAATAATAATGCTGACCTTGAACAAGAAATACAATACCGTCCGCAAGAATTTTGCTCGCGCCGGAATCCTTTAAGACAGCACTTAGCGTTAAGCCACCACCAAAGAGCATTAACACGCCCCAATCGGTATTTTCTTGAATTTGTTTCCAGCTTGCCACACCGGTTGAACAAATAATGATCGCTGCAAGTAAAGCAACTACACTATCAAAGCCGGCAATTTTTTTCTGTAACCCAAGTAACTCTGAAATGATCGGATTAATTTTGCTACTGAATACCCAGCAAAGTGCGATAAAGACAAAAATAGCAAGAGTAAGTAAGCGTTGAGGGTTCATTTCGATTTTTTCAAAAGATTGCTCGAAATGTACATTGAGTTTTGGTTTGAAAACAATCCAAAGTGTACCGATCATTAAAGGTAATAAAACGATCATCACCGGCAAGCCATACCACAACCAATCTGAGAAGGTGAGGTGTAAATTACTTGCCACAATCGCATTGGGCGGACTACCTACTAAAGTTCCCATACCGCCAATACTGGCACTATAAGCGATCCCTAATAACACGAAAACATAGGTATTGTGTTCTTTTTCACGATCCATTTGGCTTAAAATCCCCATCGCCAAAGGTAACATCATTGCAGCGGTTGCCGTGTTACTCATCCACATAGAAAGGAAGGCTGTGATCAAGAAAAGATAAATCACCGCAATCAGAAGATTGCCCTTGGCGAGTGCCATAATTTTATTGGCGATCATTCTGTCAAGCTTTTGGATATGCAATGCTGTCGCCAAAGCAAAACCGCCAAAAAATAAGAAAATAGTTGGATCGGCAAAGGCAACTAGCGCCTGTTTGGTGGCAACCAAATCCAACGCAATTGCCAATAATGGCACAAGCAGCGCAGTAATGGTAACGTGCAAGGCTTCGCTTAGCCAAAGTACAGCGATAAAAGCTAATAGGGCGAGCCCTGAATTTTCTTTCGGTGTAAAAGGTAAAAATTTTAATAACACAAAAAATAGTACGATATCTACAAGGAATATCACACCGTTTTTATGACTTTTGAGTGAAGATACTGTGTTCATAAAATCCCCCCACATTCTTATAAACTTAATGAACGGACTAATGTTAAAGGAATGTTACTAACTTGCAATCAACAAAATTCAAAAGTGTGATCAAGTGCAAAAAATTTTGACAAAAAAAGTGCGGTTATTTTTAAGCGCACTTTTAAGGTTGTCTTATTCTTCTTCAAATCCTTCTAAATCAAGGGGTTCTTGGGAAAGAATAATACCGGTGAGATCCGCATAAATATAATCTTCAGGGAAGAAGGTGACACCACCGAAATTAACCGGAACATCGCTTTCTCCGCTATTGTTTTCATCGGCACTCACCGGAATTGGGGCTAATGCTTGAATACCAATATTAATATTTTCCAGTTGTTGAATTTGGCGAACTGCACCATAAACAATAATGCCTGCCCAGTTATTATCGGCGGCAAGTTGAGCGAGTTCTGCATCAATCAAGCCACGGCGTACTGCACCACCGCCATCGACAACCAATACCCGTCCTTCACCCTCTTCTTCTAATACTTCGGCAATCAAGCCATTATTTTCAAAGCATTTTACGGTGGTGACTTTACCAAAAAAATTGTTTACACCGCCGAAACTGGAAAAAATCGGCTCTACCACATCCACTTGATCGGCATAAAGATCGCAAAGTTCTGAAGTATCGATAAACATAAATTTCTCCTGTAAAAATTTGAGCTGAAAGCAAGTATATTCCGATTTAGCCGAGAAGCAAGCCTAAACTAAATAACAGATTGATGAATAAGGAAATCATCGACATTTGTGCCAACATTGGGCGGAGGCTTTCGGGTTGTGTGCTACGGTAAACAAACAGGGCGTGTTTGGCGAGCAACGGAAAGGCGGGTAAGAACAAATAATTTGTCCAAGAACTTGCCGTAGCGAGGGTGAAAATGAGATAACATAAAGCGGCAAGGGTTAATAAAATGCAGTGATAAACCCGCCCTTTTTTTGCACCTAAACGCACGGCTAGGGTGTTTTTTCCCGCTTTGGCATCTTGTTCAATATCCCGTAAGTTATTGATATTTAACACAGCACTCGCCAATAGCCCTGAGCCGATAGCCGGTAACATAATGGTGGTGTCGAGAGAATGGGTTTGTAAATAGTAAGTACCGCCCACGCCTAATAAGCCAAAAAATAACAGCACAGAAATATCACCCAAGCCCATATAACCATAGGGTTTTGCCCCCACGGTGTAAGTGATTGCGGCAATAATGGCTAAAATACCAAGACCGGCAAATGCCAATAAATCTGATAGATTTTCATAGGCAATGCCAATGAGAAAAGCACCGGAAAGAAAACTTGCCAACGCCATTAATATCAAGCCCCATTTCAGCTCTTTTGCCGAAATTGCGCCTTTTTGAATACCACGCAAGGGGCCGATTCGTTCTTGGGTGTCCGAACCTTTTTGATGATCGCCATAATCATTGGCAAAGTTGGAAAGCACTTGTAATAAAATGGTGGTGAGCAAACAAAGAATCATTACCGCCATATTAAATTTTTCGGGATTCGCCCAATAGCCCAATGCCGAGCCGGTAAAAATCGAGGCTAAGGCAAGGGGCAAGGTTTTTGGACGTGCCGTTTCCCACCACATTTTCAGTTTTTCATTTGTCATTTTTTTTGACCGCACTTTTGATTACAATAAGTCGCGTATTCTACACTGAAATAGCCTGTTTATGAATGATTTAACACTAACGCCCATCGCGATTATCCACACCCCTTATAAAGAAAAATTTTCCGTGCCACGCCAACCTAATTTAGTGCAAGACGGCGTGGGAATTGTGGAATTATTACCGCCTTATAATTCCCCCGAAGCGGTGCGGGGATTGGAACAATTTAGTCATCTTTGGTTAATTTTTCAGTTCGATCAAATTCAACAAGGAAAATGGCAGCCCACGGTACGCCCGCCCCGTTTAGGCGGAAATCAGCGGGTGGGGGTGTTTGCTTCGCGTGCCACACATCGTCCTAATCCGTTGGGATTGTCTAAGGTGGCATTGCGGAAAGTGGAATGTATTCACGGCAAGGTGTTTTTACATCTTGGTGCGGTGGATTTGGTGGACGGTACGCCAATTTTTGATATTAAGCCTTATGTGGCTTATGCCGATAGTGAACCCAATGCGAAATCAGGCTTTGCGCAAGAGAAACCGCCGACAAAATTAAAGGTGGAATTTACCTCAAAGGCAGAAAGTGCGGTGAAAAAACTGGAAGAAAAACGACCGCACTTAGCGCGCTTTATTCGTGATGTGATTGAGCAAGATCCGCGTCCGGCTTACCAACAAGGGAAATTCAGCGATCGAATTTACGGTATCAGTTTGTATGACTTTAACGTGAAATGGCGTATTAAGGCAGGCACAGTGGATGTGGTTGAAGTGTTGAATATCGAAAAAAATAAGGCGGGTTAATCCCGCCATTTTTAATCTTCCGGTAATGCATTTAGCACCGCTTTCACCAAGGTTGCGAGCGGAATGGCAAAAAAGACACCCCAGAATCCCCATAATCCACCGAAGATCAGCACCGAAATAATGATGATCAATGGATGTAGATTAACCGCCTCAGAGAATAAATAAGGCACGAGTAAATTTCCGTCTAATAATTGGCTCACCGCAAAAGCGATAATGATATACCAAAATGTTGGGCTGATTCCGAATTGGAAAAGGGCAACCAACGCCACAGGAATGGTGACTAACACCGCACCAATATAAGGCACTAACACGGAAAGCCCCACCGCAAAAGCCAATAACAGCGGATAATTTAAGCCGAAAATGAGAAAAATAACGTAAGTGACGAGGGTGACAATTAAAATCTCCAACAATTTACCGTGAATATAATTGGCGATTTGTTGCTGCATTTCCAACCACACTTTAGACGCTAAGTGACGGTTGCGTGGTAAAAATCGGCTTACCCCCAGTAAAAGTTCCCCTTTGTCTTTCAACATAAAAAACATCATTAACGGCACTAAAAAGGCATAAATGCCGAGGGATACCAAGTTCATAATGGAAGCGAGCGAAAGTTTCACCGCCGATTCACCAAAGCCCAGAATTTTTTCCCGCACGGAATTAAAAATGGCATCGACCATAGAATAATCAATGAGTTCGGGGTAATGTTCCGGTAAAGCAAGCAACCACTCATTGAGTTTATTAAACATTGCCGGCAGATCGCTTAACAATGAAATACTTTGATTCCACAACATCGGCACAAGCACAAGAAAAAAAACCGTTGCCATACCAATAAATCCACCAAAAATAACGATGGTTGCCAACATACGTGGGAATTTTAGCCGATGGGTGAGAAAGTGAATGGGCATTTCCAATAGATATGCCAACACAATGGCAATCAGCAAGGGGGCGATTAAATCACCAAAAAAATAAATGGCAATGAAGCCAAAAAGTAAAATCGCCAACAGCCCCATAGCCTGTGGATCGCTCAAGCGGCGGGCGTACCAGCTTTTCAACATATCTAACATAAATGCATATCCGAATAAGAAATTTTCGCCATTATAAGTTAAAATTCCCCCTAGTTATAGCCAACCGGAGAGAAATTCTATGCCTATCGTGATTTATCACAATCCACGCTGTTCTAAAAGCCGAGAAACCCTTTCATTACTTGAAGCAAAGGGGATTCAGCCGGTGATTGAACTGTATTTACAAAAACATTATGCCATTGCCGAACTTCAACAATTAGCCGATAAATTGGGTGTGGATGATGTGCGACAAATGATGCGAACCAACGATGATTTGTATAAGTCGTTGGAATTAGATAATCCCGCATTAACCAATGAGGATTTATTAAAGGCAATGAGCGAACATTCCGCTTTGATTGAACGCCCTATTGTGGTGAACGGTGAAAAAGCAAAAATCGGGCGACCGCCGGAAGCGGTGTTGGCGATTTTGTAATTTGAGGGTTTATGCGTATAATACGCCGCCGTGAAAATCACTTCACGGCGTTTTTAAGTTTAAGGAAACATAATGGCAAAAAAACAAAAAAGTGCGGTTGAAAATCAAACCGTTTATCAACACACCCGCGGGGTGGTGAAAGACAATGCGGTAATGGCATTATTGCACGATAGATTATTTCGTCAGCGTATTGAGAAAAAGCGCAAAGGAAAAGGCAGTTACCAACGAAAAGCAAAACACGCAGGGAAATTTTTTGAAAAGCCCGATTATAAATTTTTTGATTTCAGAAATTTTATAATCGGGTTTTTCTTAAAGTAAAAATAACAATGAGAGGTAACAATATGTCAAACAAAACAGAAACATTATTCAATACAACGTGGAATGTGCGTATTAGCGATCCCGGTGAAGAAGGGGCGCATAGCCATTTTTTTGAAACCGTTTATTTAACCCTCACTGCTCATTTTGAAGAAAGCGGTATTCGCTATGAATTTGTGCGTAGAGTGGAAGATCAAATCAAAATACAACGTTCATTTACCGAACTCACCGAGCTATTCAAATTTCTTGGTGATTATTTAGATTCGGTTTCCCTCGGTATGCTTGGGGTAAGAATCGGCAATTTAGGTGTGAAAGCGGAATAGTTTTTTGAGGGGGAGTTAATAGGTTTTTATTTTTTTGTCAACTCATTGTTTTATATCAATAAATTTTTGACGATTGTTGGGTGTGGCAAATTAATAGAAAGAGATAATTGCCTTTCTAATTGTGGAAAACAATCAACCGCACTTTAGGTAAAGTGCGGTCAAAAATAGCGGTGTTTTAATAGATTTCGGGGTTGTTGGCAAGCCATTGTTGGATTTTGGCTTCGGTTTTCTTTTCGTTATAGCCGCGGGTTGGGAAAAGGCTGAAATGATAAAACCAATTAATATAATCCGACCATAAACGTTTTTCTTTTTTGAAGTAGTGGGCAAATTCCTGATCGGGGTTAGGGCTTTGCATATAGTCGGCGAGAAAATCTTTGAGAACTTGATCTTGGTAATCACAGGCGGGGCGGTAAATGCCTAAATCAACGCGCACGATATTGTTGGGATCGGTTTCGTGAGGGAGTATAAGGATTAATGCGGCATGCTCCGGATTGGTTAATCGGGATTGGTATGAGTAAGGCTTCAGGGCATTGAGCGGATTGGTTCTTTCATCATAGCGTGTGATATAAAATTTACCGAATTGCCAAAAGTAGGCAATTCGGCGGTTGGTGTCAATACGTAGTGGACGCCAGTTGGGTGAAATAAGTAATAGTAGAATCCATAGTGGTACACTTAATAATACCCAAGCATTTTTCGTATATTGTTTAACATTTTCGGATAGGTGAGACTTATATTCATTGATAGGTTGCCCATCAATCATATACTGAGGATTATCTGAATCTATTAAAAAATTAATAATATAGATTTCTTTTTCTTTTGCATTCCAAGCCCATTCCAGCTTATTGTGTAGTGGTTGGTTTGGATCAATCACATTCCATATCCAAAAAAAAGTGATAACTAAAAACCACATCCATAAAAATTGGCGTAGTTTGGCATCACTATAACGGCAAATTTCAATGACACCGTTTTTTACCCACTTAATATTTCTTGAGATTGTGTCGGGCGTGTAAGATCTATGATGATTAAAATTAAACATATTTCCTCTTAAATCTCATTTTTCCCAAATATTCGCTGAACAATAAAATGTTCTGTTGAACTGCCGAGTTTTGGATATTTCAAAGTTAGTATGCCTTGTGTTGCTAACATCGTTCTTCCCAAATTTCGCCAATCCGCTTTTGGAACGATACCTAAAGGCGGCGTTTCGCTAAAATCAAGTTCAATACAATTTGCCAATAAGCGTTTTTTCTTCACATTTGTATCTTTACTTATGCAAAATCAACCGCACTTTAGGTAAAGTGCGGTCAAAAATAGCGGCGTTTTAATAGATTTCGGGATTGTTGGTAAGCCACTGTTGGATTTTAGCTTCGGTTTTCTTTTCGTTATAGCCACGGGTTGGGAAAAGGCTGAAATGATAAAACCAATTAATATAATCCGACCATAAACGTTTTTCTTTTTTGAAGTAATGAGCAAATTCCTGATCGGGGTTAGGGCTTTGCATATAGTCGGTGAGAAAATCTTTGAGTACCTGATCTTGGTAATCACAGGCGGGGCGGTAAATGCCTAGATCAACGCGCACAATATTGTTGGGATCGGTTTCATGAGGAAGCGTAAGGACTAATGCAGCATGCTCCGGATTGGTTAATCGGGACTGGTATGAGTAAGGTTTCAGGGCATTGAGCGGATTGGTTCTTTCATCATAACGCGTGATATAAAACTTGCCGAATAGCCAAAAGTAGGCAATACGGCGGTTGGTGTCGATACGTAGTGGACGCCAGTTGGGCGAGATAAGCAAAAGTAATAGAAAAATTGGAAATAATATATAGAAAAAACCAACATAAGTGCTTCCTGTGTGACGAGATAGCATATCTTTTCTGTATTCACTATATTGTTCTAATTGTTCTATCTTATTATGAGATTTATACACTTTAGTCAACCTATTGTATTGTTTTTGTAATTGCTCGTCAGGAGCTAATGCCCATTTTATATCTTTATAAATATTATTTTCAGATGTTATGTTATAGGAAGCAATTCCAATAATAGCTATGATCCATAACCAAACAAATTGTTTAAATTTTGCATCACTATACCGACAAACTTCTATAACATCGTTTTTTACCCGTTTAATATTTCTTGAGATTGTATCGGGCGTGTAAGATCTATGATGATTAAAATTAAACATATTTCCTCCTAAATCTCATTTTTCCCAAATATTCGCTGAACGATAAAATATTCCATTGAGCTACCAAGTTTTGGATATTTCAAAGTTAGTATGCCTTGTGTTGCTAACATCGTTCTTCCCAAATTTCGCCAATCCGCTTTTGGAACGATGGCCAAAGGCGGCGTTTCGCTAAAATCAAGTTTAATACAATTTGCCAATAAGCGTTTTTTCTTCACATTTGTATCTTTAAAAACTTATGCAAAATCAACCGCACTTTAGGTAAAGTGCGGTCAAAAATAGCGGTGTTTTAATAGATTTCGGGATTGTTGGCAAGCCATTGTTGGATTTTTGCTTCGGTTTTCTTTTCGTTATAGCCGCGGGTTGGGAAAAGGCTGAAATGATAAAACCAATTAATATAATCCGACCATAAACGTTTTTCTTTTTTGAAGTAATGGGCAAATTCCTGATCGGGGTTAGGGCTTTGCATATAGTCGGTGAGAAAATCTTTGAGTACCTGATCTTGGTAATCACAGGCGGGGCGGAAAATGCCTAAATCAACGCGCACGATATTGTTGGGATCGGTTTCGTGAGGGAGTGTAAGGATTAATGCGGCATGCTCCGGATTGGTTAATCGGGATTGGTATGAGTAAGGCTTCATGGCATTGAGCGGATTGGTTCTTTCATCATAGCGTGTGATATAAAATTTACCGAATTGCCAAAAGTAGGCAATTCGGCGGTTGGTGTCAATACGTAGTGGACGCCAATCTGGTGCTATTAATAATAGAAAAAAGCAAAATGGTATACTTAAAATGCACCATGAATTAAGAATATCTTGCTTTGTATTTAAAGATAATTCATTTTTGTATTCACTTAGTAATTGACCATCTCTGGTGTAGAGTGGGTTGTCGGTGGATTTCCACAAAGAAACTATCTCATTGATTTTATTTTCAGAATTCCATGCCCATTCCATCTTATGATGTAATGGTTGTGAAGGATCAATAATGTTCCACATCCAAAAAAAAGTGATAACTAAAAACCACATCCATAAAAATTGACGTAGTTGGGCATCACTGTAACGGCGTATTTCAATCACCCCCTCTCTAACCTGCCTGATATTTCTTGAGATCGTATCGGGTGTATAGGATTTTGATTGATTATTAAAGTTAAACATAAACTCTCCTAGATCTCATTTTTTCTAAATAGGCGTTGAACAATAAAATAGTCCGTCGAAGAACCCAGTTTCGGGTATGTTAAGGTTAATACTCCTTGCGTAGCGAGAACCATTCTGCCCAAATTTCGCCAATCCGCTTTTGGAACGATACCCTAAGGCGGCGTTTCGCTAAAATTAAGTTCAATACAATTTGCCAATAAGCGTTTTTTTTCACATTTGTATCTTTAAAAAACTTATGTAAAATCAACCGCACTTTAGGTAAAGTGCGGTCAAAAATAGCGGCGTTTTAATAGATCTCGGGATTGTTGGCAAGCCATTGTTGGATTTTGGCTTCAGTTTTCTTTTCGTTGTAGCCGCGGGTTGGGAAAAGGCTGAAATGATAAAACCAATTAATATAATCCGACCATAAGCGTTTTTCTTTTTTGAAGTAGTGGGCAAATTCCTGATCGGGGTTAGGGCTTTGCATATAGTCGGCGAGAAAATCTTTGAGAACTTGATCTTGGTAATCACAGGCGGGGCGGTAAATGCCTAAATCAACGCGCACGATATTGTTGGGATCGGTTTCATGAGGGAGTGTAAGGATTAATGCGGCATGCTCCGGATTGGTTAATCGGGACTGGTATGAGTAAGGCTTCAGGGCATTGAGTGGATTGGCTCTTTCATCATAACGCGTGATATAAAACTTGCCGAATAGCCAAAAGTAGGCAATACGGCGGTTGGTATCGATACGTAGTGGACGCCAGTTTGGAGATATAAGCAAAAGTAATAGAAAAATTGGAAAAAAAATACAGAAAAAGCCTATATAAGTACTTTCTATATGATACTCTAGCATCCCTTTTTTGTATTCTTCATAGCTTCTAAATTTATGGAGTTCGTTATCTTTTTTATACAGCAGATACAGTTCATTGTATTGTATTTCTAGTTGTTTATCTGGATTTATAGCCCATTCGATCTCACTATGTATATTTGCTCTATATTCAGGTTCTAATCCTAAAACACCAAAAATAGCGACGATCCACAGCCAAATAAACTGCTTAAATTTTGCATCACTATACCGACAAACTTCTATAACATCGTTTTTTACCCGTTTAATATTTCTTGAGATTGTATCGGGCGTGTAAGATCTATGATGATTAAAATTAAACATATTTCCTCCTAAATCTCATTTTTCCCAAATATTCGCTGAACGATAAAATGTTCTGTTGAACTGCCGAGTTTTGGATATTTCAAAGTTAGTATGCCTTGCGTTGCTAACACCGTTCTTCCCAAATTTCGCCAATCCGGTTTTGGAACGATACCCTAAGGCGGCGTTTCGCTAAAATCGAGTTCAATACAATTTGCCAATAAGCGTTTTTTTTCACATTTGTATCTTTAAAAACTTATGCAAAATCAACCGCACTTTAGGTAAAGTGCGGTCAAAAATAGCGGCGTTTTAATAGATTTCGGGATTGTTGGTAAGCCACTGTTGGATTTTAGCTTCGGTTTTCTTTTCGTTATAGCCGCGGGTTGGGAAAAGGCTGAAATGATAAAACCAATTAATATAATCCGACCATAAACGTTTTTCTTTTTTGAAGTAATGAGCAAATTCCTGATCGGGGTTAGGGCTTTGCATATAGTCGGCGAGAAAATCTTTGAGAACTTGATCTTGGTAATCACAGGCGGGGCGGTAAATGCCTAGATCAACGCGCACGATATTGTTGGGATTGGTTTCGTGAGGGAGTGTAAGGATTAATGCGGCATGCTCCGGATTGGTTAATCGGGACTGGTATGAGTAAGGTTTCAGGGCATTGAGCGGATTGGCTCTTTCATCATAACGCGTGATATAAAACTTGCCGAATAGCCAAAAGTAGGCAATACGGCGGTTGGTATCGATACGTAGTGGACGCCAGTTTGGAAAGATGATTAATAATAGGAACCAAAATGGTACACTCAAAATTATCCACGCTTTTCTAGCATCTAGCTTTGCATTACTTGATAAATTATTAGTGTACTCACTAAGTAGCGTCCCTCCTCTAGTATATTCAGGTTTTTGAGGATCTCTTAATAGTTCAATTAACTCAATTTGTAGATTTTGCGAGTTCCAAGCCCATTCCATCTTATGATGGAGCGGTTGGCTCGGATCAATCATATTCCATATCCAAAAAAAAGTAATAACTAAAAACCACATCCATAAAAATTGGCGTAGTTTGGCATCGCTATAACGATAAACCTCAATAACACTGCTTTTTACCTGTTTAATATTTCTTGAGATTGTGTCGGGCGTGTAAGATCTATGATGATTAAAATTAAACATATTTCCTCCTAAATCTCATTTTTCCCAAATATTTGCTGAACGATAAAATGTTCCGTTGAGCTGCCGAGTTTTGGATATTTCAAGGTCAGTATGCCTTGTGTTGCTAACACCGTTCTTCCCAAATTTCGCCAATCCGGTTTTGGAATGATACCCAAAGGCGGCGTTTCGCTAAAATCAAGTTCAATACAATCTGCCAGTAAGCGTTTTCTTTCACATTTGTATCTTTCTTATGCAAAATCAACCGCACTTTAGGTAAAGTGCGGTCAAAAATAATGGCGTTTTAATAGATCTCGGGGTTGTTGGCAAGCCATTGTTGGATTTTAGCTTCGGTTTTCTTTTCGTTATAGCCACGGGTTGGGAAAAGGCTGAAATGATAAAACCAATTAATATAATCCGACCATAAACGTTTTTCTTTTTTGAAGTAATGAGCAAATTCCTGATCGGGATTAGGGCTTTGCATATAGTCGGCGAGAAAATCTTTGAGTATCTGATCTTGGTAATCGCAGGCGGGGCGGTAAATGCCTAAATCAATGCGCACGATATTGTTGGGATCGGTTTCATGAGGAAGCGTAAGGACTAATGCCGCATGTTCCGGATTGGTTAATCGGGATTGGTATGAGTAAGGCTTCAAGGCATTGAGTGGATTGGCTCTTTCATCATAACGCGTGATATAAAACTTGCCGAATAGCCAAAAGTAGGCAATACGGCGGTTGGTATCGATACGTAGTGGACGCCAGTTGGGTAAAATAAGTAAAAAGAATAGAAATAGTGGAAATAAGATGGCAAAAGCACCTGTATAGCGACGTGAGCCATGAATTTCTAACATTTCATTTTTGAACTCTTCATATTGAGGATACGACTCACCAATACTGATCATTCTATTTTTATAACTATAATATCGAGGAGTTATTCTAGAATCTGGAGAAATAGTCCATTCAATGTCACTATAAATACTATTTCTATATTCAGGTTGAAATGTCATTACCCCTATAATCGCAATAATCCACAACCAAACAAATTGTTTAAATTTTGCATCACTATATCGACAAACCTCAATAACACCGCTTTTTACCCGTTTAATGTTTCTTGAGATTGTGTCGGGCGTGTAAGAACTATGATGATTAAAATTAAACATTTTTTCCTACCTAAATTTCATTTTTCCCAAATATTCGCTGAACGATAAAATGTTCCGTTGAGCTGCCGAGCTTTGGATATTTCAAGGTCAGTATGCCTTGCGTTGCTAACACCGTTCTTCCCAAATTCCGCCAATCCGGTTTTGGAACGATACCCAAAGGCGGCGTTTCGCTAAAATCGAGTTCAATACAATTTGCCAATAAGCGTTTTTTCTTCACCTTTGCCGAGCCTAAATCCGTATATTGTTCGCCCCGTTCACCGGGCCCACCCCATACGGTTTGTTGTCGCCATTCAATAGTGAGTTTATTGACACTTTCTCCTGCATTAAAAAGCGGGCTATAAACCCGTAATTTTTTATCACCTTGAATATCATTTTGAATTGACATCCCTAAAATTAGGTTATAAAAACCTTCCATTTCTTTCTCATAATAGCTAACTATTTGTTGGTAACCTTTATTTGTAGGAAATGCAAAAATCTTAGATTCATTTAATAATTTATCAAATGAAACTCTTTCTTCTCCCCAATACTCATCCGAATTCCCCCAAAACCCGGAACGTACCCACGCTTCTGCGTCATTATCGGAAAAATAATAATACAACATTGAGGCACTAAAGAGCAGCCAGCCTACCGCCATAAGCACGCCAGACACCGCCATACCTACCCCTAATGAAGCTACTCTGATGGGGGCAAGCCTTCCCACCCACGCCATTTCAGAGAAAAAGAGGGCAGTTTGTGCACCACCCATTAAGATACCCGAAACGGTTGAGGCACGGTCGTGTTTGCTCCAACCTTTTGCGACATCCGCAATAGCCACCACAATGCCCATAAAGTTTGCAATATGCCCGAGGTAAGCAAATCCACGTTTGTAGGCAGTGCCCCGAATGGCTTTATCAACCTGTTGCACAATGAGGTGTTGGTCGCCAAAGAGGGAAGCCAGTAGGCTTTTGTTTGCACTCAGCACGTTTTTAATGCTGTCATGGGCGATGCCGTTTCTTTCATAATAAAACATCGCGAACAAACCGGTGAGTGCATAGGTGCTTTGCGCAACAGAATCCCACCAAGGATTGTTTTGTGAATCCTTTAAATTTTTATATGTATCCAACAAGGATAATCCGGCAAGAAAAATCCCCATTTTATGAGACATATTGACATGTTGTTGTGCCGATTGCGTATTGATTTGCCCTTCCGGCACAATAATGTCAAAGGTAAAACCCAGATTTTTCGTGCTTGATGTGCTGCCCATCGTACGGGGTGGATGAGAGGGAATGAGTGGTTGGATTTGAACTTTATCTTGTAACAAACCTTGGATTTGTTGTTCCAGACGAGCGGTTATGCTTTCCGCCGTATTGGTGAGGGTGACAGTCGTACGAGTGAGACCGAAGGCTTTTAGATAGCTTTCACGTGTAATGCTTTTATCCTTTAAGGTTTTTGATGACCAACGGTAGAATTGTGCACTCATTAATGATTCGTACATGAGTTCAAGTTCTAATCGTTTCAATGCGCGTAATCCATTTGCTTTTGAGTGATTACGGTAAGTTAATTCAACCCGTTGGGCGGTGGCGATAATTTTTCCAATATAACCGCCATAAATACTCTCGGTTGCCAACATTTCCGCTTGATATTTCATGCCTTGGTCTGAAATACCGATTCCCTGCATCGCCAGTTTGACAAGGATTGCCGCCTGCATATTTAGGTCATTTAAGGCTTTTACTTCAACCTCGTTTTGACTTATCCGTTGTATGGCTTTTACCGCACAGTATTCCAATAATTTACAAATCGAATAGTGACCAGCTTGTTCCATCATCGCTTTTTGTACTTTAGCAATGTTATCTACTGTCTGATTCATCGCTTTAAATTCATCAATGGTGTCATAAAAGTTATCTGCGGCATATTTTTTAAGCGTTTCTTCATTTTTTACGTCATAAGGATAATTTTTAAACCAGGTTTTTCTCAATCGGGATTGAAGTTTTAGTACCGCCCTTGCGGTTGAGGTCGGGTAAAGGTATTTTCGGCGGGCACGAATCATATTAATCCAAGTTAATTCATGAAGTGCAGAGACATCCGCCAAATTACCAATAGGGTCGTGTACAGCGACAATGCGTGCGCGTTGTTTTTCTTCTTCCTTTAGAATAGCGATATTGTGTCGTTCGGTAAAACCGATTGATGTCGCTCGGGTGAGGCTATCGGCTTCATCTTTTTGTATTGTTGACGGGGTAAAATCGGCGACATCTGTTGTGAGCTTAGA
This sequence comes from Rodentibacter myodis, assembly GCF_001999305.1. GTDB lineage: Bacteria > Pseudomonadota > Gammaproteobacteria > Enterobacterales > Pasteurellaceae > Rodentibacter > Rodentibacter myodis. The sequence continues at coordinate 1,025 of NZ_MLHQ01000009.1, read as the reverse complement.
AAACGGCAGACTAAAAGCCGGTTCATCATTGGCGAGTGAAACTTGTTGCATAATATGCTTGCGTGCTTCTTGATTTGTTTCCAACAGTTCAAAAAATGCGGGCGCCCAACGCCGTTCGCTGTAAGCATAATGAATGCGGGTGACTTGTTTATGAACAAAGGCATAGGGATAAGTTTTGTTGTCTAGAATCCATTCCCCGTGAGGTGTGCCGTCTTTCCATCTATATTTACGGAAATGATAAGTTTGACCTGTTTTTTGAGAAGGGTCTTCAGTTGCACCAATTTTTTTGCGTGCCTCAGCCGACATTTCAGGGGCAACGGCACTATTTCCATCATTATTGCTGATGTAGTATTCAAAAATTTGCCAATGCCCTTCTTGGTGGTCATCACCGTCGGTCGAATTATTTGCCATGCCGAGTTCGGCATAGATATAGAAATAGCCTTGGCGTAAGCGTCTTAATTCATAGTCCGGCGTGCCTATTTTTGTGTCTTGAGGTGCGGCAGGCACTTTTCCGGCTTTGATATTTTCAAGGGCGTTTCGGGTGAGACTAAATCTCACCGGAATAATAGGGGTGAGTGCTTGTTGGCAAGGCATGCCGGTTATACAGTCGTTGTCATATTGTTTGGCAGAGGGCATTGGCATGTTTCATTATTCCTTTTCTTTTATTTCCTTTGTTTTTAAATAAAGTAACTTGGCAAGTTCAACATCGGACATTTTGCCATATTCGGTTGATATTGTGGAAATTAGTGTGTCGGATTTATGTGTTGAGTTGAGTAAATAGCATTCGGCTTTAACAAAGAGTTCTATTGCTCCTTCATTTGTGATACCCAGTTTCATTGCACATTCTATCCAGTGAACTATTTTGTCTTTTGATAAGATAAGGTGTGGAAATTCTTGAGGAATAATCGTTGTTAATAATTTTTCGGCAGATTGATTTTTCGCATACGCTTCCAAAAACGCATTAAATTCATCATCAAAAGCGACCGCACTTGGTTGGGTCTCTTGTGGTAATTCGGCAAGGGAGA
>NZ_MLHQ01000008.1 GCF_001999305.1 Rodentibacter myodis | reverse complement strand
CCGGGTTATTATTTTAATCTCCTTGAGCTAAGAGACAAGCTTGAGGGGATTTTTGTATCTGAAGTTTACAAGCAGTATTTTTTGCTAAAGTTCTAAAATATTTACTGTCAAACTCTAACAAAAGATAGCTTTTTAAATCATCTAAAACTATATTAAAAGAAGGGGTCATCTTTTTAATTATTTGTAGGAGTATATTCTTTCTCTATTGAGATTAAACCACAAATGGGAATTATGGTATATTTATTCCCTAAGATGACTTTTGGGTGTGTCTAAACCGTGAAAGTAAAGAGCTTATTAAAGGTATTTTTTTCTATGCTTTTGAATTAGATCCTGAAAAGGATTATGAATGTTAAAAATTTAGTATTTATATCCCAAGTAGATTAAAAAGTGCGCTCACTTTTGATCGCACTTTTTATTAATAAAAAATTAATTATTTCCCATTAAATTAGTGGTTTATTTAGCAAGTTCAAAAACTTCTATGATGGTTTTACGGCTGTAAATATCACTCATTTTCCAGTCGATAGCATTTTGAGTTGCTGTGTCAATGATTTTTTCGAGGGCATCCCCTTCAATATTTAATTGACCTAATTTAGTTGGTGTGCCTATTTTATTAAACCACGCTTTTAAAGCGGCGATGCCCTCTTTTCGGTGCTTAAACCAAAAATTTCTTTAGCAAAGCGTTTGAATTGGTTAAGATTACACTCCTTCCATCACGTCATCCACGCCGGCATTACTACCAATAGTCCTGCACCGTGTGGTACATCACATACAGCACTCATTGCATGTTCGATCATATGATTTGGGTAGCTATAATCTTTTGTTCCCACATAAGCTAAACCATTTAATGCCGTTGTTGCCCAAGTAAATCCACCACGCGCATCATAGTCATTTGGATTTTCCAAAAGAGTTTCTGTAGTGCAAATAACGGTTTTAATATTTGCTTCAATTTGCATATTAGTCAATGTTGGTTACGCGCTTGCCGTGAAATAGCCTTCAATGTAATGGGCAATGATGTCTGCAGCGGAATAAACCAAATAATCACGACTTACCGTTGCTTGTAATTTTGGGTTAATCACCGACTCTTTTGGAAAGAGTGGATAATTGTGAATTGAATATTTTTGTAAGGTTTATTTCTTCGTTACAACACCGCCAGAGTTCATTTCCGATCCTGTCGCTGCTAAGATAATAATGTCAAAAATGGCTAACGCAATCCCTTCGTTTACCTTTGCTAAGAATAGGGTTACTTTTCACCCTGCCCAACGTCGCAAATTCAATACCATTGGCGGTTAAACTCTTGACCACGGTATCAAATACCCCCCCCCCCCGATTGTTTAATACGTTCACTGCCATAAACAATCAGTATTTTTTGCACACCAAATTCAGCTATATATTCGCCAATTTTTTGTTCTTTATCTTCACCAAACTCAATACGGGTTGGATTTACAAAGCTAAATTGATACATAAGATTTACTCCTAATTTGTTAAGCATCGATGATTATTTTAGGGGAAATATTATCCTCTCTTCCCTAAAATGTACTAATCAAGAAAAAATACCCTAAGGTAATTTTGCTACGATAGCATACCCTTCCGTTAATCCTTCCACTTCGTAAGAAGCGCCTGCTGTGATAAATGCTGATTCCCCTTGATTAAGAGAAAGTGCGGTCGTTTCCGAACGTAAATTTAATTGCCCTTTCATCACCATTAAAATCGCCACACTATGGTTTTTTAATTGGTGATGTTCACCACATTCATATTGGATATTTTGCAAAGCAAAATCTTTTGCCGGCGTGGTATAGGTGAATACGCGCGCGTCATTAGGTGCCGGCGGGATAATTTTCGGTTCGATTTCCCGACAATCCACTACGTTGAGCAATTCGGGAATATCCACATATTTTGGCGTTAAGCCCCCACGAATCACATTGTCGGAACACGCCATCAATTCGATATTTTGTCCTCGTAAATAGGCGTGTGGAATACCGGCATCTTGATAAATGCCTTCACCTTTTTTCAAATGCACAATATTAAATAAATAGAAACACACCAGCCCTGGATCTAATTTATCCAAAGAAATCGCCATTGCTTCCAAAGCATATAATAGCCAATAATCAGGGTTATCTAGGGTTAGTTCATTATTCGCATAAACAGCTCGGTTTTGTTCAATAATGGGAACTAACCATTGATGTAGCTGAGACTGCTCCGCTTGCATAATATCGGCATAAAATGCGTGCAGATCTTGCGTGTGTAATTTTTCGGCTAAAGGTGCAAGTGATGGCTTGCTTTTCAATGTTGCCAAAATTTTTTCTTTTGTTTTAAAACCGTGTAATAACCCAAAATCGGATAAGGCGATCATCATTTCCGGTTTATGGTTATTGTCTTTATAAGTACGTTTTGGATCTTTTAAATCAATACCTTTAGCGTTTTCTTCCGCAAAACCAATTTCCGCCTGTTGTTTGGTCGGATGAAGCTGAATCGAAAGAGGTTTGGCGACATCAAGAATTTTCAGCAAATAAGGTAATTCATCACCAAAAGTTTCTCGGCTTTTTTCACCAAGTGCGGTCGGATTTTGTTGTAAAAATTCAGTAAGCGGTAAGATTTTTCCATTATTATCAACCATTGAGGGAGCGGAAGTATGCGCGCCAAGCCACCATTCGGCATAGTACTGATTTTCTTCGGCAGGAATATTTAATAATTGTGGAATATAGTGATGACCACCCCAAACATAATGTTGAAGTGCGCCCGTAAGTTTATAAATCATTCTTTTTCCTCTTTAAGTTGGATAATAAAAAATCCGCTCAGTTGGCGGATTTTTTAGCATCATTATAAAATTATTTTTTAAGAGTGAGTACCACAGATTCACCGGCAACCACTTCACCTGCTTTTTTATCAATGCTTGAAATTTCATCCATATTAGAAATCACAACCGGTGTTAAAACCGATTTGGCTTTTGATTCAAGCAATTCAAGATCAAGTTCAATAACGGTGTCACCACGTTTTACTGCCTGACCTTCTTGTGCCACACGGGTAAAACCTTCACCTTTTAATTCAACGGTATCAATACCAAAGTGAACGAATAATTCAACCCCTTCTTTTGATTCCATTGAAAATGCGTGGTTGGTTTCAAAAATTTTACCAATCACCCCATCAACCGGTGCAACAATTTTATGACCGGTAGGACGGATAGCGATACCATCGCCAACGATTTTTTCAGAAAATACCACATCAGGTACGTCTTCAATGTTTACAATTTCACCGGAAAGCGGTGCATAAACTTCGACTTCTACTGATTTTTTCTCTTTAGAACCGAATAGTTTGTCAAATAAACCCATTTTTAATCTCCTATTCATTAATAATGGTGACATTTTAGCCTAAAACATTGATGTTGTATCTAGTTTAGTGCCTTTTCTGCCAAAAATTCTTCAATTAACTGCTCAATTTCTTTGGCAGTCGGTTTCTGTAATGCGTTATCGGCAAGTGCTTTTGCATCTTGGAAATTCACATTGCGGATCAATTTTTTAATACGAGGGACAGAAATGGCACTCATACTAAATTCATCTAATCCCATTCCCAATAATAATAAGGTAGCACGTTCATCGCCGGCTAATTCACCGCACATTCCTGTCCATTTACCTTCTGCGTGAGAGGCATCAATAACTTGTTTGATTAACCCTAAAACAGAAGGTTGCATTGGATTGTAAAGGTGAGATATTAACTCATTACCACGGTCAACCGCCAAGGTATATTGGGTTAAGTCGTTTGTGCCGATACTAAAGAAGTCAACTTCTTTTGCTAAGAATTTCGCATTGACCGCAGCAGACGGCGTTTCCACCATTACACCGATTTGAATATTTTCATCAAATGCTTTACCTTCCGTACGCAATTCCGCTTTTAAGGTTTCAATAACGGATTTTAATTCGCGAATTTCTTCTACGGAAATAATCATTGGGAACATCACGGCAAGTTTACCAAAAGCCGAAGCACGCAATACGGCACGCAACTGTGCGTGAAGAATTTCGCGGCGATCAAGGGCAATACGAATTGCACGCCAGCCCAAGAACGGGTTCATTTCTTTTGGTAAATCAAGATATGGTAAATCTTTATCACCACCAATATCCATCGTACGAAGTACAACCAGATGACCGTCCATTGCTTCTACAACCTCTTTATAAGCAATAAACTGTTCTTCTTCTGTTGGAAGTTGGTCACGATCCATAAAGAGGAATTCTGTACGATACAATCCTACACCTTCCGCACCATTGCGGTTTGCCCCCTCACAGTCACGAATCGTCCCGATATTTGCTACCACATCAACTTTATGACCATCAAGCGTAATTGCCGGAAGATCTTTTAATTTCGCCAATTCCGCTTTTTCTTCCGCTAATTTAGCTTCTAAGGCTTTTAATTCATCAATTTGTGTTTGAGTCGGATTAACATAAACCTTGTTATTAACCGCATCGAGAATGAGGAAATCACCGGAATTCACCAATTCTGTTACATTGTTCGTCCCCACAATTGCCGGTAGCTCCAATGAGCGCGCCATAATTGAAGTGTGGGAAGTACGCCCGCCAATATCGGTAATAAAACCCAGCACTTTATCAAGATTTAATTGGGCGGTTTCGGACGGCGTTAAATCATATGCAACAAGAATGGATTCTTCATTAATATCGCCAAGATCGACAATATTCATTCCTAAAATATTTTTGATTAAGCGGTTACCAATATCGCGAATATCACCGGCACGCTCTTTCAAATATTCGTCATCAATTTCTGATAACATTGCGACCTGTTGGTCAATAATTTTACTTGCCGCCGCACCTGCATTCACTTTGTGCGAACGTAAATAATCAAGAATTTCTTCTTCTAATTCTTCATCTTCAAGGATCATTAAATGACCTTCAAAAATCGCCGCTTTTTCTTCACCTAATGAGGATAACGCACGATCTCTGATGGAATTAAGCTGTTCAACGGCTGCGTTACGTCCTTCATAAAAACGTGCCACTTCCGCTTCAATTTGTTCGTCTTCAATTTTGGTTGTATCGAGAACAATTTTTTCTTCTTTAAGAACTAATGCCTTACCAAAAACAATTCCCGGAGACGCTGCAATACCTGAAATCATATTCACCTTCCAAATTAATCAATAGGGGTTAAATAAAACAATAGCCATAAAATACCGCCGCATCTACCGAAGTAAATTTAAAACGGATTTTATGGCTATGATCAAAATTATTCTAAAGTTGGAATTAATGCGACTAAATGTTCAACCGCTTGTTGTTCGTCCTCACCTTCAGCTGAAATGGTGATAACCGTTCCTTGTGTTAAACCCAAAGTTTGTAATTTAAACAAACTTTTTGCACTTGCACTTTTACCTGCTGAAGTCACCGTAATATCGGAAGCAAAGGCTTTTGCTTCTTTCACAAATTGTGCTGCCGGGCGGGTATGCAAGCCGTTAGGCGCTGTAATTTCTACATCTTTTGAGAACATAATGTTACCTCTATTATAGTCATTGCTTAATTAAAAAAACGGTTAGATTAAAAATTTGGCATAGTATCCTTGCTAAAGGCAAAATAATCAAGGCGAAAGGTTAAAAAAGTTGAGCTAGGTCACAAAAAAACAAGAATTTTTCTTACTATTGATGAAATCTTCCCTGCTTGTTTTTACCTTTTTAAAAGGTTGAAAAATGGCGATGTGACTTGCCTTCCGACAAACCGGCAATGAGTTTATGATAGTTATCGAAACGTATTGCTGAGATTCGACCACTTTCTACCGCCTCACGCAAAGCACAACCGGGATCGGTTAAATGCTTGCAATCACGGAATTTGCACGTTCCCAACACATATTGAAATTCACGGTAACCTTGGGTAATTTGTTCTGCCTCTAAATGCCACAAGCCAAACTCCCGAATCCCCGGTGAATCAATAAGATTCCCCCCTTGGGGCAAATGATAAAGCTTTGAAGAAGTGGTGGTATGTTGCCCCAAGCCTGAATTTTCGCTAATTTCGCCCACTTGAGCATTTACGCTTGGTAAAATATGGTTAATTAAACTGGATTTGCCGACCCCGGATTGCCCCACAAAAATGGATGTTCCCGAACTTAAAAGTGCGGTCAATTTTTCCATATTTTTACCGTTTTGGGCGGAAATAATCAGCGTTTGATAACCAATATTTCGATAAATTTGCAACTGATCTTCCACTTCTTTTTCTTGTTCTTTTGAAAGTAGATCCCCTTTATTAACCACAATTATCGGCTCAATGCCTGCAATTTCACACACCACAAGATAACGATCAATAATATTCAACGAAAGCACCGGCAACACTGCCGAGACAATGATAATACGATCAATATTTGCCGCAATCGGCTTCAAACCGTCATAATAATCGGGGCGGGCAATTTCATTCATTCGTGGGTGAATCGCCTCAATCACGCCGCTTACACCTTGTAATTGTTCATTCCCCTTACGCCAAACCACTTTATCCCCCACTACTAAACTTGAAAGTGTGCGGCGTAAGTTACAACGATAAATTTCCCCATCTTCACTTTCAACATCGGCATGAACGGAATAACGCGTCACCACAATCCCCTCTTGCGATTCGCCCGACATTTCATCCGCCCACTCAATATCTTTTCTTTTGTGGCGGTGAAGCGTGCGGGTATTGTTCGATTCAATTCGGCGGGTTTGGTTTTGAGTAAGTTTACGTTTAGCCATAAAAGTGCGGTCGTTTTTATCGTAATTTTGATAGAATGGAAAAAATTTCACATAGGATACCTTATATTATGCCATTAGATAAACAAAATCTGATTTGGATCGATTTAGAAATGACGGGCTTAGATCCCGAAAAAGAACGGATTATTGAAATCGCCACCATCGTTACCGATAAAAATCTCAACATTCTTGCCGAAGGGCCGGTGCTTGCGGTACATCAAAGTGATGAATTATTAGGAAAAATGTCTGATTGGTGCGTCAAAACCCATACCGCAAATGGCTTGGTTGATCATGTCAAAGCCAGTAAATTAACGGAACGTGCGGCAGAATTACAAACCTTAGATTTTCTAAAACGCTGGGTGCCTAAAGGGGCTTCGCCGATTTGCGGCAACAGCATCGCTCAAGATAAGCGTTTTCTTTATAAATATATGCCCGAGCTGGCCGATTATTTCCACTATCGCCATCTGGATGTCAGCACCCTAAAAGAATTAGCCGCCCGCTGGAAACCCGAGATTTTGGAGGGCTTCAAAAAAGGCAATACGCATTTGGCACTGGATGATATTCGTGAGTCCATAAAAGAATTGGCTTATTACCGCGATCATTTTATCCAATTAGATTGATGAAAACTTCGGCAAGTAACCTTTTTCATTGAATTTGCCCTTGCAACCACTAAAAATATTCGTATAATACCGCCGCATTCACTGATGTGAACTGCGGGAATAGCTCAGTTGGTAGAGCACGACCTTGCCAAGGTCGGGGTCGCGAGTTCGAGCCTCGTTTCCCGCTCCATTCTTTCACATCTTCTGCGGGAATAGCTCAGTTGGTAGAGCACAACCTTGCCAAGGTTGGGGTCGCGAGTTCGAGCCTCGTTTCCCGCTCCAAATTTATCATCCGTTGCTGAAAAGCAGCGGATTTTTTATATCTTTCAAATAGGAAATAATTTCTGCCGAATACACTTGAACCGGCAAAATCCCCTTAATGAAAAGGAAAAAGTGCGGTAGAATTTCGCATTATTTTGACATCCATAAATCATAATGAATACAACCGAATTAACCCAATATATTCCTGATGAATCCACAATGCTTCGCTTTGGTAAAAAATTGGCGGAAACCATTGTGCAATGCCAAGCCGAACGAGCAGTGGTTTTATACTTCAATGGCGATTTAGGGGCGGGAAAAACAACCCTTACCCGCGGTATGGTGCAAGGATTAGGGCATAAAGGCAATGTGAAAAGCCCGACTTACACCTTGGTAGAGGAATACAATATTGCCGGAAAAATGATTTATCATTTTGATTTGTATCGTCTTGCCGATCCTGAAGAATTAGAATTTATGGGAATTCGCGATTACTTCGCCAAAGATTCGATTTGCCTCATTGAATGGGCGGAAAAAGGCGAAGGCATTTTGCCACCTGCCGATTTATTGGTGAATATTGACTATTATGATGATGCACGAAATATAACGTTAATCGCCCAAAATCCGCTGGGTGAACAAATTATTCAACAATTATTAGTTTAAATATGAAAGCAACATTTTCATTTCTTTTTGGAATATTATCTCTTTTTTCTTCAGCGGTTTTTGCCGCACCGTGGACAATTGCTATCGATCCCGGTCACGGTGGTAAAGACCCCGGCGCAATCGGACGCAATCTCGGCATTTACGAAAAAAATGTTACCCTATCGATTGCCCGCGAACTCAAAGCCTTACTTGATAAAGATCCTAATTTTCGTGGCGTTCTCACCCGCAATGGGGATTACTATATTTCTGTGCCGGAACGTTCGGAAATCGCACGCAAATTCAAGGCAAATTATTTGGTTTCTATCCACGCCGATTCTTCATTAAACCCAAATCAACGGGGAGCTTCCGTATGGGTATTATCCAATCGCCGAGCCAATGATGAAATGGGGCAATGGTTGGAAGACGATGAAAAACGCTCCGAATTATTAGGCGGTGCGGGCAAAGTGCTTTCTCACAATAACGATAAATATTTAGATCAAACCGTGTTGGATCTGCAATTTGGTCATAGCCAACGCACCGGTTATGAAATCGGCAGAAGTATCTTACGCCGTTTCGCCAAAGTCACCCCGCTCAGCCGTAGTACACCACAGCACGCCAGTCTTGGTGTGTTACGTTCACCGGATATTCCTTCCGTTTTAGTGGAAACCGGTTTTCTTTCCAATGCGGAAGAAGAACAAAAACTGAATTCTCCGGCTTATCGCCGCCGTATTGCTTATATGATTTACGAAGGATTGGTGGCATACCGTAATGGCAATTTAAAATCCATTGTTGCCTTTGACGGCGAAGAAAAAGAAAACACCAATAAAACCAACCGCACTTTGGCAAAGGAAAGCACGATTCTGCACAAAGTAAAAAATGGTGAAAGCCTTGGTAGCCTTGCCAATAAATATGATGTAAAAGTTGCCGATATTGTTGCTTTAAATAATCTCAAACGCAAAGCATTATGGGTGGGCGAAACCATTAAAATTCCGGATAACGGTAAAAATAAAAAGGTGGAAAATACGCCAAAAGAACCTCAAAAATCAACGGATAAAAACACCACAAAAAATGACCGCACTTTGGAAATTAAAGACAGCGGTATTCGACATAAAGTCAAAAATGGCGAAAGTCTTGGTCGCCTCGCCAACAAATATGATGTGAAAGTCGCTGACATTGTTGCTTTGAATAATCTCAAACGCAAAGAATTGTGGGTAGGAGAAACCATTAAAATTCCGGATAACGGTAAAAATCAGAAAGTGGTTGAACCAAAGAAAACGGAAAAAACCGTTTCTGAAAAAGCAAAATCAACGGATAACAAAAAAGGAAAAGACGGGGAAAAAACCGATAAAACCGAAAGCAAAAAAACCGACATTCCGCTTTATCATACGATCAAAAAAGATCAAACCCTTTATGCGGTTTCCCGAGAATATAACATTCCGGTAAATCAAATTTTAAAACTGAACCCGAAATTAAAAGACGGAAAAGTTGTAACAGGACAAAAAATTAAATTAAGAGAGAAATAATGGCGATTAAAATTCTTTCACCTCAACTTGCCAATCAAATTGCCGCCGGCGAGGTGGTGGAACGCCCCTCATCTGTGGTGAAAGAACTGGTGGAAAACAGCCTTGATGCCGGGGCAAACAAAATCCAAGTGGATATTGAAAACGGCGGTGCTTCCCTTATTCGTATTCGTGATAACGGCAGCGGTATTCCCAAAGAGGAACTCAGCCTTGCCCTTGCCCGCCACGCCACCAGCAAAATTGCCGATTTAGATGATCTTGAAGCCATTTTGAGCCTTGGCTTTCGTGGTGAAGCATTGGCGAGTATTAGCTCCGTTTCACGTTTGACGCTTACTTCACGCACGGCAGAACAAACAGAAGCGTGGCAAGTCTATGCACAAGGGCGGGATATGGAAACGACCATTAAACCTGCCTCTCATCCTGTCGGCACAACGGTGGAAGTGGCTAATTTATTTTTTAACACCCCCGCACGGCGTAAATTTTTACGCACAGACAAAACCGAATTTACACATATTGATGAAGTCATTCGCCGCATTGCCTTAGCAAAATTCAATATTGCTTTCACCCTCACGCACAATGGAAAAATCATCCGTCAATATCGCCCGGCGACTGATTTAGCCCAACAACTTAAACGGGTTGCGGCAATTTGTGGCGAGGATTTTGTAAAAAATGCCCTACGCATTGATTGGAAACATAATGATTTACACCTTTCCGGCTGGGTGGCAACACCGAATTTTAGCCGTTCACAAAATGATCTGAGTTATTGCTATATCAATGGGCGAATGGTTCGCGATAAAGTGATTACCCACGCTATCCGTCAGGCTTATGCGGAACATTTAACAAATGAAAGTTACCCTGCTTTTGTATTATTTATCGATCTCAATCCGCACGAAGTGGATGTAAACGTTCATCCAACAAAACACGAAGTACGCTTTCATCAACAACGCCTGATTCACGATTTTATTTACGAAGGTATCAGCCACGCTTTAAACAGCCAATTTTTGCTGCAAGAAAGTGCGGTCAACAATACGCACGAAAATGAAATTCGCGAACCTATGCCTACTTATCACGTTCCTTTGGCAAGTAAACCTAATCGGGCGGCAGCAGGGCAAAATACGTTTTCCTCAACCTATTCCGGCAAAAAACCTTCTCAAAATCAACCGCACTTTTCGACCGATTATGGCGTTTCTTCCCGTCCGTCCTATCAGGGCTATCGTGATTATCGGGAAACTTACCGTGCGGAACAACCGAGCAAAACCGAGCAAAAACTGTATGGCGAATTATTGCAAACGGCACAACATCACAACAGGATTGATTTAACGCAGACACAAAGGATCACGTCAACCGAAATTAATCAAAATCCCACATATTTGCGTGCCTTAGCATTAATTGAAAACCGTGCGTTGTTATTGCAACAAAACCAAGATTACTTTTTGCTTTCTTTGGAAAAATTGCAACATTTGCAATGGAAATTGGCATTACAACAAGCACAGATTGAACAGCAACCTTTGCTCATTCCGCTTGTTTTTCGTTTAACGGAAAAACAATTTCAGCAATGGGAAAAACTGGCGGAGGATTTTGCCAAAATCGGCTTTGAATTTGTCGCCAACCAAGCTCAATATCGCTTAACTTTAAATCGTGTACCCGCCCTGCTACGCACACAAAACCTGCAAAAATGCGTGCTAGCAATGTTGGATACAGAAGAAAATCCCCTCCCATTTTTGACCGCACTTTGCGCCCAATTAGAAACGAAAAAACTCAATGTATTTGCAGATGCCGTCAAACTATTAAGCGAGACGGAATTACTTTTTAACAACACAAACCGTGCCGAATTTGAGCAATTACTCAAACCGATTAACTGGCAACCTTTATTGGATGAACTATAGATGAAACCCACTGCAATTTTTTTAATGGGGCCAACGGCTTCCGGCAAAACCGATTTGGCAATTCAACTTCGCCAACAGTTGCCGGTGGAAGTTATTAGCGTAGATTCTGCATTGATTTATAAAGGAATGGATATTGGTACGGCGAAACCTTCAAAAGCGGAACTGGCTTTAGCCCCACACCGATTGATTGATATTTTAGATCCCGCTGAAAGCTATTCGGCAATGAATTTCCGTGATGATGCCTTGCGTGAAATGGCTGAGATTACCGCGCAAGGTAAAATTCCCTTATTGGTGGGGGGAACAATGCTCTACTATAAAGCTTTGATTGAAGGGCTTTCTCCCTTGCCTTCTGCCGATGAAACAATTCGTGCCGAGATTGAACAAAAAGCCGAACAACAAGGTTGGACGGCATTACATCAAGATCTTGCTAAAATTGATCCGACTTCGGCACAACGTATTAACCCGAATGATTCCCAGCGTATAAATCGTGCCTTAGAGGTATTTTACATTACAGGCAAAACTTTAACCGAACTGACAGAACAAAAAGGCGAGGCATTGCCCTATAAGGTGTTGCAATTTGCTATCGCACCGGAAGATCGCCAAGTATTACATCATCGCATTGAGCAACGCTTCCATAAAATGATTGAACAGGGCTTCCAACAAGAAGTGGAAAAACTTTACGCACGTGGCGATCTGAACATTAATTTACCTTCCATTCGCTGTGTGGGCTACCGCCAAATGTGGGAATATTTACAAGGACATTATGATCACGATGAAATGGTTTTTCGGGGAATTTGCGCCACACGCCAACTTGCCAAACGCCAAATAACTTGGCTACGCGGTTGGAAAACGCCCGTTCAATGGTTAGACAGTTTACAACCGGAACAAGCGAAGGAAACCGTATTACGTTTACTTGAGCAACAAAAAAGAGAGAAAAAATGACCGCACTTTCTGCCCTTATTGAACAAAAACTTAACGCTCTCGGCACAACTTTATGCCAATCCTTTCCTGAAATTGATTCCGCCCATCTTTCCCACAACATTCAACAATCTTACCCTGATCGAAACCATCCCATAGGGCAATTAGGCTATGCGGTGGCAATGTCTGATTTTGTGGAAAAAGTGTTGCAAAAACAACCGCACTTACTGGCACAATGGTGGGAAAAAAGCCCGACTTTTTCCGAGTGTGATCAATATTCCACACGCCTAGCCCATCAATTAAGCAAAATTTCTGATGAGGCAGAATTTTATAAAACCTTACGGATATTCCGTCATATTGAAATGGCAAAATTAAGTTTCTGCCAAAGCCTTAATCTCGCCACTGTGGAACAGATTTTTATTCGACTTTCTCAACTGGCGGAAAGCCTTATTATTGGCGCACGTGATTGGCTTTATCGGCAAGCCTGTCAGGAAATGGGTACACCCCGAGATGAGCAGGGAAAGCCCCAACAACTGTATATTCTTGGAATGGGAAAATTGGGCGGATTTGAGCTGAATTTTTCTTCCGATATTGATCTCATTTTTACTTACCCTGCACAAGGAGAAACCGATATTACGGGAACAAATGCCCGAAGATCGGTCGATAATGCAAAATTTTTTACCCGACTGGGACAACGGTTAATCAGTGCATTAGATGATTTTACCGGCGATGGTTTTGTATATCGTACCGATATGCGATTAAGACCTTTCGGCGAAAGTGGCGCATTGGTTCTCAGTTTTTCGGCAATGGAACAATATTATCAAGATCAGGGGCGGGACTGGGAACGTTATGCAATGATTAAGGGGCGTATTTTAGGCGTGCAAGATAAGGATCCGCACCGTCAATATTTACAAAAAATGCTCCGCCCTTTTGTGTATCGCCGTTATATTGATTTCAGCGTCATTCAATCATTACGTGAAATGAAAAGCAAAATTGAACGTGAAGTACGCCGCCGTGGGCTGCGGGATAATATCAAACTGGGCGCAGGTGGTATTCGTGAAGTTGAATTTATTGTTCAAGTTTTTCAACTGATCCGTGGTGGGCGGGAAATTGCTTTGCAACAATATTGTTTACTAAATGTATTACCGGAAATCACAAAACTGGGGTTAATAACCCAATCGCAATCCCAATCCTTACGCGAAAGCTATCTTTTTCTACGAAGAGTTGAAAACATATTACAGGCAATTAACGATCAACAAACCCAAACCTTACCGAGTGATGAAATTGACCGCTTCCGTTTAATTGAAGCCTGTCGCCATTTCACCTGTCAAAATGAACAAGGTGAAGTGATTCATATAACTTATCCAATCAAAAACTGGCAGGATTTTTACCGCACTTTGCAACAACATCAAGAAAATGTGCGTTCGGTGTTTAATCAATTGATTGGCGAAGAAAAAGATGAAAAGTTAGAAAAAGACAATCAGTGGCTGGATTTTCTTGAGGCGGATTTTGATGACATTGAGCGAATGTTGCAAGAAACAAAGGTTCAATCGGAACATATCGATGATCTCTTAAATCAATTAGAACAATTTAAAGAAAGTTTAAACCGCCGCATTATTGGCAATCGCGGGAGAGAAGTATTCGGACAACTTTTACCGATTGTGCTTACCTTAATTTTTAAACAAGAAAACTACCGCACGTTATTACCACGGATTTTGCATCTAATGGAAAAAATTTCCGGTCGAACCACTTATTTAGAATTATTACTGGAAAATCCACAAGCCTTACAACAGGTTATTGAACTCTGTGCAAAATCTCAATTGATTGCCGATCAACTGGCGCAACATCCGATTTTACTTGATGAATTACTCAATACGGAAAGTTTACGCCATCCCCTTTCTTTCACCCAATATTCCACCGAACTTCAGCAATACTTGTTACGTTTACCACAAGATGATGAAGAACAAATTATTGATGCCTTACGGCAATTTAAGCAGTCAACCTTATTACGCATTGCCGCCGCCGATATTTTAGGTGCATTACCGGTGATGAAAGTCAGTGATCACTTAACTTATTTGGCAGAAGCAATCATTGAAGCCGTTGTCAATCTTGCGTGGAAACAAATGGTAACCCGCTTTGGTACACCGCAACATCTACAACCTAATGAAAAAGGTTTTTTAGTGATTGCTTATGGGAAATTAGGGGGAATTGAATTAGGGTATAAATCTGATCTTGATTTGGTTTTTCTTTACGATGCTGTGGAAGGAGAAACTGCCGGGGGCAAGAAAACCATTGATAATAACCAATTCTATCTTCGACTTGCTCAAAAAATTGTGAGCATTTTTAATCTTAATACCAGTGCCGGTATCCTTTATGAAATCGATATGCGCTTACGCCCTTCAGGCGATGCCGGTTTGTTAGGCTGCTCCCTTTCTGCCTTTGAAAACTATCAACGTAATGAAGCTTGGACGTGGGAAAAACAAGCGCTTGTAAGAAGCCGCCCTGTTTTTGGAGAAGAAAAACTACGCCAAAAATTTGAACATATTCGTCAATCTGTCCTTTCATCACCACGAGATCTGGCTACGCTCAAAAAAGAAGTAGTGGAAATGCGGGAAAAAATGTTTGCCAACCTTTCACATTCTCAAGAAAACGAATTTAATCTAAAAACAGATTATGGCGGCATAACGGATATTGAATTTATTGCTCAATATCTTGTTCTTGCCAATGCATCACAAAACATTGCGCTCACTCAATGGTCGGATAACATCAGAATTTTTGATTCAATGGCAGAAGCCCATATTATCAGTATTGCTGATTGTGAAAATTTAAAGCAATGTTATGTTGAGTTAAGGAATAAAATACATCATTTAAATTTGCTGGGAAGACCCTCTATCGTTTCAAATGATGAATTTATAAAGGAGAGGGAATTTATCAAAATATTTTGGGAAAAATTATTTAGTTGATAAAAAGTGCGGTAGAATTAACCGCATTTTTTAATGTCAATCAAGGAGTATATTAATGAAATTATATGGTTTGCCGGGTGCTTGTTCTTTCGTTCCACATGTTGCATTGGAATGGTTAAAAACACGTGAGAACCAGGCTTATGAATTTGAAGCCGCAACCCGTGAGTTGATTAAATCACCCGAATTTTTAGCCTTAAACCCAAGAGGTGCAGTGCCGGTTTTAATTGATGGTGATTTAGTACTTTCACAAAATCAGGCAATTTTGCATTATTTGGATGAGCTTTATCCGAACGCCAAATTATTTGGTAGTAAAACCGTACGTGATAAAGCCAAAGCAGTGCGTTGGTTAGCATTTTTCAATGCCGATATACATAAATCTTTTGTGCCACTATTCCGTTTGCCTGACTATGCAAAAGATAATGACTCATTGGCACAAACTATTCGCCAACAAGCCGTTGAACAAATTTTGGCTCAATTAGCCGTAGCAAATGAACATTTAGAAAGCCATATTTATTTTGGTGAAAATATTTCCGTTGCTGATATTTACCTCTACATTATGCTAAATTGGTGTCGAGCAGTAGGACTTGATTTTAGCCACCTAACTCAGCTTTCACCTTTTATGCAACGTGTGGAAGCCGATCAGGCAGTGGAAAATGTAAGAAACATTGAAGGGTTAAAAAGATAAAAAATGGTCCTGTTGTTTTACAGGATCTTGTTTTGATTAACAATTTTGTCTACTTTACCAATATAAAAGTGCGGTCAATTTTAACCGCACTTTTTTAGTTTTATTAAGAATGAATTAGCTTTATAGCCAACCTAATCCCATCAATAATTCCCACCAAGCAATGCCGATGGTTAAGTGAATAAGTAAGCTGCCAAAGCCGATAATCGCACCGGCGATCCACCAAGATTTGATATCGTTATAACCTGCACCAAATGCGATTGGGCCCGGGCCACCACCATAGTGCGTTACAGAGCCACCGTATGCATTGGCAAATACGATACCAAGGGCTAATAATTCGGTTGGTGCGCCGGCAACGTGACCTACGGTCGCGAATACCGGTACCATCGCGGCAACGTAAGCACCACCGGAGGCGAATAGGTAACGTACAGCAACACTCAACGTGAGAATCACGACTAATGCCATAATGCCGTGGCCTTCAAATTGCAACATGTTACTCAATGTGGTGGCTAACCATTTGAAGAAACCGGCTTTTTCGAGTAAGCCTGACATACCGATGATACCACCGTACCAAACTAAGGTATTCCACGCCCCTTTACTTTTCAAAATATCGTCCCAAGAAACGATGTTTAAAATAATACAAAGAACCATCACGATTATCGCAACAATAGTCGCATTCACGTGAAGTGCATCGGCGAAGATCCAACCAAATAAAGCAATGACGAATAATAGGGTTAATGCTTTTTCACGGAAAGACATCGGGCCTAATTCTTCTAAGCCTTTGCGGGCGATTTCTTTGTTGTCAACGTGTTTCAATTCCGGTTTTGATACGAAGTAACATACTGCAGGAATGAGGAATAAGCAGATTAATCCCGGTACGGAAGCAGCTAAAAACCATTTGATCCACGTGGTTTCAAACCCAAGGATTGGCGCCATTAAGGAAAGGGCGAGTGCATTGGGTGCCATTGCAGTTAAGAAGATATAGGAGGTCGTTTTTACCACCATATAGAGATTCATCATCAAATAACGCCCTGCTTTTTTCGGGCTGTTTTCAGGATCAGAACCTAATGCTACGGCGACACTATTAATGATTGGGAAAATAATCCCTCCGGCACGTGCCGTGTTGGAAGGGGTTGCCGGAGAGAGCAAAAGATCCAAAAACATCGTGACGTAGCCTAAGCGCAAGGTTGTACTACCCATTGCACCAATCATATGGTAAGCGATACGTTTACCAAGCCCCGTAATCACGAAAGCAGAACTTAATGTGAATGCTGTGAAAATGAGCCAAGTTGTGCCGGATTTGTAACCGTCCAACATATTGCCGACTTTCACTAATTCTTTCGCCCCTTCGGTGTTACCAATGATCGCACCGGAAACCGCAATGGCTGCCAATAAAATGACAGGTTCACCGTAAGGTTTGATGACAAGCCCTACGATTGTTGCGATATATACACCGAGTAAACGCCAAGCAATGAGAGAAAGCCCCTCAGGTGCAGGCAAGATAAACGTGATCAACGGGATTGCCGCCAGAATCACTAACTTTGCATTTTTGGATAATGCCATTTTTAGTCACCTCTAAACAATAAAAAGAAAATCGACAGCGCCAAGAGATCGGCACTTCCGCCTGCACTTAAATTTTTCTCAATGCAGTCGGAATCAAACTTTAACAAGGCTTGTGTGAGTCCTGCTTTATCTAACACAAGTGATTGATTTTCAAGTAAATCAATCGCACTTTGCTGCACAAACTGCAAGCCTTCCAATCCGCCCCGATGAACCACATTGGTATCCGGATTTTTAGCCATTAAATGTAACAAAGCGATTAACAAACGGTGTTCCCACGCGAGCTGATGATACTCATCAAGCAGTGGTAACAAGGTTTGAATTTGGTGAAAACCACTTTCCGCTTCACCGCGTGCACCGGTTAAACCGTATTCTCGGAATAAACGCACGCCGGCGGTAATAGGAAGGTGGGTTGGATAATGCTCAAGCTCTTTTGTGAGTCCTGCTGCAAATTGTGCCACAAGACGACAAATTAACGTCACATCAAGATTTACTGCATAAGATTTGAATTGTGCCTGCGCGCTCAATCGTCCGATTGCGGCACAAACCAATCCAAAAGAAAAAATTGCCCCTTTGTGCGTGTTGATATTTTTCGTAGCCAGTAACATCGCTTTTTCCGCCAGAATACCAATGGGGCGAAGTTGTGCCAGTATTTGGTTTTCGGGTAGGTTTGCCGTTTCCATTCCTTTCAGCACAAAGTCTGTAAAAAATGGCTTCAAAACGACCGCACTTTGTTCAAAAGTTTGTAAATTCATATCAGTGTGCGCACCGTTGGTGAGGGCATCTACCAGTCCCGGTTTGGGCGATAAGCGTGCTTCTTGCAATAATGCCTGATAAACCAATCCGCCAATTTGTTCGGCGAAATAATGCCCCTGCGCACGGTGTTGCATTTCCGCCATAATTTCTTCTGTTTGGTGTTGACGATGGCGGGCGCAATATTTGGCATTATCACCACAGACTAGGCACGCCCTCGGTGAAAATCCAAATTCCGCACGGCTTAATAGATTGCCATTTTCATCAAACACATCCAAATCCCAAAGTCTGGCAAGCGGCGTGCTATCTTCTAATTCAATCATCGCCTGTTTTAATTCATCGGCGTTGATCGGGAGAACAAAAAAAGCCTCGTGTCCGGTATCGAGAGGGCGAACAATTTTTTCGGTGATAAGCCGGTTGCGTTGTGCAAAAAGTGCGGTCAATTTTTCTAATGCTTTTTCAAACACATAATCCAACAATGGGTTTTTCTTCACACTCCCCACGGCGGTTAATGTGACGGAAACTAAAGGCTGACGATATTTCGCCAAAAGCCGTTGCTGCAACAACGCCCGCGCTTCACGGGCATTTAGCAAGTCTTCAAGCGAAATTCCTTTACCTTGAGTCGAAAATGTCTGAAAAAAACGCTGCAAAATTTGACCGCTCTTTTAACGTATTAACTTTGTTAATCCCCTCTTAGCCTTCGGCAGCGTCCCCGTAAAAAAAGGGAACGAAGTGCAGGATTGGCAAGGGGCCCCATCTAATTTGCCTGAACGAATAAGGATTTTTAGAAAAATTTGTATTGTTTGAGCAACAAAGTTGCGAGTTTACAAATTTTTCGTTAAGAAAATCCGCAATGAGATCAGCGTTGCAAATTAGCTGGGGTGTGCTTTCTTTTGCCTACTTTGCTTTGCACAAGCAAAGAAAAGTAGGTCGCCCATAAGGCGAAACCTTTATTCTTTAATTTGATACACCGTATCAATCGCCGACCCATCACGATACCGCACCACCGCAACCGGTTTATCGGTAAACTCAATTTCTTTTGGTTTACCGGTGAGGCTGTAAGCCCGTTCGCAAAGCTGTTCAATGGTGAACAACGGAATGCCTGCTTGAGTGAGGGATTCGATTAAATCGGTACGTTTCGGGTTTACCGCTACGCCGTGATCGGTCACTAAAATATCGATATTTTCACCCGGTGTGACACAGGTGATCACATTTTCAACCACTGTTGGAATACGACCACGAACTAAAGGTGCAACGATAATCGCGACTTGAGCGGAAGCGGCAGTATCACAATGTCCGCCGGACGCACCACGGATCACACCGTCAGAACCGGTTAATACATTTACATTGAATTTGGTGTCAATTTCCAAGGCGGAAAGAATGACCACATCCAAACGTTCAACCGATGCGCCTTTAGAGCTGTAATTGGCGTATTGATTGGCGGAAACTTCAATATGGTTTGGATTGCGAGCAAGAGATTCTGCGGCAACGGCATCAAAACTTTGCACGTCTAATAATTTTTTAATGAGGCCGGCTTCGTGCAATGCCACCATACTTGCCGTAATGCCGCCAAGGGCGAAATCTGCGGTGATATTTTCACGGCGCATTTTTTCTTCCAAGAAACGGGTTACGGCTAATGCCGCACCGCCTGAACCGGTTTGGAGTGAGAATCCGTCCTTAAAATAACTTGAGGCGAAAATCACTTCGGCACATTTGCGGGCGATTAATAATTCGCGTGGGTTGGTGGTCATTCGGGTTGCACCGCCGCCGATTTTTTTCGGATCGCCTACGGCATCGACTTTTACAATGAAATCCACTTGATCTTGCCCAATACTAATTGGGTGATGAGGATAGTCGGCAAATTCTTCCGTTAATAACACCACTTTATTGGCATATTCCGCATCTACACGGGCATAGCCTAATGAACCGCATTTGCTTTTGCCGGTAAAACCATTGGCATTACCAAATTTATCGCAACAAGGTACGCCCAAGAAAGCGACATCAATTTTAAGTTCGCCCGATTTCACTAAATGCACACGCCCACCGTGAGAGTGAATATTCACCGGTTCGTCTAATAAACCGCGTGAAATTTGTTCTGCCAATTCACCCCGTAAACCGGAGGAATAGATTTTGCTGACCACGCCATTTTTAATGTGTTCAATAAGGGGAGAATGGCTGTCGATAAGTGAACTGGAGGCGAGTGTTAAGTTTTTAAAGCCCATCTCGGCGATTTTATCCATCACCATATTCACCACAAAATCACCGCCACGGAAAGCGTGGTGGAAAGAAACCGTCATACCGTCTTGTAGCCCCGAACGTTTAATGGCTTCTTCAAGATTTTCACACAATTTGCGATCTTTCGCTGTGCGGGCAAGGGATTCTGCTTTTGGGACGGCTTGATAAAGCGCACGACCGGCATTGAATTTTTCAACACGTTGTTCTCTGGTTGTCATTTTTTTCTCCCTTACTCTTCACGAATGCATGATTTGGCACGTTCTAATACCAATTTTGCCCGATCAATAATCGGTGCATCGATCATCTTACCGTTTAATGACACTACACCGCTGCCTTGACGTTGTGCTTCTTCTGCGGCTTCAATAATACGTTTTGCCTGTTCTACATCTTTTTGTGTCGGTGCAAATAAATTGTGTAGCAATTCAATTTGGCGGGGATTAATTAAGGATTTGCCGTCAAAACCAAGTTGCTTAATCAGTGCGGCTTCTTGCAAGAAACCTTCTTCGTTATTGGCATTGGAATAAACGGTATCAAAGGCTTGAATACCGGCTGCGCGTGCCGCTTGAAGAATAGAACAACGGGCGAATAATAATTCAATACCATCCGCCGAACGCTCGGTTTTTAAATTGCGAACGTAATCTTCCGCGCCTAATGCAATCCCGATTAAGCGTTGGGAAGCGGTCGCAATTTGATTGGCTTGAGTAATACCGAGTGGCGATTCAATCGCAGCCAACATTTTGGTTGAACCCACTTCACGCCCACAGGCTTTTTCAATTTCGGTGATGGCTCGATCCATATCGATCACATCTTGTGCCGTTTCGGTTTTTGGCATACGAACCACATCCACACCGGCACGCACCACCGCATTTAAATCCAATAAACCAAACTCAGAATCTAACGGATTCACACGCACCACGGTTTCAATTTCCTGATACAACGGATGTTGCAAGGCGTGTGCCACAAGAAGGCGTGCCGTATCTTTTTCTTTTAATGCCACCGCGTCTTCCAAATCAAACATAATGGAATCCGGTTTATAGATGAAACTGTTACTCAGCATTGCCGCATTAGATCCCGGCACAAACAGCATACTTCTTCTTAATTTCATAGCACTGCCTCCCAATTAATTGCTTCGTCCGTTGCACGCATTACCGCGGCTTTCACACGAGCCTGCAAGACGCAATCCAACGCACCTTTGTCTTCCACGGCAACAAAGGCTTTCGTTACGCCTAATTTTGCCAAAGTGGCGCGAATGGTTTGCTCAATCGCTTCACCAAATTGCTTGCCGACAGAACTGTTAATTTCAATCGTCAAGCAGTTTGCCGGTTCAATGCGAACCAAAGCATCACTGGATTCCAGTGTGCCGGCAAGGGCTGATTTAGTAATCTTCATCATTGTGGTTTCCTTCATCTATTCGCATAAAAAATCGTCGCTCATTCTACTGGCTTTCACGCCAACTCGCTAACATTAAAGAGGTATTTTTTGTGACATAGATCAACAAATTGGCGGGAAAGAAAAAAAGTGCGGTCAGTTTTTAAGGTGAATTTAAACACCCTCAAAACTGACCGCACTTTTGCGGAACATTCATTTTTTTTAAAGATTAAGCAACGATACCAAACTGGGCTTTCATCAATGCTTCAAAATCGGTGCAACCGCCGATTGGTTTCTCATCAATAAAAATTTGTGGCACGGTTTCAACCGGTTTGCCGACTGATTTTGATAAATCTTCTTTAGTAATGCCTTCGGCGTGGATATCTACATAGCGGTAATCAAAATTAGCCACTTCACCTTTTAATTTTTCTGCAAGATTTTTTGCACGTACACAATAAGGGCAACCTGGGCGACCAAAAATAACGACAAACATAAATTTTCCTCTTGTTAATGTAAAAAACGCGGCGATTCTACCGTTTTTTGGTTTATCCATAAACAGTTTTTCAGGATTATTGTGATTGGTATAATGTATTGCTATTTTTACCTTGGAATATCAAATGAAATTATTAATGCTTTGCCGTGAACCGCGCCTATATAGTTGCCGCCGTTTAAAACAAGCGTCAGAACAATGCGGTCACGAAATGGATATTCTTGATCCAAATCGTTGTATTTTAAAACTTACTCAAAATCCACCGCACTTTGCGATTTTCTATCAACCTTTGGAAGGCGAAGCTTACCTTTTACCGCATTATGATGCGGTTTTGCCACGCTTTGGCACGACAAGTACCCAAATGGGGTGTGCTGTGTTGCGTCACTTTCAGGCAAAAGGGACTTATTGTTTAAATAATGCGCGAGCCTTTCTTGCCGCCCGTGATAAATGGCAAGGTTTGCAAATTTTAATGGAGCAGGGCATTCCCACACCACCAAGTAGTCTTTCGGGGATTGAGGTTGAACCTAAATTATCAGTTCAACAAATGGCTTCACCGTTGATTATTAAAACATTAAACGGTTCGCAAGGTATTGGTGTAATGCTGGCAGAAAAGCCTCAAAGTGCGGTCAGTATTTTGGAAACTTTAAAGCAAGCGAATATACCGGTGTTACTGCAGGATTTTATTGAAGAAGCCGAGGGAGCGGACATTCGTTGTTTTGTGATTGGCGATAAGGTGGTGGCAAGTATGCAACGAATCGGGCAACAAGGGGAATTTCGTGCCAATTTTCATCGTGGCGGTACGGCACAAAAGATTAATCTAACGGCGGAAGAAAAGCTAATTGCCGTGAAAGCGACAAAAGCCTTGGGATTAGAGGTCGCCGGGGTTGATTTAATCCGTTCAAAAACGGGCTTGTTAGTGTTAGAAGTCAATGCAAGTCCGGGTTTGGAAATGATTGAGAAGACCGGTGGCATTGACATTGCACAGCAGATGATTTTGTATTTAGAAAAGAACATTTGATCGAAAAGGCGAACATTAATGTTCGCCTTATTTATTTGAAATGTTATCCGTTCAAATCTTTTTTCAGTTCATAGTTAGGCGGCAGTTCCGGCATTGAATTTTCTTCATCAAACGGTTCGCTTGTGGGTTGGTACTGAAATTTTTGGTCATTTTGACCGCTCTTTTCTTTGCCAAGCAGTTGTGGTTGTAATTTCACAAAGCTACTTTTCGGCGAAAGCCAAATATTCACAAATGCTTGGGTAAATTTGGCGTCAAATTCGTGATTTAGCACGGTGTCGTTGGCGATAAAGTAGCCTTTATTATCTAATGCCACAAAATTTAAAATATCGTTTGGTGAAAAATCGGGGAAGATTTCTTGCATTTTTTTCAACCAAGCGGTGGTGTCGTCTGCACTTAATTGTTGGGCATCCATTTCTTTGATTAGGGTAATGGCAAAACTTTTCCCTTCAATGGGTTTTTCATATTTGATGGAAAACATCAATGGACGTTGATTTTCTTGGTATGAACCGGTTTCGGATGAAAGTGCCACACTATAAACGAGGAAAGGGCCCCAAGTGTATTCTGCATTGCCAACCGGCAGCCAATGGGCGGAAAGTGCGGTTGAAAAAAAGGCGAAAATGACCGCCAAAAGAGAGTTAATTTTCATATTGTTATTTCACGGTTCAATATTGGGTCGCGTTGAATGAAATTGGGCGAATTATAGCAAAACCGCCTAAAAATCCACAAATAAAAAGGCGGGTTGCCCGCCTTTGACCGTTATTTTTAAAGGAAGTTTATTTTAAACTGCCCACCATATCTTCAGGGCGAACCCATTTGTCGAAATCTTCTGCCGACACTAAACCTAGATTAATGGCTTCTTCACGTAATGTTGTGCCGTTTTTATGTGCCGTTTTCGCAATTTTCGCCGCATTTTCATAGCCGATGTGGGTATTAAGTGCGGTTACCAACATCAATGAATTTTCAAGTTGTTGTTTAATGCGAGGATAATTCGGCTCAATACCTACGGCACAGTGTTCATCAAAAGAAACACAGGCATCGCCCAACAATTGTGCGGATTGTAAGAAGTTTGCAATCATTACCGGATTAAACACGTTTAATTGGAAGTGACCTTGTGAGCCGACAAATGCAATGGTGGTATCGTTGCCAAATACTTGTGCGCAGACCATTGTCATCGCTTCACATTGGGTTGGATTCACTTTGCCCGGCATAATGGATGAACCCGGTTCATTTTCAGGAATTAAAATTTCACCAATGCCGGAACGAGGGCCGGAAGCCAATAGTCGAATGTCATTGGCAATTTTAAAGAGGCTCATTGCTAATTGACGAAGTGCGCCGTGGGTTTCCACAATGGCATCGTGTGCCGCCAGTGCCTCAAATTTGTTATCGGCGGTGACAAATGGCAGTCCGGTGAATTTCGCAATATAATCCGCTACTTTTACATCATAGCCTTTCGGGGTGTTTAACCCTGTTCCTACTGCCGTGCCGCCTAATGCCAACTGGCTTAAATGCGGGAGGGTGTTTTTTAATGCACGCAAACCAAAATCTAATTGTGCCGCATAGGCAGAGAATTCTTGACCAAGCGTTAATGGGGTGGCATCCATTAAGTGAGTACGACCGATTTTCACCACATCTTTAAAGGCTTCGGATTTCGCTGCAAAGGTTTTTTGTAAACGTTCTACGCAAGGAATGGTGTGTTCTACCACTTTTTTATATGCCGCAATGTGCATTGCGGTTGGGAAAGTATCGTTTGAAGATTGGGATTTATTGACATCATCATTCGGGTGAATAATGGATTTTTCACCAAGTTTACCGCCATTTAAAACGTGCGCACGATTTGCCACCACTTCATTCACGTTCATATTGGATTGCGTACCGGAGCCGGTTTGCCAAATCACAAGCGGGAATTGATCATCTAATTTATTCGCCAAAATTTCATCACAGGCTTGGGCGATTAAATCGCGTTTTTCAGCCGGCAACACGCCTAAATCGTGATTCGCAAATGCGGCGGCTTTTTTCAAATAACCAAAGGCTTCAATAACCTCGTGCGGCATAGAGGCAGCCGGCCCGATTTTGAAGTTATTGCGTGAGCGTTCTGTTTGCGCCGCCCAATACTTATCCACAGGAACTTGAACTTCACCCATAGTGTCTTTTTCAATACGAAATGCCATTGTGATACTCCTAATTTGTAGAATAAAAAACGGCACGATTTTAACACTTCAGGGGGATGAATGGAACGTAACAAAAATACCAAAAATCAGTTTTGTGATGTAGATCATAAAAAGTGCGGTTGATTTTATGTTGATTTTTGCTTGTTCAATAAGCGATTAAACCGTTTATTTTCTTCCTATTTTTCGGTAAAATTCCACACCTTGTAGCTTGGCAAAATTGAGACAAAAATGGCAAAAAACGCGCAGTTTTATATTCTGACAGAACAAACCACGTTCACGGTTGAACAACTCGCGTGCAATTTAGCGGCTTCCGCGTGGCGTTTAGGAAAACGGATTTTAATTGCCTGTGAAACGGAGCAACAAGCCCTCGATATTGATGAAATGCTTTGGCAGCGAGATCCGAATGAATTTGTGCCACATAATTTATCGGGTGAGGCAACACAATATCCCGCGCCGATTGAAATTGCGTGGCGGGGAAAACGCAATGTCCAACGCCGGGATTTATTGATCAATTTGCAACAAGACACCCCTGAATTTAGCCACAGCTTCACCCAATTGATTGATTTTGTTCCCGCTGAAGAAACGCAAAAAGCACAAGCACGAGAACGCTATAAACAGTTACGTATGCAGGGGTGGCAACTTTCCACTGAAAATGCGTAACCCCTTTAATTAATGGAGTCTATTATGAAATCACCAATGAAATTTGCTTTATCTCTCTTGCTTGGCGCAAGCGTTTTCACTTTAACGGCGTGCGATAATCAAGAAACCAACACACAAGAAATAAAAACAACGGAAAAATCGACCGCACTTTCCGAAAATACACAGGGCGTGGCGGAAAACACGAAACTCACCGAATCGGAAAAGTCTGACGATGTATCTAAAGCGGAAAACGAAAGTGCCATCAGCGTGAAAAATGATGAAGCAATTTCTGCTGAAGCGAAAACCGAATCAGAAAAAGCTAAAATGGCGTCTGAGACAGATAAAGCCAACATCGTTAAAACCGAAAATGCGACCGTTACGGCTGAACCAAAGCAAAAACGAAAAAAAGCAACAAAAGCAAGCCACGAAAGCACTTATATAAAAGAACAAAAAGCTTTACTTAAAGAACTTGAATCACAATATGCTCAAGTGCGTTGCACTCCTGAGGCAGCAAAATTAGGCGAAAACAGCTTCTGCCGCCAAGAAGAACGCCGTTTGTTTTTAGAGATTGAGCGTGTGAAAGGCGAGATTCGGTTGAATCAGTAATAAAAACTCCCTGAAATTTAACTGCACTTTTAAAGGATAAATGCCAGTAAACGATATTACTTCCTACCAACGGTTTGAAGCCGATATTCTCGCAGGGCGTAAAACCATCACCATTCGGGATAAGTCTGAAAGTCATTTTAAAATGGGCGATGTTCCGTGTATTGGTCGATTCAAGGATAATTAGTATTTCTGTACCATCAAGGTAGTGTTTTGCCTATTAGGTTAGAGGAATTAATATAGGGTAACATGTTAAGCAAGAGAATATGACGTTGACGGAGTTGAAAGAAGTGATTCGGGGGATTTATCTGAATGAACAGATGTTTTATATAATAAAATTTAACAAAATAACAAAAGAGTTATCATGACTAAAATTAAATCAACTATAAAACAAGTCCTTAGTAATGGCGATCTTATTATTAATAAAGTAGATAAAAACCAGACAAGAGATTTTCTA
The DNA here is from genome assembly GCF_001999305.1 of Rodentibacter myodis. Lineage (GTDB taxonomy): Bacteria > Pseudomonadota > Gammaproteobacteria > Enterobacterales > Pasteurellaceae > Rodentibacter > Rodentibacter myodis. Next base: position 134,579 of record NZ_MLHQ01000008.1, on the reverse strand, counting down.
TGTAAGCAGACCTCTTACAAGGGAAGATTAAATGATAAAGACATAAAATTTTTAGTTGAAGGAGCATTAGTTAAATTTACATCTAATATTACAGAAAAAGGTACTTTTGCTAATGATGTGGAGCTTGCAGATCAACGCTTAGAGTCAAGCATAAAGAAAATACTCGACAATGGAGATCTTATTATCAATAAACTTGATAGTAATCAAAAAAAGGATTTCTTATGCAAAAAATCTTCTTATAAAGATTTATTGTCAAAAGATGAAATTGAAAGCTTAAAAGAAGAAGATATTGTTAGTTTTATTCCTAATTTTGTTGATGATAATAGATGCTTCGCTAATGAACTAAAATTAATAAGAAACTCTAAAATAGAACGTATTTCTTCGAAAATACAAATAGATACAAAAGAATTAACTGATATATTTTTAGATAAATTGAAATTAAACCTCGAAAAAATTCATAGAGGACATGAGTTTGAGGATTTTACTTTCTTTATTTTAAAGTCTCTTGGGATCCCTGAAATTTATGCTGTACCTAAAGATATGGCGTCTGGAAGAGCTGATGGTATTTTTAAGGTTTCTAGCGTATCTACAAATGGACATAGATTGGAAGTTATTTATGACTGTACTTTGAAGTCCACTTCTACATGGGAAAAAGAGAAAATAACCCAAATTAGTAATTATGAATCCCAAATAATAAAAAATTCTATAAATATCAATTATAGTTTCGGTTCTACATATAGTGGCAAAATAGTCAAACAGACCATTTCATTTAGTGAAAATGCAGATAAGCAAATTTGGATTATAACTAAAGGCGAAACTAGATTAATAGAAGATAAACAATCTCCAGATATCCTAATTAAAGAAATTAGTATTTATGATTTAATAGAAATTATGAAAGAACGATATTTAGATTCAGCTTTTGTTAAAGTAGACGAAATAGCGGATACACTAAAGAATTTAGGATCTAAATTAACTAAATAGAGAAAAAACAATGACCTCAAAATTCCAAATGGCAGACCGTTTCAACCCGTCTGCAGTAGAACAAGCCCTTTATCAACACTGGGAACAACAAGGCTATTTTAAGCCCACTGAAAATCCTGACGTAGCAAGTTACTGTATCGCCATTCCGCCACCGAATGTAACCGGTAGTTTGCATATGGGACACGCCTTCCAACAAACTTTAATGGATACCTTAATCCGTTTTCACCGTATGGAAGGGCATAATACCCTTTGGCAAGCAGGGACAGACCACGCAGGGATCGCCACCCAAATGGTGGTGGAGCGTAAAATCGCGGCAGAAGAAGGCAAAACTCGCCACGATTATGGGCGTGAAGCCTTTATTAATAAAATCTGGGATTGGAAAGCCTATTCAGGCGGGACGATCAGCCAACAAATGCGCCGTTTGGGCAACTCCATTGACTGGGAACGTGAGCGTTTCACAATGGACGAAGGTTTGTCCAATGCAGTAAAAGAAGTGTTTGTTCGCTTACACGAAGAAGGACTGATTTATCGTGGTAAACGTTTAGTAAACTGGGATCCAAAATTACTTACCGCAATTTCCGATCTGGAAGTGGAAAACCGTGATGAAAAAGGCTTTATGTATCACGTTCGCTATCCGTTTGTGGATAAATCCGAAACCTTTGGTGGCGGTGCAATGCATATTGCCACCACGCGTCCAGAAACCATTTTGGCAGACGGCTGTTTGGCAGTTCACCCTGATGACGAACGTTATAAGGATGTAATTGGTAAAATGGTACACGTGCCAATGACGGATCGGATTATCCCCGTGGTTGCTGACCCTTACCCTGATCCTGAATTTGGGACAGGCTGTGTGAAAATCACACCGGCACACGATTTTAATGACTACGAAGTAGGTAAACGGCACGATATTGAAATTATCAATTTAATGAATCCGGATGCAACCCTCAACGACAATGCTCCGGAACGTTATCGTGGCTTGGATCGTTTTGAAGCGCGTAAAAAAATCGTGGCGGATTTAGAAGCAGAAGGCTACTTAGAAAAAATTGAGCCGCACGAATTAAAACGCCCATACGGCGACCGCTCTGGTGTGGTGATTGAGCCGTATTTGACCGATCAATGGTATGTGAGCGTTAAACCGCTTGCGGAAGTGGCTACCAAAGCGGTAGAAGACGGCGAAATTCAATTTGTGCCGAAACAATATGAAAACCTCTATTTCTCTTGGATGCGTGATATTCAAGATTGGTGCATTTCTCGTCAGTTATGGTGGGGACACCGTATTCCGGCGTGGTATGACGAAGCAGGGAATATTTATGTGGCTCGCAACGAAGAAGAAGTGCGGTCAAAATACAATCTTTCTGCCGATTTACCGTTAAAACAAGATGAAGATGTGTTGGATACTTGGTTCTCATCGGGCTTGTGGACGTTCTCCACTTTAGGCTGGCCGGAGCAAACCAAAGAACTGAAAATGTTCCACCCAACCGATGTGTTGATCACGGGCTTTGACATTATCTTTTTCTGGGTTGCCCGAATGATTATGTTCACAATGCACTTTATCAAGGATGAAAACGGCAAACCGCAAGTGCCGTTTAAAACCGTTTATGTAACAGGGTTGATTCGTGATGAGCAAGGGCAAAAAATGTCCAAATCTAAAGGAAATGTACTCGATCCGATTGATATGATTGACGGTATTAGCCTTGAAGATTTATTGGAAAAACGCACCGGCAATATGATGCAACCGCAATTAGCGGAAAAAATCGCTAAAGCGACCCGCAAAGAATTTGCGAACGGTATTGCCGCACACGGTACGGATGCATTGCGTTTTACTCTTGCCGCCCTTGCCAGTAACGGACGGGACATTAATTGGGATATGAAGCGTCTTGAAGGTTATCGCAACTTCTGCAACAAATTGTGGAATGCCAGCCGTTTTGTTCTCACCAATGAAAAATTAGATTTAAGCGAAGGTGATGTTGAATTTTCAGTGGCTGATCGCTGGATTGAATCTGAGTTTAATCGCACGGTAGAAACGTTCCGTAATGCGCTAAATCAATACCGTTTTGACTTATGTGCAAATGCAATTTATGAATTTACTTGGAATCAGTTCTGCGATTGGTACTTAGAATTAACCAAACCGGTATTTGCTAACGGCAGCACGGCACAAATCCGTGCGGCAAGTCAAACACTGGTGCGTGTGTTGGAGCAACTATTGCGTTTAGCCCATCCGCTTATTCCGTTTATCACCGAAGAAATTTGGCAAAAAGTGAAAGGTTTTGTCGGTATTGAAGCGGATAGCATTATGTTGCAGCCATTCCCAAGAGTGAATGAAGCGGCATTTGATCCAGAGGCAGAACGTGAAATCAATTGGTTAAAAGAAGTGATTGTTGCCGTGCGTAATGTTCGTGCGGAATGTAATATTGCACCAAGTAAAGGGTTGGATTTATTGTTCCGTAACATCAGTTGCGATGAACAAAAAATTCTTGAAAAACAGACCGCACTTTTATGTGCAATGGCAAAACTCGATGGTGCAAAAGTGCTAAGTGAAGGTGAAAATGCGCCGCTTGCTGTAGCGAAATTAGTGGGAAACACTGAAATTCTTGTACCAATGGCAGGGTTCATTAATAAAGAAACCGAGCTTGCCCGTTTAACCAAAGAGATTGAAAAATATCAAAATGAAGTGAAACGCATTGAAGGCAAACTTAGCAACGAAGCCTTTGTGGCAAAAGCACCGAAAGCCGTGATTGCCAAAGAGCGTGAAAAAATGGCGGAGTACCAATCCGGATTGGAAAAAATCCGTGAGCAGTATAAGGCGATTGAGGCGCTTTAAATTTAAATCATCAAAAACGCCGACTCTTTTTAGGTCGGTGTTTTTTGTTTGTTCTAAATCGTTTATTTTTGCGTGTAATCTCTCGCTCCAAAAATCGCCGTGCCAATGCGAACCATTGTTGAGCCACATTTTATGGCACTTGGCATATCGTCTGTCATTCCCATAGAAAGGGTATCGATTTGTTGATTTGGCAAGGCTTGTTGGAGTTGGTTGAATAACGCTGCCATTTTTTTAAAGGCACATTCTTGCTCGTCAAGATTTTCTGTTGGAGCAGGGATTGCCATTAAACCACGCAGGCGTAAGTGCGGTAGATTTTCGAGATGTTTTGCTAAATCAAGCATTTCTTCAGGAGAAATACCGGATTTGCTTTCTTCTTCACTAATATTAATTTGAATTAATACATTTAATGGTGTTTTGTCGGGCGGGCGTTGTTCGTTTAGGCGGTCAGCAATTTTTGCACGATCAAGAGTTTGCATCCAGTCAAAATTTTCAGCCACCAAACGGCTTTTATTTGATTGCAAAGGGCCGATAAAATGCCACTCAAGTTTGATCCCTTGCGCTTCAAAATACTGAATTTTTTCTACGCCTTCCTGTACATAATTTTCGCCAAATGCAGTTTGACCGGCTTGATAGGCTGCCAAAATATCGCTGGTCGGTTTTGTTTTTGATACGGCAAGCAGTTTTACTGTGTTGGTTTTGCGTTGGACTTGTTCGCAGGCAGTATGAATCTGTTGATGAATTTGTTGTAAATTGTGCTGAATATCCACTGAATGCTCCTTGTTAAAAGTGCGGTTAGTTTACACGAAATTTAATGCCTTGAGAAAAATTCCATTAAATTCCGATTTTCCGTTTGACAAGCTAAGTAAATTTGGGTATTTCTTAGCGCATTCGTTTTGAAAGACAAAAACACAATGAAAAATCACCGCACTTTTGCCACGACCATTATTATGCTCACCATTACGATGCAAAATGGCGCGGGTTAGTGCATAAAATACAGGACACCGAAAACCCGCCATTCCAGCCGAATGCGGGTTTTTTTATAAATTTAAAAATACAACATCTAGGAGAATCAATATGCGCGTACTTAAATTTGGTGGCACTTCGCTTGCGAATCCGGAACGTTTTTCTCAAGCAGCCAAACTTATCGAACAGGCTCATTTAGAAGAACAGGCAGCAGGTGTGTTATCCGCCCCCGCCAAAATCACCAATCATCTTGTCGCCCTTTCTGAAAAAGCAGCATTAAATCAACCTACCGATACCCATTTCAACGAAGCACTTGAGATTTTTTACAATATTATTAATGGGTTACACGCCGAAAATCATCAATTTGACTTAAATGGCACAAAAGCCCTCATTGATTCGGAATTTTCTCAAATTAAAAGTTTGTTAGAGGAAATTCGGCAAGCCGGAAAAGTAGAAGATGCCGTCAAAGCGACTATTGATTGTCGTGGTGAAAAACTTTCTATCGCAATGATGAAGGCTTGGTTTGAGGCACGTGGTTATACGGTGCATATTGTGGATCCGGTTAAACAATTATTGGCAAAAGGCGGTTATTTAGAATCTTCCGTAGAGATTGCCGAATCAACCAAGCGTGTGGATGCGGCAAGCATTGCAAAAGACAATGTTGTGTTAATGGCAGGCTTTACTGCCGGAAATGAAAAAGGCGAATTAGTGCTTTTAGGCCGTAACGGTTCAGATTATTCCGCGGCTTGTTTGGCAGCTTGTTTAGGGGCGAGTGTGTGTGAAATCTGGACGGATGTGGATGGTGTTTATACTTGTGATCCCCGTTTAGTACCGGATGCCCGTTTATTGCCAACTCTTTCTTATCGTGAGGCAATGGAGCTTTCTTATTTTGGGGCGAAAGTGATTCATCCGCGTACCATTGGGCCATTGTTGCCAAAAAACATTCCTTGTGTAATTAAGAATACCGGTAATCCCTCCGCGCCGGGGTCGATCATTGATGGCAATGTAAAATCCGAAGGTTTACAGGTGAAGGGGATTACAAATTTAGATAATTTAGCGATGTTTAATGTGTCCGGCCCCGGTATGCAAGGTATGGTGGGAATGGCATCTCGTGTGTTCTCTGTGATGTCAAAAGCAGGTATTTCTGTGATTTTGATCACCCAATCTTCTTCCGAATATAGCATTAGTTTCTGCGTACCGGTGAAATCAGCGGAAGCGGCAAAAGCAGAACTTGAAGCCGAATTTGCAAATGAATTAAAGGCGCACCAGTTAGAACCAATTGATGTTATTAAAGATATGTCGATCATTTCTGTAGTGGGCGATGGTATGAAAGAAGCGAAAGGCATTGCGGCACGTTTCTTCTCTGCCTTGGCACAAGCCAATATCAGCATTGTGGCAATTGCTCAAGGGTCAAGTGAGCGTTCTATTTCTGCTGTTGTGCCGCAAAATAAAGCCATTGAAGCGGTGAAAGCAACGCACCAAGCACTCTTTAATAACAAAAAAGTCGTGGATATGTTCCTTGTGGGCGTAGGTGGCGTCGGTGGCGAGCTGATTGAACAGGTAAAGCAACAAAAGGCGTATTTGGCAAAGAAAGATATTGAGATTCGAGTGTGTGCTATTGCGAATTCTAACCGTATGTTGCTTGATCAAAACGGTTTAAATTTGGATGATTGGAAAACCGATCTTGAAAATGCGACCCAACCTTCCGATTTTGATGTGTTGCTTTCCTTCATCAAATTACATCACGTTGTCAATCCGGTATTTGTGGATTGTACTTCGGCAGAATCCGTTGCGGGGCTTTACGCACGAGCCTTGAAAGAAGGTTTCCACGTAGTTACTCCAAATAAAAAAGCGAATACACGTGAATTGGCGTACTATCACGAATTACGTAAAAATGCACAGGCAAGCCAACATAAGTTTTTATATGAAACCAATGTAGGAGCAGGCTTACCGGTGATTGAAAATTTACAAAATCTTCTTGCCGCCGGTGATGAATTAGAGCGTTTTGAAGGGATTTTATCAGGATCTCTTTCCTTTATTTTCGGCAAATTGGAAGAGGGATTTTCGCTTTCAGAAGTGACCGCACTTGCACGTGAAAAAGGCTTTACTGAGCCTGATCCGCGTGATGATTTATCCGGTCAAGATGTGGCACGTAAACTTTTGATTCTCGCCCGTGAAGCCGGTCTTGAATTGGAATTATCCGATGTTGAAGTAGAAGGTGTATTGCCAAAAGGATTTTCAGAAGGCAAATCTGCCGATGAATTTATGGCAATGCTGCCACAGTTAGATGCGGATTTCAAAGCCCGTGTTGAAGCGGCTAAAGCAGAAGATAAAGTATTGCGTTATGTCGGACAAATCAGCGAGGGAAAATGTAAGGTTTCTATTGTTGCGGTAGGGCAAAACAATCCGCTTTACAAAGTGAAAGACGGTGAAAATGCGTTGGCATTTTACACCCGTTATTATCAGCCAATTCCATTATTATTGCGTGGTTATGGTGCGGGTAACGCAGTAACGGCAGCGGGAATTTTTGCCGATATTTTAAGAACTTTACAACATTAAGAAGGATTTCCAATGTTACGAATTTATGCACCGGCCTCCAGTGCAAATATTAGTGTGGGTTTTGATACGTTAGGGGCGGCAATTTCTCCGATTGATGGCTCATTATTAGGCGATGTGGTTCAAATTGAAGCTATCGCAAGTGGTTTTGAATTGGAAAGTGCGGGTTATTTTGTCCGTAAATTGCCTAAAGAGCCTCAAAAAAATATCGTTTATCAAGCCTATGTGCTATTTAGTGAACGCTTAAAACTACGTGGTAGCAATGTAAAACCGTTGCGCTTAACCCTTGAAAAAAATATGCCGATTGGTTCGGGACTTGGTTCAAGTGCTTGCTCTATTGTGGCTGCACTGGTTGCGCTTAATCAATTCCACAATGAACCCTTTTCCAAAATGGAATTGTTAGAAATGATGGGAGAATTGGAAGGGCGTATTTCAGGCTCCATTCATTATGATAATGTTGCCCCTTGTTACCTTGGTGGTGTGCAATTTATGGTGCAATCATTGGGCAATATTTGCCAAAAACTGCCATTTTTTGATAACTGGTATTGGGTGTTGGCATACCCGGGTATCGAAGTTTCTACTGCAGAAGCCCGTGCCATTTTGCCAAAAAGTTATACCCGACAAGATGTGATTGCACACGGTCGTCATTTAGGCGGTTTTGTTCACGCTTGTCACACACAGCAAGAAAATTTGGCGGCGATTATGATGAAAGATGTGATTGCCGAGCCATACCGCGAATCTTTACTGCCAAATTTTGCAGAAGTAAAACAGGCAACACGGGATTTGGGGGCATTGGCAACCGGTATTTCAGGTTCAGGTCCAACAATTTTCTCTATTGCACCGGATTTACAAACTGCGACAAAACTTGCCACCTACTTAGAAAATCATTATTTGCAGAATAATGAAGGGTTTGTGCATATCTGCAAGGTGGATAATGCTGGGGCACGGGAAATTAAGTAGCCGTTATTCGTCAATAAACAATAATTTCAAATTGTACAATTTTAAACTAACCAAACTGGATTGATTATGAATTTATACAATATCAAATACCCGGAACAACAAGTTAATTTTGCCCAAGCGGTTCGCCAAGGGCTTGGCAAAGATCAAGGTTTATTTTTTCCTGAAACCATTCCACAGCTTTCCAATATCAATGAATTATTGGATCTTCCACTTGTTGAACGCAGTCAAAAAATTCTCTCTGCTATTATTGGTGATGAAATTCCAACAGAAACCTTAAATACGATGGTTAAAAATGCGTTCACCTTTCCAGCACCTTTAAAGAAAGTGGAAGACAACATTTATGCTCTTGAGCTTTTCCATGGTCCAACATTAGCTTTCAAGGATTTTGGTGGTCGCTTTATGGCGCAAGCACTGGCTGCAGTGCGTGGTGATGGCAAAATTACTATTTTAACTGCCACTTCCGGTGATACTGGGGCGGCGGTGGCACACGCATTTTATGGTTTAGAAAATATTAATGTGGTGATTTTATACCCGAAAGGAAAAATCAGCCCATTACAAGAAAAATTATTCTGCACCCTCGGTGGAAATATTCGCACCGTAGCCATTAACGGTGATTTTGATGCTTGCCAAGCATTGGTTAAACAAGCCTTTGATGATGCCGAATTGCGTGAGGCTATTGGATTAAATTCGGCAAATTCCATTAATATCAGCCGTTTATTCGCCCAAATTTGTTATTACTTTGAAGCAGTGGCACAGTTGCCAAAAGAAAAACGTGATAATGTGGTGGTTTCCGTACCAAGCGGTAACTTTGGCAACTTAACGGCAGGATTAATTGCGAAAACTTTAGGCTTACCTATTAAACGTTTTATTGCCTCAACAAACGCCAACGATACTGTACCTCGTTATTTACAATCCGGTAATTGGGCGCCGAAAGCGACTGTTGCAACCCTTTCTAATGCAATGGATGTGAGTCGTCCAAACAACTGGCCTCGGGTAGAAGAGTTATTCAAACGTAATGGCTGGCGTTTAGCGGAGTTAGGGGCGGGAATGCTGACCGATGCACAAACGGAAACAACGTTAAAAGCAATGCAAGCCAAAGGTTATATTTGTGAGCCACACGGTGCGATTGCATATCAAGTGTTGAAAGATCAACTTAAAGCAGATGAAACCGGTATCTTCCTTTGCACGGCACATCCGGCAAAATTTAAAGAATCTGTTGAACGTATTTTGGATCTTGAGTTGCCACTTCCGGAAGCGTTGGATAAACATAATAAACTGCCATTGCTTTCTGATGAAATGGATAATGATTTTGCCCAATTACGTGCTTATTTGTTGAAATAATCGGTGTTATGTAGCCAACGTACAAAAATAACCTGCTCCGCATAAATACAAATATTTTACCTCCGTATTAGTTTATTTCATTAAGCGTTATTTATTGTGCAATGGCGGTATAATGCTGGAAATGATAAAAAGTGCGGTTGATTTTGCCGCACTTTTCCTTTTCTAGAGATTATTGCTTTTCGATGTGTTTTTATGCCAACTTTTATTGCTTACGCCAACATTTGGCAACCTTTTGCGTTCAATGAGATTCCTTTGGAATTCGTTCCTGAAAACCTCTCTGCGGCACCTTCTGAAAATTTCCGCGTGAAACAACGTCATCAATGTCGCAGATTGGCTCACTTTTTGTTATGGGAATTGTTAAAAATGGCAAGAAAATCAACCGCACTTTTAGGGCAAATTCAGCATACAGAAAGTGGGCGACCTTATTTTCGCAACGAAACGATTGATTTTAACATCAGCCATTCCGGTGACTGGGTGGCAGTGTTGTTGAATGTTCAAGAGGATAACCAAAGTGCGGTCGGTATTGACATTGAATTGCCTAAAAAACGGAATTTTCTTGCATTAATGGAATATTTCGCACCTGATGATGAAGTGAATTGGTTTACACGACAACCTGCCGAAAATGCTTTTTATCGTTGTTGGTGTTTGCGTGAAGCTGTATTGAAATCGCAGGGGGTAGGCATTGTGAAATTGTCGGAAGTACGTCATCTACCCAATGAATACAAAATTTTTTCGGATTATTGTCCACAAGGGGAATTAATTTTTACCGATGAATTGCCTTTTTATTTTGCTGCATTTGTCAATTCGGTTCAAAATCGACCGCACTTTTTTCAATGGAATGGGGACAGGTTGGAACAAAAAACACTTAGGCATCTGATTCGTTATCAAGTGAATTAAACACAAAAATCCTTGAAATTGCGCAAGGATTTTTATTGCCTTGCATTTTAATGGACGAATCCCCATTATTTCGCTAAACTCGTCACAATTTTTTTACAAACGGAGAACGATATGTCACAGAATGGTTCAGGACAGGATCCTTGGGGTAAGCCGGGACAGAACAATGAACAAAAACCTGACGCATCAAATAACGGATGGGGTTCAAATCAACATCGCGGTAATCAAGAACAATCGCCACCGGATATTGAAGAAATCTTCAATAATTTGCTGAAAAAACTCGGTGGGAACGGTAAAAAGAAGGGTCAAAATCAGGGCAGTTCAAACAATACGCCGACAACACCAATTAATTTTGGCAAAGCCTTACCTATTGCGATTGCCTTAGGCGCAATTATTTGGGGAGCAAGCGGTTTTTACACCATAAAAGAAGCGGAACGTGGTGTGGTTTTGCGTTTTGGTGAATTACATTCCATTGTTCAACCGGGCTTAAACTGGAAGCCTACTTTTGTAGATAAAGTTTTACCGGTGAATGTGGAACGAGTGAAAGAGCTGAAAACCCAAGGGGCGATGTTAACCCAAGATGAAAATATGGTGAAGGTTGAAATGACCGTGCAATATCGTGTGCAAGATCCGGCGAAATATCGCTTTAGTGTTACAAATGCCGATGATAGTTTGAATCAAGCTACGGACAGTGCATTGCGCTATGTGATTGGTCATATGACAATGAATGATATTTTAACAACCGGTCGTGCGGTGGTGCGTGAAAATACGTGGAAAGCATTGAATGAAATTATCAAGCCTTATGATATGGGGATTGAAGTCATTGATGTGAATTTCCAATCTGCCCGTCCGCCGGAAGAAGTGAAAGACGCCTTTGACGATGCCATTAAAGCGCAAGAAGACGAGCAACGTTTTATTCGTGAGGCAGAAGCCTATGCCCGTGAGAAAGAGCCGATTGCACGGGGGGATGCACAACGCATTATTGAGGAAGCGACTGCTTATAAAGAACGAATTGTGTTGGATGCACAAGGGGAAGTAGAGCGTTTACAACGTCTATTGCCGGAATTTAAAGCCGCGCCGGATTTATTGCGTGAACGTTTATACATTCAAACGATGGAAAAAGTGATGGCAAATACACCAAAAGTTATGTTGGATGGCAATAATGGTAATAACTTAACGGTGTTACCGCTCGAGCAGATTATGGGGAAAAAAGCAGCAGCTAAAGCACAAAGTGCGGTCAATTCCGCCCCTGTTTTATCCCCACAGGAAGCACAATCCCACACTCAACCAACAACAGTAGAACCGGTTCGCCAAGGGAGATTTAACTAATGCGTAAATTTTTATTACCAATTATTTTTGTTCTCGTGGCAGTGATTTATTCCAGTGTCGTGGTCGTAACGGAAGGAACGCGTGGCATTATGTTGCGTTTTAACAAAGTGCAACGTGACGCCGATAACAAAGTGGTGGTTTATGAGCCGGGGTTGCATTTCAAAATGCCGATGATTGATACAATGAAAGTATTGGACGCGCGTATTCGTACTTTAGACGGCTCGGCTACACGCTTTGTTACCGTAGAGAAAAAAGACCTTCTGGTGGATTCTTATGTGAAATGGAAAATCAGTGATTTTGGTCGTTTTTATACTTCAACCGGCGGTGGCGATTATAACCAAGCTGCAAGCCTGCTCAGCCGTAAAGTGAATGACCGTTTGCGTTCCGAAATTGGTACACGCACGATCAAAGATATTGTGTCGGGAACGCGTGGTGAATTAATGGAAGGGGCGAAGAAAGCATTAAATTCAGGACAAGACAGCACGGCGGAATTAGGTATTGAAGTGATTGATGTTCGTGTGAAACAAATTAATTTACCCGATGAGGTTTCTTCTTCCATTTACCAACGTATGCGGGCAGAACGTGATGCAGTCGCACGTGAACACCGTTCGCAAGGTAAAGAAAAAGCTGCATTTATTCAGGCAGATGTTGATCGTAAAGTAACATTAATTCTTGCCAATGCGAATAAAACGGCACAAGAATTACGGGGTTCGGGCGATGCAACTGCGGCAAAACTTTATTCCGATGCGTTTTCTCAAAACCCTCAATTTTTTAGTTTTGTGCGCAGTTTAAAAGCCTATGAAGCGAGCTTTGCAAATTCGGACAATATGATGATTTTAAAACCGGATAGTGATTTCTTCCGTTTTATGCAAGCACCAAAATAATTTTAAATCATATAAAAGTGCGGTCAGTTTTGATCGCATTTTTTATTTTTGGGTTATTTTTAAGCAATCAAATAAATTTTTATGATTTTTGTTTGACAGCATTTTATAAATCAGTAGAATACGTCGCGTTGTTTCGCAACAGCAAGCGCGGGAATAGCTCAGTTGGTAGAGCACGACCTTGCCAAGGTCGGGGTCGCGAGTTCGAGCCTCGTTTCCCGCTCCAATTTGCCCGAGTGGTGGAATCGGTAGACACAAGGGATTTAAAATCCCTCGCCTTTCGAGGCGTGCCAGTTCAAGTCTGGCTTCGGGCACCATTTTACAAAGTCTCAATTTGTAAAAAAACTCCTTTAAAATCCTATACTTGGGTCGTTAGCTCAGTCGGTAGAGCAGCGGACTTTTAATCCGTTGGTCGAAGGTTCGAATCCTTCACGACCCACCATTTATTATCCTAAATTACCTATCCTAGACTTTTCATTAGTTTGCTCTTAACTAGAGAGTTTAACTATGGAAAATTTATCTCCAAATTCAGCGTTTATTGTCACTGTAATGTCCACTAAAGGTGGAGTAACTAAATCAACAAATGTCGCCAATATCGGGGCATTTTGTGCGGATTGTGGTTTGCGTACACTGATGATTGACACAGATGTTCAACCGACTTTATCTACTTACTATACCTTAGATTATATAGCTCCACAGGGACTCTTTGAGTTTCTTATTCAAAGTAATACAAACCCCGATCAAGTTATTTCAAAAACAGAGTATTCTAATCTCGATATTATCCAATCAAACGATCCAACCGATGCGATAACAACCCATTTACGTAATTCCCCAGATGGGATGTTGCGTTTTAACGACCTTGTCCGCTCCTTAGAAAATTATGATTTAATTTTGGTTGATACGAGAGGAACGAAGGGCATTACGGTTGATATGTCCGTATTAGCAAGTGACTTAGTGATTTCTCCGCTCAAACCTGAGTTACTTTCCGCTCGAGAATTTGTTCGTGGCACAATCGGTCTGTATCAGCAACTTCAAGTCTTCACCAAACATGGTTTCAAACTCCCCCAATTAAAAGCGGTTATTAACTGTTTAGATAAAACCAACGATGCCAAATCTGTTGTAGAAAGCCTACGTAAGCTCTTTGCTGAAAGTAATGATGCTTATATGGAATTACTTGAATTGGCGATTCCGGCGCGTGTCGCTTATCGTGAAGCGGCTAGTCTTGCCCTTCCCGTTCATCGTCATAACAAGGATGAAAAAGAGAATATTCGCCAACTCTGCATTTCTCTTTTTCCTCAATGGATTGATAAATTCCAAGCACTTTAATGGAGGGGAAAGATGAATAACCAACCTTCCATTATTTGTAATATTGAAGCAGAACAATCCGTTATAGGCGGATTGCTCTTGGATAACAACAAATGGGATGAATTAAGCTCTATTGTGACGGCAGATAATTTCTATCTTGGTCATCATCGCTTAATGTTTACAGTCATAGGTCAGTTGCTTATGAATAATGAACCGGCGGATATGGTGACGGTAGAGCATGCATTAAAACAACAAAATTGGCTTGAGGAGTGTGGCGGTCTTGCTTATTTGGCTGAAATCACACAAAAAACGCCGAGTGCAATTAATGTTGAAGCTTATGCCAAGATTGTACGAACAGACAGCCAAACCCGTCAGCTCTATGCATTAGGGGATTTACTCAAAAAAGAAGCCGGAAAAGTTAATTCACAAACATCACTTGATGAATTGATCTCAAATACGGAGAAGCGACTCACTGAATTAACACTCAACCGTTCAGATAAAGAGACGAATGTTGATTTATCTGAGGTATTAGCCCGCGTAGTAAACAGAATGGAAGAGAGTAAAAATAAACTCTCTCCTGTTACCGGTACCTCATTTGGTATTGATCGTCTTGATATTAATACTACCGGTTCCCAATCCGGTGATTTAATTTTACTTGCTGCACGTCCTTCTATGGGAAAGACCGCACTTTCTCTCACTTTTTTGAAAGCCGCACTTGAACAGAATGAAGAAAATACAGTTCAGTATTACAGTCTTGAAATGCCGGCAGAACAAATTATGCAACGTTTATTGGCAGCACTTGCCCGAGTCCCATTACAGCGAATACGTCAAGCAATTCAAATTGATGAAACGGAATGGACAAGGATTGGCAATGCATTTGGACTGATTGCACATCAATGGAAAAATCGTTTGTTATTAGACGATAACAGCTATCTCACTCCTCAGCTTCTGCGCACGAAAGTCCGTCGTAATGTACGGAAATATGGCGTACCGTCAGTGATCATTATTGATTATTTACAGCTGATGTCTGATCCGACCTATAAAGATGGGAAGAACCGGAACTTAGAAATCAGCAGTATTTCCACGCAGTTAAAACAGTTAGCAAAAGAAATTGGCTGCCCGATTATTGCCCTGTCCCAGTTAAATCGAAATTTAGAACAACGTGCAGATAAGCGTCCTATTTCATCAGACTTACGAGATTCAGGCTCTCTGGAGCAGGATGCCGATATGATTTTATTCATCTATCGGGATGAAGTGTACAACGATAATACGGAAAGACCGGGAATTGCAGAAATTATCATCGCGAAACAGCGTAATGGGCCGGTTGGTACCGTATTAAGCCAATTTAAGGGGGAGTTCTCACTTTTTGAGAATATCCCGGACGAAGAATATGAAAGATTAGCGAGATGATGAAATGAGTATGAAAAATCCCTTTGCGCCTTCTAAAAATAAAGAAGAGCGGGCCAAACAAATGATGGCAGCATTATCTACACCGGCGATAATGAACAATTCACCGGAATATGAAAAGATGGTGCAAAGCCAATCTTTAAATCCCTATCAATCTATTTCAACGGAGATGAACACACAGGGCGGTAATCGTTTAATTACGATAACATTGGATCAACTTCGACCTTATGAGGGTAATCCGCGTCGTACAAAAAATCCGGCTTACGAGGATATTAAAGCGTCCATAAAATCACGTGGACTTGATCACGCACCGAATGTCACACAACGTCCGGGCGATAATTTTTACACCATTTTAGATGGCGGAAACACCCGTTTACAAGCGTTGAACGAATTATTTAGAGAAACTAAAGAAAGTCGTTTTTGGTCGATTGAATGTATTTTCAAGCCTTGGCAGGGGGAAGCGGACGATATTAATTCACAACTGAATATCTTGATCGGTCATTTGGCTGAAAATGATGTTCGTGGTGATCTTTCTTTTATTGAGAAAGCTCTCGGTATTCGTGATGTGAAGAATTTATATGAGAAAAAATACGGTGAGTATTTTTCCCATCGTAAGCTTTCTGAAAAATTGGGCGAGAATGGCTATCCAATTTCATATTCCATAATAGCTAGAATGGAACAATGTTTGACGTATTTATATCCGCATATTCCCAATATTCTCCTAAATGGGATGGGAAAACCTCAGATTGAGAAACTGCTAACCATTCGTCGTAACGCACAGCTTTCCTGGGAAAAACATTCCGAAGACCATCCTACGAATAAAGACTTTGATGTGGTTTGGATGCATTCGCTTACCGGGTTTGATGAAGAACCGGATGAATTCGTGCTGAATGATTTTCAAGATCAACTGATCGGCAATATTACCGAAGCCTTTAATTATCAAGTCCCTTATGAAACTTTTAAATTTGAGATCGATCTTGCCGAGCAAAAACGCCAAAAACTGATAGAAAAACAACCGGAGATTTTACAGCGAACACAAGATAGTGAAAGTCGGGCTGAAGAAGCTCGAGGACAACAATCTAAATCGGAAGGACGAACTGTAACGACATCTGAACCTAAAAAATTGGCACAAAAATCACCACGTGACATTGTTGAGAATGATGATGAAGATACGCCACCTCCTTCAACATCATTTCAAATTAACACCGATGATGCTTCTTCTGTGCCGGCGGGTCAGCTTCCATCATTACCGGATTTGGGACTGGCTAATGATGACTTTTCTTCATCGGTTATGCAGCACTTTAGTGATTTAGGATTAACACCGGGAGTAAATCCAGAAAAACAACGTCAAGAAGAAGCAGCATTGAATGGATTGGAATTTGCAAACTGCGGTAAACAACCCATTACCAATATTTGGAAAGTTTACCCGAACCGCAAACATAAAATGGAAGCCTATTCACTTGCTTTAGATATTGCAGAGAGTGTAGGACTTGGCGCGTTTGTTGAACATGTTCAGCATGATCCGATTGATTACAGTTATCGTATGCTTCCCCTTGATGAACAAGAATATCCTGAATTTACTTTATTTATTTACCACTTATTAACTGCATTGGCAACGGAATCACAAGCCGTCCAACAGATTAATCTATTAAATTCGGATTATCTCATTGGGAGTGCGATGTCTGATTTAATGTTGGTTCGCTTATTCCGTTTAATTCGTTTACATCGCTATATCAATATGCAGCACACCGGAGGTCAAGATGCTTAATGCGAATTTAAATCAAGCCGTGATTTCAGAAATTATTGCCCATATTCGTCGCGGTGAGCTGAATTATTGCTATCAGTTAGGATTTGATGAATCTGAGCTTGCTTCCATTATGAACCTCACGACAGAAGAAATTTGTGAGCTTTGTGATAGCAGTAGCTCATTTGCTTCTATTCAGATTAACCATTCTGTCTTTTGGAATTTAATTGAGTCGGTACGCGTTAATTCACAAGAACGCAATACTATCGATCGGGCTTTAAATTTGGGGATTTCAGGCGAAATGCTACGCAATCGATTTGGTTGGAGTTCCTCTGAAGTGTCTGCCCGTCGAAAACTATTAGGTATCAAAGAACATATCGGTCGTAAGAGAAATGCGGATGAACAAGATGAATTAAAAGTGTGGCAGCTTTGGCAAGAAAATAGACACACGATTGAAGCCAATGAAATTGAACGTTCAACAGAAGGGCTTGATTTATTGATGCATATCGCAGAAGAAACCGAGCTTAGTTTAACGGAAGTTTGGCGTCTTGTTTCTGCTTGGGTGAAAGAGGGCAAGTAATTTTGAGAATAAAAAAGCGAGCCTGACAAACTCGCTTTTTGAATTAGTTGAATGAGTTGTATCTCAATATTGGAAGTATAAACAGACCAACAACAATGGTCTATTGGCTCACAGTCTGCAAGTTTAAGCGGTAAGCGACGCTAAACAATAGTCGTACAAAGTTGTGACGATGAAGACTATAAAGACTGTAGAGCCTGTAAAGCGATAGTAAGTATATAAAAATGCTCCAATATCGCAATAAAAAAGTCTCACAAAAAATGGAGTAAAAAAATGTCACCGGAAAATAAAGACTTTCAAGGATTGCTGTTTGTTGGCAACCGCCATGAAACCGTCCCGGTTCGATTATTAATGGATAAGTATTTAACCTCAAGAGCAAAGATGGCTTGGCAACTTATTAAGTTGCATTCAATGCAGTTTAAAGGGGCAATATTTCCTTCTTACGATACTTTGGCATTATGGCTTTCGGATCGAAGTTATCAACAAAAACCGATATCGCGTAAGGTTGTCAGCCAAACGATAATGCTCTTACGTTTAACGCGATGGTTAACATTATGTGAAACAGTCAGAAATAGTCACGGACAAATATTGGGTAATGTGTATGTTATGAATGATGAACCCTTTAGTATTGCCGATAGTTTAGTGATTAATGATGATTACCTTCGTTTTGTTGAAAAAATGACAAAGCATCGCGATCCGATATTGCGTGATGTTGCCTTTTCTATTGTTGATGAGGTCGTGCAAAGTCCGGATAGCTTATGGCATTTAGTCTCGCATATTGAAATTATCCGTGAACGTTATTTAGCCTTTAGTCAACAACAAAGTGCAACTCCAGTGGCTGCAACATTGCCGACGAATTTGGCTCAAGCTATCGAAAAAACACAACAAAAATTACTGAGTTCCACTCGGGAACTTAGTAAAACCGAAGCGGAACTTAGTCAAAAAACGAACAATTTACCAAGTTCCAAAATGGAACTCAGTAAAAATAACCCAAGTTCCAATAGGGAACTCAGTCCTGAAAATGATGATAAGTCATTGATTTTAGGCTCAGTTCCATTAAGGAACTCGGTAGGGACACAGTACAGTACTAGTACTATAAATACTCAGTACAGTACTAGTACTAAAACGAAACATACAGAATTTATTTATTCAGAATTGGCACAATTCAAATTAAGCGCATTGGAAAAACAGTCTATTGCGAATGAGATGATGAAGTTAGATCAAGACACATTACAAGCTGTCATTTTTGAAGCAAAACAACGTATTCAGGATGGCAAAGTGGCAAAACCTGCCGGTTATTTATTTAACTTAGTAAAACGCGCTAACAGTGGAGAATTTAAACCGTATTGGCTGAATAAGAATCGTCACACAGCAACCATTCAAGCCGGAGAAACCGGCAGTGCTAAACGGGTATTACCCGGTTTAATTGAACGCCCTCAGTTGAAGGATGGCGTTGATTTTGATGCTATTCGCAAACTTGCCGGACTGATGCGTGTGTAGACTGGGACAGGTTAAATATTGCCTAAGTGTCACCGATGATGACAGTTAGTATAAAAAATAGACAAAGTGTTTCCAGTGGAAACAGTTAGTACAAAAAATAGACAAAGTGTTGCCAGTGGAAACAGTTAGTACAAAAAATAGACAAAGTGTTGCCAGTGGCAACAGTTAGTACAAAAAATAGACAAAGTGCCACCAGTGGCGGCAGTTAGTACAAAAAATAGACAAAGTGCCACCAGTGGCGGCAGTTAGTTTAAAAAATAATCACAACGTGACATTTACATAAAGAAGAGGTAACACATGACTTCAGAAAATACAGCTTATGAACCACAATCTACGCCATCTCAAATAGGAGCACTTCGTAGTGAAATTACATTAACGTTGCATTCTCAATATGCGACAAGAATGTGGCAGGGGCGTCCGGTTGTTCGCGAGGGAAAAAAGATCGTTCGTCCCGGTATTTTAAGTATCCCCGGGTGTTTATCACTACTCTCTCAGCTACAAAAAGATGCGGCAAATGACGATCCTTATGCCGATTATTATCTCATTGAGTTTGAGAATATGGTACTCAATAATACTGAGCAAATGAAAAAACTCATTGCCAATTTAGTCGCGATACATGCCGAACAGCTTCCTGACGGCATTGATATTCAACGTTGTACTAATATTGAACCGGCTATTTATCAAATTTACGCAGATTCACCGTTAGCATACAAATTGATTTATTTACTCTGTGAGTTTGATACGTTGGCAAAAACTACGATGACCGCTGCTTATATTGCATTATTGACCAAATCTGAAGCTAGAGAATGGCTTGAAGCCGGCTCAATTTTATTGCGTCGTTGTTTTGGTGTGATTGACACATATCGGCATAGTGGAATTACCCGTCAAGATGTACGTAATAATTCTCCTCGTTATCAAGAAGCTCGACAACGCTTTAAACTTGAACTGCCGCAGGATATTTTAGAGGGAACACGTCGTGCACGTTTTGCACCAAATATTCACTCAAGTGCGGTTAATAACGATGAAATTTTAGATTAGGAGCAATGTATCATAATGAAAATTCATACATTAATTCCTGAAGCAATGTATCGTGATTTTGCCGCTAAGCATAATATTAATGGGCTTATGCGAAATTTTTTCGGTGAATTATCTTCTGCTGAAGAAATTAAGTTATTACTGGCACAAATTCGTACAGCTCGCGATGGAATGACAGCTAACTACCCTACGCTTGTTCGAAATATCACGGATACCCTGGTTGGGACGCTTCCACTTCTTCTTTATCGTGATGCGTCAGGAAGTAGTGCCGGGGCAGCTTATTTACGTTGGCGCAATTTAAGAAATAATAAAAGCGGACAGAGTGCGTGGGAAAATATTGTTGGAGATACGCATTATTCCTACGAGGTAAGGAAGTCTATGGTGCAGATAGAAAAGGAGCGTCTTGTTCTCAACATGCAAGTTGCCATACTGACTTCGATTATGCGCCAGTTGTCAGATTGTGCTGAAAAAATAGAAAAAATTGATGTGTTATTTCAAGGCGGAGAGTGAAAATCTTAATGCCTATGATTTTTCCGTTGCTTGTAGAGCCTTTTTATTATTGCTTGTAAACCTTTGAAATCCATTGCTTGTAAAGGTTTAAATAAAAGGCCCTTAAAGGTAAGGGAACGAGTCCCTTACCTTTGACGAGGAAAAGGCAATGATAATTTAAGTGAAGTGTGATATTTTCAAGTGCGAATACATAGCAGTGCATCACTTTTAAGGAGTAATTATGTCTGAGCCTGATAAAATGAATCTCACATTTCTGATTGTGTTTGATCTAATTGGTTTTGCGATAATCTGGGGATTTTATAAATATCACCAACAAGCCCGTATGACGGAGTTGAAGAAAATCATTAGGAATGCATTGCTAAGAGATTTTTTTAACGATGACTCATTGGATATTTATATTGCTAAAACTAAGCTTAAATATGATGAAGTTTGTACCACATTATTTGGGTTACTTGTTGAATTAGAGGGTGATAGTGATTTTAATGATGAAGCTAAGTTAGCTTATTTACGGAAAATTTCTCTACGTTATCAAAATATGGGATTTCTATCTGACTTACCTATCACTTTGCGAAATAAGATGAGAGCGCTTGTAAAAATGAATGAGTCTTCTTCAGAACTGGTATTTCAAATCGCCCAAGAAATTCAAACTTTAAATACTAAAAATCAGTTTAAGTTATGTTGTACAGTGATTATCGGCATCATTACAACATCAATCACTATATTTCAAAGCATTCCTGAATTACTTATTTTTATTAATAAAATAGGAAATATTTTTTAATTTTATAAAGTATTTGATTAATGGTTGTTTTTTATTTTTTTGATAAGTAACATCTCTATCAAGTTTATTTGTAGAGGTAATCATGAAATTGCCATATTATCAACGTTTACGTTACCTATATCTCCGCTGGAGATTAAAAAAATTTCTATTAAAAGAGCAAGAAAGCCAATTAGAAGCATTTTTGGAACGTACTTTTTCTAATCGATGCTATATAAACACTAACCCTTTGGAATCCTTCCGTTCTGAACATAAATTAACACTTGGTGAAATGGGTATCTTATTGAGAGAAATTCTTTGGAATCCCTATAAATTTTTTACTTTTGAATCTGATCTTGTATTAGATTGGCTATATCCTTCACTGGACTATTATTCAGATAATGAAATTTTAAAGGTAGTTTTTAGTCCTACTCTTCTCAGCCTAATTGACATTTTTCTAAAGAATAAAAAGCAGGATGAATTGGAGATCATCCAAGATTTTTATCGTAGTCTTGTGGAGTATATTATTAGAAAACGTTTGTATCTTTATTCAAATATTGAAAAGAGAGATATTGTTTATGAAGTAGGAACTGATCATGATAAACCGTAAATACTATCTATTACAGGTTTCATAAATAGGTTCTGCTAACCCGTTTAATTTCATAGCAATAAAATCTTCCTGTTTATATTCGCGTAGGATCTACGTGAATATAAACAGCTCATAATTCTCCCACCTATCAAGTGAATTTTCTCTTAATTATTTTTGATTATCTGTGCAAAATCACTTCCAGTTAATTCAAGTTATGAAGATTTAACCTGGATAGTAATTCATAAAATAACGCACTAGGAGCAATATTATGGGAAACGTGAACATTCATTTCAGTATTAGTATCGATGGAAAGCCTGTGGTTGACTCTTCAGTAGAGTACGAGAAAGTTAAATCGCCTTTCAACGAGAATGATGAAAAAAGATTAGCGATTGATGTGATTAACCAGTTAAATCAGTTGAAAACTAAAAATCACATCTATGCAGAAAATTGGGATGAATAATTTTTTTAATAAGGAGTTTTTATGGCTGGCGTAAACAAAGTAATTATTGTGGGATTTCTTGGTAACGATCCCGAAATTCGCACTATGCCAAACGGAGATGCCGTAGCAAATATTAGTGTCGCAACCAGTGAAAGTTGGACGGATAAAAATACCGGTGAACGTCGAGAAATCACAGAATGGCATCGTATTGTGTTCTACCGTCGTCAAGCGGAAATCTGTGGGGAATACTTGAAAAAAGGTTCTCAAGTGTATGTGGAAGGTCGTTTGCGTACCCGTAAATGGCAAGACCAGAATGGTCAAGATCGTTATACCACTGAAATTCAGGGAGATATGATGCAAATGTTAGGTTCTCGCCCACAAAACCAAACGGCTACAATGACACAATCGACAGCGGATGACTTTGATGATGACATTTTACTATAAAATAGAAACAACCGTTCTGAGTTACATAAAATTGAATTCTCATTGAATAACGGGGCATAATTTATGAAAAGAGTATTTTTAATTTCCTTGGCTGCATTAAGTTTAAGTGGATGTGCAGAGTTGACGGCAATTAATAATAAGATTGGTGAGTTTGCCGGTGAGTTAAATAAAACGCTTGGTGTGAGTGCTACTCAATCTATTGAAGATGAAGCTGTCTCTAAACGAGATATTGATACGCTTTATGTACGATTAAAACGTGAATTTAATTTTCCTACTAAAGATGAATATTTAGGGCGAGCGTACGGTGATGTACGTAAATGGAAAATACAGCAAATGGAACAAGATGGTATCGTCCATGAAACTAATCCGGGTGTTTATTATCGCATGGCTCGTGCATTCGGTAATAAAAGTCAGTATTACCTCGATATTAGTCTTGAAAAGGATGGTAAAAATAGTAAAGTATACTGGAAAGTTCGCGGTACACCGGATGTGGCTGCCGAAGTTAAGAAAGATATTTTAAAAGCAATAAAATAATAGATGGTAAATTCTCCTTATTTGCTCCAACAAATGTTGGAGCTTTTTTTTGAAAAATTATTTTTTTGTTTTTTCCCTTTTTGTTTGAATGACCGGTTTCTATAATGTGCAGTACTCTATAATAATAACTTTCCTTGAGATCCCGTCGGTCAATCCTTTGACCCTTCATCTCATTCTATGATTCTCGCCCCACGATGAAAGGGGCTTTTTTTATCCAAAGGAATTTGTTTTTAGTGTAATTTTCATTCCCTTTATTTCAGTAAAGCATTCATTTAGTTTTTCCATCTGAGTTTTGCTTAGCTTTAAGTACTGATGAAGTTGTTCCAGTAAACTTGTAATAAATCTATGCCCCGGTTTCTTTTCTAGAAATACCCTTAACCAAAAATCAGTAGCATAAAGTGATTGTAATGATTTATAAGTAAACTCCGGATGTTTATCACCATACATGACCATATTAAGGTATTTTTCATCGTCTGGTGATATTTTGTTATCAGCCACATATTTTTGATAAATGCCACTTAATTTTTCTGACCTAAAATCTGAAATTTTTTGAACGTGAGCAAGTTTTTCAAATCTTAACAACAAATAAGCTTTAGCCGCATTTTCGTCAAAATAGTTATCGTCATCTAATGACGTAGGCAAGTCCTCATCCTGCACAGGATTGATTGCTATTTGTGCTTTATTTTTAGTGGAGGTATGTTCTTCTACACACCCTTTCGTTACATCTATAATTTTTTCTTTAGGGTTATCCACTTTATTTGGATCTTTTGCACAGCTTGGTCCGGCATAACTTAGTATCCCATTATCGTGTTGGACAATCACAGCCTTACCTGATGTAATATGTCGAGGACAAAATTGACATTTTACTGTTGTGGCAAAATCAATTCTAATTTTCTTCCATCCCATAAATACTCTCCTTCTTGTAATTGAATTATCGATTGTTTAGGTTTCATTGATTCGATTTAATTATAGGAAATACAATTAAAAAAGGGTTTTTATGTCATCATCTATCTTTCCTCGAACGATTGAACAAGTTATGTCGGACTATCAAGAAGAATTAGAGAACTGGGTTATGTCTGCGCCAATAGATGATATTCGGGATTTTTTCATCACCATTCATGGTGGTGTATATCCTGACGATTGGGAAGACTTTGTTAGTCGCCATCAAAGTAATCCTAGCTTAGAATTAGAGAGCATTTCTTCTTGTGAGGCATGTCGACCGCTACTTCTTGCTATTCAAACAACAGATATTTATCGAAAAGAATTAAAATCGTTCTTCATAAAAAATGACAATAAAAAAATTCTCTAAACATTTATAACAATTAGCCATTACTTCTATACTAAAACTTATCTAAATTCAACTTAATTACTTAGAAATTTTGAATGGGATCTTCTGCAATATACCCTTCAGAAAAAAAGAAGATGAAATAGTATTGAGTTGAAGTAATAATGAAATTATTTTTGTGTGAAAAACCTTCTCAAGGCAATGATATTGCCAAGGTATTAGGGGCAACAAAACGTGGTGATGGGTGTTTATCGACTCCCGATGGGCAAATTTTTGTGACATGGTGTGTCGGACATTTGGTTGAGCAACTTAATCCGGAAGACTACGACCCGGCATTTAAGAAATGGGCATTTGAAACCTTGCCTATTATTCCGTCACAATGGAAACTTTTACCTAAAAAAGAGACGAAAAAACAGTACAATATTGTGATGAAATTCATCAAGCAAACGCAATTAGTAGTGATTGCGACAGATATTGATCGGGAAGGTGAGACGATTGCCCGAGAGCTGCTTGATTTAGCTAAATTTCGGGGGCAAATAAAACGCCTTTGGTTATCTGGTTTAGATGATGTCAGTATTCGCAAAGCATTAGGGGCATTAAAGAATAATGAAGACACCCTCCCCCTTTATTATGCGGGATTGGCTCGTAGTCGTGCCGACTGGCTGATTGGAATGAATTTCTCCCGCCTTTTTACTTTGCTTGCTCAGCAAAAAGGTTATCAGGGCAAACCATTAAGCGTAGGACGTGTACAAAGCCCTACATTGAGTTTAGTCGTGAATCGTGACCGCGAAATTAAAAATTTTGTCCCAAAGCAGCACTTCACCTTGCAGGTCGTCCTTTCTAATGGCACACAACCTTTCTCTACACAATACATCATTCCTGAACAATATTGTGATGCGAATGGACTTTGTTTATCAACGCAAGTCATACAGGCTGCCAATCAGCAGATACGCCAAATCGGTCAAGCAAATGTCGAGTCTGTTGAAACCAAACGAGAAAAACAAAGTGCGCCACTTTGTTTTGCGTTAAGTGACCTACAATCTGAGGCGAACCGCCTGTATGGATTAGGGGCGCAAAAAGTATTAGATATCGCACAATCCCTTTATGAAACCCATAAGGCCACGACCTATCCACGAACCGATTGCGGTTATTTGCCGGAATCACAACTTGCCGAAGCGCCTAAGGTTATTCAATACTTGATGCAGTCTGACAATCGATTGCAACCCTTAAGTGCCGCATTAAATCTTCATCAAAAATCCCGTATTTGGAATGATAAGAAAATTACGGCGCACCACGGTATTATTCCAACAATGGTAAAAGTGGATATCAGTAAAATGTCGGAGGATGAATTTAAGCTCTACGATTTGATTCGCCGTCGTTATCTCGCTCAGTTTTTACCGGTCTGTGAAATGGATAAAACCCAAATAGTGTTAAAGTGCGGTCAACATCTATTAGCTGCACGAGGCAATGTGTTAATTGCACCGGGTTGGAAAATCTTGTTTGGCAAAACGTTAGAGGAAGAAGATGAATCCAAACAACCTTTACCAACCTTAAAACAAGGACAAACTTGTCGGGTCATCGATACGGAAATGAAAACATTGCAAACCTCCCCGCCTAATCATTTTACGGAGGGAACGCTATTAACGGCAATGAAAAATGCGGCAAGGTTTGTGACGGATGAGAGATTAAAACAACGTTTGCGGGAAACGGAAGGACTTGGTACGGAGGCAACGCGAGCCGGTACGATTCAGGGGTTGATTGATAAAGGATTTTTGAAGAAAAAAGGAAAATCCTTGTTGGCAACAGAAGAAGCGGTAGCCTTAATTGATAATTTGCCTCAGATGTTAAAAGACCCGGGGTTAACCGCACTTTGGGAACAAGCGCTCAATCAGATTGCAGAAAGAAGTCTTTCACTTGATGTCTTTATGCAACGACAAGAGCAATTTGTTCGCCAATTGATGAAAGAATGTCTGACGAGAGGTATTTCACTAGGGAATATTGAAATAAAAAAATGCCCGAAATGTGGTTCTACGATGATCAAACGGGAAGGAAAGAATGGTGCATTTTGGGGATGTTCTCAGTATCCTAAGTGTGATGGATTAGAAAATATTGGTGGTAAGCGCAAAGCAAGAAAAAGAACAACAACGGAACGTACACGTATACTGGTTTGATGTTAGTGATGATATTTGCTAGAATTTTCTCATTAAATATCCGTGTTGTATTGTCGGTTATCAATACGCCTAAATGTGCCTCAGCGTTCTGAAAAGGTCTCTGTCGTTGGCAGGAATGCAGTCTAAACTATGACGATGCGTGTCATCATGACTTTACTGATTAAATTGTTGTGAGGACAAAAGTGTATTTGAGGTATGCTTTTGTCCTTGCAGCAATGCTCATTTATCCAAACCGGAGCTCACCGGTGAAACATTGAGTGCCCTTTGCATTGTAATAATGCGCGTTGTATCGGTAAAAGGCTACTTTGTTACCGAATAATAGAAGAATATTGTTGTATTATGTTTTGACGAGGATAATGCAATGATTGCTTGTGTTATATAGCCCACTTTATCAAGTTTGTTCTCATCCATATAGCCCCTAGGCATTTGTCTAGGGGTTATTTTATTATCTAAACACAATATTTAATTAAACATATTTATTTGGTTTTGGAATAGCTACATTAACACTATCTTCTAATCCTAAGCCGCTATCGTTGATAGCACTTAAATGTTGCCCTCCCTTGAAAGAGCAACTTCTCATCGTTGATGAGCCGGGAAATAAATGTCTCTTAGCGTTCTGAAAAGAGCTCCAATTGTTATATTGGGAACGCTTCATTTTACTTATCATTACTTCTTAACCCTTGGCGGGAAACATTTTTCCCGTGTTGGGTAAGGATGTTTCTCCGCTTTTTTTACTGATGGAGAAACATTATGTCTACTCAAACTGAATCTAAAACTTATTTTAACTTACACACGACCGGCGTTGGCTATTTAAGTGATATTCGCACAGTTAATCCTAAAAAAGGTTCTCCTTTTTTAGCGTGCCGTATCGCCGCTTTAGTGGGTGCCTCCGATGACTTGGCGTATCATTATTTTGATACCAATGTTACCGGAAAAGAAGCCGTTGGTTTAATTGAACGTTGTCAAAAAGCCGTGAATGAAAAGAAAAAAGTACTTATTTCATTCAACATCTCTGATATATGGACGGAGACCTTTACTTACTCAAAGGATACTCAATACCATAAAAAAGGTGATGTCGGTGTAACCTTAAAAGGGCGTTTAATTCGCATCGATATGGTTAAAATCGATGGTGAAGTTAAATATAAACGAGAAGCTAAATCTGCTGAGAAAGGTGAAAACCAATAATCAGTATTTAACGATAAAGACCGACAATTTTGTTGGTCTTTTCTTTACCCAAATAATGGATACTTTTCATTACCCGCAGGGGGAAATTTTCCCTTCATGGGTCATTTCTCCTTGTGTTATGATTAACCAATCCTTTAACTTTACGAGATATTTATGGATCGTACACTTATCGTTTTTGATATGGATACGCATTGTTTAGAACAACGCTATCATAATTCAAGTTGGCGCAATGCCTATGCTGATATTCAACGTGTTTTGAAACAATATGGATTTACCAATATTCAAGGCACGGTTTATCTTAGTGAAATCGGTATAAAGCAGGCTCATGGAACCTTAGCATTACAAGATGTGGCAGCTCGATTTGAGTGGTTTGCCTCTTGTGCATCTAATATTCAATTTTATGAATTGAAAGATGATTTTAATGCTCAATTTATTGTTGAAGGTGTTCAACGTGCCAGACAACGATTTAATCAAGCTATTGAGGATTTACGAATTGAACTATTAGATGCGGGTTTGCCTGAAACTAAAGTCGAAGAGATTATTAGTAAACGCAAATTTTCTTTGCAATATGCTCAGGAAAATAAAATGTTACCGGAGTAATTTTTTATTAAGCATCGTTCGTATTCTATGCCACACTAACAGAAAAGTGCGGTCAAATTTTACCGCACTTTGACCATTTACCTTTCATTTACCCATCGGGGAAATTTCCCTGGTGGAGTTTCCCCTTTCATTTTTCTGTTTGAATAGGAGAAACAAAATGATGACAACACATTTACCTTTACCTACTTTATCCCGTAAAACGACTTATGAAGACGTGATGGAGAGTATTTATCTATTATGTGTCTATGCAGATGATTTGATGGACTTGCGGGATTATCTTAATCAACGTATTCAATCTTCGCCGGGCTGGGTGGATATCTTATCTCGGTTAAATACCGATATCGCAGTGGCATTAAAAAAAGCCACGCAGGATATCGATTATCTGCATATGGTTGATGCATTCAATATAGTAAAAAAATACGATGTGTATGATTCACCCATACCTTGGTATTTTTTTGGTATACCTGCTATCTGTCGTAGTGTATTAAATCGGACACATCCACTGGTAAAACTTTACGATAAATATCAATATTTATTTGTTGATATTGAGAAAGTCGGAGGGTGTACCGGATATTCACGAAGAAAGCTGTTTTAAGCTTTAAACTTTAATTTAATTTCACAATCCCAAAGGGAAATACCTTCCCTTTGGGAGATGTATTTCCCTTCTTTTACATCGAGGAGAAATACAATGAATACCTATGCAAAATTTGCCCCAAACGTCTTTGTCGCAAAATGTCCGGAAGCCCATAATAAGGGCGATATTATCGTGCTGACCAGTCGATATGGTAAAGAAGTGGAAGTAGAAATCCATAATTTGGTTAAACAAAATGAGGAATACTATTTTTACTCTTTTGTGCGTTGTGACGGCATTGATAGCCAAAAACGTGCAGAGAAAAAAGCACAGCATTATCAAGATACCGCGCATAATGCGATGAAACGTAGCCATCAATTCTTTGAGGCAGCCCAGGAAGGACGTGAATTTTTGTGTTTGGGTGAACCGATTAAAGTCGGTCACCATAGTGAAAAGCGCCATCGTGCGTTGCTTGAACGTAATCATCGACGGATGGAAAAATCGGTTGAAGAAAGACAAAAAGCAGAAAGTTACGATGGAAAAATTGCTTATTGGGAAAGTCGGGCAGATAAAATTGATTTATCTATGCCGGAAAGCCTTGAATTCTTTCAATTTGAATTGGCAAAAGCCAAAGAGAAACACCAAGAATTGAAAGCCAATCCCGAAAAACGAGAACATTCCTTTTCACTGACTTATGCAAAAAAAGCGGTTAATGAACTTGAGAAGAAAGTGAAATTAGCGGAAATCCTTTGGGCGTAAATATTTACCTGGCAATAAAAGGGGCAATCTATGAAATATGAAATTATCTTAGAAGATAAAGGACAAGATTTACATCGAATCATAACTGAAGCGGATGGGAAAGTAATTGATGTCGGTGTATCTAATTATCCGATTGAAAATGCTTATATCCCTGTATCGCAACTCCGGATTGGAGAGTTATGCAAAATGCATAACCCTCCCTCTATTCATCACGGATATTTAAACTATAAAGTCGTGGAAGTAAACACGATTGGTTCAAAATAGTGACTTAAAAGTGCGGTCAATTTTGACTGCGTTTTAGCCGTCAGTGTTATTTTGATTAAAACGTTACCCATAGGGGAATATTTTCCCTATGGGAGATATTCTCCTAATAAATATGAGGAGAATATCAATGAACTTAAACGTGGTTGATTATTTAATTCGCCATAAAAATGAGCGATATATCATCAGTGCAGCGGTAAAAAAAGTGAGCCGTAACCGTCTGGTTCGTCATATTGCGTTCTACATCAATATTGATGAAAGATTGATTAACATCAGTAAAGATATTGCCAATGTGATAGACGAGAAAATCCAGAACAATGGCAGTAGTAATGTGATTGTGATTAAAGGTTGTGGCAGTGATATGGTATTTGAAATTCTTTATCGTTTTTTTAACCGATTAAGTGTGACAGTACCAAGTAACGGCATTTACACTTATCAACTTATCTGAGGTAATGTCTTCATATCACTCAACTCACTTGAGGAAGTCAACGCGTCATTACTTTAACAATATCACGCTCATTATGAAGAGCTAACGAAAACTTACCCTTGGGGGAAATCTTCCCTCAAGGTGGAAGCTTCCCTTTACTTTTAAACCAATTAAAATTTTAGGAGAAACTTCTATGTGTAAAGAAAATCGTTTTTTTGAAATTGGGCAGGTTTTACTTTCCCGTAAAGTCTGTGAAATGTTGAGCGATTCAACCATTGACTTGATGGTCAACTATCAAGAGCAGGGACAATCTTTCCCGGAACTAATGGGATTTAACGGCTACACCGTTGCCCCTCATCCGGATGCAGAAGCGATAGTTTCATTCTATCGGGTACCGGTTGGTGAAGTGACCGTATTTACCGACCGCACTTCTGAGAAAAATGTCACGACACTTTATTTTTCAGCGGAAGCCGAAGATGAAGGTCGTGGGTATTTTACCTGGAGACCGGAAAATGTGTTTAAACAACCGTTTCCATTAGGTAAGGTGGTTCAAACGATCGCTGTATCTGAGATACTGAGCGATAATGATATCCATCAGCTCATCCGTAAACAATCAAATTATGATTGGGGAAATGTTTGCCAATCAGACTGGCTGTTAAACGATCTTGGTGCGAATGGTCAGGGTCGGGTCGTGAGTTCTCATACGGTTAATGGTGAAACCGTGTTTGTGATCACAGAGGCTGATCGCAGTTCAACAACCATTATGTTTTCTTATGAATATTAATCATAAGAAACCATACTAACAATGAAAGGTATTAAAACAACTTTTCATTTATGATTTACACTTCAAAAAGCATACTGAGTCGAGAGATTGAGTATGCTTTTTTATTTTAAGTTCAAGTTGATTTCTTTGTTAAAAGTGCAGGCTAATTCGTAGATGATGTGATAACAGGCGTATTTTCATATCAGACGAAAATGAAAAAAGTATTATTTGGTAGCGAAGAATTAACACAATATTATAGAACGATGAGAGCGAAAATCTTTGAATATAAGCTCTATCGCGCTTATCAATTCGAAGAAGATAGCCGGTTCATTACATTAACCTTCTTTAATTTCTATCGGTATAAGAAAAATGTAAAAACCGGAAAAATTTCCGCTTATTATTTCAATTTCAAAGCAAATAAATGGTGTACCGCAAAAATAATAGACCAGCATCGTGGTATATGTAATGGTGCTATTCCTCAAAAACTTATCGATGTGGGGAAAAAGTTTTGTCAGCAGTTAAATTTGTTATCACGGTCTCATCATTAAATTATGCCTTACTTAACATCATCTCAAACTGAATGGTTGAAATGGCTCGCCCTGATTACAATGGTGCTTGATCATATTGGTGCCGCTTTCAGTGCGAACTATCCCGCTTTAGGGTTATTTCGGGTTATTGGGCGATTTTCCTATTTAACATTCGGCTTTATTATTGCGTTAAATTTATCACGAGATCATATTGATTTTTCGAAGTATTTCTGTTGGATGTTGATTACAGCATTACTCTCTGAAAGTGTTTTTAAGGCTTTTAATCCGGAATATGGGCGTTTGAATACCTTGTTTCAGTTCTTTTCCGTTATTGGGGTTGTCTGGGTATATCAAGTGCGCCATATTTTCCATTATGGACTTCAAGGAATATTTTATGCCATTTTCTTCTTTATTTCATATCACGCTGATTATTCATTATTTGGACTGCTTTACTGTCTAGCCTGTTATCTCTTTTTCCAAGTAAAAACTCGCCAAGATCGGCTTGTTGCAATGAGCTGTTGTATATTGCTAGGCAGTTTGATGAATTATCAATTTCTCAATAGCAGATTAGGATACCTTGTTGTTTTAAGCCTGATTGTGACTTTTTATTATCTTTTTTCTCCAAGCGGTATCCGTCGTAGCACACCTGGCGTAGAGCGAATGAAGAAAGTTGTTTTTTACGCGTTTTACCCAATTCACTTGTTGATGATTGTTACCATAAAATTTATTTTCATTGGGTGATTTTTCTATCTTCACTTGAAGAACAATAAATTATTCAAATTCTATTAAGAGTTATCCATAGTTAGGGTTGATATTTTAGGAAAAAAGTTTTGTCAGCAGTTAAATTTGTTATCACGGCCTCATCCTTGAAAATTGTTTAAATCTTTTTTCTGTTTTTTTATTAAAAAGAAAGTTTGTTTTTTGCATAGTAACACCGTCTTTTTATTTCTCTAAAACTTGAGGTGACTATGAAAAAAACGGTTCTTGTATTGACGATTGCCGGGCTGTTGATGGTATCCGGATGTGCAAAAAATAAAACGGTAGCCACAGATGAAAATATGCTTTCTCCCGGTGAACCTATGCCGACACCACCCAGTATCACGGTAACGCAACCAACCACTATTCCGAATACAACCATCCGTACAACGGTAAAAACTGTCTCTCCGGGGAAAGAGAATATTCAAGAAATGAGTCCTTATCGCAAAGTGAGAAATGATATTTATACAAATACCACCTATGAAGAATACCCGGAAGTTATTCGTTATGGTCGCTATACGCTTGTAACCAGTGCACCAATTGGCGGACAAAAATATCTTTTGGAGCAGTTGGTCGATGTGAATGTGCCGGTAAAGAAAAAACAATATACGGCAACCGTACGTCAAGGATTACAGACAACCTTAAATAATACTGGCTATAATTTATGTGCCTTTCCGGCAGATGATGATGCCCGCCAACTATTTGGGCGTCCTTTACCAAAAGTACATTATAAATTTGGGGCAATGCGATTACGTGATGCGCTACAAATGCTTGTTGGTGAGGCATTTGAATTGGTTGTTGATGATACACGTCGTCAAGTCTGTTTTGAAAAACGATCCTCGATTCCATTGCCGTCTCCGCCCAAAGAACGGGTAGATGCGGATGTTGGTATGAAGTAAATTATTTCTAATCACGATAGAATTTCTCGTTACGATTTTTTTCCCTTTTTGGCATAGTCGCACCAATGATTTTATTTATTGGAGCGACTATGAAACCCGTAAAATCCCTCCTTCTTTTTTCTTTTGTTTCGCTTTCGTTGAGTTCTCCGGTGTTAGCGGATTTAGCCCCTCAAAATACCCCTTTAACAAAGCAAATCACTTCTCAACCCCAAATATCAACTCAGCAACAAACACAAATGACGTCTTCAATGGAGGATAAATGGACAGAGTGGGGATTGACCGAGCAGGATTGGCGGCAATATGAAACGCTGATGAAGCAAGGCGCACGAGGTATTTGGACGCCTAATATCGATCCCTTAACCGCACTTGGTGTTGAGGCGAATACCGAGGAAGAACGTATGCACTATGCTCGATTACTTGCCAAAAAAGAATTTGAGCGGGCAGAAAAAGAGATCGCTTTCCAGATTGCTTACACAAAGATTTTTAACGAGTTATACCCGGACACTTTACCATTTAAAGTGGGCGATAGTCAGATCCAATCAGGTAATATTCGGCGAATTATTTATTTCACCCGTATTGATTGCAAAGCGTGTGTGATCGATATGATGAAATTACTGAATTATGCCGGCGATACACAAGTTGATATCTATGTTGTAGATAGCAAAAAAGATGATAGCAAGATTCGGGATTGGGCGTTAGCAAATCATATCAATGTTGAAAAAGTCAAAAAACGTCAAATTACGTTAAATCACGACACGAATTTGAGTTGGGCGAAATATGCGAAGGGAAAAATGCCGGCGGCGTTCGGCATTGATGGAGAAGGGCAATGGATAAGTCTCGCTTATTAATAACGTTTAGTGTTCTTCTTTTTTTACCGTTGGTTGCACAAGCCCGATTTGAAGGATTTGGACGTGAAATTGATGGTTACATCAAAGAATCGGCAAATCGCTATCAGGTGAGTGAAACGATGTTACGGGGACTGGTTAAAATTGAAAATGGTTGGACAGGAAATATCTCGCCTACCGGTGCCACCGGGGTTGGACAATTTACGGTAGGAACCTGGAATTTTCTCGCTAATACCGTTGAGGGATACCGTATTGGAATGCGTCCGATCACGGCTAAAAATCGAAATACCCGGTTCGATCCACGTCATAATCGCTATATCAATACCTTGGCAACCGCACTTTATGCTCGCTGGCATTTAGAAAAATTTGCAGAACGAGGTATTAAGCCCACAGATGAAAATCTCTATTTAGCGCATAACATTGGTTTAGACGGTTTACATCGTGCCATTTTAGGGCGTTCAACTGCTGAAGATATCCGAAATATGCGACGTAATGGGATGAAACGTGGAATGTCCGTGAAGCAATTTATTGCTTATCAAAAAGGACGGTATAACAGCCATAAATCGATTGCCAATTTTATACCGGTTACCCAAAAGGAAACTGAAATGGTATGGGTTAAGCCACGATATGAGCAAAAACCAAAAATAGGATCAATGTCATCATTACATCAAAGTACGGTCAATAACCCGTCTATTATTTGGATTGAACCATCAGATGCTCAAATGACTTGGGTTAATCCAACAAAAATGTAGTAGGAATGAAGATGTTTAAAATACCATTATTTTTTCATTTGAGAGATCATATTTTTCCGTTTATACGTCAAGTTGTCATCATGACAATAAATGCTTTTGTTGTCTCACTCGCCTTCTATGGCTTCTTTTGGTTATATCGTTTTTTACCGGTGAATTTTGAAACAACCTTATCAGAGCTCGCTGTAATAAAACCTAATACGGTTGAGTATCGCCGGTATTTTATGGATTTGTATCGCTTTTGTTTATCCGTTGGAGTGTTTTTTGTTCTCACTGAAAAGATTGTGCGTTTCGTTTGTTCTATTTTCTTTCAAAAAGAATATGAACAAGGTAGAAGCTATGGAGGAGGCGTCGTTATCCATAGAAAAATGACCCCTCAGGATATTCAATATGTTGGCGCACACGAAGCCGGTCATCTTTTGGTTTATGCCGCATTAGGTCAACTGCCGCGGTCTATGAAAGTAGAAGTGAAAGAACATACTGATAGCACAGCAAGTCTAGGGTATGTTTCCGCTTTTACTGCTAAACGTGTAACACAAAGTCGGTTATTTATTGAATGGGAAATGCTCACCTTACTTGCCGGTCGTGAGGGCGAAAGTATTTTATTGCAGGATAATTCGTTAGGCTCTATTTCTGATCATGGTGAATGGTTCAATCGCGCTAGCGTTTATTTAAAAAACTATTTTGAAGGCATCTTTTATATTGCGCCATCGTCCCGGTTTGAGTTTGAGGCAAACGAAGAAAAATTGAGTACCTTAAAAGCGAAACAAACGCAGCTATTACAAGCATATTTTCATTTAAATTTACCTGTCTATAAGCAACTCACATCGATGCTAATTGATAAAAAGATTTTATATGGCCACGAAATTATTCAATTTTTTCAGCAAGCGCATATTACCTTTCCGGAAGATTTTCCTTTTCCATTTGGTCGTTTTGAAAAATTTAGTGATGAATGGCATCAGAGCGAAGAGTATCGCGAAGTAAATGATAAAGTGGAGAGATGATGAGGACAAAAACAATGAAGAAATTAAATCATTTTTTATGGGGCGGATTACTCCTTTCTATGTCTTCATTTGCAGAATTAGCGGTGATTGCCGATTTAGGTGGGGAAAGTGCGGT
This sequence comes from Rodentibacter myodis, assembly GCF_001999305.1. Taxonomy (GTDB): domain Bacteria; phylum Pseudomonadota; class Gammaproteobacteria; order Enterobacterales; family Pasteurellaceae; genus Rodentibacter; species Rodentibacter myodis. The sequence goes on along the minus strand of NZ_MLHQ01000008.1, from coordinate 98,098 downwards.
CAGATTTTATGAGGCTATTCAGCCGGTACATACGCAAAATGCGCCGGTTCATCCTCATGCTATTCCGGGAGAAATTTCTGAAAATATGCTACTTCCGGTGGTATCGCATAAGTGGACGGTTGGTCAAGTTGAGTCAAAACAAGTTAATTTACCCGGTGCAATGCCTCTTTTCTTAATTGGTGCTGATGAGGTATCAAAACAGTGGTTAAAAACACATTATCAAGAGTTGGTTACACTTTCAGCGACCGGCTTGGTTATTAATGTCAATACGCCTGAGGAACTGGCTCAATTGCGTGATTTAGCACCAAAGTTACCTCTAATGCCGGTTTCAGCGGACTCGCTTGCCGATCGTATAGGTATTAATCATTATCCCTTATTAATGACGGATTCTCAGATAAGTCAGTAGGTCGAGGGCAAAATATGAGTAATAAATACCTGGTTGAAGCATTATTACGTCCGCCTGTTGAATTCTATACCACGGCCGTTTGTGCGATGTCTGCCGGACTTTGTGCTTATGCCCCTTGGGCGGTCGCACTACAACCTCACGTCGGTTATGGTTTGGCGACAGGATTTGGTTTAATTGGTGCTAAACGTGCACACGAAGGATGGCAAATTGTACGTTATCACCGAAATTTAAAACGTTTACCCCATTATGCATTATCCAGTAAACAAATACCGGTGTTAAAACGAGATCTCTTTCTCGGTAAGGGATTTCGTTGGCAACAAAAACATACGCAACGATTACATGATTGTTTTCAGCAATCGGCTGAAAAATATATGCTTCCTTCAAAGACGTTTACTTGTGTACGTGAATTCGAAAAAAAGCATCGTGATAGCTTGATTGCCAAACTGACTTCAAAAGACAGTCGATTTAATCCATTTAGACCGTTACCACCGGTTGAAGGGATTCCGGCAATTCACGGGATTGAATTAAATGAGACGGATGTAACGGTTCCTCTCAGTAGCCGTGTTGGTCATATGTTAGTATTGGGGACGACACGGGTTGGAAAAACACGACTTGCCGAAACATTTGTGATACAAGATATTCATCGCGGTAAGACTTTTGATGAGCGGGAAGTGGTGATATTTATTGATCCGAAAGGGGATGCGGATATTCTTAAACGGATGTACGCCGAAGCGAAACGTGCAGGACGTGAGAACGAATTTTATGTTTTTCATTTGGGATGGCCCGATATTTCTGCTCGCTATAATGCGGTAGGACGCTTTAATAAAATCACCGAAGTCGCCTCACGGATTTCCGGACAACTCAGCGGTTCAGGGAATTCAGCCGCCTTTAAAGAATTTGCTTGGCGATTTACAAATATCATTGCACGTGCCTTGGTTGAACTGGGTCGCCGTCCGAACTATGAACAAATTGCCCGCTATGTGAGAAGTATTGATTCACTTTTCCTTGATTACGCAAAATTTTATTTTGACCGACAAGATAAAAAAATTTGGTTAACTATTCTTGAAGCCGCCGCTAAAGTTGATCCGAATAAATCATCACTCCCGATGCGGGGACGTAGTCCGGAAGTTATTGCGGTCGATCAATATATTCGAGACCAACAAATTTTTGATCCCGTCCTTGATGGGCTATGTAGCGCGGTACGCTACGATAAAACCTATTTTGATAAGATTGTGGCAAGCCTATTACCGCTATTAGAAAAACTAACATCAGGTAAAGTTGCCGAGTTACTTTCCCCTGATTATTCGGATATTACCGATACGCGCCCGATCTTTGACTGGGAAGAAGTCATTCGTAAACGTGGTATTGTCTATATCGGGTTGGATGCATTATCGGATTTAACCGTGGCTTCTGCCGTCGGTAATTCGATGTTTGCTGATTTGGTTTCGATGGCCGGCCATATTTACAAATTTGGGGTGAATGACGGGTTGCCTCAGCAAGCCAATGCGAAACAAAGTAAAATTGCGATAAATGTGCATTGTGATGAATTTAATGAGTTAATCGGTGATGAGTTTATTCCCCTCATTAACAAAGGCGGTGGTGCGGGTATTCAAGTAACGGCTTATACGCAAACTATCTCTGATATCCAAGCCCGCACCCAAGATAGAGCCAAAGCAGGACAAATTATTGGTAACTTTAATACTCTTGTGATGTTGCGGGTTAAAGAACAAGCCACAGCGGAAGTTTTAACGAAAAATCTCCATGAAGTGAGCGTGCTGGAAGTGATGGCGCTTTCCGGCTCAAACGATAACACCAATCCGGGATCATATGAAGATTTTGGTTCAAATACGAGCGATCGGGTGACGGTGAAATCAAAGCCGATGCTTTCTACCGCGGATATTACTAATCTACCAAAAGGACAGGCTTTTGCCTTAATTGAAGGCTCACAGCTGTGGAAGATTAGGATGCCACTGCCGGTTGAAGATAAAGATGATATGATGCCTTCATCTTTACAGCAACTTGCCGATTATATGCGCAGTAATTATCAATCGACGGATTCTTGGTGGGAAGGTGTACATGATTATCAGCCGAATAAAGAAGCGATAGAAGCGTTTGAACAGCTTTCCAAAATGCAATTACATTAAGAGAAAAGTATGATGACAACAGAAAAAACAAAAATTGAAATGCGAATTACAGATATACCGGATTGTTATGTGAACTTAGATATTGATATGGGCGCGCCTCTCGGCGCATCTTCATCAGGTCAATTTGACAATGAGCGTCTTATCTTTTTTGCAGAAACGATTTTTCCGGCGTGGCAAACACATCAATGGTCTTTGCATCAACTTGATCGCTACCTCGCTCAATATGGTATTGAAATATGGAGCCATGATGAAAACATTCCGTCAGAGAACGAATTACCGGAGGGATATTTTAGTTTTTGGTTGCGTTTCACCCAAAAATATCCCGGTAATGTACTGGTTCAGTGTCAGCGACTTTCCCAACAAAGGGTAAATTAATGGCGGAAAAAGAACAAGAAAATCGCTCCCCAAAGAAAAAGGAATTTCTTCCCTGTAAAATAATTGGCACATTAATTTTTTCACTCATCTTGAGTATTCTCATTGAGTGGGTTGGTATTGCCTTTCAGTACTGGGAACCACCCGGTTATTTACACAGCAAATTGGTGATGCAAAATGAGTTTAAGTGGTTTTCAACCGATTTCCAACAAAGTTTGCTATATAGCTCGCCGGTTCAATTTGTCGAGTATATTATTGAACTTGTTCACTCTTGGTTATTTGTGAAAACCGGTATTCAAGGCTGGTTAAATAATCCGTCAAATTCGGACTGGGGAGCCTGGGCGTACCATTATCTACGTGACTATGTTGAGTCAGGACTTTATGTCATTATTACTTTCATTATTCGCTTAATGATTATTGGACTCACCAGTCCGTTATTTTTGCTTGCTGCTTTAGTGGGGGTTGTTGATGGATTGGTTCAGCGGGATTTACGGCGTTTTGGTGTCGGTCGGGAATCGGCATTTAAATATCATCATGCGAAAAGAGCGGTTTTCCCTGTGATGTTATTGGCCTGGATACTTTATCTTTCCATTCCCTTTTCAATTCATCCGAACTGGATTTTAATTCCCTCCGCTATTTTTTTTGGATTACTGATTTCTTTTACTGCCGCCAATTTCAAGAAATATTTGTAATCAACCAAAGCCCACTATATCGGGCTTTTTTAAGATAAACTCTCCAATTCCTCAATAGGATTTTTCATTACAATCCCTTCCTAAATTTTGCATTATTTCTTCGCAATAAAATTAACTTTTGGAGCAAGAAATTTATGCGTAATTATGCCTTCATTTTCCTTTTTTCATTAGCGTGTTCTACGGTGAGCTATGCCGATGAAACTGGGGAATTAGAACAAGCAATGAGACAATTGGAATCGGCTAAACAAGCCTTAGTACGTGCCCAAAAAAGTGCGAATGCCGGGCTAAAAAGTCGCCTCTATTTTGACTATCAAAAAGCGCATCAAGATATTAATACCGTTAAGCAAGGGATTAATCTCTATATTAACGGTGATCGCGCCCAACCACGCGATCCTCGCAAACTTAAAAGCCTTTCCGGTTATTACGATAAAGTCCGGAAAAACTAACTATGTCGGACAAGTCATCTGTAGTTCAAAATGCTTTTAAAGCCGGTTCAGGTGCGACACCTTACGAACTTCATACCCTAATCATAGGCGTGATTTTTGTTAGTATTTTCCTGGTCTTGGCGTATATCTGGGGAAATGCATTTAAAGATTTGCGGGAGGGGAACATGAAGATGAGTACCTTTGGCAGTTTGATTGGGCGTGGCATCTTATTTCTTTGCATTATGGGCTATTTTTTATTGCATTAGGTTTATTTTCAATATTAAGGAACATCCAATGAAAACATTCGTGAAATTGAAACAATATGGTAAACAAGCGGCACTTGCCGTTCCATTACTGGCGTTACAAACCGGAAATGCATTCGCTACTGGCGGTAAAGGTATTCCTAAAATGGACGCTCCTAGTCGTGGAGAGGGAGCCGGTATTATGGAAACCATCAAAAACTATGGTTATGATATTGCCACCTTATTAGGTTTACTTGCTTGTTGCTGGGCATTTTTTGTCGTCGCAGGTTCGGCGATTGAAACCTTTAGAGAAGTGCGCGCCGGTAAAAAAACATGGGGCGAATTCGGTATGATTTGCGGGGTAGGTGTAGGACTTCTTATTGTCATTATTTGGTTAATTACCAAAGCGACGGATATGTTATAAGGATATCCCATGCAAGAGCATTCTCATTCAACCATTACCTTTCTCCCTGAGCGTATCAATCGCTCACCTACCGTCTTTCGGGGAATGACCATGACTGAAATTTTTGTTGTTGCAGGAATAGGAGCCATTGTTGGTGCTGTAATCGGTTTATTGGTAGTGCTCTTATTTGGTCTTGGTCTGTACATCATTCCGGCAGTTGCTCTCCTTTTAGGTTGGGGGAGTATTCGTTTTGGCGGGGGATATATCGCCCGCTTAAAACGAGGAAAACCTGATGCTTGGTTTGAGCGATATATCCAATTTAAACGCGCTCCATCAAAATTCATTGCAGAAGAAACACACTGGTCAATTCATCGTTCCCACAAAAAAGGGCATTTCTAATGAGTATATTGAGTCGATTTAAAAACGCGTTAAGTAATGAGCGCGCCCATGTTAATTCCTTGCGTTTAGTGATTGTGGGACTTTTTATAACCTGTCTGGGATTAGGTTATGGTTGGCACAAATCACCGGATAACTTGACTATCCATGTGCCGCCTGATTTACGCTCGGGCTCCACAAAAGCTTGGTGGGAAATTCCGCCGGCTTCCGTTTATTCCTTTTCTTTCTACATCTTTCAACAATTGAATCGTTGGCCAACCGATGGACGAACCGATTACAAAAAAAATATTGAAGTACTCAGCGCCTATTTCACGCCACAGTGCAAAAATTTTTTATTGGAAGATTATGCTAAGCGAGATGCCTTGGGCGAACTTCGCGATCGAGTTCGTGGTGTCTATGAAATACCCGGACGAGGATTTTCAGAAAATCGCGTCACCGTTAATAGTGCCGATGACTGGGATGTCACCCTTGATTTAAGTACGGATGAATACTTTTTAGATAATCCGGTAAAACGCGTTTTAGTTCGTTATCCCTTGCATGTTGTGCGCTATGACGTAAATCCGGAAGCGAATCCTTGGGGACTTGCCATTGATTGCTACCGTAGTTCTCCAAAACTCATTGAATACCGCGAAAACAAAGAACAATAGTAGGTTTTGTATGAAAAAATCAGCACGTTTACTTAAAACACTCGCCGTTTCGACCGCACTTTTTTCTGCCTTTTCCATTCGGGCTGAAATTTTAATGCAGTGGGATAGAACGCCCCTCGCCATTGATCTTGTTACAAATAAGGAACGAATTATTTTTGTCGATAAAAATGTACAAGTTGGGATACCGCAGCACTTACAAGGAAAATTGCGAGTGCAAAGTATGGGCGGTGCCGTTTATTTTACCGCATTGGAGCCTTTTGATTTAAATCGAATTCAATTAAGGGATATGGGAAATGGGCAAAATATTTTGCTGGATATGAAAGCCATTGAATCATCACGTAAACCGGACAATATTCGTATCGTCTTTGATGAAGCCGTACAGTCTAATCATCCCGATGTTAATCAAACCGATGTATCTGACACAAGCGGTGATGAAATCAATCAAGTACGTAGTGCCTTGCCGGTTCCCGCAGCACTTGTCCGTTATGCAGCCCAGTCTCTTTACGCCCCGTTACGAACAGTGGAACCCCTACCCGGTGTTCGACGGGTTGCGATGAAGTTACCTAAATCATTGCCGACATTACTCCCCAATTTAAAAGTTCGCGCAACACCGCTTGAAAGCTGGGGATTAGATGGCATGGTCGTTACGGCTGTAAAAATACAACACTTAGCGCCATTTCGAGTGAATTTAGATCCTCGCTATCTTCAAGGAAACTTTTATGCAGCCGCTTTCCAACACGGATGGATAGGGGAATATGGTTCGCTTAACGATACAACAACGGTTTATTTGGTCACGGAGGGCGATGTGAGCAAAGCCATCATTCCAAGCAACCTCAAAACGAAATCAAGTACGAAAAAACTTGTGAAGAAAACCGTTACGGTGCCCGCGCAATAGGAGGTAAAAGATGGCCGAAGTCAAATCAAATAAATTACTTAAATATGGTGTACCTCTCGCAATATTTTTCTTTATTGCGGTAGCTGTCATTATTACTAAAAAAGCCAAGCAAGAAGAAATTTCTGCAACACCGGACAGTTCAGTCGTTTTTGACTTAACGGATGAAGAACGACGTGACTTAAATCTGAAAGATGGGGATACCCCTCATGACACGCTTAAAACGCTTTTGAGTGAAGTGAAAAAAGCAAAATCGGAAATGGAAAAAACACGCCGAGAAAATGCGGCTTTAAAAGGTAATTCCGCTGAGATAAATGCACGAATTAATGAAGCGGTGCAAATACGTCAAAATGAGATTGAAGCGTCATTCCAAGCTCAGCTCAATAATATGCAACAGAAACTTGAATCTATGATGTCCGGTTCAGAACAAACGACAAGCCCGGTGAATTTGGGGAATCAAAATAATAGCGACTTACCCATTGGTTTAGGGAATGAAGGAAAAAATATTGCACCGGTGATGAATAGTGGCGCAGTAGGCGCAGATGGGATGCTCTGGGTTGCTCCGGATGATATGCAGTATAAAGACCAAAGCGGTAAGACGGTCGATGCGGGTGCAACCGGTGCGATTCCCTCTTTCCCCAATCTTTTCAAAAAACTTGATGAATCTATTGTGGGAAAAGCAGCGGATGATTTAACGGGAAAAAGACGGGTTTATACCGATAAAGCTAAGGCGACACCTTATTATACGATTCCGGCTAATGCCACACTTGTCGATGCGGTAGCAATGACAGCACTGATTGGGCGTATACCTATTGGAGGAGCGCTTACTGATCCCTTCCCTTTTAAAGCTATCATTGGACGTGAAAATTTGATTGCCAATGGTATTGAATTACCGGATGTGCAAGAAGCGGTGATATCCGGCACGGTGAGTGGCGATTGGACTCTGTCTTGTGTACGAGGAACAGTCACTTCGATGACCTTTATTTTCCAAGATGGACGTATTGTCTCATTACCTCATTCTCAGCGTGAAAATGGCAAAGCAGGAAAAAATTCAGAGGATGGATTGGGTTGGTTATCAGATCCTCAAGGGGTGACTTGCATTCCCGGCGAACGTAAAACGAATGCACCGGAATATCTTAGTACACAATTTGTATTGTCCGGCGCAAGTGCGGCAGCACAGAGTTTAGCGCAAGGTCAAACAACCACAGTTGTTGATGGCGGTTCGGTTGTGGGGGCTGTGACAGGGCAACAGGGTAAATATATTTTGGGACAAGGGCTTGCCGGCGGATTAAATGAAACCGCGACCTGGGTCAGAGAACGGTTTGGTCAAATGTTTGATGCGATTTATGTTCCACCGGGTAAAACGATTGGTATCCATATTACTAAAGAACTTGCAATTGATTATGACGAGGCTGCAAGAAAAGTGAAATATAACAATGCCTCAACCCGTAAACATTTAGACTAAGGAGACAATATGAAAATGCGTTATTTAGCCCCATTTTTGACCGCACTTTTCATCACCGGTTGCTCAACTTCACAAAAGGAATTATTACCCACCGGTGATCGTACGATGGCTGAAATTTGGAAAAGTGGCGGTAGTCACGTACAAAGTGGTGTGGATGAAGCGCGTGAAGCACTTGATTCATCACGACCGCTTGAAATGAAAGAAGGAGAAAGTGTCGCGGAGGAAAATAGTCGTTACACCCGAACGGCTGAAAATGAGGTCACGAATTTATTTCCTCGTCTGCCTAATCCGGATATGACACTTTATGTTTTTCCGCATTTGACGGACTCTGCCGAACAATTACCGGTACCCGGTTATACCACGGTTTTCCCTTTTTATGGTCGTATTCAATACGCCCAACCGGGTGAAAGAACGCGTGATTATTAGGAGGGGAAGATGTTCGGTTTCTTAAAATCCAAATCCGATAAACGTCGGGTTAAACCTAAAAAAATGCAGGAAACGGTTGAAACTGAGGAATTGCCTGAAATGCCTCAAGATCAACTTGAAGCAACGGAAAGCGTCCCGCCTTTTATTAAACGGCGTGGCGATTATACGGTGGCAGACCATTTGAAACAATATCAACCGATACCTTCTTTCGTCGATAAGCTTCCTTATGTCGAATATTTAGATAAGCAAAAAATCCTATTACTTGAGGACGGTCGTTCTGTGGGGGCGGTTTTTGAATTAACCGCACTTGGAACGGAAGGGCGTTCTAAAGATTATCTTGATGAAGTGCGCACAAAAGTATGTCATGCGATTCAGGACAGTTTTGACGAACTTGATCATCATCCTTGGGTGGTGCAATTTTATTGTCAGGATGATGAAATTTCTATGGAATACCTTGATATTTTACGCCGCTATATTCGTCCTAATGCACAAGGTAGCCGTTTTTCAGAACATTGGCTCGATATTATGGCAAAACATCTCAAAGATGTGTCCAAGGAAGAAGGGTTGTTTGAAGATAAGGCGGTAACCGGCACCATGTGGCGGGGTAAGCAACGTCGTACCCGTATGGTGATTTATCGTTATGTCGAGAGTCACTATGATTTGGATATGGCAGTTGAGGATCTGGAATCCACTTGTGAAAATGCGACCAATGCGTTGTTAAGTGCGGGGATTTCTGCAAAGCAATTGGATGGGTATGAGGTACACCAATGGTTATTACGGTGGTTTAACCCAAGACCGGAGCTATTTGAAGACAAAGAGGAATTCTACCGCACTTGTCGTTACACTCAAAAACAGACGGCTGATCCACAGGATGTGTATTTGGCAAATGATTTTGCTGAAACCTTATTCGTGCAATCGCCACGTACGGAAGAACATTACTGGTATTTTGATGATCTCCCGCATGAAGTCGTGGTTGTGGATTCATTTCGCCGGGCACCGGAAGTGGGACATTTAACCGGAGAAATCCAACGTGGAGATAATATCAATGCCCTATTTGATTTATTGCCGGAAAATTCAGTAATGGCGATGACGGTGGTGATCTATCCGCAAGATTTGCTTGAAAATCATTTAGTCACCATTAGCAATAATGCGTTGGGTGATAATACCGAGTCCAAATACACAAAATTGGACTGCGAGGAAGTAAAACGTTATCTCAAAGATAAACACAAATTATACCTTTCATCTTTAGCATTTTATTTACGGGCGGAGGATAAAGTTGAGTTAAAACGTCGAAGCCGTAAATTACGCTCAATATTGCAAACTACCGGATTAGTGCCGGTTCGTGAAGGCAATGAAATCGCGCCATTAAGTAGTTACTTGCGTTGGCTCCCCATGTGTTTCAATCCGGAGGATGACGCTAAACGTCTTTATACGAAGTTTAATTTCGTGCAGCATCTTGCCAATTTAATGCCGGTATTAGGGCGTTCAATTGGCACACGTCACCCGGGAATTACTTATTTTAATCGTGGCGGTGCACCATTGGATTTTGATCCGTTAAATAAAGACGATCGTGCTAAAAGCGGACATTGTTTAATCCTCGGCCCAACCGGGGCAGGTAAATCAGCAACACTGAATGGCAAATTTGCACAATTAATGGCAGTTTACCGACCTCGATTATTTATCATTGAAGCCGGTAATTCTTTCGGGCTACTTTGTGAGTATTTTCAACGTTATGGTATCACCGTCAATAAAATCTCGCTCAAACCGGGCGGTGGCGTGTCCCTCCCTCTTTTTGCCGATTGTTACAAATTGGTTGCCGATCCGGATATTCAACAAAAACAACGGGAATTGTCCGAGCAAGTCTTGTCCCCTGAAGGGGATTTACCTGCGTTGAAAGAGGAGGAGCCTGAAGTTGATGATAACGATAATGAGGAAGGCGATGCACAGCGTGATATTTTAGGCGAAATGGAAATGATCGCCCGTATTATGATCACCGGCGGGAAAATTAAAGAAGACGAAAATATGACGCGTGCGGATGAAGCAATGATCCGTAAAGCCATTCTTTTAGCCGCAGAAACGACCGTAGCGGAAGGACGTACCACCTTAACACAGGATATTCGTGATGCGTTTTACACCTTGAGCAAAGATGAAACCTTACCGGAAAGACGTCGTGAGCACGCCTACGATATGGGGGAAGCTATTGGGTTATTCTGTCAACCGGGGAGTTTTGATGCTGAATTATTTAACCGGGAAGGGGAAATCTGGCCGGAAGTTGACGTGACATTAGTCGATTTAGCGACACTCGCTCGTGAAGGGTATGAAGCGCAACTTTCCATCGCTTATATCTCTTTAATCAACCACATTAATAACCTTGGTGAGAAGTATCAATTCTCCGGTCGCCCTATCGTCAATGCAACCGATGAAGCGCATATTATTACGGTCAATTCAATGCTTGCCCGCTATAAAGCCAAAGCCGGGAAAATGTGGCGTAAATTGGGGATTTGGCTCTGGCTTGCAACTCAAAATATGAAGGACTTCCCGAATGAAGCGGAGAAACTCCTCTCTATGATTGAATGGTGGGAATTGCTTTGCTTGGAGAAAGATGAAGTCGAGCAGGTCAGTCGCTTTAAAGATTTGACAGCGGAACAACAATTTTTACTGCTTTCAACGAAGAAAGAGAACCGTAAATATACCGAAGGTGTTGTGTTGGCGAAGAAAATGGAAGCCCTCTTTCGGGTTGTGCCACCGAGTTTATATTTAGCACTCGCGATGACAGAACCGGAAGAGAAAAAAGAGCGTGCCGACATTATGAAAGAATATGGTATTTCTGAATTGGATGCGGCGTTAAAAGTGGCTGAAAACATTGATAAAGCACGAGGTATCTATGCTCACTAAATCAAAAACAATTTTTCAATTATCTGCCTATCAAACTAATATTCAAGCCCTTAAAGCAACATTGGCAGAGCCTCACTTAAGTCAAATTAAGGCATTGGTTGCACATTGTCAGAGAAAACTAGGGCCGTTACAGGATGTCTTGCTACACCCTTATCGGGTAAGCCAAACCAATTATGTCAAACTCACCCTAATCGGCGAATTAGGAAAACTCATCTTTACATTTGAGATAGCCGGTTATACCGAGTATCCGGTTATTCAAGCGCAGAGCTTTCGTCTGCATTTGTACGTGGTTGATGCGGCAGATTGTTATTGGTTTATCGAATTGCTGAAATTTGAGCTATCCACAAAATCTGTGGATAACGCTGTGAGAAATAACCAAACTCCTGCAACAGAGAAGAACGATGATGCGTGATGAAAAAATAAGCAAATCATTTTCGTGGATAAAAAGTGCGGTCAAATGGGGGGTGATTTTATTTATCGTGATAGCACTCTTCATTGGATTTGCCGCACTTTTGATGACGCATAGTGATAGCGTACTGACGCTGCTTTCAAGTGTACGTCATCATCGCTTTATGTGGTTGGGGATTCGTGGCGTTATCTACGGCATTTGTGCGATTTATCTCTATCGAATTTACCATTTGGCCAAAAATGAAGAAGATAAACGTGCCTATCGTCGCCTCATTCGGGCCGTTGTGATTTTATTTAGTACGATTGAGCTGTTTCAGGCATTTCGAGGATAAGTAAGATGTCCATTTATTTAACGGTTGATAGTTATTATGAATATTTTTTAACGTTACTTGGTTGGATTATCAGTAACGGCATTTGGGATTTAATGGTTGATACCGGTGCCTGGGCGATCCCATTTCTTGTGCATATTATTCGCTTGTTTATCAAAGCCCGTGAACAAGGGGATGATGAAGGAAATAAAGGTAAACTTCTTGCGGCGTGGATTGAAAATGCGATTTATGGCAGCCTAATTGTGATGGTTTTCACCTGTATACCACTTTTTAACGTATCTTATAGCACTTTACAATTTGATACCGAGCGGATGAAAGAATGTGGTTATACCGTGCGTAAACCCGGTGATTTAGGAATGAAAGGTTTGTCGTCCGAATTAAGTGGGCAAACAGCCTCTCTCCCACTTTGGTGGGCGTTTATGTACACTATCGGCAAAGGATTTACACATGGTGCCATTGCAACTATTCCGTGTAAACCGGATTTACGGCAATTACGTTTTGATGTACAACATACTCGAATTAAAAGCCCGATTTTACGTCAAGAGATCCAACAATTTGCAGAAGATTGCTTTTTGCCCTCTAGAGCGAAAGTAAGACGTCAAAAAATTGAGTTGGATGAAGCACAATCTCGAGATCTAGATTGGATTGGTTCAAGTCTTTTAGTCAACACGCCGGGATTTTATGATCGATATCGTGCGAAAACACCCCAACCTTTTTGGCCGTATGAATTACCACGTGATGATGCGTTACCCAATACTGGAAACGGAGGCTATCCAAGTTGTAAGGTTTGGTGGTCAGATTCTGATGTAGGTTTACGCAAACGCATTATTGATACGGTGGATGATGATGTATTCTTGCAGTTGAGAAAAGCTGTTTCTGATGATTTGTATAGTAGTGGTGTTGAAACCATTATTCGTAGCGTGGTACGTTCGTCAAATTTATATGTATCAGGTGGTGAACCGATTTATCAAGGATATGGTAATAATATTGTTGGGGCCGGTGGTGAGTTTGCTCCGGTTCAATGGATGAAAAATGCCTTTGCCGGAACGGTTTCGGCAGCTGGTATTGCGGTAGCTGATGTGGCGGCATTACCCGGTTTTGATGCAATGCGAGAAGCATTACCTATGGTACAAGGACTTTTATCTCTTGCAGTCATTATTGCTATGCCTATTGTGATAATTATGGGGCTATATAGTGTAAAAGTGATGATGACATTAACTTTTGTTCAATTTGGTCTCTTTTTTCTATCGTTCTGGTGGGAGCTTGCACGATGGTTAGATACCTGGCTGATTGATACATTGTATAACAGTAATACATATTCAAGTTCCGAAACTTGGCGTGAAGCGGCATTGAACTGGAATTTTTCAGGAATACTTAATGAAAAAGACGGCTTGATAGTGAAATTGGTGATTGCAACGATGTTCTTTATTTTACCCGCACTCTGGTTTGGTATGATGTCTTGGGCGGGATTAAAAGTCGGTGGGGAGTTGGCCGGTGCAATATCTAAAAGCGGTAATAATACTGTAAATCAACAAACTCAGAAGGGAGTTGATAAAGGAATAAACGAAATTAAAAAATAAGAAAATAAGCCACCTGTTTTTAGGTGGCTTATTTTTATTTGGCGTTATTTTAGCTAATTATTTTTATTATAGTAGTAATAAACATTGAAGTAGTATGATTCAAAATTTCTATAACCAGCAAATTTGAGTATCAGAAATGTTAATCCCAAAATAAACGCAAATACAGCAATAATAAAAGAAAGATACAAAGCTATAAGAATAACGGTTGCAACTATCGCACCATAAACAACTTTTAGTGGTTTAGGATGTTGCCATTTTTTAAAACGGAATAAAATATATTTAATCGTATAGAAGGCGAGGAGATAGTATCTCCATAGTTGTCTTTTTTGAGGAAATTTCATAGTCCGTCCCTCCGTATCAATTAATAGCGTTTTTCCCTTTCTTCTTTATCAATGAGAAAAATGCTTTGTACTGTTTTAAAATGAGCGTTCTTTCTTCCTGTCAAATAATCACTCTTCCCAAATTTATATCCTTTAATAACAAACTTATTTTTTTCAAATTTTAAATAAGCCAACACTTGCTGTGGTTTTTGTTTTAAGAATATTTTTACAACAGATTTATTTTTTTTATAGGTTGAATTTATCGGATCTGAGAGTAATTCGTCAAGTTTTTGCTTGCTTTTTACACTTAAAACAGAGTGATATATGAACCTAATAAAATTGTTTTGAAAGTCAATATTAATCATATTCAATCATATTCAATCATATTCTTCATGCCAAGCAATTCACTTAGTTCACCACCGTTTATTACTTGTTGAGCGACATTCTCTAATTCTTCTATGCTCATAGCCTGCTTAGACTGTGGGTGACTATCCCAATATTTTTCTTCGTTACTAAAAAATAGCTGTTCCTCCGGTGTGAGAGAATGTATACCGATTAAATCCCCTTTATTTTCCGGTATAGTCTCTTGTTCAACTCCAAATTTGCTATTCAGAAATTCATCAAAAAAATCTTTAATTGAGATTCCCTTGAGTGACGTATAGGTTTTTATCTGTTTTTTACGTAATTCGGAGACTTCGAAGTTTAATCTCACTTTTTTCTTTGATGATACTGCTGTGATAGCGACCATAATTTATACTCCTTATATTTCGTTGCCATCATATCATGCAGACAGGGAATTATCAAATTATCATTTGATAATGATTTATTCTTCTAAAAGCTCGCTACTTAGCTGTAAAGCTTTTTGCATAGTAGTATTTGGATATGGAGAGGAAATTAATGCCTTTGCGAAAACGTTCTGATCATTGATTGTCAAATGAAGTGTATTATGTTTCCTGATGGTTTGTTTTGCTACCGATAATGCTGAGTTGACAATGAAATCGTCCAAGCTCAGACCTTCAAAGAATGCTGCTTGTTTTAGTAGTAAATGATCCGCTTGATTTATTTGAACCGTAAATTCTATTGTTGTTAATTCTCTTTTTATCATAACTTATTTCCCGAAAAATTAATTGTGTCTATTTTTCAAAAGATAACATACTTAATCGTATAAGAAATTTTTTCTAAAAAAATAAGCGACAACTGTCGCTTATTCTATCTGGAATACAATGTGCTTTAAAATTAAGGTGATGTTTTCATACTACCTTGTTCAAAGTGATGCACTAAGCCACTCGTTTTACATGAAACCGTATCCATCTTATCCCCTTTAAAGATATAAAGTGTTGGATCTTCTACTGCTTTTGAACCACGAGGCTGTACAAATTCAACCACATAACGCACGCCATTATTTTTTAATTCTAACGAATGGGTAATAAAGCCCGAACCGGTCGCAATGTAGGAATTTTCATTTGATAGCACTTGTTTCGCCGAATTTTTGAAAAGCGTTTGCCCGTAACTAAATTCGTAGTTACTGTCAACTTTAACAATTTTCAACGGTGTACCCTCATTTGTTGTACAGGAGAAAATGGTATTATTGGCAGCAAAGGCAGGAATAGCGCAGGTGCTGAGTGTAAGGATAGTTAATAATTTTTTCATAGATGCTCCTTCTGTTATATGTTGTTATAGACCTAAAATATAATCCGCTTCTTGGTTGCGGCGACGTGCATTTACGCCATTATTGTTACTTTGGCGATTTCTCACTGCATTTGCTAAATCATTCATATTGCCTGATTGTACCGAACGTTTAGCCGCCTCGGCAACATCTTGTGTAACATGACCATAATTATATGCGTAGGAAGTTAATGCTGCTTGTGCATTGGGTGTCAGTTTATCCCACACTTCAGCACTCACATTGCGTTTTGCGGTATTCGCAAATTCCTGTGTTCTACGGGCTAAATCTCGTTCTGCATCAGCTCTGTCAATGCGCATTCCCGGTGTGACTTTGACAACTGTACCATCGGCTTTTGTAATCGTATCCGAACCATAACCAACTCGATGTGCATTGACATCCCAGTAGGCTTTATCACGGTATCCTTCAAAATTTTTGAGGAGCCCTGTGGCTTGTTCTAAGGCACTACCGACAATAGCCGGCACTCGGTTATAACCCGATGAGGTATTTATGCCCGAACCGGAAGAATTTGATGAGCTTGCACCATTATAGCGGCCATTAATATTACCTAGTCCGCCTGAGGAACGATTGGGGATAGGGAGGATAATTTCTCTGTCTTTTGCACCGAAGTTGCGTCCATTGCGATTATCTATACTATTTGCACCTTTCTCTTTAGTAAGGTTTCTGAATTTGTTATCGGAATCGTCTGCACTGTTACTTTCAACCGCACTTTGCATATCATTAATTCGGTTGTTTAAGATGGCGATGGCAGTATTGTTGATAAGTGATTTTTGAATATCCATCTCAAGTTTAATTTGTTCGATTTCGCGATCAAGTGCGGTCAAATTTGCCGTTAATTCTTCTTGTGCAGCGGTGCTTGCACTGACATTGGGTTCCCGCATTCCGGCAAGGATCATTCGACGTGCAACAAGAGCTTTTTCAATCGTTCTGGATATGGCTACTTCTTGTGAGAGGCGGGTTGCCAGAATAGACGCATCAGGATCTTCACGCAGGGATTCGATAAGACTCCGCGTGATCGGCATTGTACTGGAACTAATATTGGCTAATTGTGCACCGGTGATATTGTCGCTATTTAACACATCTTGAAATTGTGTCATCACATTGATGGTTTCATTCTCAATTTTCGGTGCTAATCCCGTACCGGCTTTTGTTGAAGAAGGCGTGCCACAAGTTTCACAGGTGGAGAGCGATTTATCACCGAGTACATCGCGTACCCATTCGGCAGCTTCTTCCGGGGAACTCCATTCGGTGCAAAGCATACCATCACATTGTGTTTCCGGGACTTTACTGTTATCTAGAACATTTCGACCTTGTAAGATATTGAAACCTGATTTAACGACATCTTTCAGTGCTTCAATACGCTCTTGATTTTCACCACCTTTCTTTTCTCCGCCAATCCACGTTTGGCCCTTTTTACCGAGTTCCTGCTCTGATTTTTTCTTCGCTTTTTTAGCATCAGTTTCAGTTGAGACAATATTTTTGTAGTTCTCAAGTTTTGCCGCTTCCAGCCATTTGTTATCCATGACATGATCAGCGAGTTTAGAAGACATTTCTTCACAGCTTGTTTTTAACGAATCAAAGTCAATTTTCGCTTGGTACATGCCATTTGAGAGAATATCGTAGAGTTGTGGATTTGCCCTTTGTATGATCATGGCAGGCAGGCTTGCAACGGCACCGGTTGCGGATTCAATAACATTACTGTAAAGATCTTTAAATCCTTCGGTAATACCGTTTAACTGGTTTTTGACGGTGGTTTTGATATCAAAATTACCGCACATCAGATTACTTTTCCAACCTAAACCAATGGAGTATTCATTCATTCGTTTTTTAGAAGTCGGAGGCATAATTGCTGAGCCACCGCCTATTTGATAGAACACTTTGTCAGAAAGTACCGAGCCTTGTACATAGTTTGTTGCAAAAGTAGTATTTGAGCTAAGACATACACCGAGAAGCAAGCCATATGCTATTGGCGTTAATTTCATTTTCATTAATTTGTTTCCTTCATCATTTCTTTCAATTAATAACTCATCCAATCTACACTACCAAGAAAGGTTTGACCTCGGCGTTTACAGCAGGCATAAGGTCGCCACAACGCCCAACTATAACTTTCTTGATTTGAGAGCTTATCGCCATAAGTATCTGTTGCAGAACCATCCGGAAAAATAGCACAGGAATTTTGGGTTTTAGGGCTTAACATTTGCCATTTATGGGTCTTTTTATTCCCCTCTTTCACTTCTCCCGGTGGCCAATAACCGTCTCGTTGTTTTGCCGTTGCGGGCAGGTAAATATGCAATTGACCGTCACGGCTTACAATATCTGCGATACGCTGGGCAACAACTGCTGCCGCTTTATAATCATGCACTTGTGAAACATAGCCGCCACGTGGAAATAAGTTTCCCCATAAATCGCCATTACTACGAACTTCACGGATACCGGGAGTAACCGCTTCCGGATAGAACATTTCCGGCATGTTGTAACGCCAGGCAAAATAATCGAGTGCACTTAAAAAGTAGGGAACGTAAGGTGTGGTTTGACTTTCACAGGAATAGCCCATTGAACTTATCATATTCAAAAATAGTCCACCGGGATGGCCAATTGCCTCGGCATTTTTAAATGTTAACTGCGTATATTTACCTTGCGTGAGGGATTGATATCCACCGCCTAGTGCGCCTTGATTAAGCATTTTCATCTCAGTCCAAGGGCTTTGATTGTCGTGGTTATAGGCAGAGACAACCATTTCCGGGATAAAATGATGGACTTTTGTCGAAGTGCGTACTTTGCAGCCGAACTTTGTACAAAAGAGCCAATAACACATTCCAACAATTTTATAATCGGCACAACTGAGTGAGGCAGAAGAGGCCGCAATCGTTGCGGTGTTTATTGTTGAACCTTCAATCGCATAAGTAGTAGGTGATAGTGTTAAACTTGAAAACGCAAGACAACAGGTGAGCGCTGAAACGGTCAATATTGAATGTTGTTTTATCATTCTCTCCCTCTTCTAAAAGTTAATGGTTTGTCGATAACGTTGAATAGCGCGTGCTATATCGGTTTCGCCATAAATAACCGCTCTTTTTCCGGTATCCGTATTGGTAAAAAGCACAGCCGGCACCTTTGTAATGCCATTTTTCCATCCTTCCGTGACACCAATATAAGCTTGAGCGAGTGCCTGTTCCGTTTTTTTCCACTCGATCGTTTGCATTTTTTGGCGAATCTGATTTTCTGCAATTTGTGGATTAGCACTGAGTTGATGACTGAGCTGTTCTTCGAGAAGCTCAACATCATCTAAATAGTAAATGTGGGCTGCCAGTTGAGCATTTTTTATAGGGTAATAATGCGTAGTATAAGCATTGACTTCTACGGAAGAAGGCTGTGCATAAGCATTGATAGTTTGGGATACCATCAGTAATAAAAGTGAAATTTTTCGCATAATTTAGGCAAAATAAAAGAGCATTTTGGGTACGCTAAACTTAAGAAGTTTGGTGAAAAAAAGAAATGAAAAACTCTATTCAAAATGGGGAGAATTAAATTCTCCAAGAGAAAAATTTAATTAAGAATTGAAGCAGATTATAAAAAACCGATAATCGCGATGAACTTTCACTATCGTTGATAGTAAAGCAGACAACCGGAATCTAAAAGGTTGGGTACTCACTGCGGTGAGTATGATTCCAAAATGTACCTCAGCATTCTGAAAAGGTCTCTGCCGTTGGCAGGAATGCGTTTTATACTCATCTTAACCGTCCATTAGGGAGCGCGATTCCTAATGGGACGAGCTTTCTTTTGGACTTCTTTATACGTTATAAGGAGTTCATTATGAACAATTCACCATCTGTTGAAACATTCAACCCATTCACTGAACCAAAACCTCATACCGGTTTTTTTAGTCGGTTAATTGGTAAAGCGGTTGTTTCTGCTCGTCATAAAATTTCAGGCGTAAGCCGAAGTATTCACCAAAGTATTGAAGATGATGTTGAAAGACGTCTTCTTGAACAAGGTGAACATTTTGATGAAATTTATCGTTCACGAGAAATTGAACATGAGCAAGAATGTTCAAAACTCAAACGGAGTAAGTTAAAAACCGCCGTAATGATGTTATTCATTGGTATTGCCATTGGCGCATCAGTAATGGGATATTGGTTTTTCACTCACTGATTTAACCTTTCGTTTTTTCCTTGGAGGAAATAGATTTCCTCCGGAAGTGTATTTCCTCGTATTATTTTGGAGAAATACAAATGAACATTTCACTCCATCAATCTTGTCTGGATGTTTTTAAAAGTGCAGAGGGAGAGCCTCATCGTGATGCTTTATTTATGAAAGAATTTTCTGAGCAAGCACACCTTGCTTGGGAAACACGAGAAGACGGACAGAATATGACCCGTTTTCTCTTCGCACTTCCAAAAGAACACGGACAACATTTTCATTTTTTTACGGTTTCATTACATCGTCATCGTAAAGATTTGATTAATGTAAGAGGATAAATGGGACTTGGTGTCTCGTTAGCGTATATTGAAGCGATGGTAACATCGCTTCAATTATAAAAACACACCACTTGATATTGGTTGATACCATATTTACAATAAGTCTATATGGTATAGCACATCAGGGAGATTTTACTATGGCAATGACCATTCGTTTGCCCGAACAATTAGATTCACGCCTAACACATTTAACTCAGCAAACCGGACGTGCAAAATCTTTTTATCTGATTAAAGCACTTGAAAGCTATTTAGAAGATATGGAAGATTTATTACTGTCTAATGCAGTGCTTGAACGTGTACAAAGTGGAGTGGAAAAAACTTATACAAGTCAAGAGGTCAGAGATGCAATTAAATTGGCACGTGAAGTATGCTGACTCTGCATTAAAGCAACCCAAAAAACTTGATAAGAAAAATCCGCAACTTGTAGAGCAAATCTTAGATTATATGGACGAAATTGCTAAATTGACGGATCCTCGCTCTCGTGGCAAGGCATTAGTCGCTAATTTAGCAGGTCGCTGGCGTTACCGTGTAGAAAATTATCGGATTATTTGTGAAATTGAAGATAATCAACTATTAATTACGGCATTGTCGGTCGAACATCGTTCAAAAGTCTATCGTTAATCTTTCACATTGATTTCAGGTTACTGAAATTTACAACAACTTTGACCGCACTTTTTCGTGTTGGCAAATTTTATCCCTATGGGAACATGTTCCCGTAGGACGTGTTCCCTTTCATTAGGAGCACGTTATGTACACTATAAAAATTACACTTGAGAGTGGCGATTATATCATCACTCGAATAAATGGCACTGAAAGCGAGATCCGAGCTTATTATTCGATAGGCTCAACGATCGGATTTGATAACAAAGATAAGATCGCACATATTGAATTTATTCAATAGCACTTGTCCTTAACTTTCTACCCCTTGGGGAAATACGTTTCCCTTGAGGAGGTGTTTCCCCATTTTTTCTTTTGGAGAAATACCAATGAATTTACATCAATATTTTAATCATCCATCTGCATATAAAGTAATGCCTGATAATTGTGGAACATTTATGTTTTATACAGAAAATTATCTATTCTTATTTACCATTAAACCTGTAGATTTAGAAACTGTTCCTAATGAACAGTTACAAAAAATACTCAATGATAATCTAAGAGTAGCACGCTTATCAGTTAAAATTCTTGACCGTTATACTGAGCTTTGTTTAGGTGAAGAAAGTAATGAGTTTGTGAGTTATTTGCCTGAAGATAAATCTTGTGGCGGATATAAAAGAAAACTCTTCTCTTCAGCTATTTTTCAAGCAAGAAAACGCATTAATGAAATGCGTTTACAATTTGAAAAAATCAAAGCCGTTTGATTTTACCTCCCTCACCTTGTGTGAGCCTACCCATTTGGGGATCAGTTCCCCGGTGGGGCTGTTCCCCTTTTTACTTTGGAGAACAGCCATGAAAAAACAAACTCAACCTAAAGATTTATACCAACAAATTACTGACCAAATTGTGGAAGCCTTAGAGCAAGGAACAATGCCTTGGCAAAGACCTTGGGATAACGGTTGGCCACAAATGACAATTCCGTGTAACGGTGAAAGTGGTCGCCAATATTCCGGCATTAATGTGTTATTGCTTTGGATGAGTGCAATCCGGAAAGATTTTACTCAACGTAAGTGGGTAACGTTTCAAGGGGCGAACCATCTCGGCGGACAAGTGAAAGCCGGTGAGAAAAGTACCGTCATCATCTTCTACAAACAAAATATGTTTGAAGAAAAAGATGATGAAGGTCAGGTCGTCCTTGATGAAAATGGTGAACCGAAAATGAAATCATCGGTATTCATTCGCGGTCATCACGTATTCAATATTGAACAATGTGATGGGCTTGAAAAATACTATGAAGCGTTTCCGGAACCGACAATCTCATCGGAAATGATCCCACGTTCAGATTTAGATGTATTACCCGCTAAAATGGGGATGCAGTTATATAACAAAGCACAAGATCGTGCCTGTTATATTCCTAAGCGGGATTGTATCGTGATGCCGGATTTTGAAAAATTTCATTCTACCGATGATTACTACGCCACATTACTACACGAATGTGGTCACGCAACCGGACATAAAGACCGGTTGAATCGGGAAGGGATTGTTAATTTTGATAAATTTGGTTCTGAACGCTACGCTTTCGAGGAATTAATTGCCGAACTGACTTAGCGCATTTACTTGTGCGCATATGAATGTTTGCAACAACATTTCGCAAAATGCGGCGTATATCGATAATTGGATTCAAGCACTGAAATCGGATAAGAAAGCGATTTTCCGCGCCTCTTCACAGGCAAGGGAAGCCACGCAATATCTGATGGATGTGCTGAATCAAGAAACGCGACTTGCTGCGTAATCTATTTCTCTTTTTACTTTCAAAAGTGCGGTCAAACTTGACCGCACTTTTCATCCCATAGGGAGAATTTGACTTGAATGATTGAATATTCATAGAATGTACAGAATCAAGTGAATACCGGTAATACGGGAGGTAAACCATGTCGATTGCTTATGCATCGGATTTATACGGTTGGGCAAATGAACAGGCTCGCTATTTAAGCCTTGGTGCCTTTGACCAAATAGATATAAAACATTTAACAGAGGAATTGGAAACGATGGGAAATTCCGAATTGTCTGAGTTGGAAAGTCGGCTGGAATTGTTGATCATGCACTTATTAAAGTGGCAATATCAACCTAACCGTCAAGGACGTAGTTGGCTTCTCACCATCAAGGAGCAACGTACTCGGATTGAGAGACGCCTAAAACGTTCACCATCACTGAAGTCCAAACTTAATAGTGAGGAGTTCTTAAAAGACATTTGGGAATTAGCCGTTTTGTCGGCTGCAAGGGAAACCGGACTTGATGAAAGTAGTTTTCCTGAAACACCAAGCTGGACATTGACTGATATATTAAATCCACAATTCCTACCATAACCATCAAAGTGCGGTCAAATTTGACCGCACTTTTCATCCCATAGGGACAAGTTCCTTATGGGAATTTGCTCCCTATTCAATTCTTGATTAAGGAGCAATCCATGAATTTTGAGCAAAAATTTACCGCACTTTTTAACTCAATTGCGCCGCATTATCGACGCTCGGAAGTGTTTTACGACTTTATCACCATTTTGGGGCTAGAGTTTTATCTAATTTTGTATGGTGATTCAGCGGATGAAACGCTGAAACAGCGCTATCAAACAGCCATAGCGCACTATACAGAGGATGAAAAGCAAAAGTTAGTTCAACTTAGTGTGATTATTGTAGAAGCCCTTGAAAATAAAACCTATGATTTTTTAGGTTCGGTTTTTATGGGATTAGAGTTGGGTGATAGATATAAAGCCCAGCATTTCACACCTGGGCATGTTGCGCAAGCGATGGCAACCATCACATTATCAAATTGCCATGAGCTAATTCAACGACGTGGGTTTATCCGATTGCAGGAGCCAACGTGCGGCTCCGGTGTGATGATTATCGAAGCCTATAACTATTTACGCCAATCGGGTTTTAATCCTCAGCAACAAATGTGGATACAGGCAAGGGATTTGGATTTTACCGCTGCGATGATGTGTTATATCCAAATGACGCTTTTACATATACCGGGCGAAGTGATAATTGGGGATACCTTAACAAATGAGGTTCATCATCATTTATACACTCCGGCACATATATTAGGAAATTGGAACAAGAAATTAGAAGGGGCGGATTTAGATACTGAACCAGAAATTCAACAAATTGAATCTGAACCAGTAGAAGAATTGCCATTCGACATTGATTGGGAAAATGAACCGATGTTTTATTAAATTTAAGCCCTTATCCTTGAGATAGGGGCTTTGTTTAATATTTTATAGTGTTATAAACAATGGGAGGCAACACATTTTCTAGCTCTTTTATCATGAATGTTTGCTGGGAAATAAGTGTATGGAAGTAGTCATATAAGTTAAGTGCACTACTATGTTTAAAGATTTCTATAATCAAATGAGATGTTTTTTCAGAACGATAAAATGCAAATAATCTTAGTGAAGAGTAATCTTCATCATGACTAAAGTAAGTATCAATTGGCGCTGTAATAAAAGGAATTTTTGAATTCAATAATGTTTCAAATAACATTTGATATGCAATTACATCTCTATTGGAAATTATAAATATCTCATATTTAGAGAAAAGGCTATGGAATTGTTCTTCATCTAAATAAGTGAGTTCTAAATTAACAGTGAGTTTTACTTCTTTGCCTAATTCATTCGCAATATATCTTGCTGCTGCAAAATGATGGCTACCACCAGTATTATGCCAAGTGAATGTTTTCGACCATAACTCGCAAGACACAATTTCAGTCTCAACATGGAAAATTTTACTTTCATAGTGCCGCATATTTTTTGATAAATTTTCTAGAGTGATTTCAGAAATTAAATCTTGACTATCCTGCAAAACAAGATCATTTAGATTAGTAAATTCAGAAAGTAGGGATTTAGAGCTGCTTACATTTGTGATAGTCTGAATTTCACATAACCAATTTGGAATCATTTTAGAAGAAAGTAAACTTTTTAACATAGGTAAAAGTTCTTGGTTACAAGATGAAGCAACTCTTCCTTCATATTTTCGATAACGCCATTCTATACAATACTTATTAAAGAATTCCCAAAAATAACGTCTATTTCCTAGAATATTATTGAATTTTAATTTAGGTTTAAATTGTGTTTTGTTCTGTTTGAGAATATAGTTGAGATTATAACAAGTTATGATTGTAGGCGTTCTTGCCTTTAAAAACTTGGAACACAATTGAAGGAATGAAAAAAATTGATAAGTAATATTATTCATATTTTAAGATCATTATGTAATTTTAATTGATGAGTTAAGTAGCTATTTTATTAAACTCACCTTTCAGTCGTAAAATCACTCAAAAATCCCACCATTCTTTTACTCCTCCCCTTTCAACAAACGATCAAAATCGCTTTCAAAATGTTGATCTTGAATAACACGATATTTTTCAAACTCGCTCAAAACGTGAGCTCTAGCGATTTCGGCGGTAACTTTGCCAGCATCTTGCAGTACTGCTCGGTCAGTGGCGTCTAAAAAACGGTTAAGCCTTGTTTCCCAATCTTGCATTGTCATCGGGATTTGGCGTAATGCCATATCTTCCGCCATATCCAAATAGGCGGACACAAGCCGTTGCAGTTGAGCTAACTCATTGTCTGATAAATAATTTTTCGCCACTACCACATCAAAAGGATAAATTTTGCCCTTCGGTGAATCTTTCCAAGTAGTCAAGCCCATATTTGGCTTGCTGGCATTTGCCCGTTTTACAATCAATTCTGCGGCGGTATGACCATGAATTGCCCAATGCAATTTATTTTGCACCGTGCTAAAAAAGCGTTTAGTCGCCGTGGCTGTGCGGTCGTAATCAATGGAAGTTGCATAAATATCGGTGATTTTTTGGTAAAACTTGCGTTCTGATAAGCGAATTTCTCGGATACGGACAAGTTGTTCTTCAAAATACTTTTTGCCTAAACGTGTGCCGTCATTTTTCAAGCGTTCATCGTCCATTGCAAAGCCTTTGATGGTGTAGGTTTGAATAATCTCTGTCGCCCACTTACGAAATTGCACCGCTCGCTCAGAATTGACTTTATAACCCACGGCAATAATCGATGAAAGATTGTAGTGTTTTGTCTGATAATTTTTACCGTCATCAGCAGTTATTCGAAAATTTCTAATAACTGAATTCTCAGCTAACTCATTATCATCAAAGATTTTTTTTAGATGATAGTTAATCGTGGATACTTCAACATCATAAAGCTGTGCTATCATTTTCTGGCTCAACCAGACATTTTCGTCCGCATAAATGGCATTGACTTGGCTCTCTCCTGTGGCAGTCATAAAGGTGAGATATTCCGCAACCGAAGAAACAATTTCCGATTTGATCATACAAACTCCTTAACTGAAATTCTATTTAGTCTAATGCTAATTGCAATATAGGCAAAGGAGAAAAGAGCATTTTTTGATGCAAATCTCAAAATTTCGTAAAAATCCCATCGTTCTTTTAAACTTGTTGCATAAGCTAGATTTTCAACTGTTTCACTTTGTTTAACTCTGCATTTTCTTTAGGGAATACAAGGTAATACACCAACTGCGTTAAACAATTTATTTCGGTAAATAGATAAATTAAATATCCGCTTGTCAAATCATCTTTTACCATTACGCCAGGCTGGTACTTTGCTCATTGATGGCTACGCCTGTAGCACAAATGCTGAATTATTCAAACACAGTCTCTATTTTAGCATTATTATTTGTATAACTGTGTGAATAAACAGCTCTTAACTGCAATTATTGGCGGTGGTTTAACTGGGGTTTATACAGACTATCAATTAAGTCAGCAAGGCATTACCGATTATGTAATTTTAGAAGTAAACGACACTTTTGGCAGGCTCATAAGCCTTTTGAAGTGAAAGATGTTTATATTATAAATTAATTGCGCTTGTTTTTTATGATCATATTATTACTTTTATGTTATGGATAAGTGTTTTCTTTTCTGAGTGATTTGTGTAATTTTTTATCTCTCACATCATAGAGATTTAAATAAAAATAGCAGTGAAATATTATCTCAAGATTGTAGAGAGTTTTTCATTCAATTAAGAGGGAGAAGATGAGTAACATTAAATTGAAGCTTTTCTCACGGCTCTTGGATAGCTTCGCTTTTTCTTATTCGAGAGTTCATAATTTCCCAATTCATCTAAAAGCGATTGGTATGCCTTAGGTAAATTTCCCAGGCTTAATAATGATACGCTGGTGAAGTAAGTGATAACAGAAGCGCTACATCCGGAAAAATTGAGTCTATTCGGGCAATTCCTTTACGTTTTGCCACCTATGTCATTGCCTTTCGGATGATATTATCAACAAACGAGATTGTGGTTAAGGCTTTTGAATTGGAAGGTTATACGCTTGATAAACTGATTTCCACTCAATTGTTATTGCATTTGCTCACGCATTAAGACGATTACATAGTCAGGGGAGTATCAAAAAGCATTCTATTGCAGGGCGTAGTCAAAGCCAGAAGATTACATAGGAGTTAAAAGAGATTGGAACATAAGAAACTAGTAGTATTCTCTGTTATCAGACCGCTGCTCCCCCCTAAATATTACTCACATTGCTTTAAAGGTTTATCAGCGGTCTGAGCTGAATAGTGATATTCAGCTTTTTATTATGTATTAAAATATTAAGTGTGTTGTAATACAATTTGTTGCTGTACCTGAATTGGTTGGAGTGTTTGGTATCTCTGTCTTATCAGGTTATATAGCTCAGGCATTTCTTCTGCAGATAATGTTACAACCAAAACGTAAGGTAAATCTTCCAGTTCATCTATATTAACAGGCATACCACAATCTCTTCCATAATAAATTATGTCAAAACATGGGGCTGTTAGCTGGTTAGCCTTAAATTTGTGTTCACTTCTTATTGTGTTTTCCCACTTATGGGCATCTCGTTGTTCACTTTCATCCATGTAAATACGTTTCTGATTAAAAAATGGAAATGTAAGTCCTGGAGCATCGTCAGTACTTTTTCGCATAATAACTTCAAGTCCACTTCTTGTATAATTAAGAGAATGTTCTGGATCTACTGAAGTTGAGAAACAGAACGTTGCCCTTAATGTTACACTTCCTCGTATAGGTATGTTTGGAATTGGAATTAAGGCTCTCATATATTGTGATGGTTTGAGTATTCCTTGATAAATAACTTTTACTTCATCATCACTACAATAGATAATGTCATTAATATCATTAGGGAAACGTCCCCATCCAATTTCGTTACGCGGAAAGTCTTTAGGTTCTGCATGGTGTACGAGAAGAGCTTTAGCTGTTAACGGCGTGATGTTATGTTGTAAGGATGTACTTAAGGCTATTGCCTGGCGTAATACTAACGGGGCAGCAAAACTAGTACCGGCAGTGCTTACAATTCCATTAGTCATCGGACTATATGTTTGAAATGGTTCTTTAGCGTGTCCTCCAAAAGCAACACCATCTGGTTTTATATACCCTGGGCTTCTACCAGGACCAATGCAGCTATATGAACATCTTTCCCAATTATCTGATAGAGAGGTGGCCGCACCAACAGATAATCCATTAACTAAATCTGAAGGTGGTTGAATTCGGTTCAGTGATTTTGACAAATGTCCGTCATTGCCAACAGCGACGGTGCAAAGTGCTCCGCTTTTAGCAAAAATCTCTTCAAGGGTCGAAGTCCATACATGAACATCATCGTCGTCAATCGGGAGTCTTGGACCTAAACTTAGGTTTATATAATCATATTTTGTTTGTTCTAATACCGTTTTTATACGGATAAGAACATCAAATAAATCTATATCAGTATTATTAATATCTGAGTCTAACACTCTATAATGATCTATATTACAATAAGGTACGCTAAGCTTTTTAGTATCATTATTCACAACACCAAAAAGAACGGTGGATGTAACATCTTGCCCATGAGAAAGTAATTGCGCACTGGTATTACCATTACCCCATATATATTCTTTAACCCAAGGAGCAAAATTATTAATTCCTAGTCCTCCATCGAATATTGCGACTTTTAAATCAGGATTTATAGCTTTTTCTGAAGGAAGGCTAAGAGTGGAGCCATTGGTAGATGAACGTAATATCACAGGATCATTAACCCGTAATTGGGGTAATTCTCTTAAGGTTCGGAGAAAAGAGAATTCTGCGAGTTTCAATGCCATATTTTTACTGGCTTTGGCAGGAATGAATGTTAATCCTTTTACGCTTATGCTTCTTTTTTTATCTACGAAAACACCATTTTGTTTTGCAAATACCTCAAAAGCATCAACAATCCATGAAGAGGTATTGGGTGTATGTAAAGCTATTTCAACAGCTACAACCTCATCATTATTAAAACTTTTTATTTTATCTGAGATAGTTAATGTAGATATATTTTCTAACGTAATAAAATCATCTTTTAAGATTTGATTTAGGTTGTCTTCATTTAATGTATCAAGAAAGTCCTGAAAATTTTCTTTTTTACCGGACACATAAATACAGGCGGTTGTATATTCTTCTCTCTTCCCTCTCTTTTTGATATCTTTTCTAGGTTTAATACTAACGGCCTTACTGCCTATACTTTGAAGAGAAAATTTATTTAATAGCTTAATTGGAAAATAACTTTTAGCTAAAAAAGCTGGATGAAGAACGAATTTTACTACTGCTTTTCCCTCTGGCATTGCAAGCGGTAGTGTGTTGTTAATTTCAGAAATGACTTTACTTAGCTGCGCTATAATAACAGGTTTGTTTTCTTCATATGTATACGGCTTAGTTTTAGGTCCTCCGCCTGTATTTAATACTACTGGTCTAGTAAGCGTTTCTCCATAACCAAGAAGCATATTTTTATTATTCATTGTTGTAATCCTTGTCCTTTCACAAATTTTTGTATTTGAGATCTTGAAATTCCTAAGTCTTGTGCAATTTTTCGTTGAGAAATATTTTTTGATAACATTGTTTCAATAACATTTTCCAGTAAAACATTATCACCTAATAATTCATTAATTAATGTTGCACTGAAAGTTTTTTTTTCTATGATAGAATTTTTTTTAGCTTGATTAATGGATCTTTCTATTATGGCATAAGAAACATCATACAATTTAGTTGATATATAATCTGATAGATTATTACTAATATCTTTAGATATCAGATACTTTTTAATTAGCTCTTGATTTGGAAGCTCAAAATCAATAATACTATCAAACCGTCGCCAAACAGCAGGATCTAGAAGCTCTGAATGATTAGTTGCTGCTATCAGTACAGATTGCTTAGGCCATTCGTCAATAGTTTGGAGAATAACGGTTACTAATCTTTTTAATTCACCGACATCAGTTGTATCGTCTCTCTTTTTAGCTATTGAATCAAACTCATCGAGTAATAGTACACATGGAAAAGATGAAGCATAATTGAGTACGGCTTTAATATTATTTCCGGTTTTACCTAGATAACTACTCATTACACTGGCAAGATCTAAAGTTAGGAGAGGTATGTCAAGTTTATGAGCAATCCATTTGGCAGATAATGTTTTACCTACTCCTGGCGGACCACTTATGAGCAGAGACGTAGAAGGATATAGCCCGCCTTTATGTAAGGATTCTTTCATTTCCCATTCAGCTATAAATCGATTTAACTGGGTATTTACTTTTTCTGACCATATAGGAACTGTATCCATAATTACCGGATATACTTCAATTAGTAATTTTTGTCTGGTATCGGCATCAACAGGAGAAAATTGATGTGTTAATGATAGCCCTCTTGTGACAGAATTAGTGTTTGAAGTGGAAATTAAAGATTCCAATTCCTTTGCTAAGTCAGGTAGTTCTTTCTTTAGCTTTTTGGCTATTACTTTCAACCTCATCAAAAGACTATCTTTTTTCCCAGTAAGTGCATCATTTACTACATCAATAAACATTTCATTTATTACATTAGCCATAAATTTACAAAAATCCTCATAAAGAAACAAAACTTTCTAAATTATAGCCAAAAAAAAATAAAATTAAAGCCATTTTTATTGTTTTTTAGATTAAATTGAACCACTTTGCTGGAAATGTGAGCCGGTGTTGTTTTTGCGTTGAGATTAGTAAGTCTAGTAAAAAAGGAAGGTTAAATTGCTCCCGTAGAAGCATACTGGATGGTATATTACAACCAATACAGTAAGAGGAAATGATGTAAAGAAGCTGAATAGTGGTATTTACTCCAGACCGCTGACAAACCCACCTTTACTTGTACAAAAGTGGGTTGATGGTAAGGTTATTCTTAAATTTGATGAACTTGCACGCTTATCATCTTTGTTTGGTTGTAATGTTCGATGGCTTCAACACGGGGTTGGTTCTTTTTATTCTGTTCATTTTTAACATATACGAAAATAATCCCCTCTTTCTTTTGCTAAAGAATTTTTGAACACGACATTGGATGGTAATTACACATAATCCTAAATGAAAGCAATGGTCATGTGTATATTGCCCAAGAATTTAAGCGTAGCAATGTTTGTTATACCTACTTTTCATCTGATTTCTACTTAAAAGATTTTTATGGTTCAGATAGATTAAATAATACAGCTCGATTCATTTTAATGTTATTTGCATTTGAAAGACTAGATTCAGACGCAATAATTAAGGGATACATAATTAAGGATACATTAGCTACCTCATTTTTCATAGATTGTGAGAAATATCCTCTTCTATTTAGGCTTGAAGCTAGAGAATCCCCAAAGATATTATTGATGTTAATTATCCAATGAGCTATTGGGATGGATATAAACCTTTACAACAGAAATTACATAATTGTATCAATGAGGATTCTTTACTTTCCAAGTTTAAATCAGAAATAAAATCGTCGTTTATAGATGTAGATGGTTAAAAAATATTCTCAGCAAGGATATCTTCCCTAGTTAATCTCAAGTGAACTAGAGAAGTTCTCATCCTAGCTCTACATTTTTGAGAAATCATAAATTGATTCCAATTTTCATATTGCTCAAGATAACAAAAATCAATGGTTGTTAAAATCACTTTATTTTTTAATCTTATTAAATTAGATAAGACATAATTAAAATCTTCATCACCAATTGATTCAATGCATAAGATATCATCAACATCTAAATTTTTTAGATGATTCTTAAAATCAGAAATACTTTCAATAAACTTATAATGTTCACATTGGTCTTTTAGTTTTTCAACTAATGTTGATTTTCCTGTAGCTATCTTTCCAGAGATGATAATAAGATTTAGTTTAGTAAAAAGTTCTATTTTATCTTTTGCGTAATTCTCAAGCTTTTTATCAAACCTTAATTTTCATCAAACTTTTTATTAAATAAAAAATATCAAGCATATTAATTGCTTTCCTTTTAACCTTGCTATAGTTGAGAGAGATAAACCATATTTTTGTGTTGCTAAATTTATTACCCCCCCCCTTAGAAAGATCCTTATAAATATCCCGTCTAACCTTTTCCATTTTCCTCTAGATTGTCTAAGTTATACTTATATTACCTTTTGGTAGAAGCATCATCTAACTTGATGAGTTCTTTATCTATTAACTTCTCTAGTATTTTTTCTAAATTTTTTCTCTGCTTATTTGTTTGTAAGGCGTTGATAAAAACAAAAGATTGGATGGTTAAAGCAGACAATGCTATATAGGTATATACATTAATTCCTTTTTCGATGAAGTTTAGTATTAATGCAATAAAAAGCATTGTCATTGTGATTAAATTAAAAATTATTAATTTTTTCATTATTGCTCCCTTTGTTTTTCTCCGCCGAATTCCGCCAATAAATTTTCAGTCAATTGGCTAAGAATTCCCGTCATTAATACAAAATCCGCATCAAAACGCTGAGCGAAATCCTCTTTCAAAATATCATCATTTTTTTCGCGGATAACATCAGCAAATTTTAAGCGTCTAAGGGTACAATCTTCATGAATGACAAAGCTCAAATTGTCTTCCCAGTCTAGAGAGAGTTTTGTGATAATTTTTCCTTGCTGAAAATGAAAGAGCATTTCTTCATCTTCAAGCGGTTGCTTTTTACAGCGAATAACACTGTCTTCTTGACCGCCACGCAATTCCGCTTCATCTAATACCGTTAACCAGTCAGGTACGCTATTTTGAGTCACCCAATGGGTTAAAACTGTGCTTGGTTCGTTAGCAAAAGTAAGGGGAATAATCGGTAGAGAGCCTAAAGATTTACGGAGTAGAGCCAAGGCATCTTCTGCTCGTTTGTTTGATGTTGCATTGACATAAATTAAATTTTGCTCTGTATCAATCCACAATGCTGTATGTTGATTCTTGCTGAATGCTTGAGGTAATAAATTCATCACTACATCATCCTTTAACATTTGTTTTTCAGTTTTTTTCAGTTTGCGGTTTTCTTTTTTCTCCAGGCTTTTAATACGTTTCTCTAATTCTTGATTCACTACATTTGCAGGTAGCATTTTTTCTTCTTTGTTTGCTACCAAAAAAATCTGCTTTCCTACGGAAAAATACAGTAAATCTGAATCTCGTAATGGTGAAATCCAGCCAAATTTACTCATATCCAGCGCACTGCAAGGAATATAAGCACAATCGTTCAGTTGATTTTGTAATTGTGTTAAATCCCAATTAATAGATTTTGTTAAACGATAGATAATGGCATTTTTGAACCAAACATAATCAATCCTCTTATGTTGTTATTTTTTCACATCATAGAGATTTGAATAAAAATAGCAGTGAGAAATTATCTCAAGGTTGCAGAGAGTTTTTCATTCAATTAAAAGGGAGAAGATAGGTAACATTAAATTGAAGCAATTTTTTTGAATTGTAAAGATAATGAAACAGAGCCTACTCATTTTTACCTTTCTTTTAATATCGATAGCCATGCTGAAAATATTCGTGATCCACAAGAAGGGGGTGTTTGTCATGTTGAAGCAGAATATTTTATCCCGGCGTATGGGAAAAATACGGTGAGAATGAGTTGATTTGTAATTATTGGAAGTTTTTAAGTGAAATGGATAAGCAAGCCTTAGAATCCGAGTTAAATAATGACAATAATAATGATGATACAGAAGATAAGACAGTTGAAGTTAATAATAGCGATTATGACACTTTGGATGAAATGGATGGGAAATAAGTTTGGATAAAATGATGGGGAGTAAAAACTCCCCATTGTTTTCTAGCCGCTGCCTAGAACCCGCTACTTGCTCATTATAAGCTGGCCGATGAGCACTCTGCGGATCCCTGCTGTATTTAATGACCGAGGGGACATTATCCTGTCAAAAGAACATACTAAAAACCCACGTATTAATTAACGTGGGTTATCAGTAAGATAGTATGACATTTCCGCTCTAATTGCGTGGTGTGAGGGACTATCTAAAAATATTATCTTTTTACTCTTGGGGGATAGAATTGACGGCTATGAATCACAGTCAAGATTTTAATATGATCATCAAATTCTTGATATACAATACGGTAAGACCTAGCGAAAACTTCTCTTGTACCCATTTGATCTGCTCTAAGTTTCCCGCATTTAGGTAACATTCCAATCAAATTGAATTTTTCAACAAGCTCGTTATATAATCTAATACCTGTCTCTGTATGAGACGTATATTCAACAACATCATCTAGGATCTTAGCTATATTCTTCCTAGCCTTATCTGTAACAACCCAAGGTTTAGCCATACGCTACATTACCTTCTAAATATTGTAGCTCTTGTTCTTTACGGGTTAATAATGACTCCATCTCTTGTTTAAATTGCTCCGCAGTACAGTATCTACCATTGGCAGCATCATCAAGTCCATCTTGAATTTCTTGAGCCAAAAACTCATCGTATCCAGGTTCTTTGAAAATCATACATTTCCTCTATAAATAGGAATTATTGAGAGAATGATACACCAAAAAAGCCAAAAGGTTAAGGGAATCCCTAACGGGATTAAAGGTATTTGCCTTTCTTTTAATATTGATTAGCTATGCTGAAAATATTCGTGACCCACAAGAAGGGGGTATTTGTCATGTTGAAGCAGAATATTTTTATCCCGGCGTATGGGAAAAATACGGTGAAAATGAGCTGATTTGTAATTATTGGAAGTTCCTAAATGAAGTGGATAAAGAAGCATTGGAATCTGAACTTAACGATGATGACAACACTGAAGCAGAAAATGAGGTAGAGGTTGATAATAGCGATTATGACACTTGGGATGAAATGGATGGGAAAATAGAACCTAATTTACATTGGAATACTTGTAAAAAAGCCAGTAAATACTGGCGTTTGTTATCTTATGTTTCACTCCAATTACTCAGTCCTAATTTTCTTTTCATCTGAACAATAGGTTTTGGGGTTGAAGTTTCAATGTAAATTTGAGCCTTTTGGGAGAAAGTCTGCAATAAGTACGGTTTCTCCAACCACAATGAATTTTACAGAATGTCCATATTTGAGAGGGTAAATATGAAAATATCCATCAGCGTAAGCCGCTGCAACAAAACTTAATTTTTACGCAGAAGAACGCATAGTTTCTAAAAATCGTTCACTAATAATGTTATTTTGGCTATCGTTGTAGATGTAACCTGCTTTGTCCAATAATTTTGATTCTGCATGTTCAGACCAAAATACAAGATAATCTTGTTTCATTTGCCTTGTAACCCATTTTTCAAAACAAACTCAAGTTTTTCCATAACTTCATTGTGTGGAATTAGCTTAATTTTTCCTGTCATTATATCTTGCAAGAAACGTTGTTCTTCTGTTAAAGATTGTTCGAACATTGCTTGTATTTGATCTTCAATAATAGGGTGAGATTGCTGCTGAATATGTTGCATAGCATTTCCTTCTGATCTATAGGGAGGCTACCCATGTACGTTATAGGTGCTTTGTCTCAGTAACTCTAACTGATAGAGTGATATTGATGCAAATACAAAAGTTTTCTCGTGTAAACGGATTCCGATCGTTTCGGAACTCGTTCAAATAATTGTTTGTCGCACACATTCTTATATACAACTCAATATTTCGGAAGAATAATTATATACTTATGAGTATACTACTGAGCGTTTGAAATCATCTAATTCTTTAACTGTTTTTTCAACGGTCGCCTGCACGCGTACTTTTGCCTCTTCTAATAGAATACCTTTTCCAGCTTCTAATTCAGCGCGACCCTGCGCAATTTTGCGAGCCAAAAATTCATCATATCCAGGCTATTTGAATACCATATTTTCCTCCGGTTAATGGAAATAAACTTGTTTGACATCATACACCAAAAAAGCCAAAAGGTTATTAAGGGGGCTCTGACGAGCCAAGGGGAATGATTTAAGGGGAAATCCGTTTCCCGAGGGGAAACGGGCTTACCCGAAAAGGCGAAAGGGCTAAAAGGCTAAAGAGCCTTTTCCTCTACCTTATAGGACATCATCTCGTCATATAGTGACAAAATCTTAGGTATATCTCCATCATTTGATGGCGTATCTAACCCAAAACATTTTGCCGTAGAAACATACATGGTATCAAAATTATATTTATCTAAACGTTTTTCTGTTCCATCAGATTGCGATTGATAGCGTTCAGGATACTGTGTTTTCTCATACCTAAAAATATCAGTCGCTATATCTGTGATTGCTTTATCAATGTTAATAATTTCCAATTCAGATAAAAATTTTTCTGCTTTGTCATATTCCAATTTATTGGAATAATTATAAAAGCGCAAAACCTCGTGTCGAATTAATGGAGTTGTAAAAAAGAGAGCTTGACCTGATTTATACTGTTGTTTAAACCAGTTAAGAGCATTAGAATTACCTTTTAATATACTGATAATTTTATTTGTATCTAATAAAATTTTCTTCATACTTCAACCTAATTGGAAATTCCTAAAATATCGAATAATTTATTTTGTTGATTTTTAGAACGTTCATTTTGAATATTATTTAACTTGATATTATTTAAATTAACATTAAATGCGCTATAAAGTAGATCAACAAATGCCTCATTACTAGGATTAACAATCTCTTTATTTACAACAATACCGCCTTCATTGATCAGTTGGTATGCTTTACCATTATATAACTGAGATAACACTAATGATGAATGAGTGGCAACAATAAAGACAGTATTTGGAAAAATTTTATTTAATATAGGTAATATCTTTGTTTGCCAACTAACATGTAAATGGCTTTCAATTTCATCAATTAACACAACACCCATTTCATTTTCGATATTATTTGAATTTGTGAAAAATGAATAGCCTGATACAATTGATTGTACAATTTTAATTAATGAAGTAAATCCGGTACTGAGTTCTTGCAAATTTCTTTTTTGACCATCTATTGTGAATTCAACAGAATTTCCTCCGGGTATAGAAAAAGACTTCTTATCGTTACTAATACGATCATCAATTTTATTTAATATATTTAGTACAGAAAGCAATTCAATTTCTCTATTATCAACACCTGTTTGGTATTCATTAGTAGACATAGCTCGTTGAATAAACCATTCTGTAATAGAAGTATTATGAAATTCATTCAGATTTTTATATATATTTTCAAAATACTCACATTTTCTTTCTTGATACTTACCTAAGGGTCTTATACTTTCAATATTTTGATCTTTTATATATCCTCTTTCTTGTGCAGGAATATAAACAATAGGAAAGGAAACAATCTTATTAATATTTTTCAAGATATGACTAGAAACATCATTCCCATCCCAAAAGAAAATGTTATTAATTCTTGCATTATTAAATACTAAATTTGATTTAAAATTGCCAATAAGCAGAGCGTTTTTAACAAAATATTGTTCATTAGAAAATAATAAGGATTGATATAAACATTCTAGTGCTTTTGTTTTACCAACCCCATTATTCCCAATAAAAACATTTATTTTACTATTTGGGTCAAGATTAATAGATAGTCGTTCAATTCCTTTTACTCCCCAAAACTCATAGGTTGAAGGAATTTCATTCAATTTTGGGTTGCTCATATTAACCTCTATATTTATGCATAAAGCCAATTTGGAGTTTATAAAATATCGTATTGGTGAAATATTATCACTTGCAAGGTATTGAAGTAGTATCAAAATAAAGTTAAATCTTAGCAAGTGTTTCTAATAAGTGTTAAGGTTCTGACAATTTCTAAATTGGTTTTAGTATGTGTTCTGACAAGCAGATTTAAAATCCACAATGTAGACATTTTCAAGATCGATAAGAAATTTCACTTGATACTTACCGTTTAAAATGGGAATTTCTTTGCATTTATGAAATTTATAAATATCTGCCGTGTACGAAAGTTTATCTATTTCGCTCTTGATTGCGTCATAAAACCGCTCTGCGATGATGATATAAAATGTAATTAGCTTGGTTTAGTCAC
The DNA here is from genome assembly GCF_001999305.1 of Rodentibacter myodis. GTDB lineage: Bacteria > Pseudomonadota > Gammaproteobacteria > Enterobacterales > Pasteurellaceae > Rodentibacter > Rodentibacter myodis. The sequence continues at coordinate 60,026 of NZ_MLHQ01000008.1, read as the reverse complement.
TTACTTTCAGCTAAATCATACTAAATAACGTTATAATCAAACTTCATTATTTGTCTTCCAAATGTAAGGATTTGCGTAGATTTTCCATCGCTTGATCGTGTGTTTTGGTTGGAACTAAATCATTTTCTAATTTATATAAAAGAGCAAGCTCATCATCTGTATAAAAACGATGTTTTTTGTCATTCTTTAATTGGAAATCTTGCGATAATGCAATGCTCACAGTCTTATTCTCCTTTCATATAGGTTAACCTGTGAAAATTTCAGGCTATTTATAACTTTACATCTAAAAAGCTAAGCCTTTAATGTTTATGAAATATTATTGCTTGTAACGCCTTAAAGACAGTATAAAAAAATCAAAATGAAATTGCATTAACTTTTTGCTTTACCTTGTCGGTGAGTTACTGTTGTAATACAGAAAACTTAACAAAACATTACCAGAATGTTAAAAAAATTCTTAACTTTATTCCGCGTGACGAATGCTCAAAAAAACAGCATTACGAAAGAAACACTCATAACTAAAGGGTGGTATGAACCATTATCTGCCTCAGAATTACTCAATACTCCACTAAGAGAGCAGTATTTGACAGATATTTGGCGAAACGTATCGATGACCCCGCAGATGTTTAATACACTCTATCGAGAACCAATAGAAAAATATGCTGAAATAGTTCAGCTCCTTCCTGCCTCCGAAAGTCATCACCACGCTCATGTCGGTGGTATGCTTGACCATGGTTTGGAGGTACTCTCTGTTGCTTTAAAACTGAGACAAAATTATGTATTACCACCAAATTCCCCACCGGAAGAACAGGCAAAACAAAGAGATGTTTGGACAGCGGTTGTTATTTATGCCGCTTTATTACACGACTTGGGGAAAAGTGCGGTTGATATTGAGGTTGTTTTAGAAGATCAGCGTCGTTGGTTCCCTTGGCAAGGTAAAATAGATATTCCATATCGTTTTCGTTACATCAAATCACGAGATTATTCACTTCATCCTGTAATAGGAGGCATATTTGCGCAGCAATTTATTCCTAAAGAGGCACTTAATTGGCTAGCAGAATTCCCGACTGCTTTTTCTGCATTGATGTACTTTATTAATGGTCATTCAGATAAAGCCGGTGTTTTGGCAGATATTATTCAAAAAGCAGATCAAATTAGCGTGACAATGGCACTTGGCGGGGATATTCAAAAAATTGGTGAAAAAACACAAATCTCATTTGCAAAACAGCTACATATTGCTTTAAAAGAAGTCATTAACGGTATGAAATTAAATGCCCCGAAAGGGGGCGGTGAAGGATGGTTAACAAGTGATGCACTTTGGGTGATGAGTAAAAGCACTGCAGATAAAATCAAAGCCTATTTGATGCACCAAGGGGTACCGGTTCCAAGTCAAAATAGTCGAATATTTGACGAGTTACAAGCTCATAAACTTATTGAGCCAACAACTGAAAATACAGCCATATGGTATGGTAAAGTCACCTCTCATAGTGGTTGGACACATAATGATCCCTTTTCATTGCTAAGAATTTCTCCAAATGTCATTTGGGAAAATATCGGTGATCGTCCTTCTTTATTTGAGGGGCTTGTTACCGTAGTGGGTAAAGATGGGAAAAATAAGGTAGTCACAGACGTTGAAGTTGGAACCAATGCGATATCTGAATCTTCAATTAAGAATAACGATACTATCGGCAGTGAATTTTTGTTTAATAATATTGAAACTTCACCAAATGTTACGCTAACTCCTGATACAAATGAACAAAATATAGTAACTGAGCCAGAATCCGATCCAATGAGTGCTTACTTAGACTTATTTCCTACATTGGATGAAAATAATTTCTCGACAGCATTACCTTCCGATGAACCTGATAATATAAGTACTGAAACAGCGAACAAAAAGTTATCTGAGACAGAGTATGAAACAACTTTATCAAAGGTGATACCCGTCACAACAGCGAACAAAAAGTTAAAAGAGAAAAAAAGCCCTCTTTCGGAAGTAAAAGCGAAGGATAAAATAGTAATTGATAGTGATGATTTATTAACAACTGAAAATTTTATCAAATGGGTAAAGGAGAGTATCATAGCGAAGTCCATACATATTAATAAACCTGATGCAAAATTACACTTTGTAGAAGATCATCTTTTTATGGTTACTCCGGCTATATTTCAGTTATATACGAAAGAAAAGTTAGGAAGTGATAAGCAAGAAGATTGGGAGTTTTTACAAAAGCAATTTCAAGATTTAGGGCTTCATAAACGCTTATATGCGGATGGAGACTCTTGGAATATCTGGTCATGTGATGTAGTTGGACAGAAAAAAACATCTTCATTAAGTGGATATCTGATTGAAGATGTGAAGCTTTTTGTGGGAAATAAACCGGTGTTCAATAACCACTGGTTAAAACTAAAAGGAAATATCAAATGACATTTGATGAACTATTAATTCAATTTTTTTATTTCGTGAATTAAGACCTGATACTAAGAAAGCATACCAAAAGGTCGTCAATCAATTATCCAAATTTTACCCCGGTAAGTTACCTCATACTTTAACCAAAGCAGATATTGTTCATTGGAGAACTGAAGTCTTGCTTAAGATAAAAGCGGTAACATGGAATAATTATTGCCGTCATTTAAAGAGCCTTTACAACTTTGCGATCGAACAAAATTTCATAAATATTAAAGATAATCCATTTAAAAAAATGATGGTTCGAGAAGATAAGGCACCAAGAAAAGTTTTAGATGATGTAATTTTTAAGAAAATAGATTTACTTTTTCAAAATGAAGAGAATTTACCGGCACGCTTACAACCTAAATGGTTTATTTTATGCTTAATTAATGTTTTGAAATATACGGGAATTCGTCGTGCTCAACTTGTAAAATTGAGGGTAAAAGATATTTCTTTATCAAGGAAAATGATTTGCATACCGTCACATATAAATAAGAGCCATAAATATCACGAAATACCAATTCCCCAAATACTTTTCAGCGATTTTCAGAGAATAGCCTATGAATTAAAGAAAAAGGGGGATAATGATGATGCACAGTTTTTTAATGTAAATCGTTTTTCAACAACGAATTACCGCCAAGGTAAAGAAATGAGTAATCATCAGCTATCTCATATTTTCAATGTGTTATCTAAAGTGGTTCATTGCAAAATATCACCTCACCGTTTTAGACATACTCTGGCGACAAAATTAATTAAGAATAAAACGAGTATTTATGATGTAAAACGAATATTAGGGCATTCTGATTTGAAAGTGACGATGAGTTATATTGAAGAAGACCCCGAGGATCTACGCTCAGCTTTAGATTCAGTGTACTAAAAATAAAGCCTTTACAAGCAATATAAAAAGCGTAGAATTGGATCCGTTAGTAGTACTGTTTTGCTACTAACGGATCTTTTTTTATTTCATCGTGCAAATTTGATGAGAAGTCATTGTACGGTAATTTTTTGAAAAAATAAGGTAAAGGATTTAAAATCCCTCGCCTTTCGAGGCGTGCCAGTTCAAGTCTGGCTTCGGGCACCATTTTATAGAATGTAAATTTTATAAAAAACTCCTTTAAAATCCTATACTTGGGTCGTTAGCTCAGTCGGTAGAGCAGCGGACTTTTAATCCGTTGGTCGAAGGTTCGAATCCTTCACGACCCACCAGTATCGAATTTCTAAGAGCTGTGCATTTTAAGTCAGTAGCTTGTGACCTTTTGTTATCTAAACTCCTATTCATTAATAATAGGTAGGCGATAACGTATTATCAAATTGATTAGAACTATTCTGCGCTGTTCGCGATATTTGGCAAATGATGATTCACCTCACTCTACAAATCACGGTTTATTAATTCAGTTGTTTATATTTCTCCCTCATTCATAAATATCTTCGTTATATTGGTGCGATAAATCGTTTCAGATTGCTGAGATGCGCCCAAAAGCACAAATATTGTGCATTTATTAAATAAAAAGGCAAATTGCAATCAAGCCTGATTTCTGATAAAAGGTGCGGTTGTTTTTCATCGTATTTTTCATTCGTAAAGGAACATTCTATGGCAGAAGAAACGATTTTCAGTAAAATTATTCGTAAAGAAATTCCCGCAAATATTGTTTATCAAGATGAGCTGGTCACCGCATTCCGTGATATTGCACCGCAAGCGAAAACCCATATTTTAATTATTCCAAACAAACTTATTCCAACGGCGAATGATGTCACAGAACAAGATGAGATTTCACTTGGGCGTTTATTTACCGTGGCGGCAAAACTCGCCAAGCAGGAAGGCATTGCCGAAGACGGTTATCGTTTAATCGTAAATTGTAATAAACACGGTGGACAGGAAGTTTTTCATCTTCATATGCACCTTGTTGGTGGCGAATCACTTGGTAAAATGTTGGATAAATAATGAAAAAATCACTGATCTTTTTAGCGGCTTTGGTGTTGGCGGCTTGTTCGGCTTCCAACCCTAATTTGGTTCATACCGATACCCCCATTTTGAATATCACTGCGGAACTTGCGCCACGTATTGAGGCAAAAGCAGGATCAAATTCAGCGTGGGTGAAGAATAAAAGTACGCAGCCATTGAACGTGAATTACCACCTTTTTTGGTACGATGCTCAAGGGGTAACCCAAGTCTGGGAACAGCAACGTGAAAGTGTATCAGGCAATTTCCGCTTACAGCCGCAAGAACAAAAAGCGATTGAATTAATCAAGCCAACCCCGGAAAGCACAAACTACCGTCTTTATTTGCAATAATTATGTCAACATTATTAATTGATCTTGAAAGTTACGAACTGACCCAAGAAGAAGTTGAATTGCTGGCACATCCTTTGGTTGCCGGTTTAATTTTATTTACACGTAATTTTTACGATCGTGAACAAATTCAAGCTCTTGTAAAATCCATACGCGAACGGGTGAAAAAGCCGTTGCTCATTACGGTAGATCAAGAAGGAGGGCGGGTGCAACGCTTTCGTGAAGGTTTTACCCAATTACCGGCAATGCAGGCTTTTGCTGCACTGTCGTCAGATGTTATCCAACAGCAAAATTGGGCGTATGAAGCCGGTTGGCAAATGGCGGCGGAAATGACCGCACTTGATATTGATTTGAGTTTTGCGCCTGTTTTGGATCTTGGTCATCAATGTCGTGCTATTGGTGATCGCAGTTTTGCCGATGAAGTGCAAAGTGCGGTCAATTTAGCCGGTTTTTTTATTGATGGTATGCACCAAGCAGGAATGGCGACAACAGGTAAGCATTTTCCGGGGCATGGACACGTACTGGCAGATTCCCATTTGGAAACCCCTTACGATGAACGTTCTCCGTCAGAAATCTTCAATAAAGATATTCAGCCTTTCCAACAATTAATCAAACAACAAAAATTAGATGCCATTATGCCGGCACACGTGATTTACACACAATGCGACAGCCAGCCGGCAAGCGGTTCGACATATTGGTTAAAACATATTCTGCGTGAACGGTTAAATTTTAACGGGGCAATTTTTTCTGATGATCTCGGAATGAAAGGGGCGGGATTTATGGGCGATTTTGTGGCTCGTAGCGAAAAAGCATTGAATGCAGGCTGCGATTTATTGCTGCTTTGTAATGAACGCAAGGGCGTGATTCAAGTTTTGGATCAATTAAAACTCAATGAATCCCAAACACAGTTTCAGCAACGCCAAGCCCGTCTGAATGGTTTATTCAAGAAAAAATCATTGAGCTGGTCGGAACTGACCAAAACATCACGTTGGTTGGAAAATCATAAAAAATTGACCGCACTTCAACAAGAATGGTTGGCAATCAAAGTATGATTTCTTGTCATCATTATCAATCGGGGAATTGCCGTTCCTGCCGGTGGCTTGAAATGCCTTATGAACGGCAACTTGATGAAAAAATTTCTCACCTTAAAACACAACTTTTAGGCTTAGACTGTGATGACTTAATTTGGCTGCCGCCTTTCCCCTCTCCTCAAATGCATTTTCGCAATAAAGCCAAAATGGTCGTAAGTGGTGCGGTGGAACGTCCTATTTTAGGCATTTTGAAGAATCCGAATGACCCACAAAGTGCCGTAGATTTATGCGATTGCCCTCTTTATCCGGCGCATTTTCAGGCTATTTTTCCCCTTCTCAAAGATTTTATCGGGCGGGCAGGACTTGTTCCTTACAACATCGCCAAACAAAAAGGTGAATTAAAATATATCTTGCTCACAGAAAGCGTGGCGACAGGCAAGTTAATGCTTCGTTTTGTGTTGAGATCGGAAAATAAATTACCGCTGATTCGCCGTGAATTGAACGGATTATTAGCAAGATTACCGCAACTGGCGGTGGTGAGCGTGAATTTACAGCCCCAACACGCTGCAATTTTAGAAGGGAAAACCGAAATTTTTTTGACCGAGCAACAATTTTTGCCGGAAAATTTTAATGGCGTGCCGTTATTTATTCGCCCACAAGGCTTTTTTCAAACCAACCCGAGAGTCGCCTCAAGATTATATGAAACTGCTCAACAATGGATAAAAGATCGCCCAATCACATCACTTTGGGATCTTTTCTGTGGCGTGGGTGGCTTTGGTTTGCACTGTGCGAAAGCATTGCAAGAAAAACAGCCTCAGCCCATTGAACTCACAGGCATTGAAATTTCCCCTTCTGCAATTTTAGCCGCCACCACCTCGGCACAAGAATTAGGATTGAAAAATGTGACATTTCAATCTTTAGATGCCGTCAATTTCGCTTTAAATCAAAATGAAAGCAAACCAGATCTCGTGATTGTTAATCCACCGCGCCGCGGTATCGGCAAGCCATTGAGTGAATTTCTCAATGAAATGCAACCGCACTTTATCCTGTATTCCAGTTGCAATGCGGTATCTATGGGCAAAGATTTACAGCTTTTGACCCACTATAAACCAACGAAAATTCAACTTTTCGATATGTTCCCTCACACTGCACATTATGAGGTGTTGGTGTTGTTGGAACTCATTTCTTATTAATTGATTACTTTCATTTATCCTCTTCCTCCTGGTTCTTCATTGAGAATTTACTTTTCATTTTGAAATAAATTTGTTTTAAAATGAAATGTTTTTCTATTTTTGAGATCTTGATCACAGTTTTAATTTTCAAAATAAAATAATATTCCTTTCAATGATTAGTTGTTAGATCAGAAACAAAACATAAAACTTTCATTTTGGGAGAAAACTTATGGAATTTATTACACATGGTGCAGAATGGTTTATTGGCTTGTTCCAGAAAGGTGGTGAGGTTTTTGTCGGCATGGTGACAGGAATTTTACCATTATTAATTTCATTATTAGTGGTGATGAATGCTCTTATTAAACTAATTGGGCAGGAACGCATCGAGAAATTAGCACAGCGAAGTGCCGGAAATCCAATTTCACGTTATCTGATTTTACCTGTATTCGGTACATTCGTATTTTGTAACCCAATGACGCTGAGTTTGGGAAAATTTTTACCTGAACGCTATAAACCGAGTTATTACGCTGCCGCTTCTTATAGTTGCCACTCAATGAATGGTTTATTCCCACATATTAACCCGGGCGAGTTGTTTGTGTATTTAGGTATTGCCAGCGGATTAACAACTTTAGGTTTACCTTTAGCGCCATTAGCGGTGAGCTATTTGTTAGTTGGTATGTTTACCAATTTCTTTCGTGGTTGGATTACGGATTTTACTACAGCTGTTTTTGAGAAACGGATGGGAATTAAATTAGAACGTGAAGTACACCTATAAGGAGTAACAATATATGACAAAAGCACTTTATATTGAAAAAGGCAACAGTGGCTGGGGTGGACCTTTGACTATTCCGGTTGTGGCAGATAAAAAAATTCTATATATGACCGCAGGAACAAGACCAAGCATTGTTGATCGTTTAATTGAGTTGACCGGTTGGGAGGCTGTTGACGGTTTTAAAGAGGGTGAGCCGGAAAGCAACGAAATTGGTATCGCCATTATTGATTGTGGTGGTGTACTACGCTGTGGATTGTACCCTAAACGGCGGATTCCTACGATTAATATTCATGCAACCGGAAAGTCAGGACCGCTTGCAGAATATATTCTGGAAGATATTTATGTATCCGCTGTAAAGGAAAATAATATTACTTTAATTGATGCCGAATTATCACAAGAAGCTTCAGAAGATATTGATAATAATCAAACCATTGCATTTAAAAATTATGACAGTACGAAGAAAATCACTGAACAAAGCGATGGTTTGCTCGCAAAAATAGGGATGGGGATGGGCGCTGTCGTAGCTATTTTCTTCCAAGCTGGACGCGATACGATTGATACGGTGTTGAAAACAATTCTACCGTTTATGGCATTTGTTTCTGCATTGATTGGGATCATTATTGCTTCGGGGTTGGGGGATTGGATTGCGCATGGTTTAACACCGTTAGCAAATAGTCCGATAGGTTTGGTGACATTGGCATTGATTTGTTCTTTTCCATTTTTATCACCATTCCTTGGGCCGGGAGCTGTTATCGCACAGGTTATCGGCACGTTAGTTGGTGTACAAATTGGATTAGGAAATATTCCGCCACATTTGGCATTACCGGCATTGTTTGCCATTAATGCGCAAGCTGCCTGTGATTTTATTCCGGTTGGTTTGTCTTTAGCGGAAGCTAAGCAGGATACGGTTCGGGTTGGTGTGCCATCAGTATTGGTTAGCCGCTTTTTGACAGGCGCTCCAACCGTATTAATTGCTTGGTTTGTATCGGCATATATTTATTAACGAATTAATAAAGAGCGGTATGTGCCGCTCTCTAAAAAAAGGATTTTAAATGACAATTATTTATCAAACTCAATTTACCAAGATTGGTAAATTTGCCCGTGAAGCACTTATGGAAAATATGTTAATTACCTTTAAACAAGGTGCGCCGGTCGATTTAGAGGACTATTGCTTTATTCATTCTCACGGTGAATTACAAACTAATATTGAATTAGGCGATATATTACAAATTGATGATAAAAACTTTCAAATTACAGCAATTGGTCAAGTCGCAAATATTAATTTGAAAGAACTTGGGCATGTTACTTGGCGTTTTGATGGGGCTGAAGTGGCGGAATACCCAGGAACAATTCATGTAAAAGGTAATATTCCAATGGATATTGCAGAAAATAGTATTTTAAGCATTATTAAAAATTAAGGAGTCATAATATGAATTCAAAAGTAGCCATTGTTGTTGGTGGTGGACAAACCTTAGGCGCTTTTTTATGTGCAGGATTAGCTGAAAATGGTTACCGGGTGGCGGTTGCGGATTTAAACGGAGAAAATGCACAAAAAACTGCAGAGGATATTAATCGAAAATTAGGGAAATCAGTCGCGCAAGGTTTTCAGGTTGATGCAACAAATGAAGCGAGTGTTATTGCGTTAGCAAATAACGTTGATCAGGCTTTTGGACGTAGCGATTTATTGGTTTATAGTGCAGGCGTTGCTAAGGCTGCACCAATTACTGAGTTTGGCTTACGAGATTTTGAATTTTCAGTGCAGGTTAATTTAACCGGCTATTTTCTATGCGCCAGAGAATTTGCCAAATTAATGGTTCGTGACGGTATTAAGGGAAGAATTATCCAAATTAATTCTAAATCCGGCAAGGTAGGCAGCAAGCATAATTCTGGATATAGTGCGGCAAAATTTGGTGGCGTTGGTTTAACGCAATCATTAGCATTAGATTTGGCAGATAAGGGGATTACCGTACATTCTTTAATGCTGGGTAATTTACTTAAATCACCAATGTTTCAATCGCTTATTCCTCAATATGCACAAAAATTAGGCATTTCCCCTGAAGAAGTGGAACAGGTTTATATTGATAAAGTACCATTAAAACGAGGTTGTGATTATCAAGATGTATTGAATGTTTTATTGTTTTATGCCAGTGAACAGGCTGCCTATTGTACGGGACAATCAATAAATATTACCGGAGGACAGGTGATGTTTTAGATTTTCTTTTCTTGATTGGATAAGAATATTCTAAAAATTGTTTAAATTATCAACCGGCTTGCTATTTTTTATATCAAGTCGGTAGTTCAGGTTATAAGGAATCCATTCATATATCTATTTTTAAAGTGCGGTCATTTTAGAGAGGGGTTATTGGTTTACATAAATTGCAGTATGATAAATTTTGCTATAAATGTTTTATTCCGCTCAAAATAAATTCTAAAATATGAGATAATCTTATGGAAAATGTAACTAATTCGCTTATTTTAATTGCTATTATTGCTTGGGTTTTGCAAATCTTACTCGGTTGGCGACAAATTTCCCAATTTAATAAAGCGTTTTCGTTACTATGTCAGCAAGGGAATGTGGGAGTAGGTCGTTCTAAGGGACGATTCAAGCCCAAAGTCGTCATTGCCGTCGCGTTTGATCAAAATTGTTGTGTCGTAAATTCGTTTATAATAAAAGGGTTAAGTGTTTTTTCTACGCCTCAAACGATTACTTCATTACAAGGATTATTGCATAGTGAAATTATTCCGGCGCAGATTTTTCCGCATAGTAAAGCATCACAAGACGCGCTAGAGGAAGCAATCCGTTTGCAATAGTCGTGACTATTACGGATGTTTTATGAAACCAAAAGAAAGACAACTTGCGATCTTAGATTATTTACAAACCAATGGTAAAACTACAGTAGATACCTTGGCACAGTTTTTTGCTACGACGGGTACGACTATTCGTAAAGATTTAACTATACTGGAGAACGAGCAAAAAGTTTTACGCACTTACGGTAGCGTCATACTGGTCGGTAATGAAAAAGAAGATGACGAATTACCGATGGCGAATAAAACTCATATCAATTTGGAACAAAAACGTAAGATTGCCAAAATGGCAGTCAGTTTGTTAAAAGATGGTGACTCGGTAATTATTGATTCGGGCAGTACCGTCTTACAAATGATTCCATTATTGGGAAAACTGGATAACTTAACCATTATGACCAACAGTCTGCACATCATTAATAGTTTGGTAAGTTTAGAAAATAATTATGAATTATTAATGTGTGGGGGAACTTATCGGGCAAGATCGGCTTCTTTTCACGGTGTTTTGGCTGAGTCCACTTTTGAAAAATTTAATTTTGATAAATTATTTATCGGTACTGATGGGTTTGATTTAGAACTGGGGTTGACTACATTTAATGAAGTACACGGAGTGAGTCAAGCAATGACGGGGGCTGCTCGGGAGATTATTGTTCTGGCAGACTCTTCAAAATTTGGACGACGTAGCCCGAATGTGGTGTGTCCGTTAGATAAAATTGATGTAGTAATAACGGATAATGGGCTGGATAAACAAATTCATCAGGCTTTATTAGAAAAGAATATTCAAGTACTTATTGCCGAGTAATTAAATAAATTCAGTCCGAGCCGGGTTCGGACTGATTAAAATTTTCTTGATTACGTAAATATCCTTCCTTTTATTTAGAAAGCTGCTCGATCAGATTACTCAATCCTTCTTCGTCATAACCTTCTTCGTATTGGGCTTCATCGGCGGTGAAATTGTGAAGGCGGTGTCCGGCGATACAGCCGTATTTTTCCAATTTTCCTTTGGTGAAATTGGTGCGGTATTGGGAAGAGCTGTTATTGAGGCTAATTACACCAATGGTTGAATTTCGGCAAGGATGTTTATTGATAAACACAAGGTTATAGCCCGATTCGCGGATATAACCGGTTTTATTAATTGCCGCATCAAATACTTCTTCACGCACCAGTTTGTTGGTGTTTTTCACAAAAACATTACGTGATCCGGCTTGAATGTAAGCGGCAGGCATATTGGAAAGCGTCTGGATTTGTGGTTTATTCATCGAATATTTCGCCAGTTTTACTAAATCCATTACGCTTGAAATATTGCTTTCCGATAGACCGGAACTATCGGTGAAACGTGTTGAACGCATACCTAATGCTCGAGCCTTTTCATTCATTTTTTGAATAAATTGCAAACGGCTCATTCCCGCCGAACGGGAAAGGGCGTGTGCCGCATAATTGTCGGAATTAACCAGCATTGCTTTCAATAATTCATTGCAGGAAATGGGCGTATATTTAGGTAATTTTGTATGTGTGCCTTTAATGTAATCATAATCATCATCGGTGATGGAGGCGGTGCAGCGAGGATTTTTGTTATTTTCCAAAAACACATTTGCGGTCATTAATTTGGTGACAGAGGCAATGGGTTGAACGTGGTGAGGGGCGTGACTTTCCAACACTTTATCACGGGTGAAATCGTAAACTACATAGGATTGTGCCATCGCTAAAGTCGGGATAAAAAATAAAATTGGAAAGCATTTTTTTAACATAACAAACACCGATAAATAAAATGGGCGCGTATTTTACCGCACTTTTGGGTTAAATAGATTGTATTTTTGTGATGAGATACGTAAAAAGTGCGGTCAAAAATGCGTTTGTTTTGGGAAATCTGCTAGCTTATCCACCGACAAATCTGTAAAATCGCCACTCATTTTTATTCAGGCTTTTTGTTGTGGTGCTTTTTGTTGTAGCCGTGCCGCAATTTCCATCGCCGTAATGTGTAGCAACGAGGCTTTATGTTAGAACAAACCGAACCGAAAAAAATCAATTTAATGGATTTAACCCGCCAACAGATGCGTGAATTTTTTCAAGAGCTGGGTGAAAAGCCCTTTCGAGCGGATCAATTAGTGAAATGGATTTATCATTTTGGCGAAGATAATTTCGACAATATGACCAACATCAATAAAAAATTGCGGGAAAAATTAAAAGCGGTAGCGGAAATTAAAGCCCCTGAAGTGGCGGTGGAACAACGTTCTGCCGATGGCACAATAAAATGGGCAATGCAAGTGGGCGAACAGCAGGTCGAAACCGTCTATATTCCGGAAGCTGATCGTGCAACCTTATGCGTTTCTTCCCAAGTGGGATGTGCTTTGGCTTGTACTTTTTGTTCCACTGCTCAACAAGGTTTTAACCGTAACTTGACGGTATCGGAAATTATAGGGCAGGTATGGCGGGCTTCAAAAATTATCGGTAATTTTGGCGTGACCGGTATCCGTCCAATTACCAATGTGGTGATGATGGGAATGGGTGAACCCTTATTAAATGTGGCTAACGTTGTGCCGGCGATGGAAATTATGTTGGATGATTTTGCCTATGGCTTATCCAAACGCCGCGTCACCCTTTCAACTTCCGGTGTCGTGCCGGCGTTGGATAATTTAAGCAAAATGATTGATGTGGCATTGGCGATTTCCTTGCACGCACCAAACGATGAATTGCGCGATGAAATTGTACCGATTAACAAAAAATACAATATTAAAAGTTTGATTGATTCGGTGAACCGTTATTTAAGCGTTTCCAACGCAAACCACGGAAAAGTGACGATTGAATATGTGATGCTTGATCACGTTAATGATGAGGTGGAACACGCCCATCAGCTTGCAGAAGTATTAAAAAATACCCCTTGTAAAATAAATTTGATTCCGTGGAATCCGTTCCCACAAGCACCTTATGCGAAAAGCTCCAATAGTCGTATTGATCGCTTCCAAAAAACATTGATGGAATATGGTTTTACCGTGATTGTACGTAAAACCCGTGGTGATGATATTGATGCCGCTTGCGGACAGCTCGCCGGCGATGTGATTGACCGCACCAAACGTACGGCAATGAAACGCCAATTCGGACAAAATATTGGCATTACACAAGTAAATTAGTGATTGGGAGGAAAAATGAAACCTTTCTTTATTCGATATTTAAGTGCGGTCATTTTTCCTCTTATTTTTTCAGCCTGCGTGTCGCAATCGCCACCCGCCGATTTTAATAAACGGCAGGCGGCAAAAGCGCGGGTGGAATTGGCACTGGGTTATTTGCAACAAAATAATCTGCCTCAAGCCAAACAAAATCTGGATAAAGCCTTAGAACACGATAAAAATTACTATTTTGTTCATTCCGCCTTTGCCTATTTTTATCAATTACAAGGTGAAGTGAATGGCGCACGGGAATCCTACCTTCAAGCCATAAAACTCGATGATAAACAAGGTGATACCTATAATAATTTCGGCACATTTTTATGCGGGCAAGGGCAGTTTGAACAAGCCTTTCAAGCTTTTGAACGGGCCTTGTCTTCACCGCATTATTATCGACAAGCAGATACCTATGAAAATATGGCGCTTTGCGCACAGGCTTCCAATCAAAAGGATGTTTATCAACAAGCGATCAATAAATTGCGGCAAATTGATCAAGCTCGCGCGGAAAAACTGAATCAAATCAAATAAAACGTTGCCAAAATGGGCTTGGGACTTTAAAATTCAGCCCTTAATTGTAGCCCATAACCGTAAGATCTTATGAATATGCAAGCCAAACAAATTGAAGAACAACCCGAAGCGGTGCTGACGCTTGGTGAAAAATTTCGTCAGGCACGTGAAGCACTTAATCTCTCCCTTGAAGATGTGTCTAAGCAAATTGCTTTACGCCCTATCATTTTAGCCCAAATCGAAAATAACGAATTTATCCAAAAAAATATTCCGGCAACCTTTATGAAAGGTTATGTGCGTAACTATGGCAAGTTTTTACGTTTACCCGAAAGTTTATGGGCTGATTTGGCTTTTGGCGAGGTAGAAAAAAACGATCTTGCCAAAACCGCTCGCACGACACGTTCTGTTAATCGATATGCTTCCCATAGTCGTTGGGTGGGGTATTTAACCGCTTTGGTGCTTTTGGTTGCCTTGAGTATGACAGGCTTGTGGTGGTGGCAAAACTATCAAAAATCCAATGAAGAACGTGATAGCTTGGTGCAAAACTATGTTTCCGGTTCGGAAAGTACGACCGCAACGGAAAATACTTCTTCTCAGTCTGTTGAAATTCCGGCGGTTCAATCGGTGTCAACCTCAACACCGGCAGTGGACATTGTGGCGACAACACCAACTTCAACAAATAATGAAAATGTGGCAGAGGTGAAAGAAACTGAAAATGTGCCACAAACTCAGCCTGAAATAGTCGAAAATCCATTACCAAAATCAGCAACATTTACCGAGCCTGAAAGCAAAACTACAGAAAGTGAACCGCCGCTTGCCGACACGCAAAGTGCGGTTGAAAATCCGAGTATTTCTCTTGCTCCGCCTGCCGTACAGGGTGATTTAATCGTCGAAGTGTTAAAAAATACCAGTTGGCTAAGCGTGAAAGATCAAAATCGTAAAGTGCTTGCACAAAAAGAATATAAACAGGGCGAAGTGCTTACTTTTAATGGAAATGAATTTTCCTTGATCGTGGGGGCGCCGGGTAACGTTCGCATTACTTATAAAGGGGAAAATTATCCGTTAAAAGTGGATGGACGCGTGGCAAAATTCAAACTTTCACAACCTTAATAGAGGACGATATGTCAGCTTTTCAACCGACAATTAAGCGTCGTGAATCGACCAAAATTTATGTAGGTAATGTGCCGATTGGTGGCGATGCGCCTATCGCCGTACAGTCTATGACCAATACCCGCACTACGGATGTTGAAGCAACCGTTGCACAAATTAAATCTTTAGAACGTGTTGGAGCGGATATTGTGCGTGTTTCCGTGCCGACAATGGAGGCGGCAGAAGCCTTTAAAGTGATTAAACAGCAAGTGAATGTTCCCCTTGTGGCGGATATTCATTTTGATTATCGCATAGCCCTTAAAGTGGCGGAATATGGTGTGGATTGTCTGCGAATTAATCCGGGCAATATTGGACGTGAAGATCGTATTCGTGCCGTAGTGGATTGTGCCAAAGACAAAAATATCCCTATTCGTATTGGCGTGAATGCGGGTTCTTTAGAAAAAGATCTGCAAGAAAAATATGGCGAACCCACCCCGCAAGCCTTGTTGGAATCGGCATTACGCCACGTAGAGATTTTAGATCGCCTTAATTTCGATCAGTTTAAGGTGAGTGTTAAAGCCTCCGATGTGTTTTTAGCCGTTGAATCTTACCGCTTACTTGCGAAAGCCATTAAACAGCCATTGCATTTAGGCATTACGGAAGCCGGTGGGGCGCGTGCAGGGGCGGTAAAATCGGCAATTGGTTTGGGAATGTTACTTGCCGAGGGGATTGGCGATACGTTGCGGGTTTCCCTTGCGGCAGATCCGGTGGAAGAAATCAAAGTCGGGTTTGATATTTTAAAATCGCTCCGTATCCGTTCCCGCGGTATCAATTTTATTGCCTGCCCAACCTGTTCCCGTCAGGAATTTGACGTTATCGGCACGGTAAATGCGTTAGAACAACGCCTTGAAGACATTATTACACCAATGGATGTTTCCATTATTGGTTGTGTCGTCAATGGGCCGGGGGAAGCCTTGATTTCCGATTTAGGGGTAACCGGTGGGAACAAAAAAAGCGGTTACTATGTTGATGGCGAACGCCAAAAAGAACGTTTTGACAACGAAGATATTATTAATCAATTAGAAGCGAAGATCCGTGCGAAAGTCGCACTGCAAGATCCGAAAAATCGCATTATTTAAGGAAAACGCGTGGCAAAAACAATTCAAGCAATTCGTGGTATGAACGATTGCTCACCAACAGAATCCCCATTATGGCAATGGGTTGAAGGGCAAGTGCGTGCCGTATTGGGTAGCTATGGCTATTCCGAAGTGCGTATGCCGATTGTGGAAAGTACCCCATTATTTGCGCGGGCAATAGGGGAGGTTACCGATGTGGTATCAAAAGAAATGTACACCTTTTGGGATAATGATGAGCAATTAACCCTTCGTCCGGAAGGCACGGCAGGTTGTGTGCGTGCAGCGATTGAGCACGGTTGGATTTACAATAATGAACAACGTTTATGGTATATGGGGCCGATGTTCCGTCACGAACGCCCACAAAAAGGGCGTTATCGCCAATTCCACCAAGCCGGCGTAGAAGTGTTCGGCATTGCCAATCCGGAAATTGATGCAGAATTAATTATTTTGACCGCCCGTCTTTGGAAAGCCTTAGGCATTGATAAAGATGTTTCTTTGCAACTCAATTCGATCGGCTCATTAGAAGCGCGGGCAAACTATCGTGCCGCCTTGGTAGCTTTCTTAGAAAATCATCAAGATTTAATGAGTGATGAAGAAAAAGAACGCTTAGTGAAAAATCCGTTACGGATTTTAGATAGCAAAAATCAAGCATTGCAAAAAGTGTTAGACGGTGCGCCTAAATTACTTGATTATTTAGATGATGAAAGTCGTGAGCATTTTACGCAATTATGTTCATTATTGGATGCGGTAGGTATTCAATATGAAATTAATCCAAAGCTCGTGCGTGGATTGGATTATTACAATAAAACCGTGTTTGAGTGGGTGACTTCTGCACTTGGTGCGCAAGGCACAGTGTGTGGTGGTGGACGTTATGATGGCTTGGTTGAACAGCTTGGCGGTCATCCTACTCCAAGTGTTGGGTTTGCGATGGGGCTGGAACGTTTGGTTCTTTTGGTGCAAGAAGTAAATGCAAATGTGCCGGTGAAAAGTGCGGTTGATATTTATGTTGTTTATCAAGGTGAAGGCACAACATTGGCGGCATTCCAACTGGCAGAAAAACTACGCTCGGAATTACCGCACTTACGCACAATGTTGCATTGTTCGGGCGGTAACTTTAAAAAACAATTTAAACGTGCGGATAAATCCGGTGCAGTCTTGGCGTTAGTGATTGGTGAAAGTGAAGTTCAAAATAACCAAATCGTTGTTAAACATTTAAATGGCGGTGTGGAACAGCAAACACTTGATAACACATTAGTGATTGATTATATTCGTGCGCAATTTTAGTCAGTAAAAGGAAAGTAAAATGGCATATTCCATTGAAGAAGAACAAGAGATTAATCAGTTAAAAGATTGGTGGAAGGAAAACGGCAAAACCATCATTGTTGCTTTTATTTTAGGTGTTGGCGGTATGTTTGGTTGGCGTTATTGGCAGGCGCACCAAGCCAATCAAATTGCAGAGGCTTCTGCCGGCTATGATGCGTTGATTTATGCTGCCGAGCAGGATCCCTCAGCACAAAAGGCAAAATTAACAGAGTTTGCGCAAGCTAACAGCAAAACTACTTATGCGGTATTTGCGTTGTTTGATGAAGCTAAAAATGCAGTCGCCAAACAAGATTTTGCTGCGGCGGAAGCTGCGTTACAGCAGGCATTGAATCAATCTCAAGATGAGGTTTTAACATCACTTGCCGCATTGCGTTTAGGGGCGGTACAGTTCCAACTAGGACAATTAGATGGTGCATTAACGACCCTTAACCAAGTCAAAACCGCAAGTTTTGCTGCGCGCAAAGCGTTATTAATTGGCGATATTCAATTGGCAAAAGGCGATAACACGGCGGCAAAAAATAGTTTTGAACAGGTACTTCAAACAGGTAGTCCGCTAGAACAACAAGCGGCTCAAATGAAACTGAATAATCTTTAATGAGAAACGCCCAAATGGGCGTTTATTTTTATGCGGTCATTATTTCCTCCCCCTATTCTGTGTTTTTGTATTGGCATAGGAATGTATTTTTTGCCATTAATGGTGTCTTACCCTCGTTATCCTTTTCTTATTTTGGCTTGTGTGTTGTGTGAGGGATTTCTTGCTATAACAAGTAGTTGGCAATTTTATCGGCATAAAACAACGATTGATCCACAACAATTAAACAAAACAACCGTTCTTGTTACTTCCGGTATTTTTCGGGTTACCCGTAACCCAATGTATTTGAGCTTATTGATTGGCTTGATAGCGTGGGCATTATGGTTAGGAAATTTAGCGGCTTGGATTGGCGTCGTGACTTTTATTTTTCTTATAAATCGTGTTCAAATTGCTCAGGAAGAAAGGTATTTGGAAGAAAAATTTGGTGAAGATTATCGCCGTTATAAAATCAACGTGAGGCGTTGGATATAAAAATGCGGCCAAAATTGACCGCACTTTTGCATATTTTCAATATTTTGTATCAAATACAAAATCAACATAACCTAAAGAATAAGAATGCGATACTTCGCGTCCTTATTCAAAATTTACGTGATTTCAATGATTATTTTGCACAGTTGCAATCAGTGTTTTTCTTTTCAAAACGTTCTGCAACGTAATCCCAGTTAACCACATTCCAGAACTCTTTAATGTAGTCCGGACGGCGGTTTTGGAATTTCAAGTAGTAAGCGTGTTCCCAAACGTCTAAACCTAATAGTGGGAAACCTTCACAACCAGCCACATCTTTACCCATTAATGGATTGTCTTGGTTGGCGGTGGAAACAACCGCTAATTTTCCTTCTTTGGTTAATACTAACCACGCCCAACCGGAACCAAAACGGGTTGCCGCCGCTTTTTCAAACTCGGCTTGGAATGCTTCAACAGAGCCGAAATCACGTACGATCGCGTCTTTTAATGCACCTTGTAAGGTTGTGCCTTTTTTCAGTGATTTCCAAAATAAGCTATGATTGGCGTGACCGCCGGCGTTGTTGCGTAATACACCGCGTTTATCAGCCGGTAGTTTGTCAAGATTTGCAACCAATTGACCCGGACACATTTCTAAAAATTCAGGTGCCAGACCTTCTAATGCCGCATTTGCGTTGTTTACATAAGCCTGATGATGTTTGCTATGGTGGATTTCCATCGTTTGTGCATCAAAGTGCGGTTCTAATGCGTCATAAGCGTAGCCTAATTCAGGGAGAGTGTAAGCCATAATTCGTTCCTTTTTATTAAGATGAGTTTTCGTTTGACTATTTTGACTAAATGGATTTTAAGCGAATAAAATCCCGTCAAAAAGTGTGTGGATGGTAGCAGAAAATTTGATTTAGATCATTAAATGTTTTTATTTTGTTAGCCTTCTGTCTTTTGGCAAAGATTGTTTTAAATCAATAAAACCTATAATCTACACCTAAAGAGTTATTTGTTTTACCTGTCAAAATCTCGTCAAATTTTTCCCTTGTGATAGAATACCGCCATTTTTCGTACGATAATTTTTCTATGTTTACTCCCCACACCCTATCCATTCAAAATCTAGCCTGCCGCCGTGGTGAACAGACACTTTTTCGTGGCTTATCGCACGATTTTAACTGCGGTGATTTTGTGCAAATCGAAGGGCATAACGGTATTGGCAAAACCAGTTTACTCCGCATTTTGGCAGGCTTGGCGCAACCTTTGGAAGGGCTTGTGCAGTGGGATGGGGAGGCGATTTCTAAACAGCGCGAAATTTACCAGCAAAATTTACTTTATTTGGGACATCTTGCCGGCGTAAAACCCGAACTCACCGCTTGGGAGAATTTGCAATTTTATCAACGTATTAGCCAAGCAAATCAAGGGGATGAAGTGCTTTGGGCGGTGCTGGAAAAAGTGGGATTGTTAGGGCGGGAAGATTTGCCTGCCGCACAGCTTTCAGCGGGACAGCAACGGCGGATTGGATTGGCACGTTTATGGCTTTCTCGTGCTGCATTGTGGATTTTGGATGAACCCTTTACAGCGATTGATAAAAAAGGAATCGAAATTTTGACCGCACTTTTCGAGCGTCAGATTAAAGAGGGAGGAATCGTCCTTTTAACCAGTCATCAAGATGTGCCGAGTAAAGCATTGCAAAAACTGAATTTGGCCCACTATAAAGCTAATGATCACGGGGAATAGATGATGATTTTCCTTGAAATTATTAAACGGGAATTGCAAATTGCAATGCGTAAACGGGCTGAAATTTTAAATCCGTTATGGTTTTTTTTGATTGTCATTACACTATTTCCTTTAGTAATAGGGCCTGATCCAATATTACTTTCACGCATTGCACCGGGAATTGCGTGGGTGGCGGCATTACTTTCTGCTTTGCTTTCTTTTGAACGCTTATTCCGTGATGATTTTATTGATGGCTCGCTTGAGCAGTTAATGCTCACCGCGCAACCGCTTGCCTTAACCGCATTGGCGAAAGTGGTGGCACATTGGTTTTTAACCGGCTTACCGCTGATTTTGCTTTCTCCCATTGCCGCACTTTTGCTTTCTCTCGAAGTTAAAATCTGGTGGGCATTAGTGCTAACGTTGTTATTAGGAACGCCCGTATTAAGTTGCATTGGTGCAATTGGCGTGGCTTTAACCGTGGGCTTGCGTAAGGGAGGCGTGTTGCTAAGTTTGCTTGTCGTGCCTTTGTTTATTCCTGTGCTGATTTTTGCCTCGTCCGTGTTAGAAGCGGCTAATTTAAATGTGCCTTATCACGGACAACTGGCTATTTTAGGGGCAATGATGGTGGGGGCGATCACGCTTTCCCCCTTTGCGGTAGCGGCAGCATTGCGAATTAGTTTGGATAATTGATCAGAATGAATTGCAAAAAGTGCGGTCATTTTTCTTTTAATTTTTAAGGATCTTTTTATGTGGAAGTGGTTACATCCCTATGCAAAAGCGGAAACCCAATACCGAAT
Organism: Rodentibacter myodis; assembly: GCF_001999305.1. GTDB lineage: Bacteria > Pseudomonadota > Gammaproteobacteria > Enterobacterales > Pasteurellaceae > Rodentibacter > Rodentibacter myodis. The sequence continues at coordinate 38,752 of NZ_MLHQ01000008.1, read as the reverse complement.
TTGCGGAAAGTTGAGTCCGTGGTTTGCATTTCTCAGTTTATTGTTGCTTGGCGTTGGCATTGTATGGGGCTTGGCGTTTGCACCGGCGGACTATCAGCAAGGCAATAGTTTCCGAATTATGTATGTACACGTACCGGCGGCAATTTGGTCGATGGGCGTGTATGGCTCAATGGCTGTGGCAGCCCTTGTGGCGTTAGTCTGGCAAATTAAGCAGGCACATTTGGCGATGATTGCAATGGCACCCATTGGCGCATTATTTACCTTTTTAGCCCTTGTCACCGGTGCAATTTGGGGTAAACCAATGTGGGGGACTTGGTGGGTATGGGATGCCCGATTAACCGCAGAATTAATTTTGTTTTTCTTATATCTTGGCATTCTTGCCCTGTATTCTGCTTTTTCAGATCGCTCAACAGGGGCGAAAGCCGCAGGTATTTTATGTCTTACCACCGTGGTGATTTTACCTATCATCCACTTCTCGGTGGAATGGTGGAACACCCTTCACCAAGGGACAAGTATTACCAAATTTGAAAAACCGTCTATCGCAACGCCAATGCTTATCCCACTGATTTTGTGTATTTTCGGATTTTTAACACTCTATATTTGGTTCACTTTGGTGCGTTATCGGGTGGAGCTGTTGAAAGAAGAAATAAAACGCCCTTGGGTAAAAGCCTTGGCGGAAGCAGTTAAGTAATGAGATAAAAAAGGAAATAATGATGTTTTTCCAAACGTGGAATGATTTTTTCAATATGGGGGGCTATGGCTTTTATGTGTGGCTCGCCTACAGCATTAGTTTTATCGCTATTATTGCACTTGCGGTGCAAAGTGTGAAACAACGTAAGACTGTATTACGAAATGTATTACGCGAGGCACAACGTGAAGCCCGTCTGCAACAAGCCCATCGGTCTAATAAGGAGACAACACTATGAATCCAAGACGTAAATCAAGACTTAAACTTATTGTTTTTGTGGTGCTTGGTATTGCCATTGCAAGTGGGCTAATGTTGTATGCGTTACGCCAAAATATTGATTTGTTCTACACGCCATCGGAAGTGATTATGGGGAAAGACAATAATCCGAATCAAAAACCGGAAGTCGGACAACGTATTCGTGTTGGTGGAATGGTGGTGGAAGGAACGGTAGAACGTGATCCGAAAAGCCTAAAAGTGCGGTTCGATTTGAATGATATTGGGCCGGCAATTACGGTGGAATATGAAGGTATTTTGCCGGATCTTTTCCGTGAAGGACAGGGCATTGTGGCACAAGGTGTGCTGACTGCCCCCACCGTATTGACGGCAACCGAAGTGTTGGCGAAACACGATGAAAATTATGTGCCGCCGGAATTAGGTGAAAAAATGCAAAAAGTGCATAAACCAATGGGATTGAATGCGGAAGATTTAACCGGTGAAAGCAACCGTGATCGCCAAGAAAAACAAGAAGGCGGGCAATGATTGCAGAATTAGGAAATTACGCCCTCGCCTTGAGTTTGGCTGTCTCATTAATGTTGGCTATTTTTCCCTTATGGGGGGCGGAAAAAGGAAACACACAGTTGATGGCATTGGCACGACCAATGACCTACGGCTTGTTCATCACACTCACCATTGCTTTTGTGGCACTATTTTATTTGTTCGCCATCAATGATTTTAGCGTGCAATATGTGGTGAACAATTCCAACAGTACGCTGCCAATTTATTATCGCCTCTCTGCCGTTTGGGGATCGCACGAAGGCTCATTATTACTTTGGATTTGGTTGCTTACTTTATGGTCGGCGGCGGTCGCTTTATTGAGTAAACACTTACCGCAAGAAGCGGTGGCTCGTGTGCTTGGTATAATGGGGATCATAAGCGTTGGATTTGTGCTGTTTGTTTTATTCACGTCCAACCCTTTCACCCGTACATTTCCCAATTTTCCTGTGGATGGGAAAGAGCTAAACCCAATGTTGCAAGATGTGGGATTAATCTTTCATCCTCCATTACTTTATATGGGCTATGTGGGATTTTCTGTCGCTTTTGCCTTTGCCATCGCCTCTTTAATGACTGGAAAACTGGATTCCGCTTGGGCGCGTTGGTCTCGTCCTTGGACACTTGCGGCTTGGGTATTTTTAACCCTTGGGATCGTGCTTGGTTCTTGGTGGGCGTATTATGAACTCGGCTGGGGCGGCTGGTGGTTTTGGGATCCGGTAGAAAATTCTTCCTTTATGCCTTGGCTGGCGGGAACGGCATTAATCCATTCTCTTTCCGTTACGGAAAAACGCGGTTCATTTAAGGCTTGGACGGTACTTCTTGCTATTTTGGCTTTCTCACTTTGTTTACTGGGGACATTTTTAGTGCGTTCGGGCATTTTGGTGTCGGTTCACGCTTTTGCTTCTGATCCAACCCGAGGATTATATATTCTCGCTTATTTGGTGGTAGTGATTGGCGGATCACTTGCACTTTATGCTTATAAAGGCAGCCAAATTCGTTCACGGGATAATGCGGAACGGTATTCCCGCGAAAGTATGTTGTTATTAAATAATATCTTATTAATGACCGCACTTTGTGCGGTGTTTTTAGGCACATTGTTACCGCTTGTTCATAAACAACTGGGATTGGGATCAATTTCCATTGGCGCACCATTCTTTGATCAAATGTTTTTGATCATAATGACGCCATTCGCTCTCTTGCTTGGTATCGGGCCATTGGTGAAATGGCGGCGGGATCAGTTTTCCGCCATTCGCACACCGGTGATCGTGAGCCTGATTGTAATGGCGATTGCCGGTTTTGCCTTGCCTTATTTCCTGCAGGATAAGATTACGGTGAGTGCCGTCTTGGGTTCAATGATGGCGATCATTATCGTTTTATTGGCTCTTTATGAATTGCAACAACGTGCCACTCATCGGGAAGCCTTTTTCGTTGGCATACGCAAACTTTCCCGTTCCCATTGGGGAATGTTGGCTGCCCATTTAGGGGTTGCAATGACGGTATGGGGGATTGCCTTTAGTCAAAATTTCAGCGTAGAACGTGATGTGAGAATGAAAGTTGGGGAGAGTGCCAATATTGGTCGGTATGATTTCAAATTTGTTGGGGTGAGTGATGCCAACGGCCCGAACTATATGGGGGGGAAGGCACAAATTGATATTACGAAAGAGGGCAAACCGGAAGCGGTGTTATTTGCCGAAAAGCGTTTTTATACCGTAAGTCGTATGTCAATGACAGAAGCCGCAATTAATGGTGGTTTAACCCGTGATCTTTATGTGGCGCTCGGTGAAAAACTGGATGATGATTCTTGGGCGTTGCGTTTGTACTATAAACCCTTTATCCGCTGGATTTGGATTGGCGGATTGTTTATGGCATTAGGCGGATTATTGTGTATGTTTGATCGCCGTTATCGGTTTAATGCTTTATTGAAAAAATAAATGCAAAGTGCGTGAAATTTGTTTCACGTATTCTTTGGGTTCTGTGGGGGGGATTTTTATTCTCATAGCCCACAACGGTTGTAAAGTGCGGTAAAAAATGAAAAAGAAATTACTCATTCCTCTTGTTCTCTTTTTGGCGGTTACGATTGCGTTTCTTGTGCAACTGAATCGTAATGCGCAAGGTGAAGATATCAAAGCCTTGGAATCGGCGTTGGTGGGAAAACCCATACCAATAAAAAATTTAGCGGATCTTTTTGAAAATAAACCCTACGGTAATGAATTATTTCAACAAGGTAAACCAATCCTGTTAAATGTTTGGGCGACTTGGTGTCCCACTTGTTATGCAGAACATCAATATCTCAACAAACTTGCACAGCAGGGTGTGATCATCATTGGTTTAAATTATAAAGATGATGGTGCAAAAGCCGTGAAATGGTTGAAGGATTTGGGCAATCCCTATCAAGTGGTGCTAAAAGATGAAAAAGGCACGTTAGGGCTGGATCTCGGCGTGTACGGCGCACCGGAAACTTTTATTGTGGATGGAAACGGTATCATTCATTATCGTTTGGCGGGGGATGTGAATGAAAAAGTGTGGACACAAACCTTGAAACCCATTTATGACAAATTGGCGGAGCAGGCAAAATGAAAAAATTAATCGTTTTTTTGACCGCACTTTTATTTGGTTCGGTGGCATTTTCCGCTATTGATGCGTTAAATTTTAGTTCGCCGCAACAAGAAAATGACTATCATCAACTCACGCAATCTTTGCGTTGTCCGCAATGTCAAAATAATAATATTGCGGATTCCAATGCCACTACTGCTGTCGATATGCGTAACAAGGTGTTTGAATTATTACAGGAAGGCAAATCAAAAAATGATGTGGTGGCGTATATGGTGGCGCGCTATGGCAATTTTGTTACCTATGATCCGCCGGTAACCGCTGCAACCGCTATTTTATGGCTCGCCCCATTTCTATTGGTGGTTGGTGGTGTGATTTTCTTACTAAAACGAAAAGCAAAAGGGCAAAGTGCGGTCAAATTTGATGAGGTTTTGACGAAAGAAGATCACGCACGTTTGACGGCATTATTAAATCAAAAGGATAAATAGATGAGTTTTGTATTAAGTTTAGCCGCAATCACTTTGCTCGTGGCACTAATTTGTTTTTATCCCTTATTACGCCAAGTGAAAGAAAAAGAAGGACAACAACGTGATGAATTAAACAAAGCCTTATATTTTTCCCGTTTGCAAGAAATTGAACAGGATGAGGCGCAAGGACTCGTGGAAAATGTTTCTCAGCTCAAACAAGAGTTACAAAAAACGCTTTTAGATGATGTACCTCAACAGAAACAACATACCTTTCAACCCGAAAGATCTTACGGCAAAATTTGGTTTGCTTCCGGTGTGCTTGCTTTAGGTATTATTGCCGGCACGGCTTATTTTATGGTGGGATCTTGGCAGGCAGAAGCAATGCTTGAGCAAACTTATGCTAAGTTGCCCTATTTTTATGAACGAATGAAAGAGGAAGACACAAAGCCACTCTCGGAAGCGGAAATGCAACAATTTTCTACCGCACTTCGTATTGATTTACAGAAAAATCCAACGGATGCGAAAAAATGGTGGTTATTAGGGCAACTTGGAATGAATTTAGGTGATGCCCGTTTAGCTTTCGAGAGTTATCAAAAAGCCAATAAATTTGAGCCTGAAAATTCACAATACAAACTTGGGTATGCACGGGTTTTAATGTTTTCGGAAGATACAACCGACAAGCTAAAAGGGAGTGATTTATTACGTGAAGTCATTCGTAAAGATCACACTAATATTGAAGCCTTGAGTTTATTGGCATTTCGTTATTTTGAAACGGAAGATTACAAAATGGCGGCAGTGACTTGGGCGATGATGTTACGCTTAATGCCGAAAGATGATGAGCGTATTCCATTGATAGAAAAAAGTATTCGTGCCGCACGTGATGCATTAGAAATTCAACAACAAGAGAAATCAAAAAGTATTACACCTGAGAAAAATTAGCACTTAATCTTATGGTATTGGTTGTAGGCACACAAAAACGTGAGGAATGTCACGCTTGGGTTCCTTAATATTAACGTATTAAAATTGTTTAATTATTTTGTAAACTTATTGGTGGATATTTATCCTTTAAAAGGGGATAGTTTTAAAACTAAGTGACTTATCCGGCAAATAATAATATGATTCTTAAACCTATTCGGATTTGATGATTTACCTCAAATAGGGTACATTCTTTTTTAAATGAGCGGTAGCGACTTAAAAAATCGATCAAATTGTTGATGATAAGAAGGATAATTATGCAATGAATCATCGTAAAAAAATAAATACTTATATCTTGTTTTTTTCAACGTCGTCTATTTTTTCTTTTTCAACTTTTGTCAATGCGACAAATCAACCTGTTAATGAAACGGGAAGTGATGTGAGTTTAACTCTTTATGTTGATGGTGCGACTCAACGATCTTCAGGGATGCATTCTTCAGAAAAAGACACGAAAAAACTGGCGCACAGTATTGAATTTGAAGTCTATACAATGAATGAAGAGTCGTCTTCCCATTCTGTTTATGTTTCACCGGCCGGGATATGTAAAGGTTTTGAAGGTGATTATGGCGTAGATTTCACGAATACCACCAATAACTATGTAAATCGTGGCGATAATAGTCAGTATTATGGTGGAATTACCGGCGCTTCTCTTTACCAAAAAGATGATGCCAAAAATGTGCAATATGTGCCTGTTTATGTCATTAGGGATGCTCAGTTGGAAAAAGAAATTCGTGAGCGTGAGGGCAAACAAACCAAACAGGTAGCGAGAAGTAACATTAGCACGGGTGAGGAATTTTTAGATAAAACAATTTGTAATACAGGTGGAAAATGAAAAAATTATTAATATGCCTTCCGGCTCTCTTTCTGGTGGCTTGTAGTTCACCACAAGTTCAACAGGACAGCGGTGTTTATGATATGAAAGCGGTGCAGGAATATCGGGCTAAAGTGCTAAGTGGAAATACGGTAAGTGCAGCACAAAAAGAAAGAACGGCAAAAGAAATTGATGAGCCAATGCAGATGAATGTAAGCGATAGCCGTCCTAAAACACACTATCAACGTACGCCAATAGCCATTGTGCCGAGCATAGGATTGGGTTATTACCACGGTTATCATCACCACCACCATCATTGGTAAAATACAAAATAGCGATCGCTTGATCGCTATTTTTTCGCCTTCAAATAATAAACCGCACATCAAAGTGCGGTTTGTTTTTATCCGGTTTTTATTTTTTCTTCGCGTATTTCAAGGAGTCGATAGCCACCGCAAGAATGATAATGCTACCTTTGATGATATATTGCCAGTAAGGATTTACACCAATGTAAGTTAAACCATAGTTAATCACGGTAAAAATGATGACACCTGTTACCACGCCAATTACCGTACCCACACCGCCGGCAAAAGAAACACCGCCAACAACGCAGGCTGCAATGGCATCAAGTTCGTACATAAAACCTAAGTTATTTGTTGCCGAACCGATACGACCGGCTTCTAACATACCGCCAAATGCGTAGAACATACCGGCAATCATATAAATCACAACAAGGTTACGTGCAACATTCACCCCTGAAACTTTAGCCGCTTCAGGATTGCCACCGATAGCGAAGATGTTTTTACCAAAACGGGTTTTATTCCACATAATCCAGACTAAGAAAGCGGCAATCGCAGCATAAATAGTGATGTAGGAGAGTTTAAATGAGCCGATTCGGAAAAAACCTTGGGCAAAAGCCGCAAAATTTTCACTAAAACCTGCGATGGGAGAACCGCCTACGGCATCGTAGTAAAGGGAGTTAAAACCATACACGATGATCATTGTTCCCATTGTGGCGATAAACGGCGTAACATTCAGATAAGCAATCACTAAGCCGTTTACTAAACCAATTAATGCACCCACAATACATACGGCAAGAATAACAACAGGAATAGGAATTTCACCAATATCGGGGAAAACACGGTTCATATTTTCCATAGACTGCAACATCGTTGCGGAAATCACCGCAGCCAAGCCTACTTGACGACCGGCGGATAAGTCCGTTCCTTGTGTTACCAACAAGCCGGCAACCCCAAGTGCGATAATTAAACGCACAGAAGATTGGGTCAAAATATTGCTGAAATTCATCAGACTTAAAAACGTAGGATCTTGTGCAATGATAACGCCAAGCAAAATCAACAGCACAAAATAAATGGCATTTTGTTTTAAAAAATCAAAGGATTTATTTTTTTCTAAAGCACTCATAATTGGTTCCTTTTTATAAATGTTTTGCCGCTAATTGCAAAATCTCTTCCTGTGAAGTGTTTGCCGTTTCCACAATACCGGCTAATTTTCCATTACTCATTACTAAAATTCGATCCGTAATACCTAATAATTCAGGCATTTCTGATGAAATGATAATGATCCCTTTATCTTTTTTGGCGAGTTCTTGAATCAACTGATAAATCTCGAATTTTGCCCCAATATCGATACCTCTTGTCGGTTCATCAAGCATTAAAATTTCAGGCTGAGTGAGCAGCCAACGACCAATAATGACTTTTTGTTGGTTACCGCCGGAAAGCGAACCAATCGAGGTTTTATGGGAAGGGGTTTTTACATTCATCGCATCAATCACCCATTGGGTATCGCTGCGCATTTTTTTATTGTTGAGCAAACCAAAAGGGTTGAGATAGGATTTCATATTAGAAATCAAGGAATTAAATTCAATGCTTAAATTTGAATAGATTCCGGTAGAACGCCGTTCTTCCGTGACGAGGGCAAAACCATTATTAATCGCCTCAAGTGCGGTCTGATTTTTTACCGTTTTTCCGTTCAGTTTGATGGTGCCGCTTTGGAGTTCTCGCACGCCAAAAATTGCTTCCACAATATCGGTGCGTTTTGCCCCTACAAGCCCTGCGATCCCCAGAATTTCCCCTTTTCGTAATTCAAAGGAAATATCTTGGATTGAAGGTTGGTTCGCCGCAGTAAGGTGTTCAACCTGTAAAACCACTTCTTTTGGCGTATTGTTTTTTTCCGGAAAACGTTGGGTCAATTCACGACCGACCATCATTGCAACAATTTGTTCCATATCGGTGCTTTTAATCGGTACGGTATTGATCCATTTTCCATCACGAAGAATGGTAATTTCATCACAAATTTTGAAAATTTCATCCATTTTGTGAGAAATATAAATAATGCCACAACCACGATCTTTTAATTTTTGAATGATTTTAAAGAGATGTTCTACCTCTTTTTCCGAAAGGGAAGAAGTGGGTTCATCCATAATCACGATTTTAGCGTTGTAAGAAAAGGCTTTTGCAATTTCAATCATCTGCATTTGTGATACGGAAAGTTTTGCTACCTTTTCTTTGGGATCAATATCAATATCGAGTTCATCAAAAATCGCTTTGGTATCACGGTACATTTTTGCGTGATCGACAAAAGGCCCTTTGAGGGGATAACGTCCTAACCATAAATTATCCATTACACTGGTTTGGCGCACTAAATTAAGCTCTTGATGCACCATTGAAATGCCGTTTTCCAACGCTTCTTTTGAGGTTTTAAAATTGACGGGTTTGCCAAGGAAAAGGATTTCACCTTCATCTTTGGCATAAATGCCAAATAAGCATTTCAATAAGGTGGATTTTCCCGCACCGTTTTCGCCCATTAAAGCGTGAACGGAGTGAGAGTGAACGGTTAAGTTTGCATTGTCTAAGGCTTTTACACCGGGAAAGGATTTGCAGACATTCTTCATGGTGAGCAGCACTTGGCTGTTTTGACTTGAGTTTTGAGCAGTCATATCCAATCTCATTTAAAATAGGGGAGGCGGTGAGGCTCTCCCCTAAAGGTTATATCCATTAATCTTATTTCAAGAATTCGGCTAAGTTATCTTTATCTACGCCCACATAAGGAATACGCACAACACGATCTTTTAATTCCCATTTTGTGCCTTCTGTTGCCGGTTTTCCTTGCGAAAGATTATTAGCGAGTTGAACGACAGCTTTACCTTGGTTTACACCATCATTTAATACCGTACCTGCAATATCGCCTTTCTTGATAAGCTGTAACACTTCAGGTAAGGCATCTACACCAAAGATTGGTAATTTTTTACCATGTGCTTTAGTGGCTTCAAGTGCGCCCATTGCCATACCGTCATTATTTGAGATGATGACTTCAATATCATTGGCTTTAGAGCTGGATAACCAAGCATCTACTTTGTCTTTTGCCATCGCCGCATCCCACATACCGGTATCAATGAAAAGTTGTTCGGTTGGAATACCTAATGTATTTAATTGTTCAACCACATATTTGGTACGGGCTTCCGCATCCGGATGACCCGGTTCACCCTTTAAGAGTACATATTGAATTTTTCCGTCTCTGTTTAAATCCAATTCAGGCATTGCTTTCCATTGTTTGGCAATCAAATCACCTTGAATTAATCCAGACTCTTTTGGATCTGTGCCTACATAGTAAGCTTGCTCATAAGAAGCAATGGCTTTATCACCCGGATCTTTATTGAAGAAAACAACGGGAATGTTGTCCGGTTTTGCTTTGCTGATAATGGTTGGGGAAGCTGCGGGGTCAACTAAGTTAATTGCAAGCGCTTTTACACCTTTTGAAAGCAATACGTCAACTTGGTCATTTTGAATAGATTGTGCGTTTTGAGAGTCATTCATTAATAATTCGATGCCTTTTAATGTTTTGGCTTCTTTATTAATTTCTTTACGCATTAACGACATAAAATTATCGTCATATTTGTAAATGGTTACACCGATACGGGTATCCGCTGCATAGACTGCTGTTACTGCGCCTAAACCTACTGCTAGTGCGACCGCACTTAGTACTGCTTTTTTCATAAAAACGCTCCTATAAAAAAGGTTAATGTTAACTAAAAAATGTTTATTTTTACTGCAAAGCGGGACAGATTATACTTAACGGGTTGGTTTAAATCTGTGATCGAATTCACATAAATGAAAACGATTACAAAAAATATAAAAATTTGTGATTTATATCACAGTTTAATTAATTGATTCCACCGAAAAACGGCGAACTAATGTTGGATTAAATTGAATAGCTAATGGTGTATCAATCGTTTCATCAACCAAACTTAACGCGAGATTAGCAGCATAAGTTGCCATTAAATCAATAGGATAGCGAACGGTTGTCAATTTAGGAATGAGGTAGCGTGCAATAGGCATATCATCAAAACCAATAATGGAAAATTGGTTCGGCACAATGATATTGTTTTCATTTAACACGGAAATCGCACCGGCAGCCATTGAATCGTTATAGGCAACCACGGCAGTTAAATCTTTGTTGTAACTCAGCAGATCAATCATCGCCTGTTCACCGCCTTCAAAATCGGGCGCATTATGGGTAATGGCGTGCTCAACGATAGGATAAGCGTAGGTTTTTAATGCCTCAAGATAGCCGGTTTTACGTTCGGTTTCATCGGAAATCGTATGGTTAGAACCAATATAAGCAATTCTTTTATGACCGCAACGAATAAGCATTTCTGTGGCAAGGTAAGTGCCTTTTTGATTATCCAAACTCACGCAACGATTTTCATACCCTTTAATTACCCGATTGATGATGACCATTCCTTTTACTTTATTTAAGTAACTAATTAGTTCCTCGTCAGAGAGTGCTTTGGAATGTACGACTAAGCAACTGCAACGTTTACGCAGTAAGGTATTAATGGCTTCACGCTCTTTCTCAGCCTGATGGTATCCAATGCCTATTAAAATGGTTTTACGGTGTTGTTCCGCCACTTTATCCACCGCTTTGACAAGAATGGCAAAAAAAGCATCGGTTACATCCGTTACTACCACGCCGATGGTATCGGTATTTTGAATCGCAAGGGCTTGTGCATTTGCATTGGGTTGATAACCTAATTGTTCAATCGCATTTTGCACTACAAGACGTGTTTTAGGGCTGACGGAAGGATGATTGTTCAAAACCCGTGATACGGTCGCAACAGAAACATTGGCAAGTTTTGCCACATTGTGGATGGTACTCATAAACATTTCTCACTAATAAGAGGTAGGCGTATCATAGTAACTTTACATAAAATTGAAAACGGTTACTTTTGAAATTTGTAATAAAGATCACAAAAAATTTGCTTATATTTCTATTCTGTGACTTAGATCACGGTTTATTTTTTCTAATTTGGTATCTTACGCCAAAAATTTTGTAACCGTTTACAGTGATAAAAGGAGATTTTTCAATGAATGACATTTTTGAACCGACAGATCATCCACATCGCCGTTACAATCCACTGATTGATCAATGGGTTCTGGTTTCTCCGCACCGTGCCAAACGCCCGTGGCAAGGGCAGCAGGAAAAAATAAGTGAAGAACAAAAGCCAAGTCACGATCCGCATTGTTATCTTTGCCCGCGTAATCAACGCATTACCGGAGAACAAAATCCCGATTATCACCAACCTTATGTGTTCAAAAATGATTTCTCTGCCTTACTTGAGGATACGCCAATACCGCCGAAATCCGATGATCCGCTTTTTCAAACCTCCCAAGCCCTAGGTGAAAGCCGTGTGATTTGTTTCTCGCCGGATCACAGTAAAACACTGCCATTATTGACCGCACTTGAAATTGAACAGGTCATTAACGTGTGGCAACAACAGCTTCTTGAGTTAGGAAAAACATACCAATGGGTACAGATTTTTGAAAATAAAGGGGCAGCAATGGGCTGTTCTAATCCGCATCCGCACGGTCAAATTTGGGCAAATAGTTTTTTACCGAACGAAGTGGCACGTGAAGATTTCACCCAACGTAATTACCTGCAAAAATACGGTTCGGTGATGTTGGTGGACTATGTAAAACGTGAATTGGCGTTGAAAGAGCGTATTGTACTGGAAACCGAACACTGGGTTGCCCTCGTGCCTTATTGGGCAGTATGGCCTTTTGAAACCCTATTACTTCCAAAAGCTCATATAAAACGTTTAACGGAATTGAGTGAACCGCAAGCAAAAGATTTAGCGGTAATATTGAAAAAACTGACAACGAAATACGATAATCTTTTTGAAACATCCTTTCCTTATTCAATGGGTTTTCACGCCGCACCTTTCAACGGCGAAGAAAACGAACACTGGCAACTTCACGCCCATTTCTACCCACCGTTATTGCGTTCCGCCACGGTACGAAAATTTATGGTGGGCTATGAAATGCTCGGCGAAAGCCAACGGGATTTAACCGCAGAACAGGCGGCGGAAAGATTGAAAGCACAGAGTGAAATTCACTACAAAGAAAAATGATTTGGTTGAAATTTTCAATATTTTTATAAAGATGTTCTCAGAATGAGTCGGACGACTTTTATAGATAAATGCTCGGATAAGTTTGAGCCCCATATAAATCGCCTTTGCGACTTTCAATTTTTAGGTAATTTTCGTCTGTTTGAGCGTAGCGAGTTCAGAAAATTACCGTAAAGAAAATTGAAACAAAGCAAAGAATAGCGATTTAACTGGGCTGTGTTTCTTTTGCCTAATTTTCTTTGCACAAGCAAAGAAAAGTAGGTATCTGTAAGCGAAACGTGATTTTAATAGAAAAAGAATATAAAAACTAAAAGGAAAATATATGCTCCCAATCCAACAAGCCCAACAAATTTTCAAGCAAAAATTCAACACGACTCCCACGTTAACGGTTTATGCGCCCGGGCGTGTCAATATTATCGGTGAACATACTGATTACAATGATGGCTTTGTGATGCCTTGTGCCATTAATTTTGGCACGGCGGTGGTTGGCACAAAACGTGATGATTCGATTTGGAATGTTTACGCAGCCGATCTTGATGATCGTGATGAATTTTCCCTTGATGAACCCATCGAAAAAAGTCCGCATAAATGGGCGAATTATGTGCGTGGCGTGGTGAAATTTATTCAAGAGCGTTGCCCTGATTTTAAACAGGGGGCGAATCTTGTGATTTCCGGTAATGTGCCGCTTTCGTCAGGATTGAGTTCCTCTGCCTCATTGGAAGTGTCAGTTGGGAAGTTTTGCCAACAGTTAGGTCATTTGCCCCTTTCACATACGGATATTGCCCTTAATGGTCAAAAAGCCGAAAACCAATTTGTAGGGGCAAATTGCGGTAATATGGATCAACTTATTTCCGCCCTTGGGCAAGAAAACCATATGTTAATGATTGATTGTCGAACTCTTGAAACCAAGCCAACACCCGTGCCGAATGATATTGAGGTAATTATTGTCAATTCTAATGTTCCTCACGATTTAGTGACCGGTGAGTACAATATTCGCCGTCAGCAATGTGAGCGTGCAGCGGCATTTTTCGGCGTGAAAGCCCTGCGTGATGTCTCAGTAGCACAGTTTAAAGAAAAAGAAGTGGAATTGACCGCACTTGATCCGTTTGTGGCAAAACGCGCCCGTCATATCATCACGGAAAATCAACGTGTATTGGATGCGGTGCAAGCCTTAAAACACAATGATCTTACCCGCTTAGGCGAGTTAATGGCACAATCGCACGATTCAATGCGTGATGATTTTGAGATCACCGTACCGCAAGTGGATTATTTGGTTGAACTTGCACAGCTTGCGATTGGCAAAAGTGGCGGCGCACGTATGACAGGGGGCGGTTTTGGTGGTTGTATTGTTGCCCTTGCGCCTCATTCCAAAGTGGAGGCGGTGCGAAAAATTATCGCCGACAATTATGAGAAAACCACCGGATTAAAAGAAACATTTTATGTATGCACAGCATCGCAAGGTGTGCGTGTGATTTAAGGATAAATGATGATCGAAAAAACAACCTTTAATGCACCGGATGGCGCACCCTATCAACTTATCACCTTGCAAAATGAAGCGGGAATGATCATAAAATTGATGGACTGGGGGGCAACTTGGCTTGCTTGCCAAGTGCCGGTAAATGGTGAATGGCGAGAAGTATTGCTCGGGTGCAAAGTCGAAGATTATCCCATTCAACAAGCCTATTTGGGGGCGAGTGTGGGACGTTATGCCAACCGTATTGCCAAGGCACAATTTGAATTGAATGGTGAGATGGTTTCCCTTACCCCAAATCAGGGCGAACACCAACTTCACGGCGGCGAAGGTTTTGACAAACGCCGTTGGCAGATTGAAAAGTGCGGTCAAAATTGCGTGCGTTTTTCACTTCGTTCCGAAGAGGGCGATCAAGGTTTTCCCGGTAAGGTAGAAGTGGCGGTAACGTACACGCTTACGGCAGAAAACAGCGTGAAGATTGAATATGAAGGCGTAAGCGACAAGGATACAGCATTAAATTTAACCAATCACGCTTACTTTAATTTGGAAAACGCCACACAAGGTACTGATGTGCGTGAACATTATTTACGCTTAAATGCCGATTTTTATCTACCGGTGGATGCTGACGGCATTCCCAACTCGCCGTTAAAACACGTGGTGGGAACAAGTTTTGATTTCCGTCTTACAAAACCGATTAAACAGGATTTTCTACAAGGCGATCAACTGGTGGCCAAAGGTTATGATCATTCTTTTATTGTGAACAAAGCGTGGCAAAAGCCTTGCGTGTTGCTGACTTCAGCAAACGGTGATTTAAGTTTAGAAGTACGCACTTCACAAGCCGCATTGCAGGTTTACACGGGGAATTATCTTGCCGGTACACCAAATCGACAGGGCGGAGAATATGCCGATTTTTCAGGGATTGCACTTGAAACCCAATGCCTGCCCGACACGCCAAACCATCCCGAATGGCAAAATTACGGCGGTATTCAAAAAGCCGGTGAGCGATATTATCAATGGACGGAATTTAAGTTTTTATAAGTAAAAGTGCGGTCAAAAACGAAGGTATTTTTGACCGCACTTTGTTTCTTTCTTTTCATCTTTGCGAAGTTGTTCAAAATGTGATACTTTTTGCGACCAATTTGGAGAGCCAAAACAGACAAATATGAACGAAGAACAGCAAAATTCAATTCAATCTGAAAATACTAAAAAACCTTTTTTCCAATCGTTATTCAGTCGCTTTTTTCAAGGTGAACTGAAAAATCGTGAAGAACTTGTGGAAGTGATTCGTGATTCCGAGCAAAACGATCTGATCGATCAAAATACCCGTGAGATGATTGAAGGGGTGATGGAAATCGCCGAACTTCGTGTGCGTGATATTATGATCCCACGTTCGCAAATCATTTTTATTGAAGATCAGCAAGATTTAAATGCTTGTCTAAACACCATTATTGAATCGGCACATTCCCGTTTTCCGGTGATTGCCGATGCGGATGATCGCGATAATATTGCAGGGATTTTACACGCCAAAGATTTGTTGAAATTCTTACGTGAAGATGCGGAAGAATTTGATTTATCGAAACTTTTACGCCCGGCGGTGATTGTGCCGGAAAGTAAAAGAGTGGATAGAATGTTGAAAGATTTCCGTTCCGAACGTTTTCATATGGCTATCGTGGTGGATGAATTTGGTGCGGTATCGGGATTGGTGACGATTGAAGACATTTTAGAACAAATTGTGGGTGATATTGAGGATGAATTCGATGAAGAAGAAATTGCCGATATTCGCCAACTTTCACGCCATACTTATGCCGTGCGCGCGCTGACGGATATTGATGATTTCAATGAACAATTTAATACTCATTTTGATGATGAAGAAGTGGATACTATTGGCGGTTTGGTAATGCAAGCCTTCGGCTATTTGCCAAAACGAGGCGAAGAAATTACGTTGGAAAATCTGCGATTTAAAGTGACTTCTGCCGACAGTCGCCGTTTAATTCAGCTTCGTATTACTGTGCCGGATGAGCATTTGTCGGATATGGAAGCCGTGGAAGAAAAAGCGGAATAGTACGGTATTTTTCATTCCTTTCCCGTTCCCCCTTTTTATGAACGATGAGTAAAGAGGGGGAATTTTTATGATTTTATGTAGCGTTTTTATAGAACAAAAATAACGCGATTGGTAGGGGCAGGCTACTTCGTGTCCATCTTAAAAATCAACATAATTTCAATGGGTTAAAATTACGTTTGTGACATAAAAACAGCTTTTATCATTTTGATTTCTATGAATAAATTTTTCATTTATCTTATCGCTTTTCTTTCCGGTATTGTTGGGGTATTTGCTTTTTCCCCTTTTGATTATTGGGGGTTGGCGTTCGTTTCCATTATCGGTTTGCTTTATGTGGCAAAAACATCGAAAAAATCAACCGCACTTTTAGGCACATTTTTCTGGTCGATGGGCTTTTTCTGCTTTGGGGTGAGCTGGCTGAATGTGAGCATTCATCAATTTGGTGGGGCTTCGTTAGGTGTGAGTTATCTTTTGGTTGGGCTACTTTCTGCTTATCTCACACTTTATCCAATGCTTTTCACTTATCTTGTGCAACGCTTTCAAGTGCAAAGTGCGGTCATTTTTGCGGTTATTTGGACATTCACCGAATTTCTTCGTGGCTGGGTTTTCACCGGTTTTCCTTGGTTACAATTTGGTTACACTCAAATTGATAGTCCATTTTCCGGCATTGCCCCAATTTTTGGGGTAACGGGGCTAACATTTTTTGTGGTGTGGGCAGGTGCGGCCATTTTTAATGGTATTTTTGCCTTGTTCAAGACGAAAAATAGTAAATTGGTGTTGGCAAATTTATTGATGTTGATCGTTGTGAGTGGCTTGGGAATAGCTTCATCACATCTTCATTTTGTCAAAAACAGAGAAGATAAAGCCATTTCGATCACGCTGTTGCAGGGCAATATTGAACAAAATTTGAAATGGGATCCTGATTATCTTTATTCAACATTAGATATTTACCAAAAATTAATCACCCAAAATCTGGGAAAAACCGATCTCATTATTCTGCCGGAATCGGCTTTACCCACCCTTGAAAATGTGATTACCCCCTTTTTTGAAAGTCTTGATAGGGTCGCAAAAGAGAACCACACTGAAATGATGGTGGGGACGGTGTATCAAGATACAAAATCCGGCAAATTGCTTAATTCTATTGTTACAGCAGGCAACCCTGATTTTCCTTATCAACTCAATACGGAAAACCGTTATTCAAAACATCATCTTGTGCCTTTTGGCGAATATGTTCCTTTGGAAAATTTACTGCGTCCATTAAATTCCGTCTTTAATTTGCCAATGTCGGCATTCCAAAGTGGTGATGCAATACAGCCTTCACTATTGGCGAAAAATCGGGCGTTTTCACCGGCAATTTGTTATGAAATTATTTTTGGAGAACAAGTGCGTGAAAATCTGAAAAAAGAGACGGATTATTTGCTGACCATTTCTAATGATGCGTGGTTTGGGGATTCCATCGGGCCTTGGCAGCATTTACAAATGGCAAGAATGCGTGCTTTGGAATTAGGTAAGCCTTTGGTGCGGGCAACGAATACAGGGATTACGGTGTTTATTGATGAAAAAGGGCAAATTTTAGCGCAAGCGCCACAATTTGTGGAAACCACCTTAATGTATAAAATTGCACCGACAGAAGGGCAAACGCCTTATTCTGTGCTAGGCAATATGCCGCTTTATGGATTGTCGTTATTGTTTTTATTTTTACACGGTATGATGGTGTTTGTTCAGCGCCGTATGAACCTTTCACAAAAACGATAGTCAAAACGACCGCACTTTACTGATGGCGGGGCTCATTAGCCTATTGAATGATTGGTGATTTTAGAAAATCACTTAACAAAACGAGATTTTAATGAATCAAAATCTAATTGAAGTTAAAAACCTGACCTTTAAACGGGGCGAGCGGGTGATTTACGATAACCTGAATTTGAAAGTCCAAAAGGGCAAGATTACGGCAATTATGGGGCCGTCAGGGATCGGGAAAACTACGTTACTAAAGTTAATTGGTGGGCAGTTGCATCCGGAACAGGGCGAAATTTGGTTTGATGATAAAGATATTTGTCGTCTTTCCAATAGCGAGCTTTACGAGGTGCGCAAACGTATGGGAATGTTATTCCAATCGGGAGCGCTTTTTACCGATATTTCCACTTTTGATAATGTGGCATTTCCGATTCGGGAGCATACCCGTTTACCGGAAAGTTTAATTCGCCAAATCGTATTAATGAAATTGGAAGCCGTTGGTTTACGTGGTGCAGCAGAATTAATGCCGTCAGAACTTTCCGGAGGGATGGCGCGTCGTGCTGCGCTAGCACGTGCTATTGCGCTCGATCCCGATTTAATAATGTTTGATGAACCTTTTACAGGGCAAGATCCTATTAGTATGGGCGTGATTGTCAGTTTGATCAAACGCCTGAATGAGGCGTTGAACCTCACTTCTATTGTGGTATCGCACGATGTACAGGAAGTATTAAGCATTGCCGATTATGCTTACATTATTGCGGACAAACACGTGATTGCGGAAGGTACTTCCGAGCAATTATTGGCAAGCCAAGATCCGCAGGTATTACAATTCTTAAAAGGCGAAGCGGATGGGCCGGTAAAATTTCATTATCCGGCAGGTGATTATACGGAGGAATTGTTTCAATGATCGTTGGTATGATTTCTTCCCTAGGGCGTAATGTGATCCAATTTTTCCGTGCATTAGGACGTGCCGGCTTTATGTTGTTTGGCGCGTTGGTGGGAAAACCGCAAATTCGCCAACATTTTCCGCTATTGGTGAAGCAACTGTATGTTTTGGGCGTGCAATCTTTGTTGATTGTGATGCTTTCCGGTTTATTTATCGGAATGGTGTTAGGGTTGCAAGGCTATGTGGTATTGGTGGATTTTTCAGCCGAAACCAGTCTTGGACAACTGGTGGCATTATCGCTTTTAAGAGAATTAGGGCCGGTTGTGACCGCACTTTTATTTGCAGGGCGTGCCGGCTCGGCATTGACGGCGGAAATTGGCTTAATGAAAGCCACCGAACAGCTTTCCAGTTTAGAAATGATGGCGGTTGATCCCCTTCGCCGCGTGATTGCGCCCCGCTTTTGGGCTGGTATTATTGCTATGCCGATTCTTTCCATTATTTTTATCGCTATCGGTATTTGGGGCGGTTCTCTTGTCGGCGTTGATTGGAAAGGTGTTGATTCGGGCAGTTTTTGGTCGGTAATGCAAAATGCGGTGAGTTGGAGCTATGACATTCTTAACGGATTTATTAAAAGCGTTTTCTTTGCTATTGCGGTAGTGTGGATTGCGTTATTCAACGGCTATGATTGTATTCCTACTTCGGAAGGAATTAGTCAAGCCACAACCAAAACCGTAGTCCACGCTTCATTAGTGGTACTTGGGTTAGATTTTATCTTAACTGCCATTATGTTTGGGGCAGGTTAAAAGGGTATTTTTATGCGACAAACCATTAAATATGAATTTTGGGTAGGCTTATTTTTGTTACTGGGCATTGGTGCGTTGGTCTTTCTCGGCTTGCGGGTGGCGAATGTGCAGGGTTTTGGTGAAAATAAATCTTATACCGTGACCGCAACTTTTGATAATATCGGCGGGCTAAAAGTGCGCGCGCCGCTTAAAGTAGGTGGCGTGGTTATCGGGCGGGTGAGCGGTATCTCATTAGACGAGAAAACCTATTTGCCAAAGGTGACCATTGCGATTAATGAAGAATATAATGAAATTCCGGAAAATAGTGCTTTATCGATCAAAACATCGGGATTATTAGGTGAGCAATATATCGCATTAAGTATGGGCTTTGATGATGGTGAAACCGCAATGTTAAAAGAGGGGAGCCAAATTCAAGATACAAAATCCGCTATGGTGTTAGAGGATCTGATTGGTCAATTCCTCTATGGCGATAAAAAATCTGAAGGTAATGCGGAAAGCACAGCACCTTCAGCAGAATAATAACAATCTATCTTTAGGAGATTTATGATGAAAATCACTCAATTCAAAAAATGGTTTGCCATTTTCGCTTTTGTAATGACCGCACTTTTTGTCACACGGAGTGCAATGGCGGAAACCGGTCCTTATGTTTTAATGCAGCAAGCATCAGATAAATTGTTTGCCGACATTAAAAATAATCAGGCAAAAATTAAACAGAATCCTAATTATTTACGTACTATCGTACGTAATGATCTTTTGCCTTATGTGCAAGTTAATTATGCCGGCTCATTGGTATTAGGATCTCATTTCAAATCAACCACACCGGAACAACGTGAGAAATTTTTCAAAGCCTTTGGTGATTTTATCGAACAGGCTTATGCACAAGTGTTAACGGCATATAGCAACCAAAATATTCAAATTGAACCGGCAAAAGATGTGGGCGGTAAAAATTTGGTGAGTATTCGTGTGAATATTGTGCAAAGCGGTGGTGCTGCGCCAATTAAATTAGATTTTAAATGGCGTAAAAACAGTAAAACCGGCGAATGGCTTGCTTATGATATGGTGGCTGAAGGCGTAAGTATGGTGGTGACCAAACAAAATGAATGGAGCGGTATTTTACGCCAACAAGGTATTGATGCATTGACTGCTCAAATTCAAAAATCGGCAGCCCAACCTGTCACCCTAAAATAATCTCGTGACTATGTTAAATTGGGATTTAATTCAAAATAATGATAAGATAGCCCTCCAATTTTTTGGGGAGCTATCCCGCAACACGTTGTTACCCTTGTGGCAACAACGTGCTTCTTTTTTGTCTGAGGCGAAATTAAATCAGCCGATTATCGAATGGGACTTGAGCGGTGTAACAAGAATTGATTCGGCAGGTTTTGCTTTGCTTTGCGATTTTTTACACGACAGCCAACAATTACCCAATAAAACGATACGTTTAGTGAATCCTCCCCAACAATTATTAACCCTTGCGGATTTAGTCAATTTGTCGGACTGGATCGCAACTTTTATTGACCATCATTGAAACGGAAATCCGAATGGAACTGCAAGAAATTGAACGAATCTTAAAAGAATCTTTAAACGTTGATGAAGTTTATGCACAAGGTGAAAACGCACATTTTGGTGTGATTGTGGTGAGTGATGAAATTGCCGCCCTCTCAAAGTTAAAACAGCAACAAACCGTTTATGCACCGCTTATGCCTTATTTCAGCACCGGTGAGATTCACGCATTAACCATTAAAACCTACACCACGGAAAAGTGGAAAAGGGATCGTCTTTTACATCAAGTCAGTTAATTTAGGATTTCTCTTATGGAAAAATTTCGTGTTTATGGCGGACAGTCTCGTTTAAGCGGAACTGTTACGATTTCGGGGGCTAAAAATGCCGCACTTCCTATCCTTTTCGCCGCAATTTTAGCAACCGAACCGGTAAAACTTACTAATGTTCCGGAGCTTAAAGATATTGAAACAACGCTCAAAATTTTACGTAAATTGGGTGTTGTGGCTGAACGTGATGAAAGCGGTGCGGTATTATTGGATGCTTCAAATATTGATCATTTTATTGCCCCTTATGATCTGGTGAAAACAATGCGTGCTTCAATTTGGGCATTAGCACCATTGGTTGCACGTTTTCATCAAGGTCAAGTATCTCTACCGGGTGGATGTTCCATTGGTGCGCGTCCTGTGGATTTACATATCAGTGGTCTTGAAAAAATGGGTGCCGATATTACCCTTGAAGAAGGCTACGTAAAAGCCCAAGTGACAGACCGTTTGGTTGGCACAAGAATTGTGATGGAAAAAGTGAGCGTGGGAGCGACTTTATCCATTATGATGGCGGCAACCTTGGCAAAAGGTACAACCGTCATTGAAAATGCCGCACGTGAACCGGAAATTGTGGATACCGCAGATTTCCTTAACAAAATGGGGGCAAAAATTAGCGGAGCCGGTTCAGATCGCATTAGTATTGAAGGGGTAACACGTTTAAGCGGTTGTGAGCATAGCATTGTGCCGGATCGTATTGAAACAGGGACTTTCTTAATTGCCGGTGCAATTTCAGGCGGACGGGTAGTATGTAAAAATACCAAAGCCGATACAATGGATGCGGTGATTGATAAATTACGTGAAGCCGGTGCGCAAGTGGATGTAACGGAAGACAGTATCACGTTGGATATGTTTGGTAATCGCCCGAAAGCGGTAAATATTCGTACCGCACCACACCCGGGGTTTCCAACGGATATGCAGGCACAGTTCACCTTACTAAATATGGTGGCACAAGGTACAAGCATTATTACGGAAACCATTTTTGAGAATCGTTTTATGCATATTCCTGAGCTTATTCGTATGGGCGGCAAGGCGGAAATTGAAGGTAACACTGCCGTTTGTCACGGCGTGGAACAACTTTCCGGTGCAGAAGTGATGGCTACGGATTTACGTGCGTCTATCAGTTTAGTGCTTGCAGGCTGTATCGCAAGTGGTGAAACCATTGTGGATCGTATTTATCACATCGATCGTGGTTATGAACATATTGAAGAAAAACTTCGTGGCTTAGGGGCAAGAATTGAACGTTTTTCAGAACAAAGTGAAGAAGCGTAATTGTTTAGATCTCTATTCTGTCTGGTGTGTATGTCAAAAGTGCGGTCATTTGACCGCACTTTGATTTATTCACATAAGATTTTATCGTGTGTTCCACCTCATAGATCCAATCCAACTCTTGTTCGGTAAAACCGGCTTGAAGACGGGCATCTGTATTAATTACCCCCTTAAAAATCACAATGCGATATTTGTGAAGTAGCTCGGTAAAGCATTTCATTGCGTTTAATCCACGTTTTGCCGAAAGGGCGTGATACCAATGATTGCCAATATAAACGTGACCAATTTCATCACGCAGAATCACATCTAAAATCTCCACAGCAGCAAAATCTTTGCGTTGGAGAATTTTTTCCTGTAGAACAGGTGTAGCATCCAAACCGCGAGCTTCCAACACTCGCGGCACTAATGCCATACGTTCCCAAATATCGTGTGCAGTTGCTTGCGCCATTTCCCATAGTCCTGCGTGGGCTTCAAAATCGCCATATTCATAACCAAGGGGTTTTAAATGACCATTGATTAAAAAGAAAAATGTGTGCTTTCCTCCCGTGCCACTTTCAACCAATCTTTCACAAATTCCATCCCCTCACCTAGCTCAAATTGTGCATCACGCCCGAACCGCCAAGCCGCATCCAAGCCCAAATTGATGGCATTAAACTCAATATGAGCAATTGCGTGCAGGGTGGCAGCATAACCTTCTTGGCTGGCAAAAGAACGTTTTGGCACATCTTTTGGGGCGACTAATTCAGGTTTAGGCGGAAAACCGGCGAGGTTTTGTTCAACACTCACCAGAGGAAAATCATCCAATTCCGTCAATTCAATAGTGGGTAGAAGTTCATCATACAGTGCGTTGACGAGATCGCATTTTTTCTGCGGATCGGTTTCTTGTAAGGTATCAGTGACCTTATTCCAAAATTCTGCTTTCATTAATGACTCCCAATGTGATTATTTTTGATAACGAATTAACCCTTCCTGTTGGGTGGTAGCGATTAATTTTCCTTCTTGTGAAAAAATTTGTCCACGCGCCAACCCACGTCCGCCAAATGCATTGTTGCTTTCAACGGCGTGCAAATGCCAATGGTTCAAATCAAATGGGCGGTGAAACCAAATACTGTGGTCAATGGTGGCGACTTTCATTCCTTGCTGTAAAAAGCCTTTTTCGTGTGGGTGAAGTGCGGTCAGAATACAGTGAAAATCCGAAAAATAGGCAAGTAAACATTGTTGAATTTTTAAATCTGCCGGCACGGTGCCGTTTGTTTTAAACCACGAATATTGCACCGGTGGCAATTTTAAGCCATTGAACGGATTATTTAAGTATTTGGTTCGCACCTCAAAAGGACGTTCTGCCATAAACGTTTCTTTCAACGGGCTAGGCAGGCTGAGTGCCAACTTCTTCATCATTGCATTTTCATCGGTAAAACTTTCCGGTGAACCGACATCGGGCATTGTATTTTGGTGAGCAAACCCTTCTTCAACGGTTTGGAAAGAGGCAGTGATATGACAAATGGGTTGGTTATGTTGAATTGCTTTCACCCGCAAGGCGGAAAAATTTCTGCCCTCCCGCAAGGTTTCCACATCATAAATGATCGGATATTGGCTTTCGCCCGGCGCAAGAAAATAAGCGTGGCACGAATGTAAAAAGCGATCTTCCGGCGCAACCTGCATTGCAGCCGATAACGCCTGCGCCACCACCTGCCCGCCAAAAACCTGCCGCAGCCCCAAATCTTGGCTTTCCCCACGAAAAATTAAATCATCGATTTTTTCTAATGTTAAAAGCTCAATTAATTGATTGACAGTATTTGACATCATTTTTTCCTTATTTCAACCAAAAGTGCGGTTTATTTTAATGGAGTTTTGTGGAATGCCAAATACCTATAAAAATAAACCGCACTTTTCTTATTTTTCTGAGTCTATTTTAACCTTGTATAATTGCCGCTTTTTTTAAATGAACTAAGGAAATAACGTGAAGCAATTAATCATAAAACAGGAAAATTTACCGCAATTTCTTCGTCAACAAACGGAGGAAGAAAACGCTTTCGGTTTATTGGAGGGATTGAGTTGTTTTTTGCGTAAGTCTGAAAAGGATCAAATCGTGCCGAGTTTGCGTTTAATGAAAAGAATTTTAAAGCAGGATCGTGAATTAGGGCGTAATGTTGCTGGATTATTGGTCGGTTGGCTGTGTAGTTTACGCCTCTATCCGCTTTTTATTAGTAGCGGTATTTTGCCGCGCGAAGGTTTTGCCCGTGAAATGAAAACACGTATTTATGAGCGTTTTAATCCTTCTTTTAAAGATGTTAATGATTTACGGGATATTTTCTATTTGTTGTTTAATGATAAAGATGATGCACATTGGATTGATGCCGTTCCGTTGAAAGAATGGTGGGGGCTGTTTGGATTACTGGCACGTTATACGGAAGAAAAAGATCGCGAACGCTTGCATAAGCATTTCCAAAATGAAGGTTTATTTGCCATTAAAATGCTTTCTATTTGGGTTGCGGCGGAAGATATGGAACCCGAATTAATGCGAATGGAACCTTCCTTATTAAATGCAGATTCGCCTTTTGTTGCTTTGCATCGAGAGGTTGCCGAATGGTTACAGGCGCGCAGTCAGGGCGGGGTGTTTGATGACAGCCATTTGCAGGTGATGTTTGATCAATGCCAACAATTAATTGAACGTTTACAAAAACGAGGGGCGCTGGTAGGTTCTTCGCTCCACGTTGCGTATTTGTTGGAACGTCTTTCACAAACGCTTGAACGATTAGAAAAACTGATGGCGATTTTTGCTTCAAATCGTTATTTACCACGCCGAATGTTGCTTTTAGTCGGTTGTTTTGCCCGTGCAGCCGCAGAGCAACACAGTATTTCCCGTTTGTGGAAACAAAGCTCAAAACTGATTGCTCGTAGTATTACGCAAAATGCAGGCGATCACGGTGAACACTATATTACACGCACTCAAAAAGAATATTGGGCAATGTTTTATTCAGCTGCCGGTGGTGGCGTGTTAATCGCATTGATGGCATTATTTAAAACCTATTTGGGCGGTATGATTGATGATAAAGTCTGGAAGGGTATTGCCGAGGGACTCAATTACGGATTAGGTTTTACCTTGATCTTTATGTTGCATTTTACCGTAGCGACCAAACAGCCTGCGATGACGGCAGCACGTTTTGCTGAGGCAGTGGAACGTAGTCCACAAGGTAAAAGTTTGAATATCAAATTGGCACAGTTGTTGGTGGATGTGTTCCGTTCCCAAAGTATTGCCGTATTAGGGAATGTGGCGGTAGCAATGAGTTTGGCTGCATTGATTGCTTTTCTTTATCAATATAAATTCGCCGAACCCTTAATGAATCAAGCACAAATTAATTATCAGCTACACAGTATTGATCCGTTAGCCGGAACATTATGGTTTGCCGCTATCGCCGGTGTATGGCTATTTT
This sequence comes from Rodentibacter myodis, assembly GCF_001999305.1. Classification (GTDB taxonomy): domain Bacteria; phylum Pseudomonadota; class Gammaproteobacteria; order Enterobacterales; family Pasteurellaceae; genus Rodentibacter; species Rodentibacter myodis. Next base: position 12,587 of record NZ_MLHQ01000008.1, on the reverse strand, counting down.
GTTCAGGGCTTATTTCAGGTTATTTTGATAACCGTAGCAATTATTTGAACACGCGTATGCGTTTACGTCAGCATCCTTTCCTTAACATCATAATGAGCGAACGCTGTCGTGCTAAATTTGCTGACTATATGCACGAGAACTACGGCTCAATTATGGGGAATCTGTGTTTTGGCTTATTGCTTGGGTTAACGGGCGTAGTTGGCTATTTAACCGGCTTACCGCTAGATATTCGCCACGTGGCATTTTCTTCTGCCAATGTGGGCTATATCGCCGTAAGCGGACATTTTGATTTTGCCTTTTTATTGCAATGTATTGCTTTTGTATTGTTGATTGGCTTAGTCAATTTAATTGTCAGCTTTTCCCTAACCCTTTGGCTGGCACTGCGTTCTCTTAATACGGGAATTGAAAGTTGGTGGGCAATTTGGTGTGAAGTAGGCAACATCATTAAACAACGCCCATTGAGTTTATTTTTACCGGTTCAGCTTGATAAATAAAAAGCAATATTATGCAGTCAACGCACAAAGAGGAAATAACCTGAATAGTAGGGATATTACGCCGGCATCTTTTATATTAACCTATTGAAATTGGTTGAATTTTAATAAGGATGCGAGGTGTCTCATCCTTACTTTTTTATTATGCAAGAGCTACATAACACCGTAAAAACTTTGCCATTATTCTCACTCCCATACTATTTATGCATTAAATTTTGTAAGAAAATTTTAATTTTCCATTAAGTGTTTATTATTTTGTTAAAAATAGGTTGTTTTGTTGTAAATGAAAAAGTATAGTCCTTAGTGATGAATATTTCATCATATATAGGAGAAAATCTATGCAACACAACTTAAACAAAACCTTATCATCGTTATTATTAGCAACAACAATATTAACAGCTCAAAATAGTTGGGCAAATACTGTATCAGCAACCTCAACAGCGGCGGCACGTTACGATAGTACAACCGATATTTTTCATCCGGTTTATGCGAAAAATGGAATGGTTGCCACTGAGCAGGCACTAGCAACTCAAGTGGGTGTCGATATTTTAAAACAAGGCGGAAACGCCGTTGATGCCGCGGTGGCAGTGGGATTTGCACTGGCGGTTGTTTTGCCTAATGCAGGCAATATTGGCGGGGGCGGTTTTATGGTGTTGCACGATGGTAAGGTGGGGCGTAATTTTTCCATTGATTTTCGGGAAACCGCTCCGCTCAATGCTTATCGTGATATGTATTTAGATCAAAATGGCAATGTGGTGGATGGTAAATCTCTATTTACCCATTTTGCAGTTGGCGTGCCGGGTACGGTATCAGGATTAGAGCTTGCGTGGAAAAAGTGGGGATCATTACCTTGGGAAACGTTAATTAAGCCGGCAATTAAATTGGCGGAAGAAGGGTTTATCGTGAGCGATACACTAGCTAATTTACTAAAAACCGAGCAGGAAATTTTAGGTAAATGGGAAAGTAGCCGTAAAATTTTCTTTAAAGATAACAGACCGTTAATGAGTGGTGAATTATTAGTACAGAAAGATTTAGCCGATTCATTAAAACTAATTGCAAAAGAGGGTTCAAAGGCTTTTTATGAAGGGAAAATTGCGGAAAAAATTGTTCAGGAGATGAAAAAGCACCAAGGATTAATTACCCTTGAGGATATGAAACAATATAAAGCCATTGAACGCCAACCCATTGAAGGGACTTATCGGGGTTATGAAATCGCTACAATGCCACCACCAAGCTCCGGTGGGATTCATTTGGTGCAAATTTTTAATATGTTGGAGAATTATCCAATTGCCGATTTTGGTGTAAATAGTGCAAAAACGATCCATTATTTGGCTGAAACGATGAAGTTGGCTTATGCCGACCGTGCCGAATATCTTGGAGATCCTGATTTTGTGAAGATTCCGGTTAGCGGATTGATTTCTAAAAAATACGCCAAAGAATTAATTCAAAACATTGATGAGCAGCAAGCCCGTCAAGCAGAGGCGATTAAACCGGGTAAACCACAGCCTTATGAAAGTGATCAAACCACCCATTATTCGGTGATGGATAAAAACGGTAATGCTGTAGCGGTAACCTATACATTAAATTTGAATTTTGGCAGCGGTATTGTAGCGGAAGGAACCGGGATTTTGCTTAATAATGAAATGGATGATTTTTCGGCAAAACCCGGTGTTGCGAATGCATTCGGATTGATTGGTGGTGATGCAAATGCGATAGCCGCTAAAAAACGTCCGCTTTCTTCAATGACCCCTACTTTGGTTTTAAAAGATAATAAACCGTGGTTGGTGACCGGTAGCCCGGGTGGGGCGCGCATTATTACAACGGTGCTACAAAGTATTTCCAATACGATAGATCACGGTATGAACCCGGCTGAAGCGATTGTCTCACCAAGGGTTCATCATCAATGGTTGCCTGATGAATTGCGTATTGAGGAAGGAATTAGTCCTGATACTTTGACGCTCTTAAAAGAGAAAGGACATAATATTAAACTTAAAGCTCCGATGGGAAGAGTACAAATTATTCAAGCGAGGGAGAGCGGATTCTACGGTTATTCCGATCCGCGTAATCCTGATGGTAAAACACAGGGCTTCTAGTGTGAAGAACTAAAATCCCCATTCTTCTATTGAATGGGGATTTTGCTATTTTAAGATCAAAACCGGTTTATTCCCATATTTGGCAACCCGTCTTGTGTTGTTGCTTAATCCTTTGGCGTTGGGTTTGCTGCTGGCGAGCATCACAATTAAATCAACGTTTTTTTCATCGGCGATACGGTTAATTTCTTCGTAAATTGTACCGTGGGCGATGATATGTTGAACTTTGGCATTCGGAGGGAAATGCTTTTGGGTAAATTCGTGTAATGCTTTATTGACTTCCTCAATCACGGATTTATCAAAATTCTTTGGTAGAAATGCGGATACGAAGCTGTCATCAACGGGTTCGACAATTGTCACCACACGAAATACGGCATTTGGCATTTGGGCAGTGAGGTTTAAGGCGTGTTCAACCACGTATTGTGAGCCTTTGGGGTTGTTGAGATCGATGACTAACAGTAATTTATTGTACATAAGTTTATCCTTTCTATTTGCGTGTCAGTCGGTATTCATCTTAAAAAAATAGAGGAAAAACCGACCGCACTTTTTGTGTTTTATTTATATTATTCTTCGGCGGCGTTGATTCCATCCCACCATTGCAAGAATAAATAAGCCCAGTATGAACATCCATTCTTTTGCCAAAGAAACCATTGGGATAGAAACATCAATAATGGTTTGATCCCAGTTTAAACCGGCTTTCGCCGCAGGAGAATCTACTTCAACCATATCAATAATGACTTTATCAATTTGTTTTCCGTCCACCTCAATTTTTTCTTGGGTGTTTAATAAGGTAAGCCCGAGGTTTTGTAAACGCTGTTGGCTATTTTCACCTTCCGGTACGCTTAATTGAGCATAAAACTCAATTTCCTTACCATACGGATTGGTGCCGGATATTTTGAGGAGAATATTCTGTCCAACAGGTGTTTTTTCCAGTTCTTGTTCCAAATGTATCGGTTCAATATGGTGTGAAGTCGGTGAAATATATTCCATAAAAAATCCCGGGCGGAAAATGATGAATGCCCCTAGTATGAGTAATACGGTTTCCCACCATTTATTTTTGACTAAGAAGTGATTCATCGTTGCGGCGGTAAATGCCAAGATGGCGATTGTTGAAACGATCGCAACCAACGTTCCTTTTGCCCACCCGACATCAATGAGCAATAAATCCGTATTAAAAATAAAGAGAAACGGCAAAATAGCGGTTCTGAGGCTATAAAAAAATGCCACCATTCCTGTTTTTATCGGATTTCCGCCGGAGACCGCCGCTGCTGCAAAAGAAGCAAGCCCGACAGGAGGCGTAACGTCTGCCATAATTCCGAAATAAAAGACAAATAAATGCACGGCAATCAGCGGAACGAGCAATCCATTTTGTTTACCCACTTCCACAATCACCAATGCCATTAATGAGGAAACCACAATATAGTTAGCGGTGGTCGGCAATCCCATTCCTAAAATCAAACTGAAGATAGCGACCAAAATCAGCATTAGGAGAATATTTCCCATTGATAATACTTCAATGATACCGGAAAGTTGTACGCCAAATCCCGTTAATGACACCACACCGACAATAATTCCGGCTGTTGCCGTGGCAATACCGATGCCAATCATATTTCTGGCACCGGTTTCCAAACCGTTCACTAATGCGTTAAATCCCTCAATAAATTGGGATTTTTTTATCGGTTGATGACGGAAATAGTGGAGTAATGGATTTTGCGTGACCAAAATAATCGCTAAAGCAACTGTTCCCCAAAAGGCAGATAAGCCCGGAGAAAGCATTTCCACCATTAAGCACCAAATCAAGATGACAACCGGAATTAAAAAATGTAAGCCGGCATTAACGGTTGGTTTGGCGGAAGGAAGTTGAACGATCGGTGCATTGGGATCATCAATTTCTAAATCCGGAAATGAGGCAACACGGTGGATTAACAAAAGATAAATGACACTAAGCAATAAACATACTATAAGGAAGGCATAATCCGGTGTGACGGTTTTTATCCACCCTAAGCCGTAATGTGTAACAAGACTTAAACCGATCACCACCAAAAGTGCGGTCATTATTTTTAATAAAGTGACTAAAATAGCGTTTGGCGGATCGGTGCGTGGTAAGCCTTTCAAGTTCATTTTTAAGGCTTCCAAATGCACGATATAAACCAAGGCGATATAGGAAATTAATGCCGGTAATGCCGCGTGGGTGATGAGTTGGCTATATGGCATATTGACATATTCAATCATCAAAAAGGCAGCCGCGCCCATTACCGGTGGCATAATTTGCCCATTGACTGATGACGCCACTTCAACTGCCCCTGCTTTTTCTGCAGAAAAGCCGACCCGTTTCATCATTGGTATGGTGAAAGTGCCGGTAGTGACCACATTGGCAATGGATGACCCTGAAATTAATCCTGTTAAACCGGAAGAAACCACTGCAGCTTTAGCCGGGCCGCCACGTAAATGTCCCAAGTAGGCAAAGGCGGTTTTTATAAAATAGTTACCCGCACCGGCTTTATCCAATAATGCACCGAACAAGACAAAAAGGAACACATATTTGGTCGAGACACCTAAAGCAACGCCAAATACGCCTTCGGTTGTCACCCATTGTTGGTTCACCATTTGTGAGAGTGAGCCGGAGCGGTGGCTGATAATCCAGTCGGCAGGGAGGAATTGTCCGAAATAGTTATAGAGTAGAAAGACAGAAGCGATGATAACAAGGGGTAAACCAAGACTTCTTCGACAGGCTTCCAATAATAAGAGAACGCCCAAACAACCGGCGATAATATCTTGTAGATTAGGCGCACCAAAGCGGGTGACTAAACCTTCATAGAAGAAAATGTAATAAGCCCCAAGGAATGCACCTAATAATGCAAATGCCCAATCGTGGTAAGGCACGCGTTGTTTAGGGGAATTGGCAAAAGCAGGAAAAGCTAAATATGCTAAAAAGAGGGCGAAAGCCAAATGAATGGAACGTGCTTTGGTGTCATCAATGACGACATTTAAGTCCCAACCCCAGCCACGGACGACTTCTTGTAGCCAAAATGGAAATGGGGAGGTGTAGTAAAGTTGAAAAACCGACCATAAAATAGCGGTGATAATAATTAATTTTTTGGTGAAACCTTTTGGGTTTCGACCGCCGGCATCATTTGATGCCACCATATCCTGTAGATCGTCATAATCTATTTTTTCAGATTTTAGCGACATAAAATCCTCCGAGTATAAATCTCTAACCAACAAACATAAAAGGCAGGGCGAGCCTGCCTAAATAGAATAAAACGGATTATTTTAACCAACCACGTTCTTTATAATAACGAATTGCCCCTTCGTGCAATGGTGCGGATAAGGCATTTTTGATCATTTCCTCTTCTTTTAAATGTGCGAAAGCAGGATGTAATCGTTTGAAACGATCGAAATTATCAAACACGGCTTTTACTACCGCATAAACGCTGTCTGCATCCACATCGGCAGAAGTGACTAAAGTGGCATAAACGCCAAAGGTATCCACCGGATTATCCGTGCCTTTATATAATCCGCCCGGAATTGTAGCTTTGGCATAATAAGGATTATCGGCAACCAACTTATCAATTTCTGCACCGGTAATTGGCACAAGATGAGCATTACAAGATGCCGCCGCTTCTTTTAATGCACCGTTTGGGTGACCTACGTTATAAGTAATGGCATCTAAATTGTTATCACACATAACCGATGCCATTTCCGCCGGTTTTAATTCAGAGGCGACTTTAAATTCTTTATCCGTCCAGCCTTTTGCCGCCAAAATAACATTCATTGTGGCACGCGTGCCGGAACCGGGATCGCCCACATTCACACGTTTACCTTTTAAATCATCAAATTGTTGAATGGCAGAATCATCACGAGCCATTAAGGTGAATGGTTCGGGGTGAATAGAAAAAATCGCACGAAGTTTATCGTTTTTCTTACCTTCAAAAGAACTTGTACCGTTATAGGCGTGATATTGCCAGTCGGATTGGGCAATTCCCATTTCCATTTGATTTGCGGCAATCGCATTTAAATTGGCAACCGATGCGCCGGTGGAGGGAGCATTACATTTAATTTGTGTTTTTGCCGTATCACGATTAACCAACTGACAAATGGATTGACCGACCACATAATAAACACCGGTTTGTCCGCCAGTGCCAATGGTGACAAATTTTTCCGCGGCTTGTGCTGAAATCGCGCCCATTGCCAATGTTGCAGCAAGAGAAAGAATGGAATATTTTTTGGAAGATAGTTTCATAGATAGGCCCTCTTATGATAGGAATTTTATGATGTTGTGTTGATTTAATTGCAACTTTGACAAAGTATATGGGTTTTTTATGGTACGCAATCGTTTTCTTTTGAAAATATGACGAGGTTCACATTTTTTTAACATTAGAAATACCTTGATCACGTATTAAAACCAAAAACGCAAGAAAATCTTGCCATATTTTCATTTATCAACATTTTCACCTTTTCCGTACTTTCATTTTTTTCCTTTTACGTTATGATACGGCTCATTTATTTTTCAAATATGATGAATTATTTTAATGAAGCCCACTTTTCTTGAAATTCGACATCTCAAAACACTGCTTGCCTTAAAAGAAACCGGCAGTGTTTCTGCGGCAGCGAAACGGGTTTATCTCACCCAATCGGCACTTTCTCATCAAATAAAACTCATTGAAGATCAATTCGGCTTACCGCTATTTGAGCGAAAAAGCAATCCCCTGTGCTTTACGGCAGCCGGAGAACGTTTAATTCGCCTTGCCAATGAAGTGATACCTAAAATTATTGATGCGGAACGGGATTTAGTGCGTGTTAAACACGGTGATGCGGGACAATTACGCATTGCCGTGGAATGTCATACTTGCTTTGATTGGTTAATGCCGGCAATGGATGAATTTCGTTTACACTGGCCTTTGGTGGAGTTGGATATCGTATCCGGCTTTCATACCGATCCGGTGGGCTTGTTGCTTTCTCATCGGGCGGATTGTGTCATTGTGTCTGAAATGGAAGCCAATGACGAGGTGATTTTTCGACCGCTCTTTTCTTATGAAATGGTGGGGATTTGCTCAAAAGATCATCCGCTGGCGGCAAAACCAATTTGGCAAGCGGAAGATTTTGTTGATGAAACTTGGGTTACTTATCCCGTGCCGGACGATATGTTGGATCTGTTACGCAAGGTATTGAAACCAAAAGGAATTAATCCCACACGCCGCACAACGGAACTGACGATAGCAATGATTCAGTTGGTGGCAAGCCGCCGAGGAATTGCAACCGTGCCTTATTGGGCGGCATTGCCTTATTTAGAAAAAGGTTACGTGGTGGCAAGAAAAATTACCGATGAAGGCTTATACAGCGATTTATATATTGCAATTCGTAAGGAAGATCAAAAACTAGCCTATCTGGATGATTTTTATCAAACCGTTCAATCACAAAGTTTTTCAACCCTACCGGGGTTATCTGTTTTAGCGTGAGAAGTATCGATGGCATTTTCTCAACAACATCCTATTCGTGCTGCGGCGAAAGCCGCCTTCCCTTACAGTGCGCCAATGATTGCCGGATTTCTTTTTCTTGGTGTGGCATACGGCATTTATATGAAGGCACTGGGTTTTGGCTTTTTATATCCAATGCTGATGGCGTTATTAATTTATGCCGGATCTGTCGAATTTATCGCAGCGGGCGCATTAATAGCCCCTTTTTCGCCATTAAGTGTTTTATTGATCACCTTAATGATAAGCGGTCGCCAAATTTTTTACGCTATTTCAATGCTCGAAAAATACGGTGTGCAACTTGGCAAAAAACGCTGGTATTTAATTAGTGCTTTGGTCGATGAATCTTTCTCGCTTAATTATATGGCGGACATTCCACCTCACTTAGACAAAGGCTGGTATATGTTCTTTGTGAGTTTATATTTGCATATCTATTGGGTGCTGGGCGCAACCGTAGGAAATTTATTTGGTGAAATTTTGCCTTTTGATTTAAAAGGTGTGGAGTTTGCGATGACGGCACTTTTCTTGGTGATCTTTGCGGAAAACTGGTTAAAAGAAAAATCCCACGAAAGTGCTTTGCTTGGTTTAGGCATTGCTTTTGCTTCATTACTGATTGTAGGAAAAGAACATTTTCTTATCCCAACCTTAATCGGCATTTGGCTTGTTTTAACATTACGCCGTCCTAAATTAGGGACAAAATTGGAGTCACTAAAATGACGTTGACCGAACAAATTATGACGATAGGTATTTGCGTATTTGCCGTGCAATTTACCCGTTTGCTGCCATTTTGGGTATTTCCTGCCAATCGTCCGATTCCGCCATATATTCGCTATCTTGGAAAAGTATTGCCGGCGGCGATGTTTGGAATGTTGGTAGTCTATTGCTACAAAAATATTGACGTATTAAATGGCTACCACGGCGTTCCCGATTTTCTTGCCGGAGCATTAGTGTTGGGATTGCATTTCTGGAAAAAGAATATGTTTCTTTCCATTGCGGTGGGGACAATTTTCTATATGATTTTGGTGCAAACCGTGTTTATTTGATCTTACTTTGCGGTGAAATAAAAATTCTTTATTGGGCAATCGGTTGCCTTTATTTCACCCCTTTTTTCCCTTTCTAAAATGGTCTATTATGCCCCACAATTATTTTTAATGAACGAGTAGTATTATGGAATTTAACACGATTGAATTATTAGGTTATATGGCGACTTTTTTTGTAGCCACCTCATTTTTATTCAAATCCATTATTCATTTACGCATTGTCAATAGTATCGGTGATGTACTTTTTGTGATTTATGGCATTATTATCGGTGCTTACCCCGTTGCCGTACTGAATGCTTTTCTTGTTTGCGTGAATCTTTACCAGCTTTACCGTTTGAAAAAAGAGAAGGCTTAAAATTTACCGTATTCTGTAACATTTACACCATAAAGCAAAAGTAGGCACGCGATGCCGATGTGGTGTCTCTACTATTACATTATTTGGGCTTGTGCGTTTGTTTCATTATGCAGAAAAACATTGCAAATTTTAACCGCACTTTTACCACATCTGATAAAGCGCAATTACCAATGGCATCGTAAAGACACAAAGAAAGGTAGTAATGCCATAAATGGCACTGGCTTTTTGAGCATTATTGCCAAAAATCAATGCCATTTGGGTTACAGTGGCGGCGGAAGGGCTGGTGGTGGCAAGAAAACTGATCATTGCGATAGTATTCCCCTGTTCAACCCAAGCGGAAAAACCACAGAGCTTGAAGATCACCATCAAGAAAATCGGAATAATCAATAGACGTAATGCGGTGATAAGATAGATACGCCGAGAGGAAAAAATACTTCGCAAAGGAATGGAGGCAATCAACATTCCGGCAATTAACATCGCATTCGGCCCGATAAAAATCCCCACGGCAGAAAGTGTACCGTTAATAAAATTCGGTAGTTTTATTTGAAAAGCAAAGAGAAGAATACCAATAAAAATTGACCATAAATTGATGTTTTTTAAGATCACTTTTAGGCTCAAATTTCCCTTTCCAACAATAATCATACGGCAATGTGTCCAGAATAAAAAAGTTTGCACTACAATAAAACAGCTGGCGTAAATCACCCATTCTTTACCAAATAACGACATCACAATTGGAATAATCAAATTGCCGGAATTGGAATAAATGGCTGCGGCGTGTTCAATAGCATCCAGTTTTAGCACCCGTTTTAACACCGTCCCCAGCACGATTAAAATAATATGTAAGAAAACCGCCATACTAAGCGAAAGTATTAAACCTTGTAGAATTTCCGGAGTGTAATTAATTTGAAAGGCTTCAATCATCACCGCCGGACTAATAATATAAAGCCCAATAATGGAAAGCGGTTTACTGTCTTCCGATTTCAACAATTTCGATTTTACCAATCCATAGCCCATCAAAACGATAAGCGTTAATTCAATAATTTTGTTACCGAGTAAAAATGCAATATCCATAATATTTGTGTCAGAATGTTGTTGTGATAAAAGAAAAAATCAGATTTCTGTCGCAATCATTATAAACCGCTTTAAGCTAATTCCCTTGATTCAAATTAAATAATGGGGAAAAGTGCGGTCAAAAAAGCACGTCTTTTTCAACCGCACTTTCCTTAGAGCAGAAACACATAAGGTAGGGCATTCATCACGCCGGTGGTGGTGAGGGCTAAAATCATTTTAGAGGTGCCGAACATTAAACCTTGGTTTTCCCCTTTATCCAGTCTAACCAAAATATTGGCAAGTGCCGTATTGGCGAACAGGCTGACGATAGCAAAAACACCCAAGTAAAGAAACGCAGTTACAATAGACAGATATTGCAGGCTATAAAACCAAGGCAAAAGCAATAAGATGATCAATATCGGGGCGATAAAGACCATCTTTGTAATGCCAAAATTGATACGGCGTGAGAAGTAAGGTTGGAGCAATACCGCAATCAGATTATTGATGAAAAAGGCAATGGAAACCAATTCTTGGCGATCGAGCAAATTAGTGAAAATATAAGGGAAAATCACATAAAATGCCGTCCCCAGACCAAGTGGAATGAAAAGCAATAAATGGGCAGAAATAAAGCGTTTGGTAAGCACGGCTTTTATATCACGAAAGTGAAAGCGTTTGCCCACAATCGCTGCACATTCTGTTTTGAACGATAGGGTTTTTGCCATCACCAGAACCATTGAAATTTCAATGGCACAGCTTAACCAAATTAACCATTCCGCCTTACGATAATAAACAAAGGGTAAGGAAACCAATGGGGCGACCATTGAAGCAAGGCTGGATATACGGAGGAATTTTCCTTGCGCCCGAGCCTTAGCGGTATAGTTATTTTGTGCATATTCGAGCAGAAAGGCGCGGGCGTTGGTGCTAAATAAGGTGCTGCCTAAACCAAAAAAGAGGGTGGCGACCAATAAAAGCGGATAGCTATGTGTGGTGAGCAATAAAATATAGGCGGTAGCATCTAAAATACAGCCAAGCATCATAATCCACGAACGACCAAAACGATCGCCCCAAGCACCGGCAAAAAGGGAAAAGGCTTGGCTGGCAAAGACTAAGACTGAAAAAGAAGTGGTGATTTGGTCGGCTTCAAAGCCTTTGTAATATTGCAAATAAACGAAAAATACGCTTTGCATTGCAGTATAGGCAAGTCCGGAGAAGAATTTCCGCCATAAAATCATATCTTGTGTATTCATAAAATCACTTTATAATTTGGCACAATTTGTGCTCATAATATAGCCTAAAATAAGTCAGGTAAAAATGAAAAAAATTGAATTTTGGCATTCGATTGTTGCAGTAATTTTGGGTTTAAGTGTGTCGGTTGCTGCCGGTTATCCGGCAATTAAGACGATTCAAGCCGAACGGGAACAAACCAAATCTTATATTATTAAATTAGATAAAATTTTACGTGATGCCCTGATAAAAAATGATCTTGAAAAAATAAGCCGTTTATTGTCGGATGATTTTGAACTTTATACGATTAAACGCGGTGTACTGAATAAGCAACAATGGCTTGAAGAAATTCGTTCCGGCAGAATGAATTACAAGGAATTTGCCAACGATCGCCGAATGTTATTTCAAGGAAAGCAAATTTCAGGCGTTGTTGAAATCAGTGGTGTTTTTTGGGGACATCAAGCGGAGAATTATCCTATTGAGATGAGTATTCGGGCGGTAGAACGTAACGATAAACAAAGAATTAAATGTATAACGTTAAAGAACATATTTTGATTTAGGAAGTTTCTTTTTCGCTAAGATATAAATCTTTGCTGAGTAATAAAGAGATTTTTAAATGTATTGTTAAATATAAAAAGTAACCCTAGATAAAGATACTTGAATTTTTCAAAAAAATTTATAAAATGGTAAAATTTTAATTTTATTAAATATTATAGTGAGTACATAATGTTGCAGACAGCAGACAGCAGACAGCAGACAGCAGACAGCAGACAGCAGACAGCAGACAGCAGACAGCAGACAGCATAGCATAGTAAACCTTTTAGGTTTTTCTTCCCCGCTACTTAAACCCAAGGTTAAACATT
>NZ_MLHQ01000007.1 GCF_001999305.1 Rodentibacter myodis | reverse complement strand
GGGCGGGGGCGCAATACGGCAATATGATGATACCGCGAATTGGAGATGAAGTGCTGGTGAAATATCTACACGGCGACCCGGAGCACCCCATCGTTATCGGGCGCACCTACCACAGCACCACCGAACCGCCTTACACATTGCCCGAACACAAAACCCGCACCACAATAAAATCCAAAAGCCACAAGGGTAACGGGTTTAATGAATTGCGTTTTGAAGACGAAAAAGGCCAAGAAGAGATTTTTATCCACGCCGAAAAAGACCTCAACCATATCGTCAAACAAGATGAAACAACTCAAATAGGTAATGACCGTACCGAACAAGTTAACCGGAATGAAACCCTCAACATCGGCAACAACCGCACGGAAACGGTGGCACAGGACGAAGCCCTCACCATCAACCGAGACCAAACCCGAAACATCGGACGCAACCGTATCACCAAAATTGAAAAAGATGACATACTCAACGTCAACAACAGCCGCTATGTGAATGTACATGGCGACACCATTATCCACGTCGGTAACGAATTAAACATTGAAGTTGCGCAAAACGGCAGCTGGCGGGCGGGGGAACTGCTTGAGCAAATCTGCGAAGAGTTTGACTTAGAGGGTTACGAAACGGTAGAAATCAGTGGCCCTGGTGGCTCGATAATCATCGACCGGGAAGGCATCACCTTGGTGGGGGATGTGTATGTTGAGGGAGAGTTGGCGATAGAGAGTGGTAGTGCGGATATGGTTAGTGCATTAAAACTGTCTGTAAATGAAGAATTTTGTCCTGATTGCTTAGAGTTAAGGGAAGAAAAAAATGGATAATCTAAAGATAATATACGGCTTGTTTGATGCTGCGCTTATGCCTCAAGTATGGTTTAATTTAGATAGCTGGAAATTAAAATATACATCTTTATATCAAGGAGATTATCAACAAATAGCGGAGGCAATTCCTTATCTGATTGAATTAAATGAGGAACAAGATAGACAGGCGACTTTATCTTTATTAACCCAAGAAGATTATAAATTCGGATTATTACTTGAATCATCCGATTCACTTTCCGCCTTAATTCCACGTTTAGCTTATTTTTATCACGTAAGAAATGAACAAAACGAACCTTATCTCAGACGTTTTTTTGACCTAAGATTTTTTAAGCGTTTTGTACAGTCATTATCTGAGCAAATGCTGCAGTTCTTAGTTGGGGTAGATACCTGTTTTTATTATTTAGATGAAACACTATCGTTCTATCATAAAATTAGCTTATTAGATAACAAATTGAAATTTGAGCAAGTTGAGTTAAATTATTTTAGAAAAGAGAAAAAACAATGAAAAAATCAACCGCACTTTTATTCATCCTTACTTTTATGTTCTTGAATAGTGCTTGTTCCAAAGCTTCTTTTCGAGAAGAATTTTTTAAACACCGCCCTTGTGCAGAAGTGAAATACCGCTGCCTACCGGAAAATCAGGATAAAACCATGATAGACACCTCAAAACCTTATGTACTTAGTGCCGAAGAATGGACACGAATCGAACAGGATAAAACCCTAAGAATGTATAAAGAAATCAGCCAAATGCTGGAAATTTACTATCCGGGCTTCTGGGAAGGAGTAACCGATTTACAAGTAAAAATTGATTGGGTGAAACAAGTACATGAATTGACGAAAAATTAGGGAAAGATTATGGCATAGGTGGACAATATTATAATTCTTGGAATCTTAGGGGAATGCAATAAGGTATGCCAAAACTTTCCAGAAAAATCCCTGACTTTTATACAGAAAATAAGCCAGATAACCCTAACGAAAATGTTAGTGGAGTCTATGAAAAATGGTGTCAATCGGGAGGTGTATATGACTTGTAAAGTGCTTCGCGTTGGAGTGTTTTTTGATGGGACAGGTAATAATCTTATCAATGATGAAATCTAAAATCATACAACCAATATCACTAAATTATTGTTGTACTCCCCAATATCTTAACTAAATCTGAAAATAATGAAAAAACTCACCGCACTTTTATTTATTGTAACCGTTATTTTGATGAATTCTTCATGCTCAAAAGCCAGTTTTCGAGAAGAGTTTTTTAAACACCGCCCTTGTGCAAAAGTGAAATACCGCTGCCTACCGGAAAATCAGGAGAAAACCATGATAGACCCCTCAAAACCTTATGTACTTAATGCCGAAGAGTTGGCACAAATCGAACAGGATAAAACCCTAAGAATGTATAAAGAAATCAGCCAAATGCTGGAAATTTACTATCCGGGTTTTTGGGAAGGCGTAACCGATTTACAAGTAAAAATTGATTGGATGATAAAAGTTGATGAAATATCAAAGAGATACTTTGGTAACAATCGTATGGAAAGGGAATTTATGGCGATGGCTCATATTTGTTCGATTATCGGAACTGATTTTGAAAATAAACCAAATTTTCAATTTGTAGTGAGAAAGTTAAAGCAAGATAAAGAAGACCCTTTAGCTGTCAGTAATATAATTAGGTATTTGCGTTTTGAGATATTAAGAAAAGATTATGATGTTGGTGGTTACTATTATAACACTTGGAACTTACGAGGTGTTCAAGAGGGTATGCCTAAAATAACTCGCCACATTCCTGATTTTTATACAGAAAATAAACCTCGAGACGGTAAAAAAAATGTTTATAAAATCTATGAAAGATGGCGTCAAATGGGAGGTGTATATGACCTGTAAAGTATTTAGTATTGAAGGGCTATACCCAATGATAAATCTAAAATCATACAAGCAATATCAATAAATTATCGTTATACTCCTCAATATCTTAACTGAACTCAAGAAATGATGAAAAAACTCACCGCACTTTTATTTATTGTAACCGTTATTTTGACGAATTCCGCATGCTCAAAAGCCAGTTTTCGAGAAGAATTTTTTAAACACCGCCCTTGTGCAGAAGTGAAATACCGCTGCCTACCGGAAAATCAGGAGAAAACCATGATAGACCCCTCAAAACCTTATGTACTTAGTGCCGAAGAATGGACACGAATCGAACAGGATAAAACCCTAAGAATGTATAAAGAAATCAGCCAAATGCTGGAAATTTACTATCCGGGATTTTGGGAAGGCGTAACCGATTTACAGGTAAAAATTGATTGGGTGAAACAGGCGCATGAATTAACGAAAAAATATAGTAGATATCCTAAATTAAGAGGAGAATTGGAAAATATGGCAATGATTTGTTCCATTTTAGGTATTAATTTTGATCAAGACCCTAAGTATAAATTTATTATTGATAAGTTTAAGAATAGTGATTCACCTTCAGTGTTTGGTGATGTGCTTGATTATTTACGTTTTGAGGTTCTTGAAAAAGATTTTGATGATGGGGGCGTTCATTATAACACATGGAGTTTGCGGGGGGTTCAAGAAGGTATGCCTAAAATAACCCGTCATATTCCTGATTTTTATACTGAGAGCAAGCCTCAAAACCAGAAAGAAAATCTTTATAAAGCGTATAAAAAATGGCTCCAAGCGGGAGGTGTACATGACCTGTAAAGTATTTAGTATTGAAGGGCTATACCCAATGATAAATCTAAAATCATACAAGCACTATCAATAAATTATCGTTATACTCCTCAATATCTTAACTGAACTCAAGAAATGATGAAAAAACTCACCGCACTTTTATTTATTGTAACCGTTATCTTGACGAATTCTTCATGCTCAAAAGCCAGTTTTCGAGAAGAATTTTTTAAACAACGTCCTTGTGCAGAAGTGAAATACCGCTGCCTACCGGAAAATCAGGAGAAAACCATGATAGACACCTCAAAACCTTATGTACTTAGTGCCGAAGAATGGACACGAATCGAACAGGATAAAACCCTAAGAATGTATAAAGAAATCAGCCAAATGCTAGAGATTTACTATCCGGGCTTTTGGAAAGATGTAACTGATGAGCAAGTGAAAATAAATTGGGTAGAAAAAGCTGATAAATTGACTAAGAAATATGTTGGGAATGACCGATTTAGGGGAGACTTAGAAGAAATGACACAAATTTGTGCCATTATAGGACTTGGTTTTGAAATGGATCCTAAATTTAAATTTATAGTGAACAGATTTCAAAAGAATGACGTATTTGCATTAAGTAATATTCTAGATTATTTACGATTTGAAGTGTTAAAAAAGGATTTTGATACGGGAGGAACGCATTACAATACTTGGAGTTTACGTGGTGTGCAAGAAAACATGCCGCCAATTACCCGTCATATTCCCGATTTTTATACCGAAAATAAACCTGCAAACCCTAAAGAAAATGTTCGTAAAATCTATGAAAATACTATATTAGTAAGAGGTAAATAATGGCATCTTTAACTTGTAAAGTAATTCGTATTGGAGTGTTTTTTGATGGCACTGGAAACAACCTTGTTAATGATGAAAAATTAAATCAAACCAGTAATATTGCACGGTTATACCATCTTTATCCTAAACTCGCTGAAAAAAATGCTTATATCATCGGAAATAAAGTCACGGAATGTCGCATTTATTTAGACTCAATTTATATTGAAGGTGTTGGAACAGAAAATAATAGATCAGATTCTACCCTTGATAAGGGAACTGGTTCTGGTGGAGCTAAACGAATTAATCTAGTTATTGAACAAATAAAAGCTCTTCGTAAAAAATTTCCTCAAGATAGATATAAGTGTTACATCGATGTTTTTGGTTTTAGTCGAGGAGCCGCTTTAGCACGTGATTTTATTAATATAATGAATAAATCTGAAAAGAAGCAACGGAAATTAAATTGTATTTTTAAATTCGTTGGATTATTCGACACAGTCGGTTCTTTCGGCAAAGCGGGCGATGATAAAAATTATAAACCCATTGATGCAAGTGACGACTCGGAAGGCGGAGCTTTTTGGAGTGAAATTTTCAGCACACCTTCGTCTGAAAAGTACGAACCCTATAATTTTAATTTAAGCCGTCAAAGTGCGGAGAAAATTGTCCATTTTGTGGCATTAGACGAATATCGGAAGAATTTTCCTTTAACGGATATTGAAGGTGCGGGCGAAACTTATCATTTTATCGGCGCTCATTCTGACGTGGGTGGTGGCTATGCACCAATAACAAAAGAGCTTATTTTTGAATATACCAATAAGAAAACGTTAGCCGAAGCCAAGCAGGCATTATCTAATCCTGAAAACGGTATTCCATTTGGAGAGGGATGGAATGCGCAATATCGTTCGGTGAGGCAAGATGACTCATGGTCAGAGAATCGAGGACAACGCTATGCTTATGCCTACGGGCGTCGGGTTATCACTAATGATTTGCAACGCATTACGCTGATGGCAATGTATAATTGTGCCGTAAAAGCGGGCGTGCCGTTACTCCCCTTTACCGAGGATTTTAGTCCATCTCATTTAGCCAATTTAACAAAAGACATTGCCTATACAGAATATACCCCATTTTTTAATGTTATTTCTTCTTCATCAGAATGTGCTTTGTCTTTGTTAAATGAGGATTTTAGTCAAGAATTTAAAGCGTATCTGAGAGAAGTATTAGAAAACCCATTTTCGGTTGAAAGTTTTATTAATCATCAAACAGATGAACTTAGAAAAAGCGACCGTTTACCTAAGCGAGCACAGCATTTTAGGGATAAGTTGCACTTATGTATTTTGGCTAAATATGTGCATAATTCATCTTGTACAGGTGATGCGGATGGCTTAAAGTTGCCGCCGATAGGGTTTAAACATAGAAGTCCTGAATATATTGGTGAAACAATAGCGAATGCGCCGCTTTATAGTGGTGGATTTGGTTCAATTGATGCTTTGCCGATTAGAATGGTTTTTGAGAATAACGTCAATGAGGCGGTTGTACTAGACGAGTAGTCTTACGGAAAATTTGTAAAAGTGCGGTCAATTTTGAGGAAGCCTTGTAAGGCAACGATGAAAATGTGATTACCCTGACAAATATAAACAGGATTGACAAGAGGATCCTTTCAGTTTTGTGACGAATGGGACATGAAACTATAAAAATTAGTGCCTTAGTCAGTTGATTTAGCCGTCCAACTTTTAGAGGATAGTTCAAAAAATAAACTATGCCTTTTATTAACCTAGAGAACTGAAAATATTTCAAGTTTTAAGGAATAGATTAAGCTTCAGTTATTTTTTTGGCGAATGATAATGGAGCTGAAAAAGACTGAAAATCAGCAAACCTATGCTCCCAAGAACTGCCCCACTAAATCCAATATATTCTAGTCCCACATAATGCATTATTTGACTGCCGAACAATGCTCCTGCGCCAATACCGGCGTTGAATATGCCGGAAAAAATGGCCGTTGCGACATCGGTGGCATCGGGGGCGAGTTGTAGCACCTGCATTTGTAATGCAAGGGCAATACAGGAAATGCCAATTCCCCAAATAAAGGCAAGCATAAACATTGTGATTGTAAAATCAGATGAAAGGCGTAAAAGAACGAGCGCCATCACCAATAATCCCATTGCAGTGACGATAAATTTTATCGGATTAAAACGGTATAAACGGTTAAAAAGTAGGCTTGCCGTGATACCTGACAACCCAAAAATTAACAGAATAAAAGTCGCAAGATTCGGATTCAGTTCCCCAATTTGAATCATAAAGGGTTCAATATAGGTGTAAGCGGTAAAGTGTGCTGCAACAATAATCGCCGTGGTGAGATAAAGTCCGATCAATAATGGACGCTTTGCCAACAAAGGAAGGCTGGCAAGAGAGCCTGCGTTTTTACTTGGAAGATTCGGTAATAAGCGAAGAATGAGGAACATTGTTACCAATGCAAGAACGGCAATAATGGCAAAAGTGATTCGCCAGCCGACAACCTGCCCTACCAGACGACCAAGTGGTAAACCTAAAATGGTTGCCAATGATGTGCCAATAGCAAGCATTCCGAGGGCTTGGGTTTTCTTATTTTTAGGTGCAATACGCATAACAAGCGAGGCGGTAATTGACCAAAAGATAGAATGTGCCAAGGCAATGCACATTCGGGCAATCAGTAGCATCCAAAAATTTTGTGCAAGAACGGAAAGAATATGCCCGATAATAAAGACCACAAAAAGTTTAATCAGTAAATTTTTTCGTTCCATTTTCCCCGTGGCAAGCATTGCCGGCAGCGACATAACAAGCACCGTCCAAGCATAAACCGTCATCATTAAACCGGTTTCCGAAGGTTGCATTGCAAAACTTTCTGCAATATCACTGAGCAGCGCAACAGGGACAAATTCTGTGGTATTAAAAATAAAAGCGGCACAGGCAATGATAATAACCCGCCACATTTGACGCTTTTCCACTTGATGATAAAACGACATTACTTCAACTTCTCTTTAATAAGATTTTTTAACTGTTTGCGAAAATCTTTAGTGATGTCTAATTTGTATTGGGGAGAATAGCAACTGTCAAAAAAACGAATTGGGAGCTTGAGATCCCGATATTTTGGATCGGTTGCCGAGAGCAAAAGATTGACATCACATTGCATTGTATGTAAATCAATCGCACCATAGCCTTCGCCAGAAAGTGCGGTGGTTTTTAAGTGAAATTCATCAATATTTAATAAACTTTTTTCTAAGGAAAATGAAGATTCAATACGCTGATAGGCGGTATTCATTCGTTTTCCTTCCAACAAATCATCGTTGTAATTAATGGGTAAATATTGTGCCACAAGTTCCAATAAATTTAGCCCCAAAAGCTCACCGTCACGGGCATTAAAATCGAATTGACTTTCCGTTAAATCAAAGTGTTCAAACCCAAGATGAACATTAAAATCCGCCGTTCCCGTCATTGTATTCGGGAAATTTAATAAGTTGAGCAAAGGCGTTAAAGGAAAATTTTTACCGGAAAAATTGACCGCACTTTTTTCAGCCAACGCATTAAATTTTAGTATGGCAAGGCAATCTGTTGTGCAAACGGGTTTGATGTAGGCGATAGCATTTTTTTGTGGTTTGGATAAATTGGCGTGGATTTCAATGTAGCCTAAAGGCTGATGATTTACCACCGCCCCCTCAAATTGAATGAGGGATGCCGAATTTTGGCGAAGTCTAATATTGGCTTTATTAAAGGCGAGATCAAATTTTTGCGTTTGACCATAAATAGGCTTTTCAAGTACAACGGAAACAAAGTTTGAGCCGTTAAATACCACATTATTGGCGAATAAATTTTTGAGTGAAAAATCGGAAAACAACATTTCGATGTTGGCAGAATTCAATGCGTTTTCACTCAATTTGGCTTGCTCAATGGTGAGCTGTTGTAATTTTATTTCACCGAAAATGAGTGGGAGAAAGGCGAATTTTCCCTTAATTTTTTTTAATGAAACGGTGCGATAATTCAGTTGTTCAATGGAAACGGTTGGTTGAGGAATGAAGTTTAAATCCAACGATTTAACCTCAATTCCCCGTTGTGCGAATTGCTCGGTGAGCTGTGATTTGATTTGCTGTAATTGAACATAAAGACCGACAAAGATCGCAACAAGCACGATCAGCAGGCTTATTGCGATCTTTTTCATTATTTATCCTC
The DNA here is from genome assembly GCF_001999305.1 of Rodentibacter myodis. Lineage (GTDB taxonomy): Bacteria > Pseudomonadota > Gammaproteobacteria > Enterobacterales > Pasteurellaceae > Rodentibacter > Rodentibacter myodis. The sequence goes on along the minus strand of NZ_MLHQ01000007.1, from coordinate 114,839 downwards.
ATCAATACGGCTTGCCACCGCATTTTGCTGATTTTTATATTTGGCATCTTTACGGCTATTGTAAGGGCGTGCTGCCGTGCCGCTTAACACTTCAAAACTTAATGCACCAATCACCATATTCGGGCGAAGGGCTAAAGGCAATTTGCCGGAATTATAAAATTCCAACACGATTTTGCCTTCCCAACCCGGATCGATACGGTGGGCGGTTACGTGAACCATTAATCCTAGACGGGCAAGGGAAGAACGTCCGTCCAACCAACCGATAATATTTGCCGGTAATTTTACCGATTCAAGGGTTGTGGCAAGTGCCAGTACACCGGGGTGTAGGAAAAAGGCTTCCCTCTCGGGAATGATGATTTCATCGCTCATCACGGATTCTAACTGAGCGGACACCTCCTCTTTTGGGCCGCTTAAATCAATATATGGGGCGGAATGTTCACGAAATACACGGAAAGAATTGCCTAAACGCACATCAATGGTGGCACCATTGATTTTGTCATTTTCGGGACGGGGCGTTAAAGAAATAATGCCATCGTCCAGATAGCGTTCAATATCGGTATCACAAAGGCGCATAACTTCTCCTATTTTTGACTTAGTAAATGAAGAATTTGAGCTTTTAACATATTGATCGCAATACGGTTTTTGCCACCGCGTGGAATGACAATGTCGGCATATTGTTTGGAAGGCTCAATAAATTGGAGGAACATTGGGCGAACGGTGGCACGATATTGCTCAATAACCGATTGAAGGGAACGCCCGCGTTCTTCCATATCGCGTTGTAAACGGCGGATAAAACAAATATCCAGCGGCGTATCCACAAAGACGGAAATATCGGTGAGTTGGCGAACCCATTCATCAGTGAGTAATAAAATGCCTTCTAAAATCACAATACGCTTCGGCGTAAAACGGGTGGTTTCATCTGTACGGGTGTGTTCGACATAGCTATATACTGGAATATCCACGGCACGACCGGCTTTTAAATCTTTCAAATGTTGAATCAATAAATCACGATCCATTGAATTAGGGTGATCATAATTGGTTTTCACCCGTTCACTCATTTCTAAATGGCTTTGATCTTTATAGTAGCTATCTTCTGCAATAATCCCAATTTGTTGACAACCTAATTCATTGCAAAGTTCTTTGTGAACGGTGGAGGCGATGGAGCTTTTTCCGGAAGCGGATGCGCCGGTAACGGCGATGATGATACAAGATGAATCTGGCATAAAGAGAATCTGAAAGGTTAGAAAAATTCCCCGAATTATAAAGAAAAGTGCGGTCGATTTCACCTTTATTTTTTATGTTAAATTTTAAAAACTGTGAGGGCTATCACGGTATTCTTTCGCATTTTCGCATAAGATCTTACCATTTTTATCCAATAGGAGTGTTTATTATGAAATTCAACAAAATTTCTTTTGCGATTTCAACCGCACTTTTGGCGGCAGGTTTAGCCGTATCCGGTGCGGCGAATGCTAAAGGTCGATTGGTGGTTTATTGCAGTGCAACCAATATTTTATGTGAAACCACCACAAAAGCCTTTGGCGAAAAATATGATGTGAAAACCTCTTTTATTCGTAACGGTTCGGGCAGTACCTTTGCCAAAATTGAGGCGGAAAAAAATAATCCGCAAGCGGATGTGTGGTTTGGCGGTACGTTTGATCCGCAGGCACAAGCGGCAGAACTCGGTTTAATTGAACCTTATAAATCCAACTATATTGCGGAAATTACCGAGCGTTTTCGTGATCCGGCAAAAACCAAAGGACATTATGTTTCCGCCATTTATATGGGCATTTTAGGTTTTGGCGTAAATACGGAACGCCTTGCAAAATTAGGCATTAAAGAGGTGCCAAAATGTTGGAAGGATTTAACCGATCCACGTTTAAAAGGCGAAGTACAGATTGCCGATCCACAAAGTGCCGGTACGGCTTACACCGCTTTGGCAACCTTTGTTCAACTTTGGGGTGAAAATCAAGCCTTTGATTTCTTAAAAGCCTTGCATCCGAATATTTCTCAATACACCAAATCCGGTATTACCCCTTCCCGAAATGCCGCACGTGGTGAAGCGGCAGTGGGCGTTGGGTTCTTACACGATTATGCCCTTGAAAAACGTCAAGGTGCGCCATTAGAATTAGTCGTGCCTTGCGAAGGAACAGGCTATGAATTGGGCGGTGTGAGCATTTTAAAAGGCGCACGCAATATTGATAATGCCAAATTATTCGTGGATTGGGCGTTATCCAAAGAGGGGCAAGAATTGGCTTGGAAGAAAGGCGATTCACTACAAACCTTAACCAATACCACGGCAGAACAATCGCCAATGGCGTTTGACCCGACTAAACTTAATTTAATCAATTATGACTTTGAAAAATACGGTGCAGCAGAACAACGCAAAGCCTTAATTGAAAAATGGGTGCAAGAAGTAAAACTGGCACAATAATGTTGTTGATGAAACGGTAGATCTTCTGCCGTTTTATCTTTTTACCTTCTGCGAGGTTGTATGAACGCAAAAAAACTTTCCATTTTGCATTCCGCTAATTTTTGGATCATTTTATCTTTACTGGCATTTGCCTTTTTACCTTCCCACGCATTGGATTATGGCTTGTTTGAAAGCACTGCCGATGAGTATTGGGAGGCGATGGGGTGGGCTTCTTTGAATCTCACTTGGTTGTGGTTTTTGCCTATGATTATTTACGGCACACTGCCCTTTTTCAATCAACCCAAAGTGCAACAGGCAAAAACAGCATTATTTTTGACCGCACTTTCCGTCCTTTTTATGTTTGTCAGTGCTTCCATATATAAAATCAGTATGGGCTATGCCGTGATTGTATTGCTTGCCGGTTATACCGCATTGGCAACCCTTTCTTTGGCAAAACTAAACGTTATGCAGGGCGATAAATTTATTATCGCTTCCTTACTTTGCATTATTTTGCTGATTTTCTTCTTTATCGTGTATCCAACATTGGCGATTTTTGTGTCAATGTTTTATGACGGTGAAACCTTTGCGCCACAACAGGTGATGCGTATTTTGACGCAGAACTATATTGTCCGTGTGATTAGCAACTCGCTTTTGCTGTCCGGTTTTGTGGGGACTGTTTCCACCGTGTTTGGTTTAGCGTTTGCACTCTATACCACCCGTATCGCACGCAAAACCGCTTTTATTGGAAAAATCTTCTCTATTTTACCCATTGTTACCCCACCATTTGTGGTGGGCTTGGGCGTGACCTTAATGCTAGGGCGTTCCGGTTATGTTACCGAATTTTTAAGCACTTATTTGGGGTTCACAAATTACAACTGGCTTTATGGCTTTAATGGCATTGCGATTGCACAGATTCTCGCCTTTGCGCCGGTTTCTTTTATGATTTTGGACGGCGCATTAAAATCTGTTCATCCCTCCATTGAAGAAGCCTCTTACACCTTGCGGGCAAACCGTTATCAAACCTTCTATCATATTATTTTCCCATTGCTCCGCCCTGCATTGGCAAACTCATTTTTAATTGTGTTTATCCAATCCCTTGCGGATTTCAGCAATCCATTGGTATTAGGCGGTAGCTTTGATGTGATTGCCACACAAATTTATTTTTATATTGCCGGTTCACAGCTTGATTACGCGTCGGCAAGTACATTGGGATCTATGCTGTTAATTTTCTCACTGGCAATTTTTATTATTCAATATATTTGGATTGGTAACCGCTCTTATGTAACGGTTTCCGGCAAGTCTTATCGAGGTGATGTGCAAGATCTGCCTAGTGGTTTGAAATATACGATTATCGCAATGCTCGGTTTTTGGATTCTGTTCAATATGGCACTCTATGGCAGCATTTTCTACGGTAGCTTCACCGTAAACTGGGGCGTAGATTACACTCTCACCTTGAAAAACTACGCTATGTTGTTTGGTCAAGGTTTCAGTGACGGTGCGTGGCCATCCCTGATTAATACCCTAATCTATGCGGGTATTGCCGCACCGTTGACAGCATTCTTTGGGTTATTAATTGCCTATATTGTGGTACGGAAAGATTTCCAAGGTAAAAAATCCCTTGAATTTTTAACAATGCTTTGTTTTGCCGTGCCGGGAACGGTTGCCGGTGTTTCCTACATTTTAGCCTTTAATAATGCACCGCTTTATATTACCGGCACCGGCGTTATTGTGATTATTTCAATGGTTATGCGTGATTTGCCAATTGGTATGCGTGCGGCTATTGCAGGCTTGGGGCAACTGGACAAATCTTTGGATGAAGCCTCCCTTTCTTTAAAAGGCAGTTCGTGGAAAACCCTTTGGTATATCGTGTTACCGTTGTTAAAACCGGCATTACTGTCCGCACTGGTTACCAGTTTTGTACGGGCAATGACAACCGTGAGCGCCATTATTTTCCTAGTGACGGCAGATACCCGTGTTGCAACCGCCTATATTTTAAACCGTGTAGAAGACGGCGAATATGGTATCGCTATCGCATACGGTTCTATTCTGATTGTAGTGATGATGGCGATTATTTTATTTTTCGATTGGATTGTAGGCGATACCCGTATTGCCCGTTCCAAAGCGAAAAAAATGAATTAATGCAATTTAGGTAAAAAATTATGAGCAATAATGATTTCTTAGTATTAAAAAATATCACCAAAGCCTTCGGCAAAGCCGTTGTGATTGATAATTTAGACTTAACCATTAAACGCGGCACAATGGTCACTCTGCTTGGCCCTTCCGGTTGTGGAAAAACAACGGTTTTGCGGTTAGTGGCGGGGTTGGAAAATCCAACTTCCGGTCAAATTTTTATTGACGGCGAAGATGTCACAAAATCCTCCATTCAAAATCGGGATATTTGTATTGTGTTCCAATCCTACGCCCTGTTCCCACATATGAGCATTGGCGACAATGTTGGCTATGGTTTAAAAATGCAAGGCATTGGCAAAGAAGAACGACAACAACGCGTAAAAGAAGCATTGGAATTGGTAGATTTAGCCGGTTTTGAAGATCGCTTTGTGGATCAAATCTCCGGTGGTCAGCAACAGCGGGTGGCATTGGCACGTGCCTTGGTACTAAAACCAAAGGTACTTTTATTTGATGAGCCATTAAGTAATTTAGATGCCAATCTTCGCCGTTCAATGCGGGAAAAAATTCGTGAATTGCAACAACGCTTGGGAATAACTTCTTTGTATGTTACCCACGATCAAACAGAAGCCTTTGCCGTCTCTGATGAAGTGATCGTAATGCACAAAGGTAAAATTATGCAAAAAGCCCCGGCAAAAGAACTTTATCTTCGTCCCAATTCCCTGTTTTTAGCGAACTTTATGGGCGAATCCAGTATTTTCGAGGGGAAATTAAACAATAGCATTGTGGAAATTAACGGCTACCAAGTCTCTCTTTCCAATGCCGAACAATTTAATTTACCAAATGGTGAGTGTTTAGTCGGTATCCGCCCTGAAGCGGTTTTCTTAGCGGCGAGTGGTTCGGAATCCCAACGCTGCACCATAAAAAGTGCGGTTTATATGGGAAACCATTGGGAAGTAGTCGCAAGCTGGGCCGGTAAAGATTTATTAGTGAATTGCAAACCGGAAGATTTTAATGCAGATCTCAAACAAGCCTATGTGAATTTGTCGGAATACGGCGTTTTTCTGTTGAAGAAAGAATAGTACGTATTGCATAGTAATTGTATAAAGTGAAAATAATCTGATTAGTAGGGACGCTACGCTTGGCGTCCCTAGTTAATTTATTGAAATTGTTTGTTTTTGGATATAGGACGCGAGGGATCGCGTCCCCACTGATCACGTTAGTTGTGTGATAGGTGTATTGCGTTGAAAACTTCCGAAATTTTGACCGCACTTTTTCTCGTTAAAGATGTTTCACCCGGCGTTTTACTTCCTCCTGTTTGCCTGCATTGAATGGGCGGGCATCAGGGCTGCCTAAGTAGCCGCATACCCGGCGGGTAACGGATACTTTTGCGCTATCGTGATTGCCACATTTCGGGCAGACAAAGCCTTTGCTGGTACATTCGAATTCACCGGTAAAACCACACTCGTAACACTCATCAATCGGGGTGTTTGTGCCATAATAAGGCACACGCTCGTAACTGTAATCCCACACATCTTCAAGGGCTTTCAAATTGTGTTGAATATTCGGGTATTCGCCATAGCAAATAAAGCCACCGCTCGCCAATGGTGGATAAGCCATTTCAAAATCAAGTTTATCGTAGGGATTCACTTTCTTTTCAACATCCAAGTGATAGCTATTGGTGTAGTAACCTTTGTCGGTGACACCCTCAATCACGCCAAATTGTTTGGTATCCAAACGGCAGAAACGGTCGCATAGGTTTTCGCTTGGCGTAGAATACAGGCTAAAAGCATAACCCGTCTCTTTTTGCCATTGTTTTACGGTATCGCTTAAATGGCGAACAATCGCAATGCCTTTTTCGCGTAATGTTTCATCATCAAAAATATGTCCTCGATGATAAAGTGCATTGATGGTTTCGTGAATGCCGATATAGCCAAGGGAAATGGAAGCCCGCCTATTTTTGAAAATTTGCGCTACATTATCGTCCGCCTTCAGACGTACACCGCACGCTCCCTCCATATAAAGAATTGGGGCAACACGGGCTTTGGTATTTTCAAGGCGGGCAATGCGTGTCATTAAGGCTTTTTTGGCAATCGCAAGGCGTTCGTCCAAAGTGCGGTAAAATTCCGCTTCGTTTTTGGATTCTAATGCGATGCGGGGCAAATTCAGACTTACGACACCTAAATTATTGCGACCATCGTGAATTTCTTCGCCTTGTTCTTCATATTTCCCTAGGAAACTACGACAACCCATTGGTGCTTTGAAAGACCCGGTGACTTTCACTACTTGATCATAATTAAGAATATCCGGATACATTCGCTTAGAAGCACATTCTAAAGCAAGTTGTTTGATGTCGTAATTGGGATCGCCTTTTGCCTGATTAAGCCCTTTTTTAATGGTGAAAACCAGTTTTGGGAAAACCGGTGTTTTGTGGTTTTTGCCTAACCCTCGAATGCGGTTTTTCAAAATAGCTTGTTGAATTAAGCGTGCTTGCCAACTTGTACCAAGACCAAAACCGAAGGTGACAAAAGGTGTTTGACCGTTAGAAGTATGGAGTGTATTGACTTCGTATTCTAAGGATTGGAAGGCATCAAAACATTCTTTTTCAATGAGTGCTTTGGCGTAGCCTTCCGCATTGGCTACATTCCATTCTTGTGCATTGTTCAAATGTTTTTCATAACTGATCTGAACATAAGGGGCAAGCACTTCATCAATGCGGTTGATCGTTGTACCGCCGTAGATATGGCTAGCGACTTGGGCGATAATTTGCGCCGTGACAGCAGTCGCCGTGCCGATTGATTTTGGCGGTTCAATTTCGGCGTTACCCATTTTGAAACCTTGCGAGAGCATTCCCTTCAAATCCACTAACATACAGTTAAACATTGGGAAGAAGGGGGCGTAATCAAGATCGTGATAATGGATTTCGCCTTTTTCGTGTGCTTCCACCACATCACGTGGCAGAATGTGGTGTTTGGCATAATGTTTTGCCACAATGCCGGCAAGTAAATCACGTTGGGTGGGAATGACTTTGGCATCTTTATTGGCGTTTTCGTTAAGTAATTCTACGTTGCTTTGCTCAATCAATCCCTCAATTTCTTTGGTGAGTTGGCTACGTTTTTCCCGTGCCAGATCACGATCGTGGCGATATTCAATGTAAGCCCGTGCGATTTGAGGATAACGACCCACCATTAATTTATCTTCAACGATTTTTTGAATTTGATTAATGTCGATTTCTTGTTGGTGATGGGTGAAAATTTCGTTACTTACTTCCGCACCGAGTTGGTTGCAGTAAAATTCATCGTGAATATTCACCGCACTTGCGGCTTTTTTGATGGCGTTGATTATACGCTGAATTTCAAAATCAGCCCGAGATCCGTCACGTTTAATTACCTGAAAATTGCTCATAGAATGCTCCGATATATTGTGTCTTTAAAATTTGAGTTGCACTATATATAGATCTAAAAAGATAATCAACACACAATATGTAGTGTTTTTGATAGCAAGAGGGCTAGGGAAATTGCCTTAAATATTGATTTTATTGGTTGGAATGAAGTTTCTTATTGAGAATTAATCTCAAATAAAAAATGATTTTTGTGATCTTGATCAAACTTTGGATGGGAAATAAAAAACGGTCGAAAAATCGACCGCTCTTTTTACCTTTTTACTTAACTTCTAAGATTATGCCGCAACCATTACCATTGCGGGACGAATAACACGACCGTTTAAGGTATAGCCTTTTTGTAATACGGTAGTGATTTGATTCGCATCAAAGCCTTCTGCCGGTTGCATTGAGATAGCTTGATGCAAATCCGGATTGAAGACTTCACCAACGACACCCACGGCCTCTACACCAAAGCGACCAACGGTAGAAAGTAACTCTTTTAGGGTGAGTTCTACACCGTCAAACAGGGCTTTGACACTTTCATCTTCGGTATTTGCCGGTGTGGCAAGGGCGCGTTCTAAATTATCAATGGTATTTAAAATGTCTTTTGAGAATTTTTCTAAAGCAAATTTGTGGGCTTTTTCTACATCTTGTTCGGTACGGCGGCGAATATTGTCTATTTCAGCACGGGTACGGAGCAATAAATCTTGTTCTTTTTTCGCCGTTTCTTCCATTTGTGCTTTGAGTTGTTCTTCTAGTTCTTGCACTCGAGCGATGGCCTCCTCTAAAGGATCTTCCGTTTGCTCTGTTTCTTGTGCTTGTTGGGTTTCCAACTCAAGTTCATCGGTGTTTTCAAATTTTTGTTCTTGTTCAGACATAGAGGTTCTCCGTAAATCAAAATTTTCGCTATTTTAGCAAGCTTCCAACAAAATTCATACTTTTGACAAGCCTATGTAATATAATGGTGCAAATGTTAAATTCAAGTGCGGTCAAAAATGAGAGAATTTTCGCACGATTTTAGAGTTAACTATGGAACATTTATTGCGTTCTTTTAAAACGATTGGATTAGTGGGGAAGCCCCGCAACGACATTAATTTGCAAATGCATAAGAACTTGGCGCAATGGCTGCAGGAGCGTGGCTATCGCGTGTTGGTGGAAAAAGACGTGGCGGAAAAACTGGCGCTGCCTAAAGAAAGCCTTGCTACATTAGAGGAAATCGGTCAGCAGGCACAACTGGCGGTGGTGATTGGTGGTGACGGCAATATGTTAGGGCGTGCGCGAATTTTAGCCAAATATGACGTCGCCTTAATTGGTATTAACCGTGGAAATCTGGGCTTTTTAACCGATATTGACCCGAAAAACGCCTATGCACAACTAGAGGCTTGCCTTGATCGTGGTGAGTTTTTTGTGGAAGAACGTTTTTTATTGGAAGCCAAAATTGAGCGGGAAGGCGAAATGATTGCTTCAGGCTATGCCGTGAATGAGGCGGTTATTCACCCGGCAAAAATTGCTCATATGATCGATTTTCACGTTTATATCAATGATAAATTTGCTTTTTCGCAGCGTTCTGATGGGTTGATTGTCTCTACGCCGACAGGTTCGACCGCCTATTCCCTTTCTGCCGGCGGTCCAATATTGACACCGAACTTAAATGCCATTGCGCTTGTGCCAATGTTTCCTCATACCTTAACATCACGTCCCTTGGTCATTGACGGCGACAGTAAGATCTCCATTCGTTTTGCCGAACATAATACCTCCCAACTGGAAGTGGGGTGCGATAGCCAAATTGCACTGGATTTCACACCTGACGATATTGTACATATTGAAAAAAGTAGCCATAAATTACGCTTACTTCATCTTAAAAGTTACAATTATTACAATGTATTAAGTACCAAATTAGGTTGGTTGAAAAATTTTTAGGCGAAATAATAAAAAAATCTTTACTGTATATTAAATCAGTATTAATATGACAAATATACAGTGATAGAGGATATTGTTATGCTTACTCAATTAACTATTAATAATTTTGCCATTGTTCGCCAGCTTGAAATTGAATTAGCGAAAGGAATGTCGGTGGTTACCGGTGAAACCGGTGCCGGTAAATCCATTGCCATTGATGCTCTGGGCTTATGTTTAGGGCAGCGCGTTGAAAGTGCAATGGTAAGAGAGGGGCAAGAACGTGCAGAAATCTGTGCGGCTTTTTCCCTTGAACCGCATAACCCTGCTTATCAATGGCTACAAGAACAAGAATTGCAAGATTCTGATAACCCCTCCGAATGTATTTTACGCCGTGTTATTAACGCGGATGGACGTTCCAAGGCATTCATCAATAGTACACCTGTTTCCGCCTCACAGTTAAAAGAAGTCGGACAATATCTTATTCACATTAACGGACAACACGCCTCCCAACTTTTACTGAAAAACGACTATCAACTGCAAGTGGTGGACAGCTTTGCACAACATTCTCGGCTGCTTAATCAAATGCGGGAAGACTATCGCACGTGGAAAAATCTACAAACGCAAGTCAAAACTTTTCAACAAAAAGTGGCGGAAAATGAGGCGAAAAAACAGTTACTTCAATATCAAGTGCAAGAATTGGATGAATTTAATCTTCGCCCAAATGAATATTTGGAATTGGAAGAAGATCAACGCCGATTGTCGAATAGTGAGCAACTCACTTTACTTTCCCAATCTGCTTTGCAAATTTTGAGTGAAAATGAAACGGTGAATATTGATACAATGTTGTACCGTGCAACTCAATATATTGAAGAATTGGCTGAATTAGATCCCCGCTATGCCGATGTGCAGAATTTACTGAATGAAGCATTAATTCAAGTGCAAGAGGCGACAAATGAAATACAGCATTTATCTTCAAATATTGAACAAGATCCGGCGTTATTACAAGAAATTGAGCAACGTATGGGACAGGCGTTGCAACTTGCCAAAAAACATAATGTGAAGCCTGAAGAATTAGTGGAATGGCATAAAAAATTAAAGGCAGAATTGGCCGCACTTTTAGATTTTTCAGAAAGTGAAGAAGTCTTAATCGCCCAAGAAAAAGCCGCATTTGCCCAAATGCAGGCTACGGCTGCCGAATTAACTGCAAGTCGTCAAAAATCAGCAAATTCATTGGCGCAACAAGTTACCCAATTGATTAAACAACTTGCAATGGAAAATGCGGAATTTTACGTAGAATTGAAAACCGATAATGAAAAAGTGACCTCAAATGGGGCGGATCAAATTGTATTTACGTTACGCAGTAATTTAGGTCAACAACCCCAACCTTTGGCAAAAGTGGCATCCGGTGGTGAGCTTTCCCGAATTTCTCTTGCGATTCAAGTGTTGACTTCGGATCAATGGGCAATTCCAACTTTGATTTTTGATGAAGTAGATGTGGGGATTAGTGGTTCAACCGCAAGTGTAGTGGGGAAATTATTGCGTGAATTAGGTAACAAATGCCAAGTGCTTTGTGTTACTCATCTACCACTGGTGGCTTGTTGCGGACATCACCAATTTAATGTGGAAAAATTCACCGTAAATGATAAAACAGAAACCAAAATGACCGCACTTTCTCAAGAAGAACGTATCCCTGCGCTGGCGCGTTTATTAGGGGGAACGCAAATGACAGAGCTTGCATTGGCAAATGCAAAAGAAATGTTGGAATCGGTGATTTAAGTTTTTGTTTACTATTAACACATTGAAATTGTTTGTTTTTTGGTATGGACGCCAGCGTGGCGTCCATACCGATCACGTTATTTGGGCATTACTATGCAACTCCTTTTCCTTCTTCTTCCATTTTATTTTTTTCTTCAGAAGGCTGCAGATCTTGTTCTTGTTGTGTTAATTTTTTGATTTTTTGTTCTTCATCATTAGCTAAAATTTCCGCTGCTTCGTCATTTAGTGCTTCGGCATCAATATGAGGTTCAATAAAGGGTTTTGGTGTCCAGTAGCGGCGGACAATATCCATTGAAAAGCCGTGTAATACTTCTTCATTTAACCGTTCTTGGTCGAGATGACGAACTTCTGTAATCACCTCATCGGCTTCCATTTTATTCACGCCTAATTGCATAAGAGTGGCGTGAGCCAAGGTGAGTGCGGATTCAAAGGTTTCCCGTACAATAAAATCCACATCTTGTTTGATAAGATTCACGGTGGTTCGGCGATCGTAAGTTCGGGTCAAAATCGGCAAATGTGGATAGGCGTGTTTGAGTTGCTCTACAATGCCTTCAATACGGTTTGTATCACTGATACCAATAACGATACATTTTGCTTTATCAATGCCGGCGGCGTGTAATACGTCTAAACGCACGCCATCCCCATAATAAACTTTAAAGCCAAATTTTGCGGCTGCACGGATGTTTTCAATATCACGGTCAATCACCGAGACATTAATACCGCGTACCAATAAGGTTTGACACACAATTTGACTGAAGCGTCCAAAGCCCAATACCACCACAGAATCTTCCAAGTTTTCGATTGGATCGAGATCACTGGTGTCGGGTTCGACTTTATTTTTATCGGCATAACGTTGGGACAGTCGGCGTGAAAGTAGGGTAATCAATGGGGAAAATAACATTGAAATAATCACGGCGGCAGTAAAGGTGGCATTTTGATTCACGCTTAGTACACCGGCAGTGGTAGCAGCAGAGAAAAGCACGAACGCAAATTCTCCCCCGTGAGCCATAATGGTCATTCGCCCGATAGATTCACGCTGATTCAAGCGGGTGAGACGTGCCACAAGGTAAACCGCCAGTGCTTTTCCCAAAATATAAAGTAATACAATGCCAAGGAGCAGTAACCAATGTTGGAAGACAAGGGACAAATCTAGGGACATTCCCACGCCCATAAAAAATAGCCCCAGCAATAAACCACGGAAAGGTTCAATATCTGCTTCTAATTGGTGGCGGAAAGCCGATTCTGACAACATTACACCTGCTACGAAAGCCCCCATTGCCATAGAAAGTCCGCCTGCTTCCATTGCTAAAGCCGCGCCCAGTACGACAAGAAGTGCTGCAGCCGTCATCATTTCACGAATATGTGCTTTTGAAATAAGGCGGAAAATGGGGTTCATTAGCCATTTCCCTGTCACAATTAATCCGATCACCGCAGAAAGTGCGATACCAATGGAAGTCCAGTTGGTTTGATGTTCAACGTGCTTGCTTTCAGGGGTTAAAAAGGCGATAGAGGCAAGCAGTGGCACAATAGCGAGATCTTCAAAAATCAAGGTGGAAATAACACGTTGTCCCTTTGGTGTAGCGGTGATCCCCCGTTCTTCCAACACTTGCATTACGATTGCGGTGGAGGAAAGGGTGAACCCCATTCCGGCAATAAAAGCGACTTCTTTGGGTAAATTGAGGAGATAAATGCCGGCAAGGGTCAGGAGTGTGCCGCATAAGCCCACTTGTAATAAGCCTCGCCCGAAAATGGCTTTACGCATCGCCCAAAGGCGTTCGGGATGCATTTCAAGCCCAATGATAAATAAAAACATCACCACACCCAGTTCCGCCATATGCACTACGGAAGCCGGATCTTGAATAACGCCAAATACAGAAGGGCCAATTAAGCAACCTGCCACTAAATAGCCTAATACACTGCCTAAGCCAATACGTTTAAACAGTGGCACAATGGTAACACTGGTGGCAAGTAGAACAACGGTTTTGATTAATTCGGGACTGACGACATTTGACATTGAATAACCTATTTGAGGGCGAGGAATGAATGCCCAATTCTAGCTTTTTTCATTAAATAAAAAAACACAGCAAATTAAGAAATTGCTATAATTTCGCAAAATTTATCTTTCACAAAACGGTCATTTTTATGACCGCACTTTTTATTTTCTTCTCGGAGTTTTATGTCATTACAATTTAATATGATCGCCTTGTTATTAGTGGTGTTAATCATACTTGGCGTGGTGAGCCATAATAGTGCGATCACGATTTCCGCCGCCGTGTTATTGATTATGCAGCAAACATTTTTATCCGAACATATTCCCTTACTTGAAAAATATGGTTTAAAGGTGGGCATTATTATTTTAACCATTGGCGTATTAAGCCCCTTGGTTTCCGGCAAAATTCAATTACCCGATTTAGCCGGTTTATTAAGTTGGAAAATGGCACTTTCTATTGCGGTGGGGATTTTTGTCGCTTGGCTTGCCGGAAAAGGTGTGCCTTTAATGGGGGAACAGCCGGTATTGGTAACCGGTTTGTTAATCGGCACGATTATTGGCGTATCGTTTCTTGGTGGCATTCCTGTCGGCCCACTGATCGCCGCAGGGATTTTGGCATTATTAATGGGGCGAATTTAAGTGAAAAATAAATGGTTATTGATTGCCTCAATAAGTGGCTTTTTTTGCGTTGCGATGGGGGCTTTTGCCGCACACGGATTAAGTAAAATTTTAGACAACAAAGCCTTAATGTGGATTGATACCGCACTCAAATATCAAATGTTTCACACCCTTGCCATTCTGAGTATCGGGCTTGTGCAAATAGGTCGGCAACCATTTGTTTTCAACAAAACCTTTAATTTGGCTGCCTCAGCGTGGTCGCTTGGCGTATTTTTGTTTAGTGGCAGTTTATATGCCTTGGCACTCGGTGCAGGAAAATGGATGGTGTGGGTAACGCCTGTAGGTGGTGTGTTATTTTTAATCGGATGGCTATGTTTGGCTTACGGTAGTATAAAATGCAAATCGGTATGAAAAAAAGAACAGTAAAACAACAGTTAAATCCTTTACAACAATCTCTCCTTGCTCAATTAAATAATGTAATGTTCACGGATAAACGCCGTTTATCCGCCCGAATTTACGGCATTGGTAAAATTAGACATCAAGAAGCACAACAAGCTGTGGCGGCAGAGATTGCACAACAAATTCAACAAGCTCAATGGCGTGTGGCACAACGTCAAAGTGCGGTCAAAAATCCCATTGTTTTTCCGGAAACACTCCCTGTTAGCCAACGCAAAGCGGAAATTCAAACATTATTAGCCGAACATCAAGTGATTGTGGTGGCAGGGGAAACCGGATCGGGTAAAACCACCCAGTTGCCAAAAATGTGCTTGGAATTGGGGTTGGGCAACCTTGGTATGATTGGGCATACTCAACCACGCCGAATCGCCGCACGTTCTGTCGCCACACGTATTGCCGAAGAATTACAAACGGAATTGGGCGACTTGGTGGGCTATAAAGTACGTTTTAACGATCAGATGAGTGACAATACTCAAATCAAATTGATGACGGATGGGATTTTACTGGCTGAAATTCAAACGGATCGTTTTCTTAACCAATATTCCTGTCTGATTATTGATGAAGCCCACGAACGCAGCCTGAATAATGATTTTATTTTAGGCTATCTAAAGCAACTATTGCCACGCCACCCTGATCTGAAATTAATCATTACCTCTGCAACCATTGATGTGGAACGTTTTTCCAAACATTTTGATAATGCCCCGATTATTGAAGTTTCCGGTAGAACTTATCCGGTGGAAGTGCGTTATCGCCCGATTAGCGAGGAAGCGGATCAAGATCAACTGCAAGGTATTTTAAATGCGGTGGATGAACTACAGGCGGAAGGGCGAGGCGATATTTTGATCTTTATGAATGGCGAACGGGAAATTCGCGATACCGCCGAAGCGTTGAAAAAACAAAATTTAAAACACACGGAAATTCTACCGCTCTTTGCCCGCCTTTCTGCGCAAGAACAAAATAAAATTTTTCACCCGAGCGGATTGAATCGAATTGTACTGGCGACAAATGTCGCGGAAACTTCACTCACCGTACCGGGGATAAAATATGTGATTGATCCGGGAACGGCACGTATTTCCCGTTATAGTTATCGCACCAAAGTACAGCGTTTACCGATAGAACCGATTTCGCAGGCTTCCGCCAATCAACGTAAAGGGCGTTGCGGACGGGTCAGCGAGGGGATTTGTATTCGCCTGTATTCGGAAGAAGATTTTCATTCCCGCCCTGAATTTACCGAGCCGGAAATTTTGCGCACCAATTTAGCCTCCGTTATTTTGCAAATGACGGCGTTGGGCTTGGACGATATTGAGGCTTTTCCTTTTGTGGACGCACCCGATAAACGCCACATTCAAGATGGCGTAAAGTTGTTGGAAGAACTGGGGGCGTTTGAATGGAAGAATATTAAAAAATCCCGCTCTATGGACGGGGAAAATAACGCCCCAAACTATCAAGAAAAGCGGGTACTGACAAACCTTGGTCGCCAACTCGCTCAACTTCCCGTTGATCCACGATTAGCGAAAATGCTACTAAGTGCGGTCAATTTGGGCTGTGTTTATGAAGTGATGGTGATTGTTTCCGCATTATCTATTCAAGATCCGCGCGAACGCCCAACAGAAAAACAACAAGCGGCAGATGAAAAACACCGCCGTTTTGCCGATAAAAAATCGGATTTTTTGGCGTTTTTAAATCTTTGGCACTATGTTCAAGAACAACAAAAATCACTGAGTAAAAATCAGTTCCGCCGCCAATGTCAAAAAGATTTCCTAAATTATCTCCGAATTCGGGAATGGCAGGATATTTATCAGCAAATTCGTCTTGCCGTGCGTGAAATGGGATTGCCGATTAATTCGGAAAAAGCGGAATATCCGCAAATTCACACTGCACTTTTAAGTGGTTTGCTTTCCCATATCGGCTTAAAAGAGGCGGAAAAACAGCAATATCTCGGCGCACGTAATGCGCATTTTGCGATTTTCCCTAATTCCGTTCTTTTCAAAAAACAACCGAAATGGGTGATGGCGGCTGAATTGGTGGAAACCTCCAAACTTTGGGGGCGTATGGTTGCCGATATTGACCCTGAATGGATTGAACCCCTTGCAGAACATTTGACCAAAAAATCCTATTCCGAACCACGCTGGTCAAAATCCCGTGGGGCAGTGATCGCCAATGAAAAAGTGAGTTTATATGGTGTGCCGATTGTCGCTGCACGACCGGTGAACTATGGGGCAATCGACCCTATGGTGAGCCGTGAAATCTTTATTCAATCTGCATTGGTGGAAGGGGATTGGCACACCAAACATTCCTTTTTCAAACAGAATCAGCGACTCATTCAGGAGGTGGAAGAGCTGGAGCATAAAAGCCGCCGCCGCGATATTTTGGTGGACGAACGGGCTTTGTTTGATTTTTATGATCAACGTATTGGCACGGAAGTGGTGTCGCAAAAGCATTTTGATGCTTGGTGGAAAAAAGCCTCAAAACAAGATCCTGAGTTACTCAATTTTGAGCGTTCTTTTTTGATTAATGAGGATGCCGAGCAGGTGAGCAAACTGGATTTTCCTAATTTCTGGCATCAAGGAAATTTAAAGCTCAAACTGACCTATCAATTTGAACCGGGGACAGATGCCGATGGTGTTACCGTTCATATTCCGCTGCCCCTGCTCAATCAAGTAGAAATGACCGGCTTTGATTGGCAAATTCCCGGCTTGCGGGAAGAATTGGTGATTGCCTTAATTAAATCTTTGCCGAAAACCTACCGCCGTAATTTTGTTCCTGCGCCGAATTATGCACAAGCCTTTTTGGCACGTGCCGTTCCTTTAGAAAAACCATTATTGGAGACACTGATTAATGAGTTACGGCGAATGACGGGCGTAACGGTGGAGGCGGAACATTGGCAATGGACGCAAATTCCAAGTCATCTAAAAATGACATTCCGAGTGGTGGATGAAAAGGGTAAAAAAATTGCCGAATCAATGGATCTGGATTCCTTGAAATTCGAGTTGAAAGATCGGGTGCAAGAAAGCATTTCTGCCGTGGCGGATGACGGCATTGAACAAAGTGGCGTGCATATTTGGAATTTTGCCGATTTACCACAATTTTACGAGCAGAAAAAACAGGGCTTTAGCGTAAAAGCCTTCCCCGCCATTGTGGATGAAAAAGAGGCAGTGGGGGTGAAATTATTTGAAACGGAATTTGAACAGGCGGTGGCAATGCAACAAGGCTTGCGCCGATTGTTGCTACTGAATGTGCCGTCTCCCATTAAATATTTGCACGAAAAATTACCGAATAAATCCAAACTGGGGCTATATTTTACGCCTTTTGGACGGGTGCTGGAGTTGATTGATGACTGTATTGCCTGTGCCGTAGATAAACTTATCAATGATTTTGGCGGTTTTGTGTGGAACGAACCCGATTTTGATAAATTGCGTGATTTTGTGCGGGAAAATCTCAATGAAGTTACCGTAGATATTGCACAAAAAGTGGAGCAAATTTTGACGTTCACCCACACCTTGAATCAACGCCTAAAAGGCAAAATGGATTTCACAATGGCATTCGCCCTTTCGGATATTAAAGTTCAGCTTGGAGGCTTGGTATATCAAGGTTTTGTGCAAAAAAGCGGTTATGATCGCCTGCCGGATTTATTGCGTTATTTACAAGCCATTGATAAACGTATCGATAAATTATTGCAGGATGTTAATCGAGATCGTGTAGCAATGCTACGAGTAGAGCAAGTACAACAAGCCTACCAACAACTGCTCAACAAACTCCCAAAATCAAAACCCATTTCTAATGAAGTGGCAGAAATCAGATATATGATTGAGGAGTTACGGGTGAGTTTATTTGCCCAACAGCTAGGCACGAAATATCCAATTTCCGATAAGCGAATTTTAAATTTGATCGTGCAATGCTAACAAATATCAATATTGTAGAATAAATAATCATGGTTTTATATTTTTTGTGAGCTACTTCAAACTTTCAACAAAAAATATAAACCTTCTATTTTTTTTATAGTCTTTTGAGCGTATATTTTTTCGCAAAATATTTGGAGAAAAAAATGTTGGAAGTTCAACAGTTTGGTTTAGAGGATATTAAAATCCTGAATGAAGAAACCGTGTATGACGGTTTTTTTACACTTAAAAAAATTCAATTTAAACACAAACTTTTTGCCGGTGGCGAAGGCGGTGTGGTTACGCGAGAATTGCTTATCAAAGGCGCAGCTTCCGCAGTGATTGCTTATGATCCCAAAGAGGATTCGGTGGTGTTGGTTGAACAAATTCGCATTGGAACAGCCTATCATCCCGTACCAAATCGCTCCCCTTGGTTATTGGAACTCATTGCCGGTATGGTTGAAAAAGGCGAGCAACCGGAAGAGGTGGCGTTACGTGAAAGTGAAGAAGAAGCCGGTGTAGTAGTGAAGAATTTAACCCATTGTTTGAGTGTATGGGATAGCCCCGGTGGCGTGGTGGAACGGATTCATTTATTTGTCGGGGAAGTGGACAGCTCGCAAGCGAAAGGAATTCACGGCTTGGCGACTGAAAATGAAGATATTCGCGTATGGGTTGTAAAACGTGAACAGGCTTATCAATGGATGTGTGAAGGAAAAATTGACAATAGCATTGCGGTGATGGGATTGCAATGGCTTCAATTAAATTATGCGCAGCTACAACACCGTTGGCAACGGGGGTAGGAGGCTTCTATGAAAAACACGTTTGTTCATCGGTCGGCAAATTCTGTTGTTAAGTTATTACAGATCACAGATTCACATTTGTTTAAAGATGAAAAAACAGAATTATTGGGTGTAAACACGCAAGCAGGTTTTGCACAGGTTTTAGCGGAAATTCAACAAGAAAAGCGGGAGTTTGATGTCATTTTTGCGACCGGTGATTTGGTGCAAGATGGCAGTGATGAAGGGTATCAACGTTTTGTTGAAATGATAAAACCTTTTGGTAAACCGGTATTTTGGATTCCGGGCAACCACGATTTTCAACCTAAAATGGTAGAAAATTTGAATCAATCACCAATGGAAAATGCAAAACATATTTTATTGGGCGACCATTGGCAGGCGTTATTATTGGATAGTCAGGTTTATGGCGTGCCACACGGCGAACTGAGCCAATATCAGCTTGAATTGTTAAAATTAACCTTGGCAGAATATCCCGAACGTTATACCTTGATTGTGTTTCATCATCATTTATTGCCGACCAATTCCGCTTGGCTTGATCAGCATAATTTACGCAATTCTCACGATTTACTTGATGTGCTTGCGCCTTTTAAAAATGTAAAAGCCATTTTATATGGGCATATTCATCAGCAAGTAGATGGGCAATGGAAGGGGTATCAAGTGATGGCAACCCCTTCAACCTGTATTCAATTTAAGGCAGACAGCAATCATTTTGCATTGGATACGGTGCAACCGGGATGGCGTGAAATTGATTTATATTCTGACGGTTCTATCGTGACAAAAGTCAAACGAATTCAGCAAACAAGGTTTTTACCTAATATGCAGGAAGAAGGGTATTGATTACAGGCATTTATGTTGTCGTTACGGTGAATTTTTACGAGATTATCCCAAAATTAAACGAAAGTGCGGTCAAATTTGACCGTATTTTTTATGGCGCTAAAAAATAAATTTTGACTGGTAAGCATAGTGACAAATCTGTACAATAGCCGACCGTTTTTATTGGATAAATTGACGATTGTAGAAAGTAAAAGATGACGCAAAAATTACATATTAAAACCTGGGGCTGCCAGATGAACGAGTACGATTCATCAAAAATGGCGGATTTATTATTAAGTACCCACGGGCTTGAATTGACAGAAATCCCTGAAGAAGCAGATGTGTTATTGTTGAATACCTGTTCCATTCGTGAAAAAGCACAGGAAAAAGTATTTCATCAATTAGGGCGTTGGAAAGAATTAAAGAAAACCAATCCAAACTTAGTGATTGGCGTGGGGGGCTGTGTTGCTTCTCAGGAAGGTGAGCATATTCGTCAGCGCGCGCCCTATGTCGATATTATTTTTGGGCCGCAAACCTTGCACCGTTTACCGGAAATGATTAATCAAATCCGTGGCGGTAAAAGTTCTGTGGTGGATGTGAGTTTTCCGGAAATTGAAAAATTTGACCGTTTGCCGGAGCCACGTGCAGAAGGGCCGACCGCATTTGTTTCCATTATGGAAGGTTGTAACAAGTATTGTACCTTCTGTGTTGTACCTTACACCAGAGGCGAAGAAGTAAGCCGTCCGGTAGATGATGTGTTATTTGAGATTGCACAGCTTGCCGAACAAGGCGTGCGTGAAGTGAATTTATTGGGACAAAATGTGAATGCGTATCGTGGCCCAACCCACGATGGACAAATTTGTAGCTTTGCCGAATTACTGCGTTTGGTGGCTTCCATTGACGGCATTGATCGTTTACGTTTCACCACCAGTCACCCGATTGAATTTACCGATGACATCATTGATGTTTATCGTGATACACCGGAATTGGTGAGTTTCTTGCATTTACCGGTGCAAGCCGGTTCTGACCGTATTTTAACGATGATGAAACGCGGCCATACTGCGTTGGAATATAAATCGATTATTCGTAAATTGCGTGCCGTGCGTCCTGATATTCAAATTAGTTCAGACTTTATTGTCGGCTTTCCGGGGGAAACGGCAGAAGATTTTGAGCAAACAATGAATTTAATTGCACAAGTGAATTTCGATATGAGTTTTAGCTTTGTGTATTCCGCCCGTCCCGGCACACCGGCTGCCGATATGCCGGATGATGTTACGGAAGAGGAGAAAAAACAACGTTTATATGTGTTGCAAGAACGCATTAATCAACAAGCGGCACAATTTAGCCGCCGTATGTTAGGAACGGAACAACGTGTGTTGGTGGAAGGCCCGTCTAAAAAAGACATTATGGAATTAACGGGAAGAACGGAAACCAATCGTATTGTGAATTTCCGAGGTTCACCGGAAATGATCGGTAAGTTTGTGGATGTAAAAATCACGGATGTGTACACCAATTCCTTGCGTGGCGAGGTGGTGCGTACAGAGGAGGAAATGGGGTTACGCATTGCCCAGTCTCCACAAGAAGTGATAAATCGTACAAGAAAAGAAGATGAATTAGGCGTGGGACGTTACCACGGATAATGATAAGTCAGGCAGGTTGATTAACCTGCCTTTCTTTTTAGAATTACGGTGATTTTTTCTCCCGCCAATAGGTGGCAAAGCGTGGTTTACCGGAATGGGTTAATCCACGGTATTTATAAGTAATCGTTGATCCTATGGGCGGCGGATTTTCACGTTCCTTAAAATTAAATCCCGAACCGATTTTAAATTCCCCGCGATCATTTTTACAGGTGAGCGATCCCATTACATTTTCAAATTGCCCTCTGCCTTTGTGGTGTGCAATGACAGTGCATTCTTCATCGTGAGCCGTTTTTAGTTTGAGTATTTGTGAACTGCGTTTTCTCTCATAGGGGGCATTGGGATTTCTTACCACAACACCTTCACCTAATTTACTTTCTACTTCACTTAAAAATTCATATAAGTGGGCTTTATCCCGCACGGGAATTTGTTCGATAATTTGAATATAGGGCGTGGGATGTTCAGCCAAATAAGTTTTCAATACGGCTAACCGTTCAAATAAATTTCCCTTGGCATCAGGTACGTCAAAAACATAAAGTTTGAGTTTTTCCCATCGTTCGCCTTTGAAAGATTTTGTAATAGAAGCGATTTCTTCAAAATGGTTCCGTTCACTAAAAAGTTCGCCGTCTATGGCAAAAGGGGGAAAGTCTTTCACAAAATAAGCCGGCGGTGAAAGCCGTTGATTTTGACGGGTTAAAAGTTGTTTACCATCCCAGTATCCTCGAACGCCGTCCAGTTTTTCCGACATCACCCAACCTTCAACAGATTGATTGTCATAATTTTGCAGAAGCATTACATCTACATTGGCATAAGGTTTTAGGCTGATAAATAAAATCAAAATGGCGAGTAGTTGTTTCATTGTGTTTCCTTGAGTAAAAACCAAAGAAAGACTAAAAAAGTGCGGTCAATTTTTGAAGTATTTTCAAACCGCTTTGCGGACAGAATCACAAAAAAGAGCGGTTTAGGGCGAAAAAGAGCGGAATTTGTTTTATCAACCTAGCGAAAAAAGGGTATCTGCTATACAATGCCGTGCGAATTTTCCATTGCTAAAAGGAGCAAAAATGTACTTAGATCAAATTAAAGCGGAACTTGTTGAAGCACAAGATGTATTAAATAAATTCATTTCTGATGAAAATAACATTAAATTAATTCAACAGGCGGCATTATTAATTTCGGACAGTTTCAAACAAGGCGGTAAAGTTCTTTCTTGCGGTAACGGCGGATCACATTGTGATGCAATGCATTTTGCGGAAGAATTAACCGGACGTTATCGTGAAAACCGCCCCGGTTATCCGGCGATCGCCATTTCCGATGTGAGCCATCTCAGCTGTGTGAGTAACGATTTTGGCTACGATTATGTATTCTCCCGTTATGTCGAAGCGGTGGGACAAAAAGGCGATGTGCTATTTGGTTTATCCACGTCAGGTAATTCTAAAAATGTGCTGAATGCTATTGAAGCGGCAAAAGCAAAAGGAATGAAAGTGATTGCGATGACCGGTAAAGACGGTGGAAAAATGGTAGGTTTGGCAGATGTTGAAATTCGCGTACCACATTTCCGTTATGCGGATCGTATTCAAGAAATTCACATTAAAGTGATCCATATTTTAATGATGTTAATTGAGTTTGAAATGGCGAAAAACGCCTAAAGTGCGGTTGTTTTTGACGATCTTTTTTCAAAAATCCCAAAATTTTTTGGGATTTTTTATTTTTACCGCTTGCATAAATATGCATAAAAACGTAATATTTCTTCACTTTATAAGAAGCAGAGAATAAAAATGGCGATACGAGTTAAAAATTTGAATTTTTTCTATGGTTCGGTTCAGGCATTATTTGATATTAATTTAGAAGCCGAAGAAGGCGATACCGTCGTATTACTTGGCCCGAGTGGTGCCGGTAAAAGTACGTTAATTCGCACGTTAAATTTATTGGAAGTGCCGACTTCCGGCGAATTAAACATTGCCAATAATGAATTTGATTTATCAAAAGCAACAGCGAATGCGAAGGCGGTTCGTCAGTTACGCCAAGATGTGGGAATGGTGTTCCAACAATATAATCTTTGGCCGCATTTAACGGTGATTGAAAATTTGATTGAAGCCCCGATGAAAGTGTTGTCAATCAATGAAACAACAGCAAAAAAAGAAGCAATGGAATTATTAAAACGCTTACGTTTAGAAGAATACGCGGATCGTTTTCCTTTGCATTTATCCGGCGGTCAGCAACAGCGTGTGGCGATTGCACGGGCATTAATGATGAAACCACAGGTTTTATTATTTGATGAGCCAACGGCGGCATTAGATCCGGAAATTACCGCTCAAGTTGTTGATATTATTAAAGAATTACAAGAAACCGGCATCACGCAGGTGATTGTTACCCACGAGGTGAATGTGGCACAAAAAGTGGCAACAAAAGTGGTCTATATGGAACAAGGCAAGATTATCGAAATGGGATCGGCAGATTGTTTTGAACACCCGAAAACCGAACAATTTAAACAATATCTTTCTCACTAGAAATTAAGGACATATTATGAAAAAATTACTTTTAAGCGCAGTATTATTAGGTTCAGCCGCGGTAGCGACCGCACAAGATATTACTTTTGCAATGGAACCAAGCTATCCACCTTTTGAATTTACCAATGAGAAAGGCGAGATTATCGGCTTTGATGTGGATGTGGCGAATGCCATTTGTAAAGAAATTCAAGCGACCTGTAAATTTAAAGGTGAGTCTTTTGATTCTTTAATCGCAAGTTTAAAAGCAAAACGTTTTGATGCGGCAATCTCGGCAATGGATATTACCGAAGCACGTGCAAAACAAGTATTGTTCTCCGATGCGTATTATGACAGCACCGCAAGTTATGTGGCGTTAAAAGGTAAAGCGACCTTAGAAACGGCGAAAAATATCGGTGTGCAAAACGGGACGACTTTCCAACAATATACCGTGAATGAAACCAAACAATATTCACCAAAACCCTATGCCAGCCTGCAAGATGCTATTTTGGATTTAAAAAATGGGCGTATTGACATCATTTTCGGTGATACCGCCGTGCTTGCGGATATGATTAACAAAGAGCCTGAAATTCAATTTGTAGGCGAAAAAGTAACCAATAAGAAATATTTTGGTAACGGTTTAGGTATTGCGATGAATAAATCTTCCAAAGATTTGGCGGCAAGCTTTAATAAAGGCTTGGCAGCGATCAAAGCAAGTGGTGAATACCAAAAAATCTATGATAAATGGATGACAAAATAATTTATGTTTGCCGATTTTCTTTCTTTAATGTTTACCGCAGCCCTTGTAACGTTGGGGCTGGCGGTTTGTTCTCTGGTAGTCGGCTTACTCTTTAGCGTGTTATTTGCTTTGTTGGAGGCAAATCGTTTTGTGGGTAAGCCAATGGCGGTGTTTGTCGCGTTATTGCGTGGATTGCCTGAAATTTTGGTGGTACTGCTGGTGTATTTTGGTTCTACGGAACTGGTGGAAATGCTTACCGGTGAATACATTGAATTTGGCGCGTTTGGCTGCGGTGTTTTTGCGTTGTCGCTTATTTTTGCGGCTTATGCTTCGCAAACATTACGTGGCGCGATCCAAGCCATTCCAAAAGGGCAGTGGGAATCCGGTGCGGCTTTAGGGTTAAGCAAAGGTTATACCTTCACCCACATTATTATGCCGCAGGTTTGGCGGCACGCTTTACCGGGGTTGAGTAATCAATGGCTGGTTTTATTAAAAGATACGGCACTCATTTCCCTTATTGGAGTAGATGATTTAATGCGTCAGGCACAACTGATTAATACCAACACGCATCAACCCTTCACTTGGTATGGCATTGCCGCATTAATTTATTTAATTGTTACTTTAGTCAGCCAAGCCGGTATTCGCCGTTTAGAGTTACGTTTTACCCGCTTTGAAAGAGGAGTGAAATAATGTTTCAAGAATATTTCACCGTGATTGCACAGGGAATTCCAACCAGTTTATTGCTCACGGTGGTTTCGTTATTAATTGCTTTCTTTCTGGCGTTATTTTTAACCTTTTTACTTTCAATGGAAAATGTATGGGTAAAAAGAGCGGTCAATTTATACCTTACTTTATTCACCGGTACACCGTTACTCGTGCAATTTTTCTTGATTTATGCCGGCCCGGGGCAGTTTGAGTGGGTGGTGAATAGCCCGTTTTGGCATATTTTGTCGAATGCGTGGTTTTGTGCGGCACTTGCCTTAGCTTTAAACAGTGCGGCATATTCCACACAATTATTCCACGGTGCGGTAAAAGCCATTCCGAAAGGTCAGTGGGAAGGTTGTGCGGCACTCGGTTTAAGTCGTTTGCAAACCTTAAAAATTCTGATTCCTTATGCGTTAAAACGTGCATTGCCTTCTTACAGCAATGAAATTATTT
Source organism: Rodentibacter myodis (assembly GCF_001999305.1). Taxonomy (GTDB): domain Bacteria; phylum Pseudomonadota; class Gammaproteobacteria; order Enterobacterales; family Pasteurellaceae; genus Rodentibacter; species Rodentibacter myodis. The sequence goes on along the minus strand of NZ_MLHQ01000007.1, from coordinate 88,676 downwards.
TAGTTTTTAAAGGCACAGCATTGGCATCAACCATTACGATTATGGATATTATGGGCTATGCCCGCCAGCTTTACGGCACGGAATATGATGCCTTGACCATTTACGGCATCGCCGGCGGTATTTATTTAGTGATTACGGGAATTGCCACTTTATTATTGCGTAAACTTGAAAATAAAGTGCTTGCTTTTGAACGATTAGAGACGAATAACACATAAAGTGCGGTCAGAATTTTAAGTAAATTTAATGGGTTGCCGAGGCGACCCATTTTTTATTACCTAGGTTATCAAACTTGCGATAATGATAAATAACGCAAAAATTACAAACCAAATAAGATGAAGTTTTGTGCTTTTTCGATTGATTTCTTCATTTCGTAAACGTCTTTCTTCCAGTTTTTGTCTATATCTTTCTATATTTTCCTGCTTAAAAGAAAAACCGCAGCTTGGGCAATATTCCGCGTGATTGCTTATTTTTTTGCCACATTCAGGGCAACGAAGAAGTGCCATTTTGTCCTCGTTGGTCGGTGTTTGGTATTTTTTATTGTATTCAAAATAAATGAATTAGGAAATGTGATGTTCATCACAAAATGGTGAAAATCACATAAATTCACTTTTTCCTTTGTGGGAAGTTGGCATAAAATAGCGCCGCTTGTTGAGAGCGTTTTTTTAACGACACAATTAATTATTTCCTGAGGTACATTTATGTTGTGGTTTTTCTTTTGTGTAGCCGTGTTGATTCTCGGTTATTTTATTTACGGAAAAATTATCGAAAAAATCTTTGTCATTAATCCTAAGCGTCAAACGCCGGCTTATCAAATCAATGATGGCGTGGATTATATGCCAATGTCCAAAACCAAAATTTGGTTGATTCAGTTATTAAATATTGCGGGTACGGGCCCGATTTTTGGCCCTATTCTTGGGGCGTTGTATGGGCCGGTGGCGATGCTTTGGATTGTTCTCGGTTGTATTTTTGCCGGCGCGGTACACGATTATTTCTGTGGAATGTTAAGTATTCGTCACGGTGGAGCAACAATGCCTTATTTGGCTGGGAAATTCTTAGGACGTCCGGTTAAAGTATTCATTAACCTGCTTGCTTTGGTATTGCTATTGTTAGTTGGCGTAGTATTTGTAGCAAGTCCAGCCCAATTAATGGGGACTATCACGATGGATGTTTTAGGGGCTTCTCAAGGTGCGTTACAACTTGGGGATGCGGAAGCGGTTCATCACGCGGTAGAAGCCGGTGGTATTAAAGTGTGGGGAATGGATAAAGCAACGGTGGTTGCCGTATGGACGTTGATTATCTTCGCCTATTACATTCTCGCCACATTATTACCTATTGATAAAATTATCGGTCGAATTTATCCACTCTTTGGTGCGTTATTGCTCTTTATGTCTGTTGGTATGGTGTATGGTTTGGTGTCTTCCCATTTACAGGTGGCTGATCCTATCGAATTTTTCCGTACGGTGAATACAGACGGCGAGGGATTAACTTGGGCTAAATTTACCCAAAACTTCCAAGTAAAAGGTGATGTGCCAATTTGGCCGTTGCTATTCTTAACCATTTCTTGTGGGGCATTATCCGGTTTCCACGCAACCCAAACGCCATTAATGGCACGCTGTGCGGAAAATGAAAGCGAAGGTCGTTTTATTTTCTATGGTGCAATGATTACGGAAGGGGTGATTGCATTGGTATGGTGTATGGTTGGTCTTGCTTTCTATGAAAATCCTCAAGCATTGCAAGATGCAATTTCCGCCGGTTCGCCATCTAAAGTAGTATATGACAGTTCATTACATTTTTTAGGCTTCATTGGCGGTATTTTTGCTGTGTTAGGCGTGGTTGTTCTGCCGATTACATCAGGCGATACGGCATTCCGTGCGGCACGTTTGCAATTAGCGGAAATTTTCAATATTGATCAACGTTCCCTGCCAAAACGTTTATTAATTGCGGTGCCGTTATTTGTGTTGGGGTATTTTGTTTCAACCATTGACTTTAGTATCTTATGGCGTTATTTCACTTGGGCGAATCAAATGACCGCAATGGTGATGTTATGGACTGCGGCAGCGTATTTATATCGTTATCGTAAATTCCACTGGGTGGCATCAATCCCGGCGTGGTTTATCACAACCGTTTGTGCAACCTATTTGTATTACAACAAAATTGGTTTCAACTTAGATTATCAATTATCGGTCTATTTAGGTTTTGCAACAACGATTGTGTGTATCGTACTGTTCTTCACTTTATTAAAACCATTGGGTGAACGGGATGAAGAAGCCTATGTGAATACCGCAAATTCATAATTTTTTTCTATAAATCCTAAAACCGTTTGAGTGAAAACTTAAACGGTTTTTTCTTTCCTAAAATTTACCGCACTTTACATTGGAATAGCTTGCAACTTTGTCTTACAACCGATAAACTTAGCCACTAAGTGGTGAAAAGTGGTTTTTTGTGGCGATTTTTACCAAAATTTTCATTTTAATAAAGGTTTAAAGTTAAAAAATGTTTCGTGGTGCAGCAGCGGTAAATTTAGATGCGAAGGGACGGGTTGCGATCCCCACCCGCTATCGTGCTGAAATCATTGAAAAAAATCAGGGGCAGATGGTTTGTACCGTTGATATTCGCCAGCCTTGTTTGTTGCTTTATCCTTTAGATGAATGGGAAAAAATTGAACAAAAACTTCTTGCACTTTCTAACTTTGACCCGAATCAACGCCGTTTACAGCGTGTAATGCTTGGGTATGCCACAGAATGTGAAATGGATGCACAAGGGCGTATTTTATTAAGTGCGCCGTTACGCCAACACGCAAAACTGGAGAAAGGCTTAATGTTGGTAGGGCAGTTAAACAAATTTGAAATTTGGAGCGATACCGAATGGAACGCTCAAATTGATGAAGACATTGCCGTGGCGGCAACGGCCGGATTTGCAATGGATACGAATTTAAATATGCTGTCATTCTAATTAAAAAAATTAGAAAAAGAACAGCAGCACTAGCGGGATAAGCGGTGTCATCACCGCCTTATCTTTTTTCTTAATTTATTTTTTATAAACATTATGACAATGCAAAATTCTTTTTCTTCACCGCAGCACATCACTGTTTTACTTCACGAAGCAGTGGATGGCTTGGCATTGAAAGAAAATGGAATTTATATTGACGGTACATTTGGGCGTGGTGGCCATTCCCGCTTAATCCTTTCTAAGTTATCTCAAAACGGTCGTCTTATTGCCATTGACCGTGATCCTCGTGCGATTGCCGAAGCGCAAACTATTCAAGATCCCCGCTTTCAAATTGAACATCATAGCTTTTCTCACCTGCCTGAAATTTGTGAAAAATTAGGTTTGGTTGGCAAAATCGATGGTATTTTATTGGATCTCGGTGTGTCATCTCCTCAGTTGGATGAAGCGGAACGAGGCTTTAGTTTTATGAAAGACGGGCCTCTTGATATGCGTATGGATACCACTCAAGGTTTATCTGCGGCAGAATGGTTAAAACAGGTTTCGGTGGAAGATTTAACGTGGGTGCTGAAAACCTTTGGAGAAGAACGTTTTGCCAAACGTATTGCAACAGCGATTGTGGAATACAACAAAAGTGCGGTCAAAAATGGCGGAGAATTTTTATCCCGCACGGCACAATTAGCCGAACTTATTTCTCAAGCCGTGCCTTTTAAGGATCAACATAAACATCCGGCAACCCGTAGTTTTCAGGCGATTCGTATTTTTATTAATTCGGAATTGGATGAATTAGAAAGCGTGTTAAATTCGGCTTTGGAAATGTTAGCACCACAAGGGCGTTTATCTATCATTAGTTTCCATTCTTTAGAAGATAGAATGGTAAAACATTTTATGAAAAAACAAAGTAAAGGCGAGCCGCTTCCGAAAGGTTTACCGTTGCGGGAAGACCAAATTCAACGAAATCAAAAATTAAAAACAATTGGCAAGGCGGTTCAACCGTCAGAGGCGGAAATTCAGGCAAATCCACGCTCAAGAAGTGCGGTGTTGCGCGTGGCAGAAAAAATAGGGTAGGGGAAAAATGTTAGAAAATAGTGAACGTTATCCTTTGCAAAATCTTTTAGTGGAAGATTTATTTTCATCCAATAAATTAGTGGCATTGTTACTGCTACTGATTTTAGCGTCTGCAATGGCAACAATTTGGGTAACCCATCAAACACGGGGATTGGTTTCCGAAAATGGTCAGTTGGTATTACAACACCAAGCATTGGAAGATGAATATCGGAATTTGCAATTGCAAGAAGCGACCGAAGGTGATAGCACAAGAGTAGAGTCTATCGCCATTGGTACATTAAAAATGAAAAGAGTGGAAGGCGACCAAGAAGTCGTTATTTTGGAGTAAACCGAGAAGTACGTTGGGATAAAGCAGATGGTTAGGTTCAATTCGTCAAAAAAATCAAATAAAGCGAAAAAGACGATCAGAAAACTTTCAACACCGGCAGCCGCGGTGAAACCGAATAAGCCAAAAATGGTGTTTGAAAAATGTTTTTTGCGTGGGCGTTATATGATTGCCGCGACATTGATTTTTTCCTGTCTGGGTGCATTAGTGGCGCGGGCAGCTTATGTGCAATCCGTTCAATCGGATGTGTTGTCGGATGAGGCGGATAAGCGATCCTTACGTAAAGATGAAATTCTTTCTGTGCGTGGTTCAATTTTGGATCGTAATGGACAATTATTATCGGTGAGTGTGCCGATGAGTGCCGTTGTGGCAGAACCTAAACGTATCCTTAAAGAAGGTTCGTTGAATGATAAAGAGCGTATCAAAGCCCTTGCGGATGTATTAGGCTTGAGCTACAACGAATTAGTTAAAAAAATTGAAAAAAATCCAAAATCCGGTTTCTTGTATTTAGCCCGTCAGGTTGAGGCAGGAAAAGCACAATATGTGAAAGAACTCAAAATTAAGGGTATCAGTTTAGAAAATGAGCCTCGCCGCTTTTATCCTCGCGTGGAAGAAACCGCTCATTTAATTGGTTATACGGATATTGACGGAAACGGTATCGAAGGCATTGAAAAAAGTTTTAACACAATGCTTGTCGGTAAAGATGGCGCGCGTTTAGTCCGCAAAGATAAACGTGGTAATGTGGTTGAACATATTGCCGATCAGAAAAAATATGATGCGCAAGATGTTACCTTGAGTATTGATGAAAAATTACAATCAATGGTGTACCGTGAAATTAAAAAAGCGGTAACAGAAAATAAAGCTGAATCAGGCACTGCCGTGCTTGTAGATATTCGCACCGGTGAAGTGCTGGCAATGGCGAATGCCCCTTCTTATAACCCAAATAATCGTGCCGGAGTTAAAGCGGAATTAATGCGTAACCGTGCGATTACCGATGTGTTTGAACCGGGTTCTACGGTAAAACCTTTCGTGGTTTTGACCGCACTTCAACGTGGTGCAGCGAAGCGTAACGAAATTATCAATACAGGTTCTTTCACCGTAAGCGGTAAAGAAATTGTGGACGTTGCCCCTCGCGCGCAACAAACCTTAGACGAGATTTTAATTAACTCCAGTAACCGTGGTGTGAGTCGCCTTGCATTGCGTATGCCGCCAAGCGCATTAATGGATACATACCAAGCGGCAGGCTTAGGCAAACCAACGGATCTTGGCTTAATTGGTGAACAGGCAGGGCTTTTAAACGCTAATCGTAAACGTTGGGCGGATATTGATCGTGCAACGGTTTCTTATGGATATGGGATTACCGCCACACCATTACAAATGGCACGGGCTTATGCCACGTTAGGCAGCTTTGGTATTTATCGCCCACTTTCCATTACCAAAGTTGATCCGCCGGTGATTGGTCAGCGTGTCTTTTCGGAAAAAACAACGAAAGAAATCGTCAATATGTTAGAAAAAGTCGCCATTAAAAATAAACGGGCGATGGTAGAAGGCTATCGTGTGGGGGTAAAAACCGGTACGGCACGTAAAATTGAAAATGGACGTTATGTGAATAAATATGTCGCCTTTACCGCCGGGGTTGCGCCAATCAGTGATCCCCGTTATGCTTTGGTGATTTTAATTAATGATCCGAAAGCAGGACAATATTATGGTGGTGCGGTGTCTGCACCGGTATTTTCCAGCATTATGGGGTATGCGTTACGGGCAAATGGTATTGCACCTGATGCCGAAGCAACGGATAAAACCGCAAAACGTACCGTTCGTCTTACACCGAATAAATCTGAACGTAATAAAATTGAACAGGTGAATTAAGGAAAAAATAATGAAAAAATTGACCGCACTTTTTAATTTACCTTCCCTTCCGGTAGCACTTGAAATAAATGAATTGGTGCTTGATAGCCGAAAAGTAAAAACGGGCGATCTTTTCGTTGCCGTGAAAGGACATCAAGTTGATGCAACAAAATTTATTGAGCAAGCCATTTTATCCGGTGCGAGTGCGGTGGTGGCGGAAACAGATTTGATTGATTGCCATTTAATGGTGGAATATCAACAACAAAAACCGGTGATTCATTATTATAATTTGTCGGCGGATCTGTCCGAAATTGCCGACAAGTTTTATGATTCACCTTCTAAAAAATTGACACTGGTTGGTGTCACCGGCACAAACGGAAAAACCACGGTTGCCCAGTTGCTCGCCCAATGGGCGCAATATTTAGGGCATAAATCGGCAGTGATGGGGACGATTGGAAACGGTTTGTGGGGAGAAGTGGTGGAAGCCAAAAATACCACAGGTTCACCCATTGAAATTCAATCTTCGCTTGCTGCTTTTGTCAGTGCCGGGGCTGATTTTGCTGCAATTGAGGTTTCCTCTCACGGTTTGGTGCAGCACCGTGTTGAGGCCTTAGATTTTAATGTCGCAATTTTTACGAATTTAAGCCGTGATCATCTTGATTATCACGGCACAATGGAAGAATATGCTCAAGCGAAAAAACGTTTTTTCTTTGAGATAAATTCCGATTTGCAAATTTTAAATGCAGATGATCCAATAGGGTCGAAATGGTTGGAAGCGTTGCCGAATGGAATTGCAGTAAGTTGTAATTCGGATTTTCAATCGAATTCCGAAAAATGGATAAAGGCAACGTCAGTTCATTTTACTCATCAAGGTACAATCATTCATTTTACTTCAAGTTGGGGAACCGGTACGTTGAATAGTCCGTTAATCGGTGCATTTAATGTAAGCAATCTACTGCTGGCAACAGCAACACTACTGGCGTTAGGTTATTCATTGGATGATTTAACAAAAACTGTTTCACAACTAAAAGGAGTTAGAGGAAGAATGGAAACTATCAAAGTAAGCGGAAAACCAGCGGTTATTGTCGATTATGCACACACACCGGATGCGTTGGAAAAAGCGCTCATTGCCGCACGTGAGCATTGTGATGGTAAATTATGGTGTATTTTTGGTTGCGGTGGTGATCGTGATGCGGGAAAACGTCCGTTAATGGCGAAAGTCGCAGAACAATTTGCAGATATGATTGTGGTGACGAAGGATAATCCTCGCACAGAAGATCCGGATAAAATTGAAGCGGATATTGTCGCAGGTTTTACCAATATGGAGAAAGTGGGGTTAATTCCGGATCGTGATCAAGCCATTGAATTTGCCATTCAAAGTGCGAAGGAAAACGAGGTGATTTTAATTGCTGGAAAAGGCCACGAAGACTACCAAATTATTGGTGATGAAACCTTACATTTTTCCGATCAAGAAACGGCAGAATTTTATCTAAACCAATAATTTAATTAGCTTTACTAATGATTAACTTAACCACACAACAGCTTGCTCACATTCTCAATGCAGAATTAATCGGGGATGAGCAGGTTGTTGTTGAAAATATCAACACTGACACACGTCAATCCGTTCCACATCATTTGTTTTTTGCCTTAAAAGGTGAAACATTTGATGCCCATCAATATCTTCACCAAGCTATCGCACAAGGGGCGGTAGCCTTGGTGGTTCAGCAATTCAACCCGAGTATCTCCATTCCACAATTAGTGGTGGCGGATACCCGTCTTGCCTTAGGGCAACTTGCAAAATGGCTGCGTGAAAAAATCAATCCTCTCACCGTGGCGATGACTGGTTCTTCCGGCAAAACAACGGTGAAAGAAATGACTGCCGCTATTTTGCAGAAAACCGCAGGCAATGCCGAGGCAGTGTTATTTACCAATGGCAATTTCAATAATGATATTGGTGTACCGCTCACCCTGTTGTGTTTAACGGAAAAACATCGTTTTGCCGTGATTGAACTTGGGGCTAATCATTTAGGGGAAATTGACTACACGACCAAATTAGCCAAACCGGATGTTGCCCTGATTAATAATATTGCGCCGGCTCATCTTGAAGGATTTGGCTCTTTAGAAGGCGTTGTGCGGGCAAAAGGCGAGATTTATCGTGGTTTAACGAAAAAGGGTGTGGCAATTATTAATGCCGAGCATAATCATCTTGATGTTTGGCAGAGAGAAATTGGCGATCACTCTATTCAATATTTTAATGGCAAAGATTATTTTGCGAAGAATATCCAACACAGCCCGCTGGGTGTGCATTTTGTCCTTGTCTCACCGCAAGGCGAAATTGAAATTAATTTGCCGTATTTGGGTGAACATAATGTAAAAAATGCCTTGGCAGCAACCGCACTTGCGATGAATGTCGGGGCGGGGTTGGCAGCGGTAAAAGCCGGGCTGGAACAACGTTCTCAAGTAAAAGGGCGATTGTTCCCAATTCAAATCGGCGGCAATTTATTATTGTTGGATGATACATACAACGCCAATATGGATTCCCTCAACGCGGCGATTGATGTGCTGAAAAGTTATCCTGCCTATCGCATTCTTTGTGTAGGCGATATGAAAGAATTGGGCGAAAATTCTTTGGATATTCATCGTCAGGTCGGGCAGCACGCCAAAGCCACCAATTTGGATTTGGTTTGCTCTTTTGGTGAGGAAAGTGCGGTCATTTCCGGTGCTGTTTTGGGAAAACATTTTACCGATAAAGCTGAAATGGTTGATTTTTTGATCCCCGTGATTGAAACCCAATTACAACAAAATAAATCGGTTGTGGTGTTAGGGAAAGGCTCTCGTTCGATGAAAATGGAAGATGTGATTTATTCATTAAAGGATAAAATAAAATGTTAGTTTGGCTTGCTGAATTTCTTGTTCGTTATGAAACGGCGTTCAATGCGATTTCTTATATTACCGTTCGTGCAATTTTGGCGTTATTGACCGCACTTTTAATTTCCCTTTGGATTGGGCCTAAGGTGATTAAACGTTTACAAATTTTGAAATTTGGTCAGGAAGTGCGTAATGATGGGCCGGAAAGTCATTTTGCCAAAAAAGGCACGCCAACAATGGGCGGCGTGATGATTCTTTTCGCCATTGGGGTCAGCACATTGTTATGGGCAAATTTGGCGAATCCTTATATTTGGCTTTGTTTATTTGTTTTGTTTGGTTATGGGGTGATTGGTTTTGTGGATGATTACCGCAAAATCACCCGCAAAAATACGGATGGCTTGATTGCCCGTTGGAAATATTTTTGGATGTCCGTTGTCGCGCTTGTTGCCATCATTTGGTTGTACTGGCTTGGTCAGGATACGGATGCCACCCGCTTGGTCGTGCCGTTCTTTAAAGATGTAATGCCACAGTTGGGCTTGTTCTATATTGTTCTTTCCTATTTTGTGATTGTAGGAACAGGGAATGCGGTCAATTTGACAGACGGTTTGGATGGCTTGGCGATTATGCCAACCGCCTTGGTTGCCGGTGCATTTGGGCTTATTGCTTGGGCGACAGGAAACGTGAATTTTGCCGAATATTTGCATATCCCTTATATCAAATATAGTTCCGAAGTGGTGGTGTTTTGTACGGCGATTGTTGGCGCAGGCTTGGGCTTCTTGTGGTTCAACACTTATCCGGCGCAAGTCTTTATGGGCGATGTGGGTTCATTGGCGTTAGGCGGTGCTTTGGGTGTGGTTGCTATTTTAGTTCGCCAAGAATTTTTACTTGTCATTATGGGCGGCGTGTTTGTGGTGGAAGCCTTATCGGTGATTTTACAGGTGGGATCTTACAAACTGCGTAAACAACGTATTTTCCGTATGGCACCCATTCATCATCATTTTGAATTGAAAGGCTGGCCTGAACCAAGAGTGATTATCCGTTTTTGGATCATTTCATTAATGTTAGTGTTGATGGGATTGGTGACGCTTAAATTACGCTAAAATGTGGTGGGCGACAAACCCACGATAAAAAATTCAATCATTTAACATCAGAAAAATAATATGTATCAAAACAAAACCATCACCATTATCGGGCTTGGTAAAACAGGGTTATCTTGTGTCGATTACCTTCAATCCCAAGGGGCAAATTTGCGTGTTATCGATACCCGAACTCATCCCGCCGGTGCAGATAAATTAGCAAAAAATATCCCACTTCATACAGGTAGCCTAAATCAACAATGGTTGCTTGAAAGTGACATCATTGTCATTAGCCCGGGATTGGCGGTAAAAACACCGGAAATTCAGACCGCACTTTCAGCCGGTGTGGAAGTGATTGGGGACATTGAATTATTTTGCCGTGCCGCCACCAAGCCTATCATTGGTATTACCGGTTCTAACGGTAAAAGCACGGTAACAACGCTTGTGTATGAAATGGCAAAAGCAGCAGGCATTAAAGTGGGAATGGGCGGAAATATTGGTATTCCGGCATTATCTTTATTAAAAGAAGATTGTGATTTGTATGTGTTGGAGCTTTCCAGTTTCCAACTTGAAACCACTTATAGTTTAAAAGCAGCCGCAGCGACCGTTCTTAATGTGACGGAAGATCATATGGATCGCTACGTGGATTTAGCGGATTATCGCCAAGCAAAATTGCGTATTTATCATAATGCGGAAACGGCAGTGGTGAACAATGAAGATCAATTAACTTTCGGCGAAGGTAAAAACCAAGCAAAACAAACCGTTTCTTTTGCTGAAGATAATGCGGACTATTGGCTCAAAACAGAAAATGACAAGCAATATTTAATGGCGAAAGAGGACGTGATTTTGCCTTGCGATGAGGTTACCTTGGTTGGTCGTCATAATTATATGAATATCCTTGCCGCAACCGCGTTAGCGCAAGCGGTTGGTATCAATTTAACGGCAATTCGTACCGCACTTCGTCAATTCAAAGGTTTGGATCATCGTTTTCAATTGGCTTATCAAGCCGATGGCGTGCGTTGGATTAATGATTCTAAAGCAACCAATGTGGGGAGTACGGTAGCAGCCCTTGGCGGATTATATGTGGCAGGCAAATTGCATTTATTACTTGGCGGAGACGGCAAAGGCGCGGATTTTTCAGAATTGGCGGCACTGATTAATCAACCGCATATCATTTGTTATTGTTTTGGGCGTGATGGTGCACAACTTGCCGCACTTTCCTCGCAAAGCCATTTATTTGAAACGATGGAACAAGCGGTAGCGTTTTTACGTCCAACACTTAAAGCAGGCGATATGGTATTATTGTCGCCGGCTTGTGCAAGCCTTGATCAATTCGCCTCTTTTGAAAAACGCGGGGAGGAATTTACCCGCTTGGCAAAACGAAGTTAGTCATAGAAAACAATGGAATTTATTCGGAAAATTAAACAACATATTGATTCTTGGACCAGAATTACCCCGCAAGGCTTATTGTACGATCGGGCGTTATTCTGGCTTTTTGTGATCTTATTGCTGATTGGCTTAATCGCCGTTACTTCGGCTTCCATTCCTTATAGTTCCCGCTTATTTAACGATGCGTTCTATTTTGCTAAACGTGATGCAATTTATGTGTTTTTCTCATTGCTAACCTGCTATTTTTCTATGCAGATTTCCACTCAGCAATGGGAAAAATGGCACGCAAATATCTTCTTTTTAGCCATCGTTTTGTTATATGTGGTATTAATTATTGGTTCTTCCGTGAATGGGGCACAGCGTTGGATTTCACTTGGTGTACTTAATTTCCAACCGGCAGAATTTGCCAAACTGGCACTTACCTGTTTTCTCGCAAGCTATTTTACCCGCCGTTATGATGAAGTGCGGTCAAATAAACTCAGTGCTTTTAAACCTTTTATTGTAATGGGAACAATGGGGGTATTTTTATTAGCCCAGCCGGACTTGGGGAGTACCGTTGTATTGTTTGTGATCACTTTCGGAATGCTTTTTATTGTGGGGGCTAACTTTTGGCAATTTATCGGATTAATTGGTACAGGCGCATTGCTATTTGTATGGTTGGTGCTTTCGGCATCTTACCGTTTAAAACGTTTTACCGGTTTTTTAGAACCGTTTAAAGATCCTTACGGCACGGGGTTTCAGCTCACCAATTCATTAATGGCTTTCGGGCGTGGAGAAATTACCGGTGAAGGATTGGGCAATTCCATCCAAAAATTAGATTATTTACCGGAAGCCCATACGGACTTTATTATGGCGATCATTGGCGAAGAATTTGGTTTTATCGGTATTCTTGTGGTGATTGTATTACTGGGCTTATTAATTTTCCGAGCCTTAAAAATTGGGCGTGAATCCTTACAATTAGAACAACGTTTTCGTGGATTTTTTGCCTTGGGGATCAGCTTTTGGATTTTCTTCCAAGGGTTCGTTAATTTAGGAATGGCACTTGGGATGTTGCCAACGAAAGGTTTAACCTTCCCACTTGTCAGCTATGGGGGGTCGAGTATCATTATTATGTCGGCAACCATTGGTATTTTATTGCGTATTGACCACGAAAATCGTTTACAACGTGGTGGACAGGCACGCTTGCGTGATGATTAGGAATAAAAATGAATAAACAGAAAAAATTATTAGTAATGGCAGGGGGAACGGGCGGACACGTTTTTCCTGCCATTGCCGTTGCTCAAACTTTACAAAAACAGGGTTGGCAAATTTGTTGGCTTGGTACGAAAGACAGAATGGAAGCACAACTGGTACCAAAACACGGTATTCCAATTCATTTTATTCAAATTTCGGGCTTACGTGGAAAAGGTGTTAAGGCGTTATTAACCGCACCTTTTGCAATTTTCCGAGCGGTGTTACAAGCCAAAAAAATTATTCAGGAAGAAAAACCGAATGCCGTGTTGGGGATGGGCGGTTATGTTTCCGGGCCGGGTGGTGTGGCGGCAAAACTTTGTGGTGTGCCGATTATTTTGCACGAACAAAATGCGATTGCAGGACTAACCAATAAATGGTTGGCAAAAATAGCAACCCGTGTGCTTCAAGCTTTCCCCAATGCCTTTCCTAATGCGGAAGTGGTGGGCAATCCGGTTCGTCAGGCTTTATTTCAAATGCCGACACCTGAAGCCCGTTTTGCAAACCGTGGGGAAAAATTACGGGTGTTGGTGGTGGGCGGTAGCCAAGGGGCGAGAGTGTTGAACCAAACCCTCCCTCAAGTGGTCGCACAATTAGCCGATAAGTTAGAAGTTCGTCACCAAGTGGGAAAAGGTTCGGTTGAAAATGTGACCGCACTTTACGGTGAAAATGCCCCACAAGTAAAAATTACCGAATTTATTGATGATATGGCACAAGCCTACGCGTGGGCAGATATTGTGATTTGTCGCTCCGGTGCGTTGACAGTGTGTGAGCTTGCCGCTGTGGGCGTGCCGGCGATTTTTATTCCTTTCCAACACAAAGATCGCCAACAATACCTTAATGCAAAATATTTGGCGGATGTTGGTGCGGCAAAAATTGTCGAGCAGGCGGATTTAACCGCGGAAATTTTGGTGAATTATCTACAACATTTTACCCGCGATGAATTATTGCAAATGGCGGTAAAGGCAAAAGCAATGTCTGCCCCTCTTGCTGCGCAACGTGTCGCAGAAGTCATTATTGAAAACGCAAAATAAGATAAAATTCTTTGGATTTTTTGACCGCACTTTTTTACTTCGGCGGCAAGATTTTTCCAAAAGACAAAAGGAAAAAAGATGAAACATTCTCACGAAGAAATTAGAAAAATTATCCCTGAAATGCGCCGTGTGCAACAAATTCATTTTATCGGAATTGGCGGTGCGGGAATGAGTGGTATTGCCGAAATTCTTTTAAACGAAGGCTATAAAATCTCAGGTTCGGATATTGCCGATGGCGTGGTTACGCAACGCCTTGCACAGGCGGGGGCAAAAATTTTTATCGGTCACGCAGAAGAAAATGTGGAGGGGGCGAGCGTGGTGGTGGTGTCCAGTGCCATTCACGAAAATAATCCCGAGCTGATGGCGGCAAAACAAAAACGTATTCCGGTGATTCAACGGGCGCAAATGTTGGCGGAAATTATGCGTTTTCGCCACGGTATTGCGGTGGCCGGGACGCACGGCAAAACTACTACAACGGCGATGATTTCAATGATTTATACCCAAGCGAAGTTAGATCCCACTTTTGTAAATGGCGGCTTGGTAAAATCAGCGGGCAAAAATGCCCATTTGGGGGCAAGTCGTTATCTTATTGCGGAAGCCGATGAAAGCGATGCTTCTTTCCTTCATTTACAGCCGATGGTTTCTGTGGTTACCAATATGGAGCCGGATCATATGGATACTTATGAAGGCGACTTCGAGAAAATGAAAGCCACTTATGTGAAGTTTCTGCATAATTTGCCGTTTTATGGTTTGGCGGTGATGTGCGCCGATGATCCTGTGTTAATGGAACTTGTGCCTCAAGTAGGGCGTCAAGTGATAACCTATGGTTTTAGTGAAAATGCCGATTATCGTATTGAAGATTACGAGCAAACGGGTTTCCAAGGACATTACACGGTGATTTGCCCGAATGGCGAGCGAATCAATGTTTTGTTAAATGTACCGGGTAAGCATAATGCATTAAATGCTACAGCAGCCCTTGCGGTGGCAAAAGAAGAAGGCATTGCGAATGACGCAATTTTAGCCGCACTTGCCGATTTCCAAGGTGCGGGACGGCGTTTTGATCAGCTTGGTGAATTTATTCGTCCAAATGGAAAAGTGCGTTTAGTGGATGATTATGGTCATCACCCGACAGAAGTTGGGGTTACGATTAAAGCGGCTCGAGAAGGTTGGGGGGATAAACGCATTGTGATGATCTTCCAGCCACATCGTTATTCCCGCACTCGGGATTTATTCGATGATTTTGTACAGGTGCTTTCACAAGTGGATGCATTGATAATGCTGGATGTTTATGCCGCAGGCGAAACGCCGATTGTGGGGGCGGATAGTAAGGCACTTTGTCGTTCGATTCGTAATTTGGGCAAAGTTGATCCGATTTTAGTGTCGGATACAGCACAACTAGGCGATGTATTGGATCAAATTATTCAAGACGGTGATTTGATTCTTGCGCAAGGGGCAGGCAGCGTGAGTAAAATTTCCCGTGGCTTGGCGGAATCTTGGAAAAATTAATTAATAAAAGAAGAAAAAATAGGATAGAAAATGAATTTAAAACAAGAAAAAATTGCCGTATTGTTGGGGGGTACTTCTGCGGAACGTGAGGTTTCTTTAAATTCCGGTAAAGCGGTGTTGGAAGCATTGGTAAGTCAAGGCTATGAAGCACACCCGATTGATCCGAAAGAATATAATGTCGCAAATTTGAAAAAAGATGGCTTTCATCGTGTATTCAATATTTTACACGGTCGTGGCGGTGAAGATGGCACAATGCAGGGCTTATTAGAGCAAATCGGATTGCCTTATACCGGTTGCGGAGTAATGGCATCGGCTTTAACTATGGATAAAATGCGTACGAAAATGCTGTGGAAAGCCTTTGGCTTACCGGTTGCCGAAATGGAAGTCGTAACCCGCGAAACCTTGGCTCAGTTAGATCCGCAAGCCGTTGTGGCGAAGTTAGGTTTGCCGTTAATGGTGAAGCCTTCTCTTGAGGGATCAAGTGTTGGTTTAACGAAAGTGAAAGCGGTGGAAGAATTAAAAAGTGCGGTCGAAACGGCACTTAAATTTGATAATACAATTTTGATTGAAGAATGGCTTGCCGGTGATGAATTAACCGTGCCGGTGTTGGATAGCCAAGTATTACCGGCTATTCGCATTGTGCCGGAAGGGGAATTTTACGATTACGAGGCTAAATATATCTCCGATAATACTCAGTATTTTTGTCCGGCAGGATTAACGCCGGCGCGTGAGCAGGAATTGGCAACCTTAGTCAAACGTGCTTATGATGCGGTAGGCTGCCGAGGTTGGAGTCGTATTGATGTGATGTGCGATGCAAAAGGCGATTTCCGTTTAGTGGAAGTGAATACAAATCCCGGTATGACAAGCCATAGTTTATTCCCTAAATCGGCGGCGACCGTTGGGATTTCGTTTGAACAACTCGTGGTTAAAATTTTGGAGTTAAGTGCATAATGAATGTACTGAAGCGCAAAAATACGCAAAGTGTCCGATATGGTGAAGCGAAGTCTAAATATTTTTTACAGGTTCGCCTATTGGTTGCGCTATTGTGCGTTGGATTAGGATATTTTGTTTATTCAAATTGGCAAAATTGGCTGGAAAGTTTGGATACAAAACCGATAACTGCTTATGCATTAGTGGGTAAAACGGAATTTACCGATTATGCAGATGTGAAGGAGATTCTGTCAAATATGACCCTAAAAGGGTTTTGGGGACAGGATGTTAAAACCATTCAAGAACAGCTTGAAACCTTACCTTGGGTGAAAGGTGCGGTGGTGCGGAAGATTTGGCCAAACCGTCTAAGTATTTGGTTAACGGAATATATGCCGGTGGCAATTTGGAATAAAACGGAGTTTGTGACAAAAGAAGGAACGGTTTTTCAACTGCCGATGGAACGCTTGAAAAATAAAACATTACCTTATTTGGGCGGGCCGGATTATCAAAGTCTAAAAGTGCTTGAGGCTTGGAACCAAATTTATGCGGATTTCAAAGCGAAAAATTTAAATGTGAAAGGGATAACAATTGATGAGCGTGGCGCGTGGCAAGTCACCCTTGATAATGATATAGTACTGAAACTTGGACGTGGGGAATGGAAATCAAAACTGGAACGTTTTGTGACAATTTATCCGCAAATTGAAATACCGGAAGGCAAACGCATTGATTATGTAGATTTACGATATGCGGCAGGTGCGGCAGTCGGAATGGTAGATGAATAACATTTGGGTGTAAAAAATGGCAAAAATGGTTGAAACAAAAGTGATTGTAGGGCTTGAAGTCGGCACATCAAAAGTTGTTGCCGTGGTGGGAGAAGTCTTACCTGATGGCGTGGTGAATGTGCTTGGCGTTGGTAGTTGTCCTTCAAAGGGAATTGATCGCGGAAGTATCACGGATTTGGATGCCGTGGTCAATTCTATTCAGCGCGCCATTGAATCTGCCGAATCGATGGCGGATTGTCAAATTATGAGTGTGACTTTAGCGATTACCGGTGAACATATTCAAAGTTTAAATGAAAGCGGATTTGTACCAATTGGTGAAAGCGAAGTAACACAGGAAGAAATTGATTCTGCCTTACATAATGCCAGTACCATCAAATTGCCGGAAGGCGTTTCTTTGTTACACGTTATTCCACAAGAATATGCGGTGGATCGCCAATTAAATATTAAAAACCCTTTGGGCTTGCAGGGGGTACGTTTGAATGCGCACGTACATCTTATTGCTTGCCATCAAGATTGGCAGAATAACTTGAAAAAAGCGGTAGAGCGTTGCGGTTTGCAGGTTGATAAAGTGGTATTTTCCGGTTTTGCCGCCACCCATTCTGTTTTGACCGAAGATGAAAAAGATCTTGGCGTATGTTTGATTGATTTTGGTGCAGGCACAATGAATGTGATGGTCTTCACCAATGGGGCGTTACGTTTTAGTAAGGTGATTCCTTACGCAGGCAATATTGTCACCAACGACATTGCCCACGCTTGCACCATTTCCCGCGCGGAAGCCGAACGGGTTAAAGTGAATTACGCCAGTGCTGTCTATCCGGCTCGTTTACACGGCGATAAAAAAATTGAAGTTGCCGGGATTGGTGGACGTGCGCCCCGTTCTTTAACAAAAAGTGATTTATCGTTAATCACATCAGCCCGTTATTCTGAACTTCTTGGCGTTGTGAAAGACGAATTAGATAAGCTAAAAACAGATTTAGAAAGTAAACATATTAAATTTGAACTGATTGCCGGTGTGGTCATTACCGGTGGTGGGGCGCAAATTGAAGATTTAAAAGAATGTGCAATGGATGTCTTTAATTGCCAAGTGAGAATTGGTAGCCCTCTAAATGTCACCGGTTTAACGGATTATGTAAACCGACCTCAATATTCCACCGTGGTAGGATTATTACAGTATAGTCATAATAATAGTGATGATGAACTGATCGGTGGTGAGGATTCTGAGGACAGTGTAATTAATACAATTTGGAAGGGAATTAAAAAAATTGTAAATAAAGTGCGGTCAGAATTTTGATTATTTTAGATTTTCATCTACAATACGGACAATTTATCTTTATTAATGTGCTAGCAGAGTATTAGCAGAGCGGAGAACAACAGATGTTATACCCAGATTACGGTGATTTTGAAGAACAATCAGGCGCGCTGATTAAAGTTGTCGGCGTTGGCGGCGGCGGCGGTAATGCCGTTAACCATATGGTTGCCAATATGATTAAACAGGATGTTGGCGGTACTTTCCTCGGTGAAAATACGATGGACAGTGAGGAGTACGGAAAAATTATTTTCTATGCCGTTAATACCGATGCTCAAGCATTGCGTAAAAGCCAAGTTCAACAAACCGTGCAAATCGGTGGGGCAACAACTAAAGGTCTTGGTGCGGGCGCAAACCCTAATGTCGGTCGTAAAGCGGCGGAAGATGATCAGGAAGAAATCCGTAAAATGCTTGAAGGTGCAGATATGGTATTTATCGCCGCCGGTATGGGTGGCGGTACAGGAACCGGTGCCGCACCTGTTGTTGCGAAAGTTGCTAAAGAATTGGGTATCTTAACCGTTGCGATTGTTACAAAACCATTCGTTTTTGAAGGTAAAAAGCGTATGCAGTTTGCCGAGTTAGGGATCAAAGATTTATCGCAATATGTTGATTCAATGATCATCATTCCTAACCAGCAAATTCAAAAAGTTCTCCCTAAAAATGCAACCTTGGTTGATGCATTTGCTGCGGCTAATGATGTCTTGCGTAATTCCGTTATGGGAATTTCCGATATGATTACTTCTCCGGGTATGATTAACGTGGACTTTGCCGATGTAAGAACCGTGATGTCAGAAATGGGACAAGCGATGATTGGTTTTGGTTCTGCCAAGGGTGCGCCGGGTGAAGGGCGGGCAGAAGAAGCCGCAAGAATTGCCGTACGCAATGATTTATTAGAGAAAGTTGATTTAACCAATGCAAAAGGTATTTTAATCAATATTACCGGCGGATTTGATATTGCATTTGATGAATTTAACGTTGTGGGTGATACCATCCACAGTTTTGCTTCGGAAGATGCAACGATTGTTGTAGGGACAACGTTAGTGCCTGAAATGAGCGATGAAATTCGTGTGACGATTGTTGCCACCGGTTTGGGAGAAATTACACCAAATGAGCTAATTCAAGTGCAAAAAACGGTTCAGCAATCTTCGCCACTCCACCAACCAACAGATGGGAATGCACAAGCTATTCCATTAAGAACACAAGAGCAAATTACATCTTTTAGACAACCTGAGCCAATTCGTCCTTCTTATTCTCAGGAGCAACAACCGAAAGAGAATTATCGTAGCGAATTGGAAAGACCGATTACAGATCGCTTATCTACGTTTAAAAAATTTGATCCCAATACATTGGGTCAGGACGATCAGTAATAGCTTATTTTATGATTTTGCACTAAAGGCAAAAAATTATGATTAAACAAAGAACATTAAAACAAAGCATTAAAGTAACCGGTGTAGGGTTACATAGCGGTAAAAAAGTAACATTAACATTGCGTCCGGCTATGCCAAATACCGGTGTGATTTACTGCCGCACGGATTTAAATCCACCGGTAACTTTTCCGGCAAATGCAGAATCTGTTCGTGATACGATGCTCTGTACAGCACTTGTTAATGATCAAGGTGTACGGGTTTCAACAGTTGAACACTTGAATGCGGCATTGGCAGGGCTTGGTATTGATAATATTATTATTGAAGTGGATGCGCCTGAAATTCCAATTATGGATGGCAGCGCAAGCCCATTTATCTATTTATTGTTAGATGCCGGTATTGAAGAACAAAATGCAGCGAAAAAATTTATTCGTATTAAGCAAAAAGTACGCGTGGAAGACGGTGATAAATGGGCGGAATTTAAACCTTATAATGGTTTCCGTTTAGATTTCACTATTGATTTTGAACATCCGGCAATCGGTAAAAACGTACGTAATTACGTGATGGATTTTTCTGCTCAAGCCTTCGTTCATCAAATTAGCCGTGCAAGAACTTTCGGTTTTATGAAAGATATCGAATATCTTCAATCGCAAGGTTTGGCATTGGGCGGTAGCTTAGATAATGCCATTGTATTAGACGATTATCGTATCTTAAACGAAGAAGGTTTACGCTTTAAAGATGAATTGGTTCGTCATAAAATGTTGGATGCAATTGGCGATCTTTATATGGCGGGTTATAACATCATTGGTGACTTCAAAGCCTATAAGTCTGGTCACGGCTTGAATAACAAGTTACTTCGAGCAGTGCTTGCTAATCAAGAGGCTTGGGAGTTTGTCACCTTTGAAGATAAGGAACAGGTACCACAAGGCTATGTAGCCCCTGTTCAAGTATTGATTTAATGATTTTCGGTTAAAAAGCTATATTTCCAAAAGAAGTATAGCTTTTTTATTTTGTTGTTTGCTCTTAAAAGAGCGGTCTATTTGGGATGAGTTTTTTTATGAAAAAATTATTCACAGTTTTACCTTTGGTTGTTGCAACCTCCTCGGCGATGGCGTATGAGCAGGATAAAACCTATCACTTCACGCTTCTTCACACCAATGATACTCACGGACATTTCTGGCCGAATAATAAAGGTGAATATGGTTTTCCTGCGCAGAAAACCATCATCAATCGAGTGAAGGCAGAAGTGGAGAAAAATGGCGGATCGCTGATTTTATTAAATGCAGGGGATTTTAATACCGGTGTGCCGGAATCCGATATGCAAAATGCCGAACCGGATATTCAAGCGATGAATGCAATGGGTTATGAAGCAACAGTGTTAGGCAATCACGAATTTGACAACCCGCTACAAATGCTCGGAATGCAAGAGTCTTGGGCGAAATTTCCTTTCTTAGCCGCTAACGTAATTAATAAGAAAACCAATCAACCCCTTGTTAAACCTTACACGATTCTTGATAAACAAGGCTTAAAAATTGCCGTTGTGGGATTAACTACCGAAGACACGGCAAAATTAGGGAATCCTGAATATACGAATAATGTCATTTTTAAAGATCCAACCGAATCGGCAAAAGAGAGCTTAAAATCATTAAATGAAAATGAGAAACCCGATATTAAAATTGCACTAACGCATATGGGGTATTATTACAATGCACAATACGGTTCTAATGCGCCGGGAGATGTCACGCTTGCCCGCAATTTAGATAAAGGTGCATTTGATATGATTGTTGGAGGGCATAGTCACGATGCCGTTTGCGTTGATGAAAAAGGCGTTTGGATTAAAGATTACAAGCCAACACAATCTTGTAAACCGGATTATCAAAACGGCACTTGGATTATGCAAGCCTACGAATGGGGAAAATATATCGGTCGTGCGGATTTTAAGTTTAAAAATGGCGAATTAAAATTGGTTCATTATGAACTTATTCCGGTGAACTTGAAGAAAAAAGTCACAAAAGAAGACGGTAAATCGGAATATGTTCTTTATGCCGAAGAAATTCCACAAGATCCTGAAATTGAAAAACTCTTAAAGGCTTATCAAAATAAAGGCGATGAATTACTTGGTCGTGAACTGGGTGAACTAAAAGGTAAATTAGAAGGTGATCGCACGGTAATTCGTTTTAAACAAACCAATCTTGGACATTTAATTGCAGAAGCCCAACGTGAGCGTGCCGGTGCTGATGTCGGTATTATGAATTCTGGAGGGATTCGTGATTCAATTCAACCGGGCAAAGTGACCTATCGTGATATTTTGAAAGTACATCCATTTGGTAACATCGTAAGCTATGTGGATTTAACCGGTAAGGAATTACTTGATTACCTCAATGTTGTGGCATTAAAAGAAGTGGATTCCGGTGCTTATGCACAATATTCCGGTATTTCAATGGTGGTCAATAAACAAGCGAAGAAAGTCGAAAATGTCAAAATTCAAGGTAAACCCTTAGAGTTAAACAAAACTTATCGCATTTCTTTGCCAAGCTATAATGCGGCTGGTGGAGACGGCTATCCGGTGGTAACCAAAAATCCGACTTTCTTAAATACCGGATTTATTGATGCTGAAGTGTTAGCAAAATATATTTGGAAAAATTCACAAAAAGCCCCAATTGACGCGGCTAAATATGATCCAAAAGATGCAGTAACCTTCAAATAAGGATAAATATGGCTTTAGAACTGTCAGAAATTCGCCAACAAATTACACAACTTGATCGCAGCTTATTGAAGCTGCTTTCTGAGCGTCATCGTTTGGCTTTTGATGTGGTGAGAAGTAAAGAAGTCACCCAAAAAGCCCTGCGTGATGTCGAACGGGAACAACAGCTTTTGCAAGAATTGATACAATTTGCCGAAAATGAAAATTATCAGCTCGAACCGCAATACATTACTTCGATTTTCCAAAAGATCATTGAAGATTCTGTATTGACACAGCAAGTGTATCTACAAAATAAATTGAATGAAGAACGTAGCCAAAATTTGCATATTGCTTTTTTAGGTAAGCGGGGTTCATATTCCAACTTAGCGGCACGCAACTATGCCGCACGTTACCAAAAACAATTTATTGAGTTGGGCTGCCAATCTTTCGAGCAAGTCTTTGAAAGAGTGCAAAATGGCGAAGCGGATTTCGGTATTCTTCCATTAGAAAACACCACTTCCGGTGCGATTAACGAAGTGTATGATTTGTTACAGCACACCGATTTATCACTTGTCGGAGAGCTGGCTTACCCGATTAAACATTGTGTTTTGGTGAACGATAAAACGGATTTAAGCCAAATTGATACCTTATACAGCCATCCGCAAGTCATTCAACAATGTAGCCGTTTTATTCACAATTTAGGGCGGGTGCATATTGAATATTGCGAGAGTAGCTCCCACGCAATGCAACTGGTTTCAAGTTTGAATAAACCAAATATTGCGGCGTTGGGTAATGAAGATGGCGGAAAATTATATGGCTTGAACGTATTGAAAGCGGATATTGCCAACCAAGAAAACAATATCACCCGATTTATTGTCGTGGCAAAAGAACCGCGAGAGGTTTCACCGCAAATTCATACTAAAACCCTTTTGTTGATGACCACTTCACAACAGGTTGGATCATTAGTTGATGCATTACTGGTATTCAAAAAACATCAAATCAATATGACAAAACTTGAATCCCGCCCGATTTACGGCAAGCCTTGGGAAGAAATGTTTTATCTTGAAATTGAAGCCAACATCCATCATCCGGACACGCAAAAAGCCTTGGAAGAGTTAAAAGCCTATAGCAATTATTTAAAAATTCTCGGTTGCTATCCAAGTGAAATTATCAAGCCGGTGAATGTTTAACAAAAGTGCGGTCAATAAAAACAATGTTTTTATGACCGCACTTTTCTTTTAAAACGATAAATCAATATTGCTGAAAAAATAAGTAAACAGCCGATAATTTTTGTGAAGAATATTTCTTCATTCAATACTAAGTAGCCTAATAGTAACGTCCAAACAGGCTCTAACAACATAATGATCGCTGCTGTATTAACGTGACATTGCTTTTGAGCGATGGTTTGTAATAAGACACGGACATTTGTTGCAATAATTACACTGAGTAAAAACCATCCCCAAGTTTCCCAAGAAGGAACACGCCATTGTTCAAAAAAGAAAGAGTAAATTGATGTAAAAAGCCCAACAATGCCTAGTTGTATTGTAGTGAGGGGGAAGGGCGGAATTTCTTTCGCAAATTTATTATTTAAAACAAAATAAAATCCGGTTGAAATGGAACAAAGTAAAAAGAATAAATTGCTTAATGAGAGGTGAACAACGCCTTGTTTAATCGATAAAAAGTATAAACCTAGAAACGCCATAGGCATTGCATACCAAAAAGTTTTCTTGGGTTTATCTTTGAATAAAAGCCAAGCAATAATTGGTGTCATCAACATCGATAAACTAAAAATAAATGCCCCTTCGCCCAAATCTTCACTGTAAATTAAACCGGTGATCCATAGCACCATATTAATCGCATAAGTTATACCAACAAAAATGGCTTTTATTTTCTGAGTGGAAGTAAGATTGCGGATAGCTTGGAAGGAAAAGGGGAGAAAAATCAGACCGGCTAAGCTGAATCGCAATCCAATAAAGCCCATTGTCGTCATTCCTTCTAAGGAATATTTAGAAAAGAACCAACCCGATGCGGCAATAAACGTCACAATAAAGAGAAGGATCTCACCGGTATATTTTTTCATAGCATAATATTAATAGGGGAATGATAAATTTCATTCCCCTTTTGGTTTATTGATTAAAATACACTTTCTTTAATGCCATCTCTAATCCACGGAATTCTGCCAAGCCTTTTAATCGACCGATAGCAGAGTAGCCCGGGTTTGTTTTTTTATGTAAATCATCCAACATTTGATGACCGTGATCCGGACGCATTGGAATTAAGCGGGTATCTCCTTTACTCAATCGGCGATATTCTTCGCTGAGTAAGGCTTTCACCACATTAAACATATCCACATCACCTTCTAAATGCGCGGCTTCGTGGAAAGTCAACGGATTTTCTTCACGTTGGGTGGAACGTAAATGAGCAAAGTAGATACGATCGGCAAATTGTTCGGTCATTTTCACTAAGTCATTATCAGAACGCACACCATAAGAACCCGTACACATTGTAAAACCGTTTGCGGGTAGCGGTTGCGTTTCGATAAACCACTGCATATCCTCAATGGTGGAAACAATGCGTGGAAGTCCCAAAATCGGGCGAGGCGGATCATCGGGATGAATGGCCATTTTGATTCCCACTTCCTGTGCAACAGGAACGATTTCCTTTAAGAAATAGGCTAAGTGAGAACGGAATTTTTCGACTGAAATGTCTTTGTAGCGATCTAATTGGTTTTGAAATTCATCTAATGTATAGCCTTCTTCAGCCCCCGGCAACCCTGCAATAATATTGCGGGTAAGTTGCTGAATCTCGGCTTCCGTCATTTTATCGTAGTAGGCTTTCGCTGCTGTAATTTCTTCCGGATTATAGGTTTTCTCGGCACCGGGGCGTTTTAAAATATAAAGTTCAAAAGCCGCAAAGGCGATATGGTCGAATCGCAGTGCTTTTGAACCATCCGGCAATTCATAAGCCAAATCGGTTCTTGTCCAATCTAAAACCGGCATAAAATTATAACAAACCGTATCAATGCCACATTGGGCAAGGTTTCGTAATGTTTGTTTATAGTGATCAATCCATTTTTGATAATTTCCGGTTTGTGTTTTAATTTCTTCGTGAACCGGCACACTTTCAACCACAGACCACGTTAGCCCCGCTTTTTCAATTTCAGCTTTACGCTTTTCAATTTCTTCAACAACCCAAATTTCACCATTAGGGATATGATGAAGTGCGGTCACAATACCGGTTGCTCCCGCTTGTCGAATATCCGATAAAGAAACCGGATCTTTTGGTCCATACCAACGCCATGTTTGTTCCATTTTTTACTCCTTTGATGATTTTAACGATCGACAACAATTGGACTCATATTAAACAAATAACCATCAAAATTAGGATCATCTACATCAGATAATTCAAACAGTTTTTGTTTAACGTTTTCTAAATGTTGCCACATTGCTTTTTTTGCCATTGCCGGATCTTTACGTTGCAAGGCAGTGATAATATTTTCGTGATCCTGCAACCAGAGATGACGATAACTCTGATTTGGAATATGTAGATGAAGCCCTTTCCACATTTGGCTGTTCATACGAAGATCCCACAAGGCTTTCTGCATTTGAACAATGACTTCATTTTGTGTAATTTCGGCGATAGTGCGGTGAAAATCTTCATCGGCAACATAATCTTCATCACCCTGTTCAAGGGTTGCCCGTTCCATTGATAAAATTTCTTTGAGTTTGGTTATATCGGATCTTGTCGCTTGAAGTGCTGCAAATTCGGCAATGCTACTTTCTAATAATTGGCGTGCCTGCAAAAGCTCAAAAGGGCCGACATCGACTTTATCTAAAAATTCATCATTGCTCGCCGCTCGTTGGGGTAAAGCAATAACATAGACGCCGGAACCTTTGCGTACTTCCACAAGATTTTCCAGTTCAAGCATAATAATGGCTTCTCGAACAACGGTACGGCTGACATTAAAATATTCGGCTAAATCACGTTCGGCGGGTAACTTATCGCCGATTTTATATTGCTGGTTTTCAAGTTGTGCTTTTAATTCATTTCCTATTTTTTTATAGGAACGTAACGCATTAAAGTTCATAAGGCTTTCCTAATTTTTATTGGATAAATTCATTTTATAATTTGGATTCACCGATTCTCCGTTAATGATGAATTGTCTTTCCTCATTTTTCGGGAGACGGAAATTAATTTCCGTATATTGAGGTGAATAATCACCGGATTTTTCTAAAGTGAGTTCGATTGTTTGAGCGGTACATTTGAGATGAATATTAAGTTTCAAATAGTTTCCTTCTAAATAATTAAAACTTTCTCCGTCATCATCAAATATGCTGATATTTCGTTCACCTTGGTTAATAAAAGGCATTACTAATAATTCTCGATAGTCATCGGATAATGTATTTTTATGCCCTTTTCTAGCCATTGGAATAACACTTCCTGCTCTTAAAAATAAAGGGATTTTTTCTAATGGTGCATCCGCTGTTATTTTTTCTCCACCATTAAACCACTTATGGTTATAAAAATCATACCATCCGGCAAAATTTTGTGGCAGATAAACATCACGGGTTCGTTGGTGAGGTTCAACAACGGAAGCAACCAATAAATCTTCCCCCAAAAGATAATCATCATTTTCCTCAAAGGTGTTTTTGTCATTTTCGTGATCAAGAAATGTTGGGCGTAATATTGGCTCGTAATGATGGTGTGCTTTCCAAAGCAAATTATATAAATAAGGCATTAAAGTATAACGTAGCTGAATAGCATCGCGAATAATGTGGGTAACTTCAGGATACATCCAAGGTTCATTGACCGTTTTATCATCATTCCAAGAATGAATGGTAAAACGCGGGTGCATTACACCATTTTGTACCCAACGTACAAATAACTCGGGATCAGGTTTATTGCCTGAAAAACCACCCACATCGTGTCCTATGTTATAAAGTCCGGAAAGGCTCATCCCTAACCCCATTTTAATGTTGTAACGAAGCGTGTTCCAACTTGTTCGATTATCGCCGGACCAAGTTTGAACATAGCGATTCATTCCCGGCGAGCCGGAACGGGAAATTAAATAAGGGCGTTTATTGGGGGTATATTCCAATTGTGCTTCATAGGATGCTTTCATCATCAAGAGAGGCTGTAACGGGCGTAATAATTTAACTGGACGCGTTTTTCCAAAATAATGGCATTTCGCATTATTATCCCAAACTTCAAATTCATTATTGTCGTTCCAAGTGGAATCAATGCCATAAGCAAGTAGTTGCTGTTTTACATTGTTTTTCCACCAATTTACGGTTGCCATATTGGTGAAATCTAAATGCGATCCTTCATCATCCCAAAACATTGATTTTTCCGGATTATCCGATTCGGAATCTTTAATAAATAGACCTAATTTTTCCACTTCTTGATAACGGGGATGATCTTGCAGTAAACAAGGCTTAATGTTCGCTGCCAGTTTCATTCCTGCATTGTGAAAGTATTGTGTCATTTCTTTGGGTTGAGGGATTTTGTCGTTATTCCAATTAAACACGTAGCGTTTTTCATTGATGGATGTATAACCTGATGATAATTGAAATGAATCGCAAGGGATATTATGTGTTTTGCATAATTCAACAAATTTTTTCAGTTGATTTTGAGCATCGGGTGCATCGGTATAATGCATTGTAGAACCGCTATAACCTAAACTCCATTTAGGGCTAAAAATCGTACCGCCGGTTAATTGGTTATATTTTTTAGTCACATCAAGGATTTTAGGCCCCAGAATGACATAGTAATCAAGATTTCCGTCTTCGGCTTTATAGCTACGATAGTAAGAATGATAGTTGTCAATTTCACTACCCAGCGTAAACCAACAATGTGCAAGATTATCGTAATACAAACCATAACTCACTTCAGGGGTATGCGTGATATAAAATGGAATATGCTTATAAAGCGGATCGGTGGATTCGGCGTTATATCCCATCGCATCAAGGTTACGCATTTCAAAACGCCGACCGTGACGGTTGAGATTCCCTGTTTTTTCGCCCAATCCATAATAATGTTCCTGCACATCTCGTTGCAAATAGTGGGATACTTCGGTATTTGAGATACCCATTAAATAAGCACCGGTTTTTCTGTCGGTAAATAAGGGTTTCCATTCATTTCCCTGTTTATATTTCCATTCTAAATAGAGTGGTTGATGAACGATAACTTTTAAAAGTGCGGTCGAAATTTCAAGTGTTTTTTCCGTTTGTTTGATTTCATAGTTTGGGCAAGAAAAACCGTCTAATGACCATTTATCACGACCTTTCCAATCTATATCCGACTGATTGGGCGTGATCGCCCAAGTGTGAGGTACGGTAAATACTTTGTTTTTTGTAAAGGCAACACGCAACAGATCATTTTCTAATACGAAAATATGTAATTGGTAACCCTGATCACAGTTAATATCAATACGATGATTTTGATTTTCTTTAAAATGCCAATTTTTAATCGATCTCATCTTCTTTTCCTAATGCTATAAATTAATAACCTAATAACCTAATAACCTAATAACCTAATAACCTAATAACCTAATAACCTAATAACCTAATAACATTTGCGGTAACGCAAGACTTAGTGAAGGCACATAAGTGACTAAAAGAAGCGTTAAAATCAGCACAATATAGAATGGAAGTAACGGTTTAATAACTTGGTTGATTTTCACTCCGCCTACCGAACAACCGATAAAGAGTGCGCTACCAACCGGTGGCGTACAGATACCGATAGAAAGGTTAAATGCCATTAAGATACCAAAATGAACAGGATCCATTCCCAATTCTGTGACGATAGGTAAGAAAATTGGTGTAAAGATAAGCAATGCAGGTGTCATATCCATAAATACCCCGACAATCAATAGGAGCATATTGATAATTAACAGGATAACAATAGGGTTATCTGAAATATTTAATAATGCATCGCTGATCGTATAAGGAATATCGGCATTTGCCATTGCCCAAGACATACCCATCGATGTGCCGATTAAGAGTAAGACAATTGCAGTGGTAAGGACAGATTCTAAAATAATGTTTGGCAACTCTTTAATGGTAACTTCTTTATAAAAGCCTACCGCGAGAATTAATGTATAGACAACGGCAAATGCAGAGGCTTCGGTTGCGGTGAAAATACCGCCAATAATTCCCCCCATAATTACAATGATTAAACCTAGACTTGGTAAGGCATCAAGTGTTTTTTTCACCGCTTCGGAACGGGTCGGCTTTGGCGAAACCGGATATTTTCTTTTTTTAGCAATCACGGCAACCACAAGCATTATGCCTAACCCCATTAAGATACCCGGAATGTAGCCGGCAAGGAATAAAGCACCAATAGATGTACCACCTGAAATGAGGGAGTAAACAATAAATGTATTACTTGGTGGAATGAGTAAACCGGTTGGACAAGAGGCAATATTCACAGCCGCTGAAAAGGACGGATCATAGCCTTCTTTCTTTTGTAGTGGCGACATAATCCCACCCATTGCCGCACCGGAGGCGACTGCTGATCCGGAAATTGAGCCAAACATCATATTGGCTAATACGTTGACGTGTGCAAGCGAACCGGGTAAGCGACCACCAATCACTTTTGCAAATTCAATTAATCGTATGGCAATACCACCACGATTCATAATATTTCCGGCTAAGATAAAAAATGGAATCGCAAGCAGTGAAAAACTATCTAATCCCGAAGCCATTTTTTGTGAAATAACCGTAATTGCAGCATCAAAAGGAATTGAGAGACTGATAGTGAGAAGGGAGGCGAGTCCAATCGAAAATGAAATTGGTACACCAATAAAGAGTAATACAAAGAAACTTGAGCAAAGCACAATAATATTTGACCATTCCATTTTATCCTCCTTAACGAGCCGATGTGAATAATGAAATCGAATTCATATTATGGATATTGTCGATAATATCCCTTAAAAGATAAATCAGCATAAAGCAACCGCTTAAAGGGATTGCAAGATAGACAAGCCCCATTTGAATTCCCAATACTGGGGAAATCTGCCCATTATTCATCGTATCAATAACAAGTTTAAATCCACCATAGCACATAATAATGGTTATAAAGGCGACACTGATGAGGTTAATAATGAGTTGCAGGCGATTTTGACTAATTGGCGAATTTTCAAATTTGCTTAATAGAAGATCAATGGCAAGGTGTTTTTTCTGACCTAATGCATAAGCCGCCCCCATTAAGCCTACCCAAATAAAAAGAAAGCGTGCTATTTCATCGGTATAAGTGCTTGGTGTGCCAAGGATATACCGAGAGAGAACCTGCCAAACTACACAACACACCAAAAATGAACTTAAAGCTACGCAAATTGTAGATAGCACCTTATTTATTGTGGTGATGAATTTACTCATAGTCACTCCTTAATTTTGTCATTCATTAAAATTGGTGAGCCAATTATGAGGAAAAAATCTTTTTACGCAATGTTTTTTATTTAAAAATGTGATCAGGATCACCAATTTGACATAATTGGATTGACCGGTTTGAAAATTTTGGTCTATTATCTTTGCAACATCCGAGTTGTTAGAGGATTATTCTTCAATTTATTTACTATGGGAGATGCATTATGCAAATCAAAAAAAACGTTCTTTCTTGTGCGTTGACGTTGGCATTGTCTGCAGGTATGGCGTTTTCGGCTTCGGCAAAAACAGTGCTGAAATTAAGTCATAACAATGACAAAACTCACCCAGTGCATATTTCAATGCAGTATATGGCAGATGAAGTAAAAAAATTAACCAATGGTGAAGTGGTTGTGCGTATTTACCCGAATAGCCAACTTGGTACGCAGCGAGAATCTATGGAGTTATTGCAGTCCGGTTCGCTTGATATGGCAAAATCAAATGCCAGCGAGTTAGAAGCTTTTGAGCCTTCTTACGGTGCATTCAATATTCCATATCTTTTCCACAATGTTGATCATTATTATCAGGCATTGCTTGATCCGGCTGTTGGACAAAAAATTCTTGAGGCATCAAAAGGTAAGGGGTTTATTGGTTTAACTTATTATGATGGCGGGGCGCGTAGCTTTTATGCAGATAAACCGATTAAATCACCTGCCGATCTTAAAGGGATGAAAATTCGTGTTCAACCAAGCCCTACTGCGGTGGAGATGATCAAACTAATGGGCGCATCGCCAACGCCTTTGGCTTATGGTGAACTTTATACGGCATTACAACAAAAAGTGGTTGATGGCGCGGAAAATAATCAAACCGCATTAACGTTGGCACGTCACGGCGAAGTGGCAAAATTTTTTAGTGAAGATGAACATACGATGATTCCTGATGTACTGGTTATCGGGCAGAAATCTTGGGATAAATTAACACCGGAACAACAAAAAGCCCTTAAAAAAGCGGCGGATGATTCAATGATGTATCACAAGGATTTATGGCAAAAAATGATCGCCGAGACCACTAAGGAAGCAAAAGATAAATTGGGTGTGGAATTTGTCAAAGTCGATAAACAGCCATTCATTGACGCGACAAAAAGTATGCACGATGCCGCAAAAGCAAATCCTTTACTGAAAGATTACATCGAACGTATCGATACTTTAGCAACAAAATAATCAATATAAGAGAGGATGCTTGAGCGTATCCTCTCATTTTGGGGCAAATATGAAAAAAATAGCATTTATCGGCGAATGTATGATTGAGTTAAATGGTAAACCATTTGGTGAAATGTGGCAGAGTTATGGTGGCGATACGTTAAATTCCGCCGTATATCTTAGTCGGATCAGCCCGCCGGAAAGTATTCAGGTGCATTATGTTTCCTCCCTCGGAGCTGACAAGCTAAGTGGACAAATGCGTCAATATTGGCAGGCGGAGGGGATTCATACCGATTGGGTATTGAAAGATGAAAAACATCAGCCGGGGTTATATCTCATTCAGTTAGATGAATGGGGAGAACGCACTTTTCTTTATTGGCGCAATCAATCGGCGGCACATTATATGGTGCAGCATACTGGTTTCCCTCAGGTTTTGAGCGAACTTCAGCAGGTAGAGATGATTTATCTGAGCGGTATTTCCCTTGCAATCTTGCCGAAAAATGACCGCACTTTCCTGATTGACCAATTATCAATTTTGTCTCAAAAAGGCGTTCAAATTGCCTTTGATAGTAATTTCCGCCCAACACTTTGGGATTCCTTAAAAGAAGCACAAGATTGTTATTTACAATTATTGCCTCTTGTCAATCTCGCGTTGGTGACTTTTGATGACGAGCAATTATTGTGGGGCGATCACAATGAACAGGCGACATTATCCCGTTTACATCAAATTGGCATACCAAAAGTGGTGGTAAAGTGCGGTCAAAATGGTGCAGTTTTTTCCGATTCTCAAATTTCTCAATATGGGCAGGTTACGCCTGAAGCGGTTTTAAATGTTGTGGATACCACCTCTGCAGGGGATTCCTTCAATGCCGGATTTTTAAACGGTTATTTACAAGACAAAACCTTAGATATTTGTTGCCGACAGGGTAATCGCATTGCAGGGATTGTGATTCAACATAAAGGGGCGATTATTGATAAAAACGCCACTTCTCATCTTAAATCTGAATTTAATTAACGGAGTAGAATATGAACATTGCAGCGAACCATAATTTTAAAAATAAATTGATCGTAATTACAGGAGCAGGGGGCGTATTATGTGCATTCCTTGCGAAACAATTAGCACATACCAAAGCGAATATTGCCCTGCTTGATATTAATTTTGAGGCGGCAGATAAAGTGGCACAAGAAATTAATCTGGCAGGAGGCAGTGCCAAAGCCTATAAAACCAACGTGTTGGAACTTGACGATATTAAAAATGTGCGAAATCAAATTGCGGCTGATTTTGGCACTTGCGACATTTTAATCAATGGCGCAGGCGGCAATAATCCGAAAGCAACGACCGATAACGAATTTCATCAATTTGATTTGAATGAAAGCACCAAAACCTTTTTTGAATTGGATAAATCAGGTATTGAATTTGTCTTTAATCTCAATTACTTAGGGACATTATTACCCACACAAGTCTTTGCAAAAGATATGTTGGGGAAACACGGGGCAAATATCATCAATATTTCCAGTATGAACGCTTTCACGCCCTTAACTAAAATTCCGGCTTACTCCGGTGCAAAAGCGGCGATCAGCAATTTTACCCAATGGCTTGCCGTGTATTTTTCAAAAGTCGGTATTCGTTGCAATGCGATTGCACCGGGATTTTTGGTGAGCAATCAAAACCGTGCTTTATTATTCGATACGGAAGGCAACCCAACTGCCCGAGCCAATAAAATTTTAACCAATACTCCAATGGCACGTTTTGGTGAACCGGAAGAATTGCTTGGTGCATTGCTCTTCTTAATTGACGAAAATTATGCGAGTTTTGTGAATGGCGTTGTTGTACCGGTTGATGGTGGCTTTTCGGCTTATAGCGGCGTTTAGGAGGATAAAATGAAACCATTTATGGATGAAGATTTTCTGCTTTCGACCCACACGGCAAAAACGCTCTATCACGATTATGCCAAACACCAGCCTATTTTTGATTATCACTGCCATCTTAATCCAAAAGAGATTGCGGAAAATCGTCAATTTAATGATCTTGCCGAAATTTGGTTGGAAGGCGATCACTACAAATGGCGTGCAATGCGTACGGCAGGTGTGCCAGAACAATTCATCACAGGAAAAACGGACAATTACCGGAAATACTTGGCTTGGGCAAACACCGTGCCGCTTTGTATCGGTAACCCCATTTATCATTGGACACATTTAGAATTACGCCGTCCTTTTGGTATCACAAATACCTTATTTAATCCTCAAAATGCGGACAAAATTTGGCATCAGTGTAATGAAATGTTGCAACAACCCGAATTTTCCGCCCGTGGCATTATGCAACAAATGAATGTCAAATTAGTAGGGACGACAGATGATCCCATTGATTCCTTGGAATATCACCAATCCATTCGCAATGATGAAAGTTTTAATATTGATGTTGTCCCGAGCTGGCGTCCGGATAAAGTATTCAAAATTGAACTGCCGTCATTCAACTCATATATCGCCCAATTAGGCGAAATTTCAGAGGTAGAAATTCGCACCTTTGCCGATTTGCAAAAAGCGCTGCTAAAACGATTGGATCATTTTGATTTACAGGGCTGTAAATCGGCGGATCATGGTATGGAAATTGTTCGTTTTGCCCCAATTCCCGATGAAACCGTGTTAGATAACATTCTGCAAAAACGCTTGCAAAATCAACCGCTCTTAGAACAAGAAATTGCTCAATTTAGTACGGCAATTCTCGTATGGTTGGGTGCGGAATATTGTAAACGTCAGTGGGTAATGCAAATGCACATTGGTGCTTTGCGTAATAACAACAGCCGAATGTTTGCGTTACTGGATGCCGATAGTGGATTTGATTCTATTGGTGATCGCACCTATGCCGAGCCACTTTCCCATTTATTAGATGAAATGGACAAGCAAGATCAATTACCTAAAACCATTCTATATTGCCTAAATCCCCGTGATAACGAAATGATTGGCAGTATGATTGGTAATTTTCAAACCGGCGGTATTGCAGGAAAAATCCAGTTTGGTTCAGGTTGGTGGTTTAACGATCAAAAAGATGGAATGGAACGCCAATTACAACAACTCTCCCAATTAGGGCTATTAAGTCAATTTGTCGGAATGTTAACGGATTCCCGCAGTTTCTTATCTTATACCCGCCACGAATATTTCCGCCGTATTTTATGTGAAATGGTCGGGAAATGGGTGGAAAATGGAGAAGCACCAAATGATATGCCATTGTTAAGTAAAATGATTGAAGATATTTGTTTTAACAATGCCAAAGGCTATTTTAAATAGGAGAAGTTATGCCATACACAACCAATCAAATTATAGAAAAACTTCGGGCATTGAAAGTTGTTCCTGTGATTGCTTTGGATAATGCACAAGATATTTTACCCTTATCCGATGCTTTGGCAGAAAATGGTTTACCGGTTGCGGAAATTACTTTCCGCTCTGATGCTGCTGCGGACGCAATTCGTTTATTACGCTGTCATCGCTCCGATTTTTTAATTGCTGCGGGAACGGTTTTAACTTCAGAACAGGTGGTTTTGGCTAAAAATAGTGGTGCTGATTTTATTGTTACACCGGGCTTTAATCCCAAAATTGTGAAATTATGCCAAGATTTGGATTTACCTGTTACACCGGGTGTCAATAATCCGATGTCGATTGAAGCCGCATTGGAAATGGGCATAAATGCCGTAAAATTTTTCCCTGCCGAAGCATCGGGCGGGGTGAAAATGATTAAAGCCTTACTCGGCCCTTATTCACAGTTGCAAATTATGCCGACAGGGGGAATTGGATTGCCGAATATTAAGGAATATCTTGCGATTCCAAATATTGTGGCGTGTGGAGGCTCTTGGTTTGTCGATAAAAAATTGATTCAAGCTAAAAATTGGGGGGAAATTGGTCGCTTAGTGAAAGAAGTGGTGGAATTTACCCGATAAAATTTATTTAGATAACAAAAGTGCGGTCAATAAAAACAATGTTTTTTATGACCGCACTTTTTATTTTGTGAATTAAGCCTTTTTCAAAAATTCGGATTTCAACATAATTTTGCCGCAATCTACATTGTGATCGCCATTGACTAAACGGATATTTTTGAATTTTGTGCCTTTTTTCAAGACTTCGGATGAGCCTTTTAGTTTTAAATCTTTAATCAAAAGCACATCATCGCCATCGGCAAGCAGGTTTCCATTGCTATCTTTTACGATAAGTTGATCTTCGTCTGCTTCAACAGGTTCATTTCCATTCCATTCATAGCCACAATCAGGGCAAACAAAATTGACGGAATCGTGATAAACATATTCGCTATGGCATTTTGGACAAGTCGGCATTTGATCCATTGGGTTTTCCTTCTTAATTAAAATATAATGGCGGGCGAGTATAGCAAAAAATGGCATTTGTACCAAAAGTGCGGCCGTTTTTTTAATCGTTTTTAAGGAGCAAAAATGAAAAAACAAATTTTGACAATGGTATTCGGAGCGTTGTGTGCCGGTACAGCGTTTGCGCATCATCTACAACTTGAGCAATCCCTGCCGATGACAAAAGTATCGGAATATGGCGAAATTGTGTTAGCCGGAAAGGCGGCGAAGTTTCAGCCTTGGACGTCTTCAGCATTGGTGGGGAAGGTGAGAGTGGTACATCATTTGGCTGGAAGAACGGCGGCAAAAGAGAAAAATCAGGCAATGATTGAGGCGATCAAAGCCGCGCATTTTAATCCGACAAAATATCAAACCACAACCATTATTAATGCCGATGACGCGATTGTAGGAACAGGAATGTTTGTTAAAAGCAGTGCGGAAAAAGGGAAAACGGAAAATCCACACAGCCAAGTGGTGTTGGATGATAAAAGTGCGGTGAAAAATGCTTGGGGTTTGAAAGCAAAAGAGAGTGCGATTATTGTGTTAGATAAAAATGGTAAGGTGAAATTTGTGAAAGAAGGGAAGTTGTCTAATACGGATATTCAAACGGTGATTGCGTTGGTGAATGATTTAACCAAGTAATCGAGGGCGGAAGTGTAAACTTCCGCTTTTTTTGTATCTTTTGTTTGTGATGTGTTTTGTACAGATTGACAAAAAATATGAAAAAAATGAAGGGATTGTTTGGGTTGAAGTGCATAAGAGTTAATCGGTTAAACCAAAGAAATGTGATGAAGATCAAATTTTTTAGAAATGTTGGTTGGTGATATGGGCGAAGCTCTCTAAAATCCGCTTCAATTTTCACTTCATTTGAAAAAGAATTTCATAAATCTTAATTAAGGAGTAAATCGTGAGTATTGCTATTATTATAGCGACCCATGGCGTTGCAGCGGAGCAACTTCTCAAAACAACCGAGATGTTGATCGGCGAGCAGTCGGACGTAGCCTATATTGACTTCGTTCCCGGCGAAAATGCTGAAACCATTATGGGGAAATATCAAGCGTTGGTAGAGGGCAGTTTATCCCATTGCGATAAAGTGCTTTTCCTCGTTGATATGTGGGGTGGGAGTCCGTTTAATGCGGCGAACCGTTTTCAGGAAGGTAAAGACAATATGGATGTTGTCACCGGCGTGAATATTCCAATGTTGGTGAATACCTGTATGGCACGTGATGATGTTGAATCGTTAGAAGAATTGGTTGAAGTGGCGTTAGAAGCCGGTTCAACCGGTATTCGTGCGTTAAATCATCAGCCTGCAGAGGCGGAATCTGTCGCAGCGGCAGCCCAACCACAACCCCAATCTCAATCCCAATCAGCACCTAACCCACAAACTCAGGTTGTGGATGATGGTCGCCGTATGACGGTTGCGTTGGCTCGTATTGATGATCGTTTGATTCACGGTCAAGTCGCAACGGTTTGGACAAAAGAAAGCAAAGTCAAACGCATTATTGTGGTGAATGATGATGTGGCGAAAGATAAAGTTCGTACCACAATGTTGAAAAGCGTTGCGCCACTAGGTGTGACGGCACACGTAGTTGATGTGGCGAAAATGATTCGTGTCTATAACAATCCCGAATATGCCGATGATCGTGTGATGTTGTTGTTTACCAATCCAAGCGATGTGTTGGCATTAATTGAAGGCGGTGTACCGCTCACTTCAATTAATGTTGGCGGTATTTCCCACAAAGAGGGAAAACAAATGGTAAGTCACGCTGTGGCGGTGGATCAAAAAGATATTGATGCCTTTAAAGCCATTGATGCCAAAGGCGTTGAATTGGAAGTACGCAAAGTATCGAGCGATAGCCGTCAATCAATGATGGATTTATTGAAAAAAAATAACTTAATCTAAGGAAAATTATTATGGAACTCTCCGTATTACAAATTGTTTTAGTGTTCCTTGCCGCTTGTATTTCAGGGGCAGGATCAATTCTTGATGAATGGCAAACCCAACGTCCAATTATTGCTTGTACATTGGTTGGCTTGGCGTTATCCGTTGGTGCGCCAAATGCGGTGGAAGTGATCACCAATGCGATCATTATCGGCGGTACGCTTGAATTAATGGCATTAGGTTGGATGAATATTGGTGCAGCCGTTGCACCGGATGCCGCGTTGGCTTCGGTGGTTTCAACCATTCTTGTGATTGTGGGCGGTCAAGAAATTGCAACAGGTATTGCCGTTGCAATTCCGCTTGCCGCAGCAGGTCAAGTATTGACTTACGTAGTGCGTGCCATCACCGTTGGCTTTCAACACGCGGCGGATAAATCCATTGAGGACGGCAGTTTAACCCGTTTGGATTGGCTACATCGTGGTGCGTTAATGCTTCAAGTAATGCGTATCGCCATTCCGGCACTTATCGTTACATTAACGGCGGGGACGGATGTGGTTCAAACAATGTTAAATGCGATTCCACCGGTGGTGACAACCGGGCTTAAAATTGCAGGTGGCTTTATTGCCGTTGTGGGTTATGCGATGGTGATCAATATGATGCGTGCCGGTCACTTAATGCCTTTCTTCTATGCAGGTTTTGTGATTGCCGGTTATACGGATTTTAACCTTGTTGCACTTGGTGTTTTAGGCGCAATTATGGCCGTGCTTTATATTCAGTTACATCCGAAATACAACAAAAGCCAACAAGTGGTTATGGCACAATCATCCGATAACGGCTTAGATAATCGCTTAGACTAAGAAGGAATTTATTATGACGAATGAAACTCAAGAAATAACAAAAAAAGTAACACAAGGTGATTTGAATGCGGTGGTTCGCCGTTCAAATTTATTCCAAGGTTCGTGGAACTTCGAGCGTATGCAAGGCTTAGGCTTTGCCTATTCAATGACACCGGTGATTAAACGTTTATATCCTGATCCCGCTTCACAAGAACGTAAAGACGCGATTAAACGTCACTTGGAATTTTTTAATACCCAACCATTTGTGGCAGCTCCGGTGCTTGGTGTCACCATTGCGATGGAAGAAGAACGTGCGAATGGTAAAGAAATTGATAATGCTGCTATTAACGGGATCAAAGTCGGTTTAATGGGGCCACTTGCCGGTGTGGGCGATCCGATTTTCTGGGGAACGGTGCGTCCTGTATTTGCCGCACTGGGTGCAGGGATTGCTTTAAACGGATCAATTCTTGGCCCGATTTTATTCTTCATCTTATTTAACCTTGTGCGTTTAGCCACCCGTTATTACGGCGTTATTTATGGCTACAAAAAAGGGTTGAATGTGGTGCAGGATATGAGTGGCGGCTTGTTGCAAAAATTGACCGAAGGGGCATCGATTCTCGGTTTGTTTATTATGGGGGCATTGGTTCAGAAATGGACAAGCATTAATGTTCCATTGGTGGTTTCAACCATTCAAATGCAAGACGGCACAGAACAAACCACTACCGTACAGCAAATCCTTGATAGCTTAATGCCGGGGTTATTGCCATTATTATTAACGTTTGCCTGTATGTGGTTATTACGTAACCGCGTTAATGCACTTTGGATTATCGTAGGCTTCTTTGTGATCGGTATCTTAGGCGCTGCGACAGGGGCATTAGCGTAATGATTAAATAACACTGATTAATTGCAATTTTTCAGTATTATTTCCATTATGTACAAGAAAAAGTAGGGACGCACTTAGCGTCCTTATATTCGACATAGTATCGGAAAAGATAAAAAGAGCGGTCAATTTTGACCGCTCTTTTTGTTTAAGGTTATTGCTTACGCCAAGTTGTGCCGTTTGCTCCGTCTTCTAATATGATTCCCATTGCGGTGAGTTCATTACGTGCTGCATCGGCGGTTGCCCAATCTTTGGCTGCTCGGGCTTCGTTGCGTTGTTTGATTAAGGCTTCAATTTTTGCAACTTCGCTATCGTCAGAACCGGCTTGTAAAAAGGTTTCCGGATCACTTTCAAGCAAACCTAAAATACTGCCAAGTTCACGCAAACGTGCGGCTAAGCCATTGGCTTTTGGCATATCTTCAGTTTTAAGTTTGTTTAACTCTCGTGTCATTTCAAATAACACTGAAAGGGCGTTTGGTGTGTTGAAATCATCATCCATCGCCTCACGAAATGCTTCAACAAAATTTTCGCCGCCAAAAGTGACCGCACTTTTATCTGTTCCCCGCAATGCCGTGTATAAGCGTTCTAAGGCTTGTTGTGCAAGATTGAGGTTTTCTTCGCTGTAATTGAGTTGACTACGGTAGTGGGCGGTGAGTAAGAAATAACGCACGGTTTCTGCATTGTAATGGCTTAATACATCACGAATGGTGAAGAAATTGCCAAGGGATTTCGACATTTTTTCTTTATCTACCATAATCATACCCGAGTGAATCCAGTAATTGACGTATTCACCATCGTGGGCGCAACAAGATTGGGCAATTTCATTTTCGTGGTGTGGGAACATTAAATCCGAACCGCCACCGTGAATATCAAAATGATTGCCTAATTGCTTGCTATTCATTGCGGAACATTCAATATGCCAGCCCGGGCGACCGGCTCCCCAAGGGGAATCCCAACTTGGTTCGTTTGGTTTAGACATTTTCCATAGCACAAAATCCATTGGATTTTTTTTGATTTCATTGATTTCAATCCGTGCGCCGGCTTGGAGTTGTGCCAAATCTTGGCGTGATAATTTGCCGTATTCTTTAAAACTTTCCACATCAAACATCACATCGCCGTTATCAGCCACATAAGCGTGTCCACGTTTGATAAGCAGTTCAACAATTTCGATAATTTCAGCAATATGATGGGTTGCACGGGGTTCAAAATCAGGTGGCAGCACATTCAATGCCGTAAAATCTTTGTGCATTTCCGCCACCATACGATCCACTAATTGATCGCAGGTTTCTTTATTTTCCAACGCACGTTTGATGATTTTATCGTCCACATCAGTAATGTTGCGCACATAGGTTAAGTTGTAGCCCAAATAACGTAAATAACGGGCGATTACATCAAAGGATACAAAAGTGCGTCCGTGTCCGATATGGCATAGATCATAAACGGTTACGCCACACACATACATTCCCACATTATTTTCGTGGATAGGTTTAAAAATTTCTTTTTCTCGGGTGAGGGTATTAAAGATTTTTAGCATTTTGAACTCGACTTAAAACTGGTAAAACATTTGGAAAACCGACCGCACTTTATAGCACTTTTGCCGTGATTGTGAAATAATACTGCCCTTTATTTTACGAAAGGAAAACAAAATGGTTACGTTACACACAAATTTTGGCGATATTAAAATTAAATTAGATTTTGATAAAGCACCGATAACGGCAGAAAATTTTTTAAATTACTGTAAAGAGGGTTTTTATAATAACACAATTTTTCATCGCGTTATTGATGGTTTTATGATTCAAGGCGGTGGAATGGAAAGCGGTATGCGTGAAAAAGCGACCAAAGCCCCGATTAAAAATGAAGCCAATAACCGCCTAAGCAACAAACGTGGCACCATTGCAATGGCTCGCACTTCTGATCCACATTCTGCCAGTTCGCAATTTTTCATTAATGTTGCGGATAACAATTTCCTCGATTACCGTTCAAAAGAAATGTTTGGTAAAGAAGTGTTGCAAGAATGGGGTTATGCCGTATTTGGTGAAGTGGTGGAAGGAATGGACGTTGTGGATAAAATCAAAGGTGTTAAAACCGGCAACAAAGGTTTCCACCAAGATGTGCCGAAAGACGATGTGGTGATTGAGTCGGTTTCTATTGACGAATAATAAGTTGTTTGCACCCGTTTTAAACGGGTGTTTTTCTAAGGGAATGTTATGCCTTTTTTCGACACACACACACATCTTGATTACCTTCAGCAATTCACCGGTGAGCCACTTTCGCAATTAATGGAAAATGCGAAGCAGGCAGGGGTGGAAAAAATACTTATTGTTGCCGTGTTGCAGCGGGATTTTAAAACGATTCAAAAAATGACCGCACTTTATCCGCAAAATTTATATTATGGCTTGGGGCTGCACCCGCTTTATATCAAAGAACATTTGGAAGATGATTTGATGTTGTTAGAACAGGCCTTAGCGCACCGTGATAAAAACTGTACGGCGGTGGCGGAGATTGGCTTAGAGCGTGCAATTCCTGATTTGCTGAGTGAGGAACTTTGGAAAAAACAATGCCATTTTTTTGAAAGCCAGCTTTATTTGGCGAAGCAGTTCAATTTATCGGTAAATATTCACAGCCGAAAATCACACGATCAAATTTTTACCTTTTTGAAACGTATTTCTCCCGCAAAGTGTGGTGTAATTCACGGTTTTGCCGGAAGTTATGAGCAAGCCAAACGCTTTGTGGACCTTGGTTATAAAATTGGCGTGGGCGGTACCATTACTTATGAACGTGC
The DNA here is from genome assembly GCF_001999305.1 of Rodentibacter myodis. Classification (GTDB taxonomy): domain Bacteria; phylum Pseudomonadota; class Gammaproteobacteria; order Enterobacterales; family Pasteurellaceae; genus Rodentibacter; species Rodentibacter myodis. The sequence continues at coordinate 46,030 of NZ_MLHQ01000007.1, read as the reverse complement.
CAATAAAACCCGTCAAGCGATTGCTAAATTACCGTTAGAGGCGTTGGTGTTGGAAACCGATAGTCCCGATATGCCGGTATTCGGTTTTCAAGGGCAACCGAATCGCCCTGAGCGAATCGCAGAAAGTTTCAAAGCGCTATGCACGTTGAGGGATGAATCAGCGTCATTCATTGAGCAGATAATTTGGGAAGAGAGCGTTACTTTATTTGCTAAATCTTAAATCGATAAATCACTTGATTTGCCGAACCTCGCCAGATCAGGCTAGGATCAGCAAGTTCTTGAATAAATTTACCGTCAATAAGCACATCAATGTAGGGTAACATAGCTCGTTGTTGTTCACCAAGTTCATCTAATTTATAGCCTGTCCATACCCAAATATCTTTATCAGGGCATTCGCGTTTGAGACGTTGTACAAAAGGTAGAAGCGTTTCTACGTTGCGAGGGTGGAGTGGATCTCCGCCGGAAAGGGTTAATCCTTGGCGTTTGATTCGGGTATCTTTTAAATCATTAATGATTTGTTGTTCCATTGCTTCATCAAAAGGTACCCCGGCACTGAATGACCAACTTTTTTGGTTGTAGCAACCTTTGCAACCGTGTGTACAACCACTGACAAATAACGTACAACGCGTGCCTTCGCCATTTACAACATCTGTGGGATAGTATTGGAGGTAGTTCATGTTTGCTCCTTATTTGGAGAGTGATGTAAAGAATTTATTAAATTGTACCGTCCGTCTTTAAGATAGCTATAAAGATCGTTATTAGATTGTCTATTTGGGGGCGAAGATAACTACCTCAAAATATTTTTTTCTCTCCATTTGTAGAGAGTGTAAAGATGACAATTTCAAAATATCTTTTCCTGCTCTCCGCTTGCGGAGGGGGGAATCCATTTTTATCATGCTGTTACCGACTTTTCTTAGTGCTATGTTCATTTCTTTTAAGTATGGTAAAACGACAAGCAGGCACATGTCGCTGATTTAGTTTAAATTCTCATCAAAATTGACCGCACTTTACAATTAACCTTTGCAATGCTGAGCCAATTCTTGCATAATACGCGCCAATCGCATTTTGCGGTATCAATGGAAACCTTCTCGGTCTCTCGCAACGGTGTCCGGTTTACTCGGTCAGGTTCGGAAGAAAGCAGCCAAAGTCGGAAGTGCTGTGTGCCGAGAAGAAGCTGGGGAGGTTTCCGCCCAACTTCCTTTCTATACTCGTTCAACCAATCGTTTAAAGAATCCGTTCTCTTTTGCTATCAAGGTTTCATAATTGCCTTGTTCGATCAGTTTTCCTTCATCAATGACGCAAATATTGTCAAATTGTTCAATAGCGGTTAAACGGTGGGTCACCATCATCAGTGTTTTATTTTCTGCGTGTTGTAAAATTAAACGTAAAATTTGGCGTTCCGTTTCACGATCAAGCCCTTCGGTTGGCTCGTCCAATAATAAAATGGGGGCGTTATTTAATAAAATACGTGCAAGTCCTAAACGGCGTTGCTCTCCGCCGGAAAGGGGGCGACCACCATCGCCAAGCCAAAGATCCAATCCTTGTTCTTGATCTAATAATTTCCCTAATCCCACCTGATTTAGCACAGCTGTCATTTTTTCATCGGAAATGGGGTGGTTATCGGCAAACTGTAAATTTTGACGTAAAGTATCGCTGAATACGTGAACACGTTGGGTTAAAAAACAAAATTGTTCACGTAAGGTTTGTTCGCCATAAGCAGAAATTGGTTTTTCGGCAAGTAAAAGTTCGCCCTGATTGACATCATAATTACGCACCAAAAGTTGAAGTAAGGTGGATTTTCCACTGCCGGTTTTGCCAAGAAGGGCGATTTTTTGTCCTTGCTCAATGTGAAGTGTGAGGTTCTCCAAGGCGGGATTTTCTCGTCCCGGGTAAGTAAAATTCAAATTCTTGGCAGAAATTAACCGCACTTTGGCTTCAAATTTGGTATCCCCCTTAAACGCCACTAAGGGTTTTTGTTCAATAATATCCGTTACCCGTTCTGCCGCCGCAATGACTTGTCCAATATGTAAAAAGGCGGCACCCAATGGTGTGATGATTTCAAATGCCGCCAACGCCGCAAAGGTAAATAAGGCGATAAAGGCAGTATGATATTCATCCGTTCCCAAATCGGCACGGCTGCTAAACCATAGCATTGCACAAACGAGCAAGCCGTTTAAGAACATCACAAGTGCGGTTGAAAATCCGCTTAGTTTTGCTTCTTTTGCTTGATTTTCTAACCAGTTTTTTTCGGTTGCCATCATTTTGGCTTTAATTTTATCCTCGGCATTAAAGAGTACAAGTTCAGCTTGGGCTTGGATAAATTCCAAAAATTGTGAGCGGTAAGCCGCACGTGATTGAATTAACGATTTACCGAATTGTTGCCCTAAACGATAGAAAAAGGTTGGAATCAGGATTAAGGATACAAGTAGAAATCCGCCTAAACCAAGGGCGAGAGGGGGATTGATAAAGCTCAAGCCAAGAGTCATTGCCACAATGACAAAAATTGCCGTAAGGAATGGGGCAAGCAGGCGTAAATAGAGGCTATCAAGGGTATCCACATCGGAAACTAAGCGGTTTAATAAATCACTGTTGCGATAACGGCTTAATACGGCAGGGCTTAAAGGAATGATTTTTTCAAACACTTGTACACGTAATTTTGCCAAAATGCGGAAAGTGGCATCGTGGGTGATGATTTTTTCAAAATAACGTGTAATTGTTCGTCCCACAGCCAAACCACGCACACTGGCGGAAGGATAGAAAAAGTTAAATAATGTGCCGAGTCCAGCAATGGCGGTTGCCGCTAAAAACCAGCCGGAGAGTGTGAGCAAGCCCATACTGGAAGCCAGTCCTAATATCATCAATACTAAGCCTAAAACTAGGGGCAATTTCACAAATTTGAATAAACCGATAAAAGGTCGTAACGCGCGCATTATTGAATGTCCTGTTTTCGTTGGGCGAGGAGTTCGGCAAAAAAGCCTTTATTTTTAAGTTGTGAAAAATCACCTTGTTGCACAATTTTGCCTTGTTGCATCACAAAAATTTGATCGCATTGTTTGAGATCTTCAATACGATGGGTAATCATCAAGGTTGTTTGATAGCAGCTCATTTCACTTAAAGCCTGTAAAACCAGATTTTCCGATTGAGCATCAAGGCTGGCGGTGGGTTCGTCAAGTAAGAGTAATTTTCCTTTGTTATGCAACAACGCCCGTGCAATGGCGAGGCGTTGTGCTTGTCCTAGGGAAATCCCTAAACCACCGTCTTTAATTTCATAAGAAAGCCCAAGTTTATCGGTAAATTCTTTGGCTTGAGCAAGGCTTAACGCACGATTAATTTCATCCTCGCCGGTTTGAATATCGCCAAGTAATAAATTTTCCCGAATTGTCCCCTGTAATAGCAACGGATTTTGTCCCACCCACGCAATTTGTTTTCGCCAATTCGTCAGATTGCTTTCACGCAATTCTTGTCCGTTAATTTTGAGTGAACCCTCATAGGGCAAAAAGCCTAAAATAGCATTGATTAGTGAGGTTTTGCCCGCACCGCTTTGCCCCACTAAAGCAATGTTGTGATTTGCCGGAATATGGAAGGTTAAAGGCTGAGTGAGGGCGATACCCTGAGGGGAAAGCACCACAAGATTTTCGGCTGAAATTTCAACCGCACTTTCAAGAGGAAGATCGCGTTCGCCTTGATTCATCGAGCGATAATCCGTTTCTAAAAAATCCACAATGGCTTCTGCCGCGCCAATACCTGCCGCACGATCGTGATAGTAAGCACCGAGATCGCGTAGAGGTTGGTAAAATTCGGGGGCAAGAATCAGGCAGAAAAAGCCGGTAAAGAGTGTTAGTGAAGCATTATAAGTGCCAAATTCAATTTGTCCTAAGTAACTGAAGCCGAAATAAACCGCCATTAAGGCAATAGAAACTGAAGTGAAAAATTCCAACACGGCAGAGGATAAAAACGCCAGTTTTAATACATCCATTGTGGTTTCACGAAAATCTTCCGTTGCGTTTTCAATGTGTTGGGTTTGTTCTAAAGTGCGGTTAAAAAGGCGTAAGGTTTCAAGACCTTGCAGACGATCTAAAAATTGTGCGCTGAGGCGGGAGAGGGTTTCCATATTTTTTTGGCTGCTGTCTGCCGCCACCATACCGACCAACATCATAAAAATCGGCACGAGGGGGGCGGTGAGCATTAAAATTAAGCCTGCAGCCCAATTTAATGGAAACACGGCAATTAAAATCACCACCGGCACAATGACGGAAAGGCTTTGTTGCGGTAGAAAACGGGCGTAGAAATTATGCAGATTTTCTACTTGCTCCAACATTATACTTGCCCAGCTACCGGCAGGTTTTTGATTGATAGTGGCAGGGCCGACCAGATGAATTTTTTCGAGAATTTGTTGGCGAATATGACTACGTAGCCGTTTGCCACTTTCAAAACCAATTTTTTCACGCCCCCATAATATTGTTGCCCGCAAAGTAAAACAGAGCATTAAACCGAGAAAATAGGGAATAAGTTCATCCCTCGGTACATTTTGCATAATCAGTTTATCAAGCAATGTGGCGAGAAAATAGGTTTGCACCACAAGAATAAGTGCCGAAAGTGCGGCAAGCGCAATATTGGCGTGCATTAATTTTTTGATGGGGTGTTGTTGCGCACGAAGCCATTTTTGCAGATATTTTTGGCGAATTTTGTCCATTATTTTTATTGGTTATCATCTAAAAATGCCCCCTCTTGGTTAAAAGAGGGGAGCGTTGGCGAGGGATTATTCCTGTGCTTCTAAGAAACGTTCGGCATCCAATGCTGCCATACAACCTGTTCCGGCAGAGGTGATAGCTTGGCGATAGTTATGATCCATTACATCACCGGCGGCGAATACACCTTCTACGGACGTGGCGGTAGCATTGCCTTCAAGCCCTGACTTCACCACAATATAGCCGTTGTTAAGTTCAAGCTGACCTTCAAAAATTTGGGTATTTGGCGAATGACCAATGGCGACAAATAACCCTTCAAGATTTAATTCTTCTTTTTCGCCTGTTTTGGTATTTTCTAAACGCAAGCCTGTTACACCCATATTATCGCCCAATACTTCATCTAAAGTGCGGTCGGTATGGAGGACAATTTTTCCTTCTTCCACTTTTTTGTATAAACGGTCGATCAGGATTTTTTCGGCTCGGAAGCTGTCACGGCGGTGAATTAAATGGACTTCGCTTGCAATGTTTGCCAAATAAAGGGCTTCTTCCACCGCCGTGTTGCCGCCGCCGATCACCGCTACAGGTTTATTGCGATAGAAAAAACCGTCACAGGTTGCGCAGGCAGAAACACCACGACCTTTATAGCTTTCTTCCGAAGGTAAACCTAAATAACGTGCTGATGCGCCGGTTGCGATAATCAATGCATCGCAGGTGAAATTTTGCACATCACCATAAAGTTTAAACGGACGGGAAGAGAGATCCACACGGTTAATATGATCAAACACGATTTCCGTATCAAATTTTTCGGCGTGTTGCAACATACGTTGCATTAAGCCTGAACCGGTCGTTTCACCAAAATCCCCCGGCCAGTTTTCAATTTCATCGGTGGTGGTGAGCTGTCCGCCTTGTTGTAAACCGGTAACCAACACCGGTTTTAAATTGGCACGAGCCGCATAAATTGCCGCTGTATAACCGGCAGGGCCGGAGCCTAAAATTAAAAGTTTTGCGTGTTTAACGTCTGACATAAAATATCCTTATGAGTATGAATTTTGATGTTATGTGCCGATTGCACAATGGATTATCCTAGTAAAAAGTGGGGACACCACGCCGGCGTCCGATAAAAATCCAATGGGATAATATTATGGACACCAAGCGTGGTGTCCGTACCCATCACGTTATTTCGTTTGCATATTTTTACGCAATTAATAAAGTAACGAATAAAGCAATCGGCGAAATTTATTTGTGAGCGGATCGGCATTACCCATTGCACTAAGAATCGATAAAAACTGTTGTTTCACTTCACCATTTTGTGCGTTTAAATCCGTTTTTAAAATACCAAAAAGGAGGGTGAGCGCTTCTTCGTTGCGATTGGCTTGGTGTAATTGCACCGCAAGTTTTATCGCGATCTCAGTTGTTGGGTTTTTGGCGAAATCTTCCTGCAACTGTTGAATTTCCGGTGTGTCGGCAGCTTGAATTAATAATTCAATTTGAGCTTGTAATCCTTGCCAACGGCTATCACGATCTTGCAGCGGAATCTGATTTAAAATGTCTTGTGCCGGTTCGGTTTTCTTCATCGCAATATAGGTTTCCGCATAAAGTAGGGCGATGTCGCTGTTTTTCTTATCGGAGACGGAGATATCCCACGCCTCTTTTAATAATGGCAATGCCGCATCATAATTTTCCACTTGCAAGAAATCCAAAGCTTGTTGGAATTTTAATTCTTCCTCTTTGGGTAAAATCACGCTTAAACGTTGCATTAATGAGGTGTGTTCAAGCGCGCCGGGGAACGCATCGAGAGCTTGTGCTTCTTTGAACAAATAGGTAGTTGGTAAGGTTTGAATCCGAAACTGTGCGGCGATCATTTGCTCTGTTTCACAGTTTACCTTACCGAGAATAAACTGACCTTGGTATTGTTCCGCCACACCTTCAAGCGTATTGAGAAAATCGGCGGATTCTTGATGGCTTGGTGCATAAAAATTGAGAACAAGCGGTTTTTCAAGGGATTGTTGTAGGATTTCGGTGAGATTTTGCTCGTTAATCTCAACAATAAAAGACAAATCAGTCATTGTTTATCCTTGCTTGGAAAAAAAGAATGGCTGATTTTAGCAAAGTGCGGTCAATTTTAGAAATATTTTGAAAATTGACCGCACTTTGGTTTGTTAGAGAATGATGCTGCCGATAAGAGAGAAAGCAAAGCCAACTAAGCCGATTAATGTTTCTTGTACCGTCCAAGTCTTGAACATTGTTTTAGTATCAATTTCTAAGAAACGGCTGACTAGCCAGAAACCACTATCATTCACATGGGCTAACACTGTTGCACCGGAAGCAATAGAAATGACAATGAAGCAAAGATCGAATTGGCTTAATCCCGTTGTTGCGGCAACGGTTGGTGCGATGAGCGCAGATGTTGTTGTGATTGCAACGGTTGCGGAGCCTTGGGCTACACGTAGAGCACTTGATATGACAAAGGCGGCAACAATGATGGGCATACCGGTATCTGATAACATTGAGGCTAATTGATCGCCAATGCCACTTGTACGTAGGACACCACCAAACATACCGCCCGCTCCTGTAACTAACACGATTGCACAAATTGGACCTAATGCGTTGTCACAGATTTTTTCAATTTGTTCGTAGCTTCTTTGATCTTTTAATAGGACAATTGAAACAAGTAATGTGATTAATAATGCAACCGGTGTTTTACCTAATAAGCGTAAACTTTGAACCCAGAGTACGGAGCTATCGACTACTTTGGTTACGCTTAACGTATGTAGTACGGTATCTAACATAATGAGGCAAAGTGGCAACAGCAGAATGAACATGACTTTTTTGAAACTTGGTGGGTTTAATGTTGTTTCGTTTATCGGTGCGACATTTAAGAAGGATTTAGGTAATTCAAGGTGAAATTTTTTGCCTAAATATGTGCCGTATAAATAAGCCGCAAAGTACCAGGTTGGAATGGCTATAATTACGCCAATTATGGTTAATAAACCAATGTTTGCACCGAGTAATTCTCCAGAAGCTACTGGACCAGGATGGGGAGGTAAAAATGCATGTGTGACAGCGAATGCACCGGCTGCAGGAAATGCATATTTAAATAAAGAACCACCAAACTGTTTTGCTACACTAAATATAATCGGTAGCATGACCACCAATCCGGCATCGAAGAAGATTGGAAAACCAAATAAAAGAGAAGCCACGCCCAAAGCAAAAGGTGCTCTTTTTTCACCAAATTTATTGATGAGTGTATCGGCTAATACTTTAGCTCCCCCTGTAATTTCAAGTAATCTACCAATCATTGCGCCCAAGCCTACTAATAATGCGACTGAGGCTAAAGTATTTCCAAAACCGGTCAGAAGTGTCGGTAATATTTTATCAACAGGAATACCCGTTGCGATTGCTGTGAGTAAGCTAACAATGGTGAGAGCTACGAATGCATGGACATTAAATTTGATGATCAATAGTAACAGTAGCGCTATTGATGCGATGAGGATGAAAATTAACATAATTGTTTACCTTAGTTTGGATGTCATGTTTTAAACGGCTGCAAGCATACCGCCGTCAACAAAAAGCAAATGTCCATTAACAAAATCAGATGCTTTTGATGAAAGAAATATTGCCGAACCAATTAATTCTTCGGGGTTACCCCAGCGTGCGGCTGGTGTTCTTTTGCATAGCCATTCTGTAAATTCTTTATTTTCTACTAATGGTTTTGTTAATTCTGTTGCAAAATATCCGGGAGCAATACCGTTGACTTGAATGTTATAGCGAGCGAGTTCTACACACATTCCGCGAGTTAGCATTTTTACTGCACCTTTTGAGGCCGCATATGGCGTGATGGTATCTCGCCCTAATTCGCTTTGCATTGATCCAATATTAATAATTTTCCCTTTTTTACGTTGAACCATATAACGCGCGACAGCTTGAGAAATAATGAAAACTGCTTTTTGATTCACTTTGATGATGTCATCAAAATCTTGTTCCGGAAATTCACAGAATGGATAACGGCGTTGAATACCGGCATTGTTAATTAATACATCAATTTGACCGATATTTTGTTCAATGTAATCAATTGCCTGATGAACGGCTTGAGTATCGGTCACATCGAAAGAAACGGGATATGCAGTGAATCCGTTATCGTTAAACTCTTTAGCAACTTTTTCAACCACGTCTTTTTTTGTGCCATTAATGATAATTTTAGCGCCTTGTTTTGCTAATCCTTTTGCTAATAAATATCCAATTCCTCTTGTAGAACCGGTTATAAGAATATTTTTATCTTTTACAGAAAATAGGTTTTCCATTGTCATTCTCCTGAATTTTAAAAAGTGAGTTGTACTTTGGAAATTTCATTTTTATTTCCTGCAACATCTAATGCTTTTTGGAAATCTCGGAATGAAAACTCGGCAGATAATAATGGTAATGGATTGACTTTATTTGTTGATAGCCAATCTACAGCGGTATTGAATTCTTCAATAAAGCGGAATGAACCTTTCCAGTTAATTTCTTTGGCAATCAATGTCATAACAGGAAAATGAGGGATATTGCCTCCCATGCCAATTTGGACGATAGTACCTTTGGCTTTTGTTACTTCTAAGCAGCGTTCAATAGAAGATGGATGTCCGGAGGCTTCAAAGGCAACATCAAATTCCCCTTTATGTTGCACATATTCTGAAAAATCATCATCAGCCTTTAGCACTTTTGTTGCTCCCATTTCTAAAGCTAAATCTAAACAACGTTGGCTAATATCGGTGCAGACGATTTCTTTCGCGCCTAGTGTTTTTACGGCTGCAACAGTCAGGCATCCAATAGGGCCTACGCCGGAAATAAATACTTTTTTACCTTCAAGATTACCGCCTTGTTTTGTCGCATGAATGGTTACAGCAAGCGGTTCTGCAAAGACCATAATTTCATCTTTTGCATTTTCCGAATAACTAATGCATTGACTATTGTCTACAATTTTATATTGTGTAAATCCACCCTCTACATGAGGGTTATACATAGCACTACCAAAGAAACGCATGGTTTCGCATTGATTACTTTCGCCAGATAAACAATATTTACAGGTATTGCAGGGTTTACTTGGATTAATCGCTACTTTTTGACCGGTTTTTAATCTTGGATCATTTGTTTTAACCACTTTACCAATAACTTCGTGCCCTAAAATCATAGGATGTTTAACTGAGAAGTTTCCTACTTTCCCGTGTTGATAATAATGTAAGTCTGAACCACAAATTCCACCACGAGTGATTTGAACAAGTGTTTTTTGCTGATCATTCTCATCGTATTGTATATCGCGTTCAATGATATCAAGATCTTTTGCTCCCTTTACTACACAAGATAATGTTTTGATTTTCATATCTTCTCCTTTAATAAATAAGCATAAATGTTACTGGTAACATACATTTAATTTTCTGATAGGTAAACGATTGCTTGCTAAATTTGTGATCTATCTCACATTATTTTTTTAAATAAAATTTTAGTTGTTTTTTATTAAATTTATTTCGTGATCTTGATCACAAAATAAATTGTTACTGGTAACATTTTTGCTGAATTTAAGGTATGGTAAATAAAAATTTTAGGAGAGAGCGAATGAGCCACAGCAAACAAATTGGAAAAAGTTTTATTTTAATGGGGGTTTCAAGTACAGGAAAAACTTCTGTGGGAACGGAAATTGCTCATCGCTTAGGAATTAAATTGATTGACGGTGATGATCTTCACCCTCGTGCCAATATCATTAAAATGGGGGAAGGGCAGCCACTCAATGATGAAGATCGTGCGCCTTGGTTGGAACGAATCCGTGATGCCGCGTTCAGCCTTGAGCGTAAAACAGAAGTGGGCATTATTGTTTGTTCTGCGTTGAAGAGAAAATACCGTGATCTAATTCGTGATGGCAATCAGCAGATGAAGTTTTTATTTTTGGCTGGTTCTTTTGAATTGGTGCTTGAACGAATGAAACAACGCAAAGGGCATTATATGAAAACAGCAATGTTAAAAAGTCAATTTGACACCTTGGAAGTGCCAGATGCTGATGAACCTGATGTGATTCATATTGATATTAACGGCAGTTTTGAAGAGGTGGTGGAGCGTTGTATTAGCGCATTAAAACCCTTTCTATAATGCCCAAAAAGTGCGGTAATTTACACCGCACTTTTTTATAGGCTTTCGCCAAGATGAATGTTAAAACCGAGATCAATCATTTTTTCCGTAATGGGTTCACCATTTAACCTTGCCAAGAGTTCTTGTGCCGCACGTTTGCCGATTTCTAAACGTGGCGTGATAACAGTGGCAAGTTGAGGTGTAACGGAAAAGCTCACGTCGTGGCCGTGAAATCCTGCAATGGCAATTTGCTTTGGCACATCAATGCCTAAGCGTTGGCATTCAAAAAGTGCCCCAATCGCCAAGTCGTCATTAGTGCAAAAAATACCATTGGTTTCAGGGCGTTTTTCTAGAATATCTCGCAGTTGTTTTGCCCCCAAGGTGAAAGAGGAGGAGGCTTCGGTGATTAAGCTGTAAGGCTCAAGCCCATATTTTTTCATTGCCTGATCGTAGCCCTGCATTTTGAGTTGAGTCCGTTTGTCCATTCGTGCCGTGAAGTACACAATATTTTTATAGTCTCGCAGAATCATTGTTTCTACCATTGCTTGTGCTGCTGCAACGTTGTCAAAACCTATCACCTGTTGAATACCTTTTTGTGTACTATCCATAATTTCAATGACAGGAATATTAGCAATTTCAATCATTTTGAGAGTGCGTAGCGAATGATAATTTTCCGACAAAATTAAGCCGTCAACATTATAAGAAAGTAGGCTTTCAATTCGCTCTTCTTCTTTTTTCGCACTATAACCATAGTGGGCGAGCATTGTTTGATAGCCTGCTTGATCAGCAATCAGTTCAATGCCTTTCAAAACATCAGCAAAAACTTGATTGGTGAGGGAGGGGAGTAGAACACCAATAGCTTTACTTTTTGCATTAGAAAGAATTTCTGGTGCACGGTTTGGAATGTAACCGAATTGTTCAATCGCAGCAGCAATACGTTGTTGAGTTTCTTGTGCGACCGAGTTTGGCTGACGCAGATAGCGGCTTACGGTCATTTTGGTAATGCCAAGGTGATCGGCTATATCTTGCAGAGTAGGACGTTTATGTTTCATTGCTGTTTAGATGAGAAATTCGGATAAATTAATGCGTTTCGGCAGTATAACAAAAACATTTACGTTTTTGACCGCACTTTTGCTTTAAAAAGAGTATAATTTGCCACCGATTTATCATAAGGAATAAGTATGAGCGATGAAATTCGTTTGACACAATACAGTCACGGTGCAGGTTGAGGCTGTAAAATTTCGCCTAAGGTGTTAGGGACAATTTTACAAACCCGGCTTGAACATTTTGTTGATCCCCATTTGTTGGTGGGGAATGACACCGCAGATGATGCGGCGGTATATGATTTAGGCAATGGTACTGCAATTATCAGTACCACGGATTTCTTTATGCCGATTGTGGACGATCCTTTCGATTTTGGTCGCATTGCCGCCACCAATGCCATTAGTGATATTTTCGCAATGGGCGGTGAACCGATTATGGCGATTGCGATTTTAGGCTTCCCTATCAATAAGTTACCGCCTGAAGTGGCACAGAAAATTGTGGAGGGGGGGCGTTTTGCCTGTCATCAAGCGGGAATTTCCCTTGCAGGCGGTCATTCCATTGATGCACCTGAGCCTATTTTCGGTTTGGCGGTAACGGGTGTGATAAATACGGAAAAAGTAAAACGTAATGCCTCGGCTCAAGCGGGGTGCAAACTTTATTTAACCAAACCCTTGGGCATTGGTGTACTGACAACGGCAGAGAAAAAAGGCAAGTTAAAACCTGAACATCAAGGCTTGGCAACGCAAGTGATGTGCCAAATGAACAGTATCGGCAGTCGCTTTTCCGAGCTTGAGGGCGTGACGGCAATGACGGATGTTACCGGTTTTGGGCTATTAGGGCATTTAACCGAAATCTGTGAAGGCTCAAATCTTAATGCGGTGGTGTTTTTTGACAACATCAAAACCTTAGAGGGCGTGCCGGAATATATTGCAGAAGGTTGCGTACCGGGCGGAACAAGCCGAAATTTTGACAGTTACGGACACAAAATCGGTACGCTGACGGATTATCAAAAAGCCGTGTTGTGCGATCCGCAAACTTCAGGAGGCTTATTGGTGGCGGTCACACCTGAAAGCGAGGCGGAAATATTGGCAATGGCACAACAAGCCGGCATTGAGATTTATGAAGTAGGCATACTGAAAGAGAGAGAACCGGGAAAAGCCATTTTTGTGGAAGTGAATTAAAAAAAAGCGTGGAATCACATCCACGCTTTTTTTATGACATTTTTTGTAAAATTAATTTTCCCATCATCTCAATATGAGCAGGATCGGCATTTAATGCTGGAATATATTGGTAAGATTCGCCACCGTGATGAAGGAAATTTTCACGATTTTCTTCATCGATTTCTTCAATCGTTTCCAAACAATCTACGGAAAAACCGGGGCAAACGACCGCCATTTTTTTAATTCCTTGGGACGCGGCGGAGATTAAAAATTCATCCGTATAGGGTTGTAACCATTCTTCACGTCCAAAGCGTGATTGAAAAGTCATTCCCCATTGATTTTCCGTTAAACCGAGCTTATCCACTACGGCAATAGTGGTTTGTTTACAATGCTCACGATAATAATCGCCACGCTTTTCATAGCTCAATGGAATACCGTGATAGGAAAATAATAAAAACTCATCAGGTTTTAACCGCACTTTGATTGAATCGACTAAGGCGTTGAGATAGTTCTCATCCAAATGGTAAGAATGAATAAATTCAAACGGGGGAATGTGCCGCACATTTTTTAGAGCATTGGCGAAAACATCGAACAACGCCCCTGTAGTTGTACTGGAATATTGCGGATAAAGCGGTAGCACAATGATTTTTTCTACCTGACTTTCAACTAATTTTTCAACCGCACTTTGCATAGACGGATTGCCGTAAGTCATCGCAATTTCTACTTGAGCGTGGATATTTTGTTCGGTCAGATAGGTTTGTAATGCCGCTTGTTGCTGTTGAGTAATGGCAAGCAAGGGAGAGCCTTGCTTCGTCCAAATCGCTTGATAATTCTTTGCAACACGTTTGGAACGAGCCGGCAGAATCATTATTTTAAGTAAAGGCCACCATTTCCAACGTGGTAAATCCACAACACGGGGATCGGTTAAAAAAGCCCATAAATAACGGGAAATGGCGGAGGGGGTGGGCTCATCAGGTGTGCCTAAATTGGCTAAAATAACACCAATTTTTTTTGTTGTATTCATAAACTAATAATAGAAAGCGTTAATCGTGAAACGCAGCAGAGTTTATCTTGTTCATTTCTGATGTCAATTTGCCAAACGTGGATATTATGACTTAAATTGATAGGCGTAGCCTTTGCTATAACTTTTCCTTCCCGTACAGGACGAAGGTGATTGGCATTGATTTCTAACCCGACTGCGGCTTTTCCCTCTTCTACACAAAGAAAACCGGCAAGCGATCCCACGGTTTCCGCCAAAGCAACGGACACACCGCCGTGTAATAAGCCGAAAGGTTGGGTGGTGCGATTATCCACGGGCATTATAGCTTCCAACCAATTATCGCCAAAGTCGGAAATTTCAATGCCTAAATGCCCCACGGCACAGTGTTTTCCCATTTCATTAAGTTGAGTGAGTGTGAATGGTTTTTTCCAGATCATTGTTTATTTCCTTGAGATGATTAATTGGTTGTATCTATTTTCTTTCTCTATTTGGGGAAGATGAAAGTGCGGTTATTTTTTGCAATGTTCTTAATGAAGCGTAGGGACAGCACGCTTGGTGTCTCTATAAATTATTCGGGAATTTCGTTTGGGGACACGAGGCATCGTGTCCCTACCGATCATTTACTCAATACTTCAAGCAATGCCTGCACCGGATGTTTCAAAACGACTTTTTCATAGCGTTTTACTTGACTACGACAGGAGTAGCCGGTGGCGAGGCAAAAGTGTGGATCTTTTCCGTACAATTTTTTTCCCCACGACATATCGTAAATATCACGACTCATTGCTTGGTTTTGCACTTCGTGTCCGAACACACCCGCCATTCCGCAGCAACCCACTTTTTCCACCTTTAATTTTTGTCCAAATTTTTCAAAAATTTGCTGCCATTCTTTTGGGCTGTTTGGCATAAAAGTGGATTCCGTACAATGCGGGAACAAATACCATTCAAAAGTGTGGTCATTTTCTTGCGTTTTTTTCTGCACTGATTGTACGAAGTCGGAATCAAGTTGATTAGTCAGCCATTCGTGGGCGGTGAAAACGTGGAAATCGCCTCGTTGTTCTTGTAAGGCTTCTTTATATTCATCACGATAAGAAAGCACAATGGCAGGATCAACGCCCACTAATGGTATGCCTAATTTGGCGAGACGATTGAGAAATTCCGCCTGATTTTTCGCGGTTTTGGCAAAGCGTTTCAAAAAACCTTTTATGTGCATTGCTTTTCCGTTGGGTTTAAACGGAAGCAAAATAGGTTGAAAACCAAGTTTTTGCGTCAGTGCCACAAAATCACGCACGACTTTTGCATCATAATAAGAGGTGTAGGGATCTTGCACGATCAATAAAATCTGCGTTTTTTCTACCGCACTGAGGCGTTCTAATTCTTCTAACGGCTTACCTTGATAGCCAATTTCGACTAACTGATGTTGTAAATTCGGTTCAGAAAGTAAAGGTAAATCGGTCATTCCCATTGTTTTTTCCACAAGGGTTTGTGTCGCCTTTAATTTGGTAAAATAATTGAAGAATTTCGCTTGTTTTGCCATATAAGGCGCAGCAATTTCTAAATTTGCCACAATATGATCTTTCGCCGGTCGCAAATAACGGCTGTGATAAAAATGAAAGAATTTGGCACGGAAACTTGGCACGTCAATTTTAATCGGGCATTGGCTTGCACAGGCTTTGCACGCCAAACAAGTGTCCATTGTCGCTTTCACTTCGTGGGAAAAATCATAATCACCACGCCATCTTTGTACGGTATTACGAAGTCGGCTGACAAGTGCGGTCAATTTAACGTCTGTTTTTTTGAAATCCAACTGCGCAGGTGTGATATTTTCATTGGTTAATAAACGCAGCCATTCACGCACCATTGCGGCACGCCCTTTTGGGGAAAACACTCGGTTTTTGCTCACTTTCATTGAAGGACACATAATGCTGTGTTCATCAAAATTAAAGCATAAACCGTTGCCGTTACAATTCATCGCACCTTTAAATTCTTCCCGAATTTGAACGGGAATTTGGCGATCATAGTCGGCACGCATTGGCGACAAAATAGAATAGAGTTCATCTTTGGTCTTCAGTGGGGTACAGATTTTGCCTGGATTGAGACGGTTATTGGGATCGAACAAGAATTTGATGTAGCGAAGTTCGTTCCACAATTCCGGCGTAAAGAATTTTTCGCCGTAATGGGAACGTACGCCTTTTCCGTGTTCTCCCCACAATAATCCACCGTATTTGACCGTGAGTTCGGCGACTTCATCGGAAATTTGTTTGAACAGTTTTACCTGTTCTTTATCGCATAAATCAAGGGCAGGGCGAACGTGTAACACACCGGCATCAACGTGGCCAAACATTCCGTATTGCAAATGATGACGATCCAACAACTCCCGAAATTCCGCAATGTAATCCGCCAGATGTTCCGGCGGCACGCAGGTATCTTCTACAAAGGGAATGGGTTTTGCCGTGCCTTTGGCATTGCCGAGTAAGCCCACCGCTTTTTTACGCATTGCATAAATGCGTTCAATGGAAGGCAAATCCGAGCAAATCTGATAGCCAATAATCGCATCTTGTTGTTGGGCAATTTTTTCATCGAGTGCTTGGCAAAGTGCGGTCACTTCACGATGGATTTTTTCTTTATTATTGCCGGCATATTCTACGATGTTTAAGCCTAAGATCGGATTGGCTTCATCTTCTGTTAAAAGATGATGAACGGAATGCCAAATGATGTCTTGTTTGGCGAGATTCAGCACTTTTGAATCCACGGTTTCCACCGAAAGGGCGTTGGCTTTCACCATAAAAGGGGCGTTACGCAGTGCGGCATCAAAAGAGCGATATTTGATATTAATGAGCGTGCGATATTGCGGAATGGGGAGAAGATTTAATTTTGCTTCACAAATAAAGGCAAGAGAACCTTCCGAGCCGGTGAGCAGGCGTGTGAGGTTAAATTCGCTTTCATCTTCATTAAAAACGTTTTTTAAATCATAGCCGGTGAGAAAACGGTTGAGCTGCGGTAAATCATTAATAATGGTGGCACGATTTTGTTTACAACGTTGTGCAATTTCTTGATGAAGCCGTTTGCTTGAATCGCTCAGTCCAAGTACATCTATATTTTCTAAAACATCTTGAGATTTGACCGCACTTGTGTCCAGTATTTCGCCGTTCATTAAGACGGATCGTAACGCCAAGACGTGATTAGATGTTTTGCCATATTGTAATGAGCCTTGTCCTGAAGCGTCTGTATTAATCATTCCGCCCAGTGTGGCTCGATTGCTGGTGGAAAGTTCCGGGGCGAAAAATAATCCGTGAGGTTTTAAAAATTGATTAAGCTGATCTTTGACGACACCCGCTTGTACACGAACCCAGCGTTCTTCCATATTGAGTTCTAAAATTGCCGTCATATAACGTGAAAGATCAACAATGATATTGTGATTGAGAGATTGCCCGTTCGTGCCGGTACCACCACCGCGTGGGGTAAACGTCAAGGATTGAAAATCGGGCTGATTCGCCAGTTTGGTGATACGCACAACATCGGCAATGTTTTTGGGAAATAATATTGCCTGTGGCAGTTGTTGATAGACACTGTTATCGGTAGCGAGGCTTAGCCTGTCTGCATAATTGGTGGCAATATCACCCTCAAAATGTTGTTTTTTTAGTGCGGTTAGATAATTTTGAACGGCTTCATCAAGTTGGGGAATATTAGAAAGACGGGGTAGCATAGCATCACTCATAAAATCGTTGGGAAAATAGTGTGCCGATAATAGCTTATGGCAGGTGAAAAGTCGATTTTTGTAGGGAGAATTTATGCTTAGAAAAAGCAAAGTTGATTGAAAGTTGAAGTCGGCTAAAAATAAATGAACAAACTTTCATTTTAGATGCTTGTTTGTTTATAAAATAACCAAAATGGGTAAAAAAAATTTGATCTTTAGTTTTTTTATAGGATAATAGGCGCACTTTTGAACGTTCCTTTGGCTATGCAAAGGAATTGAATTTGTCAAAAGGGTAGAGATAGGGCAAATTCAAAACCCTAGTTAAGCAATGTTTGGAGTGTTCTTTTCTTGGAAAGTTCACAAAAAACGAGGAAACTTTTTTATTTATCAATCAATCAATCGATGACTAAATAGAGGACATCAAAATGAAAAAAACTGCAATCGCATTAGTAGTAGCTGGTTTAGCAGCAGCTTCTGTAGCTCAAGCAGCACCACAAGAAAACACTTTCTACGTTGGTGTTAAAGCAGGTCAAGCATCTTTCCACGATGGCTTAAAAGCAAACACTGTAGCTCACGCAACCAACGAATATGCTCCATTTGGTGCAGGCTATCACCGTAACTCTTTCACTTACGGTGTATTCGGTGGTTACCAAATTTTAAACCGTGACAACTTAGGTTTAGCGGTTGAATTAGGTTACGATGATTTTGGTCGTGCTAAATTCACTAACGCTGGTATCACCTCTTTCAAACACACTAACCACGGTGCACACTTAGGTTTAAAAGGTAGCTATAACTTAGGTGGCTTAACTTCTGCGTTAGAAGGTTTAGATTTCTATGGTCGTGCAGCGGCTGCATTAGTTCGTTCAGACTATAAAGTGTACTCAAATGGTAGTCGTGACCATGCAGCTGGTGATCATAGCTTAAGAGTTTCTCCAATGTTTGCAGCAGGTTTCGAGTATGCAATGCCTTCATTACCTGAACTTGCATTCCGTCTTGAGTATCAATGGTTAACTCACGTTGGTAGATTAAAAGGTACTGATGGTAAAGCAGTAGATTACAACCCATGGATCGGTTCTATCAATGCAGGTTTATCTTACCGCTTTGGTCAAGGTGCTGCACCTGTAGTTGCTTCTGAAGTTGTAAGCAAAACTTTCAACTTGAACTCTGATGTAACTTTTGCTTTCGCTAAAGCTAACTTAAAACCACAAGCGCAAGCAACTTTAGATGGTATCTACGGTGAAATCGCTCAAGTAGCTAACGCAAAAGTAGCAGTTGCAGGTTACACTGACCGTATCGGTTCTGAAGCAAGCAACTTAAAATTATCTCAACGTCGTGCAGACTCTGTAGCTAACTACTTAGTAGCTAAAGGTGTTGCAGCACAAGACATCACTGCAACAGGTTACGGTAAAGCAAACCCTGTTACCGGTGCAACTTGTGACGCGGTTAAAGGTCGTAAAGCACTTATCGCTTGTTTAGCACCAGACCGTCGTGTTGAAATCGCAGTTAACGGTACTAAATAATTTTATTTAGTTATCCTTTAACGGATTTTTAGAGAAAGGCCTAAACTTCGGTTTAGGTCTTTTCTTTTGTGGAACGCTATCTTTACGATATTTCTCTAAACATTTTATTTATCAATAAGGTACATCATTATGAAAAAATGGCTTGTGATTATTCTTGTTGCTGTCGTGGCAGCATTTACTTTAATGTCTAGCTATAACGGTTTGGTTAAAGCGGAAGAGGAAA
This sequence comes from Rodentibacter myodis, assembly GCF_001999305.1. Taxonomy (GTDB): domain Bacteria; phylum Pseudomonadota; class Gammaproteobacteria; order Enterobacterales; family Pasteurellaceae; genus Rodentibacter; species Rodentibacter myodis. The sequence continues at coordinate 26,605 of NZ_MLHQ01000007.1, read as the reverse complement.
TTGATTCTGTATGGGCGAACGTGGAATCTTCTTATCAACGTCGTGCGGATCTTATTCCAAATTTAGTGAATACAGTGAAAGGTCAGGCAAATTTTGAACAACAAACATTAACAAATGTGATCGAAGCACGTGCGAAAGCGACCCAAACTAAAATTGATCCGACAAATATGACGGAAGAACAACTTGCCCAATTCCAGCAAGAACAAAATCAAGTGGGTTCAGCGTTGTCCCGTTTGCTTGTTACCGTTGAGCAATACCCTGAATTAAAAGCACACGAAGGCTTTATGAATTTACAATCTCAACTTGAAGGCACCGAAAACCGCATTAATGTTGCCCGTAATAAATTTAATGATGCGGCGCGTGTCTATAATCAAAAAGTACGTCAATTCCCAACCAAGTTTGCTGCACTCATCTTTGGTTTTAAAGAAAAACCTTATTTCAAATCTACCGCCGGTGCTGAAAACGCTCCAACAGTAAATTTTAACTAGGATAAAACGATGAAATTCTTTTCAAGAATTCCTGTCGATAAAAAGCAAATTGAGGCGGCGATTAGTCGCCTCGAAAGCCAAAGTTCGGCAGAGCTACGTGTCTATATTGAACGAAAATTGCCAAAGTCATCGTCAGGATTATCGGCGGTGGCGCGTGCTTTGCAGGTTTTTGATGAGCTTGAAATGCATAAAACGGCAGCGCGGAATGGCGCGTTAATTTATGTGAGTTATCAAGATCATCTTTGTGCGGTGATTGGTGATGAAGGCATTCATCAATTTGTGAATGAAGCATATTGGCAGCAGCAATATAACTTAATGATTGAGCAATTTAAGAAAAAAGCCTATACCCAAGGTATTGTGGAAGTGATTGAACGCATTACCGAAATCTTAAAAACACATTTTCCTATTCAGCCCAATGATGAAAATGAATTACCAAATGAGGTGATTATCAATGGCTAGATTTTGGTTAATAGTGAAAAGTGTGGTCATTTTTGCTTTGGTTTTTTGGATGGGCTTCGTTTCTGCGGCGCAATTTCCACCCACGCCCAATCCTTTTCACTATGTGAATGACTACACCGGCACACTTTCATCTCAACAGCAGCAAATTCTTGAAAATAAATTAATTGCCTATGGCAATGCGACAAGTTCACAAATTGCAGTCGTCATTGTGCCTACTACCGCCGAATATGACATTGCGGATTATGCCTTTGCCTTGGGGGATAAATGGGGGATTGGTCGTAAGCAGTTAAATAACGGCGTGTTAATGTTGATTGCGAAAAATGATCGCAAAGTGTTTATTGCTACGGGCCAAGGCTTGGAAGGCGTATTGCCCGATGCATTTTTATCTCAAGTAATTCGCCACGCGATTTTGCCTCAGTTCAAACAAGGGCAATATGCACAGGGCATTAATGATGGATTAAATGACATTATCGCAGCAAGCCAAGGGGAATATGGTGCATACCAAGCGGAAGAAGAAAGTGATTTTGATAACTATATTCCGCTGATTATGGTGTTGGTCTTTGTTGCTTTCGTTGTGTTTGGTGAATATCAATATCATAAAGATGAAATCTACATAAGCCCAAATCAACGTGATCAATTAAACCGTATTGTACGTCAATCAACCTTATCCCGCCGCCGTGGCTGTGGTTCCGGATTTGGTGGTGGATTCGGGGGCGGATTTGGCGGAGGCGGCTCGTCCGGTGGTGGTTTTGGCGGCGGCGGTTTTGGTGGCGGTGGTGCAGGTGGAAGCTGGTAAATCTGACATAAACACTCAAGTTCTAATTTGTGATGTGTTTGACTTATGTTAGAATGCACGCCTCTGTTTTTAGTGGGGAACATTATGGAAACCTTAGACAAAATCAAAAAACAAATCAGCGAGAACCCAATTCTAATTTATATGAAAGGCTCGCCAAAATTGCCTTCTTGTGGTTTTTCTGCTCGCGCGGTCGAAGCATTAATGAACTGCAAAGTACCTTTCGGTTATGTGGATATTCTGCAACACCCTGATATTCGTGCCGAATTACCGGCTTATGCAAATTGGCCGACTTTCCCACAATTATGGGTTGAGGGCGAATTAGTCGGTGGTTGCGATATTATTTTAGAAATGTATCAAGCCGGCGAATTGCAAACCTTATTAAGTGAAGTTGCTGCGAAACACCAAGCATAATCCTTTCCATCAAAACCCGTTTCATACGGGTTTTCTTTTACCTAAATTGTGATCCATTTAACAGTTTTACCGTAAAGTACTTGTACATCGTCAAAACTTTATATAGACTTTCGCCTCATTAGTCGGGGTGCCGTTAAGTCGGCTGAGAAATACCCGTGAACCTGAAACAGATAATGCTGGCGTAGGAAACTAATTCTTTATCATTAGGCTGTTTCTCATTTTTCAAGGACAGCACAATGAAAAAAACATCTCTTATTTTGACCGCACTTTTTGCCTCATCCGCTTTCGCTCAATCCTCCCCACAGCCTTTAACGGTTTATACCTACGATTCTTTCACTGCCGATTGGGGTGCCGGGCCTCAGGTTAAAAACGGTTTTGAAAAACAATTTCCACAATGCCAATTAAATTATGTTGCCTTTGATAACAACGGAACGTTGTTTAATCGTGTACGTTTGGAAGGAAAAAAACTCAAAGCGGATATTGTTTTAGGTTTAGATAATCACCAAATTGATGAAGCGAAGAAACTGAACATTTTTGAACCCAATCAGGTGGATCTTAATAAATTAACGTTACCGATTAAATGGAATGACCAAACATTCCTGCCTTTTGATTTCGCAAAATATGCCTTTATTTACGATAAAAACAAACTCACCAATCCACCAAAAACCTTGCAAGAACTGATTGAGCGAAAAGATTTAAAAGTGTTGTATCAAGATCCACGAACCAGCAGTATCGGGCGGGGATTACTACTTTGGATGAATATGCTTTACCCACAATCAGATGTGCCAAAAGCATGGCAAACATTAGCCGAACATACGGTAACGGTAACAAAAGGTTGGACGGAATCCTACGGCGCATTTTTAAAAGGGGAGGGGGATTTGGTGTTAAGCACCAATACTTCACCGATTTATCATCTTCTTTCCGAACAAAAAGAAAATTATGCGGCGACAGATTTTACTGAAGGTGGTGTGTTGCAGATTGAAGTAGCGGCGAAGGTGGCAAATCGTCATAATGCCTGTGCCGATGATTTCCTTGATTATTTGCTTTCGGCGGAAGCGCAAAGCAATATCGCCAAAAACAATGTGATGTTACCGGTAATTGAGACGAATATTGAGAAGCATATTGATGCATTAAAAGCAAGCACCCAAAAGGCAACCGCATTGGATACCTCAAACGTCAGTGCAGAACAGTTAAAAAATTGGATTAACCAATGGCAACAGGCACTTTCTAAATAATTTATGCTATCGCTATTTTCTCATCCGCATTTTCGCCCTCGTCATTATCTTGGCGGAAGTGCGGTCATTTTTTTGATTGTTTTTCTCTACGGCGCTTCCCTTTGGGCAGTGTTTTCTGTGGAAGGAAACTATAGTTGGCAAACCTTTAAGCAGGATGATTACCTGCATCGAGTCATCGCCTTTAGTTTCGGGCAGGCTTTTTTATCGGCAGTGCTTTCATTACTCATCGGTATGTTGTTTGGTCGGGCTTTTTTTTACCAATCTTTTCCGGGTAAAGCCGTTATTCAACGCTTATTTTCACTCACTTTTGTCTTACCCCCATTGTTGGTAATCTTCGGTTTATTGGGTGTTTATGGCGCGTCCGGATGGTTAAGTCGCCTTATTGCAGGTTTAGGGATAGATTGGAAACCCACAATTTATGGGCTAAACGGTATATTAATTGCACATCTTTTTTTTAATATTCCCCTTGCAGCAAGAATGACCGAGCAGGGATTACAGGCTATTCCCACCGAGCAACATCAGCTTGCGGCACAATTAAATCTTCGTGGTTGGCAATTTTTCCGCTTAATTGAATTAGCGTATCTTAAAAACCGGCTTTTCCCCGCTTTTGTGTTGATTTTTATGTTGTGCTTCACCAGCTTTACGATTGTGCTTGCACTTGGTGGTGGGCCGCAAAACAGCACATTAGAAGTGGTGATTTATCAAGCAATTTTCTTTGAATTTGATTTTCCTAAGGCTGCATTGTTTGCCCTCATTCAATTTGTTTTTTGCTTTGTCTTGTTTGGTATGTCGCAATGTTTTGTCAAACCACCGGAAACCCGATTTTCTCAGCGTTATCTTTGGGTTTCTGAACCCTCAAGTGCGGTCAAAATTTTCCATATTTTTATTTTAATGACGGTGGGCGTATTTATTTTTACCCCTTTGCTGAATATCGTCATTGAAGGACTTTCCGCATCGCAATGGATGACTTTTTGGCAACAGCCACAATTTTGGAAAGCCTTGATGTATTCACTTTCTATGGCGCCCACTTCAGGTTTTTTGGCAATTCTTTTTTCTTTTTTCTTATTATTACTTTCCCGCCGGTTGCAATGGCTTCATTTACCAATGCTTGCAACGCTGGTGCAAAGCGGTGGAATGATGATTTTGGCGATCCCCACACTTATTCTGGCGGTAGGAGTTTTTCTACTTTTACAGCATATTGATTTCACCAATGTACATTTGTTTTTCGTGGTCGTGATATGTAATGCCTTGGCGGCAATGCCTTTTGTTATCCGTATTTTAAATGCGCCAATGGTACAGCTTATGCAGTATGAAAAATTATGTTTATCCTTAAATCTTCAAGGTTGGCAGCGTTTCAAATTAATTGAATATCCGTTATTGAAGGCGTCGCTAAAATATGCCTTTGCCTTGGCAACCACCCTTTCATTAGGGGATTTTACGGCGATTGCATTATTTGGCAGTCCTGATTTTACTTCACTGCCTCATTTGCTTTATCAACAAATTGGGCAATATCGAAGCCAAGAAGCGGCAATCACCGCATTAATTTTGTTGGGATTATGTCTTGGATTATTTATGTTTATTGAACGCAATAAGGATCACAATGATTAAGCTGAAGAACGTTAAATTTCATTATCAAACAATGCCAATGGCGTTTGATTTACATATTCTTCCGCAAGAAAAAGTTGCCATTATTGGGGAAAGTGGCGCAGGAAAAAGTACATTGTTGAATTTAATCGCCGGGTTTGATTATGCAAATAGCGGTGAAATTTGGTTAAAGGGAGAAAATCATACTCAAACCGCTCCTCACCAACGCCCTGTTTCAATGCTTTTTCAAGAAAATAATCTCTTCACGCATTTAACTGTGGTGGAAAATATCGCTTTGGGTCTAAAACCAAATTTATCTCTTTCCAAAGAAGAAAAAATGCAAGTGGAACAGGCTGCAAGTGCGGTTAATTTGCAGGCATTTTTAAGGCGAAAACCGACCGCACTTTCGGGGGGACAAAAACAACGGGTTGCACTGGCGCGTTGTTTATTACGCGATAAACCGATTTTATTGCTGGATGAACCCTTTTCTGCGCTTGATCCGCAATTACGGGGCGAAATGTTAGGCTTGATCGATCGATTATGTGTTGAAAAAAAACTCACACTATTGCTGGTTACGCATCAACCACAAGAATTGGAAGAACATATTGATCGCGTTATCTCCATTCATCAAGGACGAAATTTAGAGGAAAAATATGACAATGAAACAGACTATTCAATTAAATAGCATCACACCACATCCTTCTCTTGAGTATTGGTCGGTTTGTAAAGTGGAGGCGTTATTTGAAACGCCGTTTTTAGAACTGGTTTACCGTGCAGCACAGGTACATCGCGAACATTTTAATCCATCGGCAATTCAACTTTCGACATTGATGTCGATTAAAACCGGTGGTTGTCCGGAAGATTGCGGTTATTGCCCGCAGTCGGCACGCTATCAAACCGGTGTGCAAAATCAGCAATTATTAGATGTCAATGAAATTGTTGAGAAGGCAAAAATTGCAAAATCCCGTGGTGCAGGGCGTTTTTGTATGGGCGCGGCGTGGCGCGGACCGAAACCAAAAGAGATGGAAAAAGTGACCGAAATTATTAAAGCGGTGAAGGCACTTGGCTTGGAAACTTGCGGTACTTTCGGGTTATTACAAGAGGGGATGGCTGAAGAATTAAAAGCGGCGGGATTGGATTATTACAATCATAATCTTGATACCGCACCGGAACACTATCCCGAGGTGATTGGTACACGCCGTTTTGACGATCGTTTAAGTACGTTGGGAAAAGTGCGCAAAGCGGGCTTAAAAGTTTGTTGTGGTGGGATTGTGGGGATGAATGAAACCCGAAAAGGACGCGCGGGCTTAATCGCAAGCCTTGCAAATTTAGATCCTCAACCGGAATCTGTGCCAATTAATCAGTTGGTGAAAGTGGAAGGTACGCCACTGGCGGAGGCGGAAGAACTGGATTGGACGGAATTTGTCCGAACGATTGCAGTGGCACGTATTACGATGCCTAAAAGCTATGTGCGTTTGTCTGCCGGTCGTCAAGGTATGACGGAAGAAATGCAGGCAATGTGCTTTATGGCAGGGGCAAATTCGATTTTTTATGGCGATAAATTGCTGGTTACAGGCAATCCGGAAGAAGACGGTGATCAACTTCTAATGGCAAAACTCGATCTTGAACCGGAAACAGAAGAAAATCGAAAGCCACTTGGGCAGTCATAATAACAAAAAAAGAAAATGAGGCAATTATACAATGTTAAAACTAATTTTTGTTTTCTCCGACTACGGAGAACAAATGCTTGCATTTGAGCGTTGGCTTTGCCAATGTTCCGAAGAGGGAAGTAAGGAAAGTTAATACATATTGATTATTTTCGCACTCGGCGTTTGCGGAGAGGCTGTCACGAAGTGACTGAGGTAGGGATTGCAATGGCGTTGCAGAAAATAAGGTGAAAAATAACCGCACTTTTCCCTTTCCTCCGCCTTCGGCACTTCCCTTGGCAAGCGGAGAGAGAAGGATATTTGCGGGGCGACTATCCATTTAGTAAGAAGAAACTTTTCACTTCTTCCGTAAACGGAGGGTAGTAAGTCTAAATTCAATGATGTCTCTTATTTTTGTTTCCTCAGTAAATGGAGAGAGGTAAATTAATGAATTTCAGGTCGTTGCGACAATCCAAAAACAAAAAGTGCGGTCAAAAATAACCGCACTTTTTTATCGTTAGAACTTAACCTCTATTCTTTTCCTCAAATTCTGCTAAGGCTTCATCAAATTGCTCTGCCACAGTCGGGTGAACTTGAGCGAATACCGATGAAGTGAGCGTGATGACGGAACAAACCAAGAAACCCGGAATGATTTCATAAAGGCGGGCTAAATCGTCCCAACCTAAGAATTTCATTAACGGACTCCACGCCACCACGGTGACCGCACCGGATAACATTCCCCATAATGCCGCTTTGGAACTGATGTTGCGATTAAAGAGTGAAAGAATCACCACCGGTCCGAATGCGGCACCAAATCCTGCCCAAGCATAAGAAACCAAGCCCATTACTTTGGAATTTGGATCTTGCGCGATAATAATGGCAACAACGGCGATTAACAGCACCATTAAACGCCCCACCCACACCAATTCTGTACTGGAAGCGGTTTTGCGGAAGAAACCTTTGTAGAAATCTTCTGTAATGGCGGCTGAACACATTAATAATTGTGCTGAAAGAGTACTCATTACAGCCGCTAAAATTGCGGATAACACAATGCCCACAATCCACGGATTAAACATCAATTTAGAAAGCTCAATGAAGATCGATTCTGCATTATCCAAAGGTATATTTTGGTGTGTGAAATAAGCCAAACCAAAGTAGCCAACCGCCACCGCACCACTTAAACAGAGTAACATCCAAGTAATACCGATTGTGCGGGCTTTATCAAGAGATTGTACGGAATCTGCCGCCATAAAGCGTGCCAAAATATGCGGTTGTCCAAAATAACCTAACCCCCAAGCCAACGCAGAGATCACACCGATACCCGAAACATTATGTAACCAGTTGCTATACGGAATATTGGTTGCCGCCGATTTTGCCGCCAACGCAGTATTTACTTCGTCCCAGCCGATATTCACGAGTGTCATAATCGGGGCGAGCAAGAGGGCAAAAATCATTAATGATGCTTGAATGGTATCGCTCCAAGAAACGGCAAGATAACCACCGATAAAAGTGTAAGTGATAGTGGCGATTGCACCAAGCCATAAGGCAGTGTTGTAATCCAAACCTAATAAACTTTGGAATAACTTCGCGCCGGCAACCACACCGGAGGCACAGTAAATGGTGAAGAAAAACAAAATAATGGAAGAAGAAATAATTTTTAACGCTTTTTTCTGACGTGGAAAACGTTGTGCAAAAAACTCCGGCAATGTGAGGGCGTTGTTATATTTTTCGGTGAAAATACGCAAACGGGCAGCGACGATTTTGTAGTTCATAAACGCCCCAATGGTTAATCCCACAGCAATCCAAGCTTCCGATAAACCGGAAAGGAAAATTGCACCGGGTAGCCCCATCAAAAGCCAACCGGACATATCGGAAGCCCCTGCGGACATTGCGGTAACAAAACTTCCCATTTTTCGACCACCTAAAATATAGTCATCAAAATTTTGGGTAGAACGGTAGGCATATAACCCAATGCCTAGAATAATGACCAAATACAAACCAAATGTGATGTAAATTTGCATTGTTTACTCCTTTTGTCTTGTTTTTATGTTGTTAGACACCGCACTTGATTATCACTGAATAATCAAAGTGCGGTCATTTTGGGCGGATTTTTTTTAAACTAATGTTCTTCCGCCGCCATTAATGAGGTATTTCCTCCTGCTGCCGTAGTGTTATAACTGCGAGAAAATTCATCATATAGCGGAAGTAAATCTTGTTCCGTTTGCCAATCAAAGCATTTAAAAATCGCTTTGCTGTTTTCCGCCAACCATTGACGGCGAGCCGGTTCAAGTGCGGTCAAATAAATCCCTTTTTGGCAATGGCCTAATTGAGTATCAACCCGAATCCCCACTTGGTTGGTTTTCGCGAGCGGATGGCTTGGTTCAACCAAAATGGTAAAACCTGCACCAAGCAATTTATTTGCCGCTTGCTGTGCCGTTTCCAAATCACCGTTTAAGATGGCGACCTCACACGGCAGGTACGCCAAACTATTCTGTTCACCGGTAATACTTTCCAAGAGAGGTTTTTTCTCGCCCAAGGTGTGTTCATCACCAAATTGGCTGTAATAGCGTGGTGTGCGGGTTAAACGTTGAAGGTAAAATTCCCCACCTGCTTTCGGGCCTGTGCCGGACAAGCCGTGGCCGCCAAAAGGTTGTACGCCCACCACCGCACCGACAATGTTACGGTTAATATAGAAGTTGCCGCAGTTGAGGTGTTTTTCCACCAAATCCATTTGTTTACGAATACGGCTGTGACAACCACCGGTTAAGGCATAGCCTTTTTCATTCACGGTTTTAAGCACATTTACCAAATCATCCTTACGATAACGGATAATGTGCAAAATCGGCCCAAACACTTCACGTTTTACTTGATCAAGGTTATCTAATAAATATACGGACGGTGCAACAAAATGCCCCCCTTCCGGTACCGATAATTCGGTATAAGCGCGTGCGGTTTTTCGCATATTGGCTTGATGAGCCAGTAGATTTTGTTTCGCCTCTTCATCAATCACCGGCCCAATATCGGTTTCAAGCAAACGAGGATCGCCAAGGCTTAATTCTTTCATTGCTTCGCTGATCATTTTGTAATATTGATCCGCCACTTCCTCTTGTAACAACAAAATACGTAGGGCGGAACAGCGTTGACCGGCTGAGTCAAAGGCTGAACTTAATACATCGGCGGTAACCTGTTCCGGCAGGGCGGAAGTATCCACCACCAATACATTTTGACCGCCTGTCTCGGCAATAAGAATCGGATCGTTATCCGCCGTGGCTAAACGTTTTTCGATAAGTTTGGCGACTTCCGTTGAACCGGTGAATACCACTGCATCAAAAGGTTGCTGTACAAACGCCGCACCAAGATCCCCTGCCCCGAGTACTAACTGTAAGGCTTCAATCGGTACGCCTGCTTGATGAAGTAATTTCACCGCCGCATAAGCAATAAGCGAAGTTTGCTCTGCCGGTTTGGCAATCACCGCATTACCTGCGGCAAGAGAGGCGGCAATTTGTCCTGTGAAAATGGCAAGCGGGAAGTTCCAAGGGGAAATGCAAAGCACTTTGCCACGAGGTTCACCAAGGTGATGATGACGACTTAAATGTTCAAGTTGATTGGCGTAATAACGAAGAAAATCCACCGCTTCACGTAATTCGGCAATCGCATTTGGTAACGTTTTGCCCGCTTCAATGATGGCGGCTTTCATCAATAATCCGTGATGTTCTTCATAAAGATCTGCGGCTTTTCGTAAAACATCGGCTTTTTCGACCGCACTTTTTTCATTCCAAGTTTGATTATTGGCGGCATTAAAAATGGCTTCCGCTTGTGTTGGAGCTAAGAAACGCACTTCACCGATATTTTCCTTCAAGTTAGCCGGATTCTTCACACGATGTGCGGTTTCGTGATGAGGGTTATCTAAGGCGGTTAAGGATTCGGCGTGGTCGAGGTTGGCTTCATTTAAGGCTCGTTCAAGTTTGGCAAGTGTGAGTTCATTGGTTAAATCAAAACCGGCGGAATTACGGCGATCGGCAAAGATTTTAAGGGGGTTGCGTACCAATTTGTTGGGTTCACCGTTGGATTTGCTATACAGTTTCCAAGGTGGTGTAACCAACTGTGAAACCGGAATGCTTTCATCCACTAATTGGTGTACGAAAGAGGAATTTGCACCATTTTCTAGCAGACGGCGAACAAGATAAGCCAACAAGGTTTCGTGTGTGCCAACCGGTGCATATACCCGAACTTGGCGATCGAAATTATCTTTGCCCACAATATTATCGTAGAGGCTTTCGCCCATACCGTGTAAGCATTGGAACTCGAATTTTTTATCTTGTCCGAGTTCGTAAACGGTACACATTGTGAGAATGTTGTGCGTAGCAAATTGCGGGTAAATAACATCTTGCGCTTCAAGGAGTTTTTTAGCACAAGCCACATAGGCAATATCCGTATGATTTTTACGGGTGTAAAGTGGAAAATCGTCCAAACCATCGGTTTGCGCCCATTTGATTTCGCTATCCCAATATGCCCCTTTCACAAGGCGAATCATCAAATAACCTTGTTTTTCACGGGCAAGATTAATTAAATAATCAAGAACGTATGGACAACGCTTAGAATAGGATTGCACCACAAAACCAATGCCCTTGTAGCCTTTGAGTTCCGGTTCATCAAGTAATTTCTCCACCAAATCAAGAGAGAGTTCTAAGCGATTGGCTTCTTCCGCATCAATATTCACACTGATGTTATATTTTTTCGCCAGTAAGAACAGTTGTTTTACCCGCGGATAAAGCTCATTCATTGTGCGATCGTATTTGGCACGGCTATATTTCGGGTGAATCGCCGACAGTTTTACGGAAACGCTGTTGCTATTGTAAATATTGCGATCTGCCGCATCTTTCCCCACTTCTTCAATGGCGTGTAGATAATCGTTGAAATAGCGATCGGCATCGGCTGCAGTCATTGCCGCTTCACCCAACATATCGAAAGAGAAGGTGAATCCTTTTTTATAACGGGGATTGACGTGTTGTAAGGCTTCCTGCATTGTTACGCCGGCAACAAACTGCTTACCCATCATACGCATTGATTTCACCATTGCTTGACGCATTACGGGCGCAGCAAGGCGTGCAAAAAGCCCTTTTAAACTCGCGGAAAGCTGTTCTTCCGTCAGGGTTTCGCTTACTTTTTTTCCGAATACTAATCCGTAGCTTGCCGCATTAATAAAAAAAGATTTTGAATTGCCAAGATGGGATTGCCAATTTCCCTCTTGCAATTTTTCATAAATAAGTTCATCACGGGTTTTGGCATCGGGGATTCTGAGTAATGCTTCTGCCAAGCACATTAATGCCACGCCCTCTTCAGAGCTTAATGAAAATTCTTCCATTAATGCATCGGCACCGTATTGTTTTTGTTTAATATGGCGAAGTTTATTGATAAGTTTAGTGGCATTTTCCGTAATGCGTTTTTCTTGTTCTTCCGTGAAATTAAGTGTTGCCATTAGGCGATCGACAGCGATTTTTTCATCAAGACGATAATTTTGGGTAATAATTTGACGTTCAGGCGGGTAATTTTTGGAAAGTGAAATAGACATTTGATAGCCCCTTGTTATGACTTGTGTTACAAGATTGTTAATAAAACTAAGTCTATTTAACCAAAAAGTAAACGGGGATTTTTCAAATTTGTGAGTAATATCACAGAAAAAAATAAGGGATAATGAAAAGATATTTTGAGCGAATGAAAAAATCCCCTTATTAGGAAATAAGGGGGATTTTTAAAATTAAAGATGTTGATTAATGAAGGCGGCTAATTGACCTTTTGGCAATGCCCCCACTTGTGTACCAACCACTTCACCATTTTTGATAAGAAGTAACGTTGGAATACTACGCACGCCATATTGTGCGGCGACTGCTTGGTTTTCATCTACGTTGATTTTCACGATTTTTGCTTTGCCTTCAAATGCCGGCGCAAGCTCATCCAATAATGGTGCAACCATTTTGCAAGGCCCACACCAAGGCGCCCAAAAATCAACCAATACAGGCATATCCGAACGTAAAACATCTACTTCAAATGTTGCATCAGTGGTATGTAATACTTGACTCATTTTAATTTCCTCTGTTTGTGAATGATGCCCCTATATTAGGGTATTTTGCTAAATTGCAAGTGCGGTCAGAATAACACGCGTTTTTTAAAAGTATAGTTATTGATTTAATTGTTTAAAACTAAGAGGGTAAAACTATGTTTTTGCAAGGTTTTCCGGATTTTAGTTCATAAATATTGGAAAGTGTTACATCGGCAATACTGGTTAAGGCTTCTTCCGTTAAGAAGGCTTGATGACCGGTCAACAACACGTTATGACAAGAAGAAAGACGGCGGAATACATCATCTTGAATCACTTCGTTTGATTTATCTTCAAAGAATAAATCACGTTCATTTTCATATACGTCCATTCCCAATGCACCGATTTTACGTTGTTTCAAGGCATCAATCGCCGCCGGAGTATCAATTAATGTGCCGCGACTGGTGTTAATGATCATTACGCCGTCTTTCATTTTAGCGAAGACTTCACGATTAAGCAGGTGATAATTTTCCGGTGTCGCCGGGCAGTGGAGCGTAATCACGTGCGATTTGGCATAAAGTTCGTCAAGTTCGACATATTTTGCGCCAAGTTCTTCTGCCTGTGGATTTTTAAAGGGATCATAAGCAAGAATATGCATTCCAAATCCTTTCAAAATACGCATTACGGCAATACCGATTTTACCGGTGCCGATCACCCCTACGGTACGTTCGTGCATATTAAAACCGATTAATCCTTCTAAGGAGAAATTCGCTTCACGGGTGCGTTGATAGGCACGATGAATACGGCGGTTTAAAGTCATCATTAAGCCAACAGTATGTTCTGCCACGGCCTCCGGTGAATAAGCCGGTACGCGTACCACTTGAATACCAAGATCTTGTGCGGCTTTAAGATCCACATTATTGAAGCCGGCACAACGCAACGCGACAACTTTTACACCAAGTGCGGCTAATTTTTCCAACACTTTTCGGCTGCCGTCATCATTCACGAAAATGCATACCACTTCACAGTGTTCTGCTAATCGGGCGGTGCTTTCATTCAGCATAAAATCAAAAAATTCAAGATCAAAACCATATTTTGCATTAATCAATTCAAAATATTTATGGTCATAACTTTTTGTGCTGTAAACTGCAATTTTCATATTATCTCCGAGATTTATTTTAAATAAGAAAAGGCTTGTAATAAGTCGGCTTTAATATCTTCCACATCTTCAATACCCACCGAAAAACGCAATAAAGTGTTGGTGATACCACGCGCCACACGTTCGGACTCCGGAATATCCATATGGGTTTGCGTTGCGGGATAAGTAATAAAACTTTCCGTTCCACCGAGACTTTCTGCAAAAGTAATGAGTTTGATGGATTTTAGGAAAGTATTCACCCACGCTTCATTTTTTAATCGGAAGGAAAGCATTCCCCCTTTATTTGGATAAAGCACGGAATCTACCTGTGGTTGTTCTTTGAGAAATTCTGCAATGGCTTGGGCATTTTCTTGATGGCGTTTCATACGCAAAGAAAGGGTTTTCATTCCACGAATGGTTAACCAAGAATCAAATGGAGAAAGCACTGCACCTGCACCATTTTGAATATAAGCGATACGATCACAAAGTTCTTGCCCTTTTGCCACAATTAATCCGACTAAGGCATCATTATGTCCCGCAATATATTTTGTACCGCTATGAATCACAATATCGGCACCTAAATCTAATGGGCGGGAAAGCACCGGCGTTAAGAAAGTGTTATCAACAATTAATGTTAAATGATGCTTTTTCGCTAATTTTGCGATTTCCTCCACATCACATTCTTCCATAAGAGGATTTGAGGGGGTTTCAATAAACAATGCTTTGGTATTTGGGGTGATAGCCGCTTCAATATCCGTGATTAATGCCGTATTGACGTAAACCGGTTTCACACCGTTGTTATTCTTATAAGAAAAATCAAGAAGGCGATAAGTACCACCATAGACATCACTTGATACAATCCATTCATCTGGTGCGCTAAAAAGTGTCATTAATACCTGAATTGCCGCCATACCGGAGGAAAAGGCAAAACCACGATCGCCATTTTCTAATTGCGCAATGGTTTCTTCCAGTATGGTACGGGTTGGATTTTTCGTGCGGGTATAATCAAAACCGGTACTTTCGCCAATGCCATAATGACCATAAGCGGTGGAAAGAAAAATAGGGGTTGAAACTGCGCCGGTGCGTTCATCACTGCGGTTGCCGACTTGGGCGAGTAAGGTATCAATTGTATATTGTTGTGTTGCCATAATATCCTCGAAAAAATAATGAAAAAAGTGACCGCACTTTTTATTTAAAAACGATCGGCATTTTGGCATAAAGCCCAAAGTGATAAAAGGAAGAAATGAAAAAATAGACACAAATTTCATTTTTTCATCACCTATTGTCAATAATTTAAACGAAATGCAGTTTTTTTAAACGGTTAAGATTTTTTTTCTAATTTGCGATTGACAGACTTTCAAATTTCCGTAAAATGCGCGCCACTAACAACGAATGCGGGAATAGCTCAGTTGGTAGAGCACGACCTTGCCAAGGTCGGGGTCGCGAGTTCGAGCCTCGTTTCCCGCTCCAATACGGCGTGTTAGCAAAGCGGTTATGCACTGGATTGCAAATCCATGTAGCTCGGTTCGACTCCGGGACACGCCTCCATAATACGTTGTAAGTTAGTCTAGTTGCCCGAGTGGTGGAATCGGTAGACACAAGGGATTTAAAATCCCTCGCCTTTCGAGGCGTGCCAGTTCAAGTCTGGCTTCGGGCACCATTTTATAGAATGTAAATTTTATAAAAAACTCCTTCAAAATCCTATACTTGGGTCGTTAGCTCAGTCGGTAGAGCAGCGGACTTTTAATCCGTTGGTCGAAGGTTCGAATCCTTCACGACCCACCAAGTCTTTATTTCCAAGCTCAATTCAATGATAAAACCCTGTATTTTCTGTTGGGAATTTAGCTATGTGCTAAAGCTAAAACTACGAATACGGTTAGTATTACTGTGTTTTGCTCTTATCATTAACCGTTCTCAGTGAAAGAATTACTTTTCAGATATAGACTTGAAGAAGGCTCTAGTTTACGTAGTTCTCTGATAGCGTTTTTAATCGTAGATTGTGCATTTACTTTAGCCTGTTTCAAAGGGATTCTTTTTTCCTGTTTCTAATTCAGTACGACCTTCAAGTTAATTTTATGAGCTAAAAACTCGCTATTATGTAGCAGTTGCACAAACTTAAATTCTAGAGACACAATGCTGACATCCGCCATACAACCTTTTAAAATCGTTTAATTTTTACGGATGCCAGCGTGGCATCCCTACATTTTCTTTAAATTGTGCATTTGCTACATAATGCCGCAAAAACTACTCATATCCACTCTCTTTGAATATCGTATTTTTCCCCCAAAGATGTAATAAGGTGACCTTTCCCAAGAGAAAGGTCTTATTTGAAAAGGTTAAAAGGGTTAAATGTATTTAGTTATTTTTTTATGTAGTACATAAAAGGAAGCTAAGGGAAATGAAAATATTGCTGTACGAGTTTACTTTGACTTTGTTTTGTATAAATATTAACAAAGATTATAGTATGTTTTATAATCAAATTCATAAATTCAATCACTTAGTTTAAAGTATGAAAACAGTATTTAATAAACTCTATACCGTTACATTATTTTCGATCGTACCACTATTTGCTTTTGCTAATAAACCGGAAAATTTCTCCCGTTTAAACCAAATGGATGCACTTCAGCAGCAACGCCAACAACAAAATCAGCAAGCGCAAGAGAAAATCTTGCAATCTCAGGCTGATGTTCGTTTAGAGACGACAAATTATAAAGGATTGACCTTATCTGATAAAGGAACGCCTTGTTACCCGATTCATTATATCACGTTGGTTGATTATTCAGCTAAACACTCCTCTTCTGAAAGCCAATTCCAATGGGCATTAAATCAAGCTTATAACGATTTAAAACTAACCCTCCCGCATTGTTTTGGCGGAGAGGGAATAGGCATTTTGATGAAACAAATTCAAAATCGAATTATTGAAAAGGGGTACGTTACTACACGTGTTGTGACGCAAGAGCAAGATCTGAAAAGTGGCTCTTTAGTGTTAACGATTATTCCCGGTAAAGTAGGAAATACCATCGTTGAGGACAGTGGCAATGTTCCACGTTTTAGCCGTTTACATGCTTTAACTGGATTCACCTTTTCAAAAGGTGATCTTTTGAATGTAAGAGATATGGAACAGTCGCTTGAAAATCTTAAACGGGTGCCAACAGTAGAAGCGAACATTGAGTTATTGCCAAGTAAGAGCGATATTGGTGTGAGTGACATTAAAATTAGTTATCAACAAGCATTGCCTTTTCGAGTTAATTTAAGTTTGGATGATTCTGGTTCGAAATCAACGGGGCAATATCAAGCAAGTGGAACATTATCTCTTGATAATATGTTTTCTGCTAATGATCTTTTTTATACCTCTTTTACACGTAGTTTAAAAACTCATAATGATGAAAAAGGTAGCCGTGCCAGTAAAAATTTAACCTTTTATTATTCTATCCCTTTCGGCTATTGGACGTTATCTGCGTCACAAACTTATAACCGTTATCGGCAAGAAGTTTTTGGTGCTTTCAATAATAACTATCTCTATTCGGGGAAAAGCAATACCACAAAGGCAACGCTATCTTATTTAGTGTATCGAGATAGTAAACGTAAAACATCCGCTTTCGGTAGTTTTTGGTCGCGTCAGTCTAGTAACTATGTAGATGGTTCAGAGATTCAGGTGCAAAAACGTCGTATGGCGGGCTGGGAGGCTGGACTTTCTCATAAAGAATATATTGGTGATGCTGTTCTTGAATTATCCGCTAGCTATAAACGGGGAACCGGTGCAAGAGGGGCATTGTCAGCGCCGGAAGAACTTTGGGGAGAAGGAACTTCTCGCCCGGAAATTATTTTTGCTTCCGTTAATTTTACTCAACCGTTTATGTTGGGTAAACAATATTGGCAATATCAAACCGCTTGGAGTGCACAATGGAATAAAACCCCTTTAATTGCTCAAGATCGCTTTAGTATTGGCGGGCGTTATACGGTAAGAGGCTTTGACGGTGAACTTACGCTTGCCGGTGAACGAGGCTGGTTATGGCGTAATGAACTTGCTTGGAATGTGAATGGTAAAGGGCAGCAACTTTATTTTGCTTTTGACGGAGGACGAGTTATGGGATGGTCAACCCAATCTCAATTAGGTCATCATCTTATTGGTAGTGCGATAGGGCTAAAAGGGGGATGGCGAGGTTTTTATTATGATGTTTTTGTCGGAAAACCAATCAGTAAACCAACAGGTTTTAAAACATCAAATACTGTTGCCGGTTTTAATGTCGGCTATAGCTTCTAATTAAACGTATTATTAAAAATTAAAGGATAGTTAAAATGAATAAAAATTGTTTCCGTGTCATTTTTAGTAAAACTTTACAATGTTTGGTTGTTACATCGGAATTAGCGAAAACAGAAGGAAAATCAACCGAGAGAGCTTCATCCAGTTTTCCTCAGTTGTTTGCGAAAATTCAACCACTTACTTTCAGTCTTTTCTGTGCGCTAGGATTTGTTTCATTTTCTAGCGCGGTATCTGCTAATTTGATTATCCAAGCAGATAAATCCGCCCCTAAAACTCAACAACCCATCGTGCTACAAACGGCAAACGGTTTGCCACAAGTAAATATTCAAACACCTAATGAGCAAGGGTTATCTCATAATAAATACAGTAAGTTTGATGTTGATACCAAAGGGGCAATATTAAACAACAGCCGAACACAGGTTCAAACACAGCAGGGGGGATGGGTGCAAGGTAACCCTTATCTTGCCCGAGGCGAAGCAAAAGTCATTTTAAATGAAGTGAATTCATCCGATCCTTCTGTGCTTAAAGGTTATGTTGAAGTAGCAGGTAAAAAAGCTGATGTAATTATTGCGAACCCGTCAGGTATTCATTGTGAAGGTTGTGGAGTCATTAATTCAGATCGTACTACGTTCACGACAGGTAAGCCTCAAATTCAACATGGTAATCTTGAAAGCTTTGTTGTGGAAAAAGGCAAAGTCAGTGTATCCGGTAAAGGCTTAGATAACAGTCGTGTAGATTATACGGAGATTATTGCCCAAGAAACCCAAATCAATGCGGGTGTTTGGTCGAAAAAAGAAATGAAGGTTGTTACCGGTAAAAATACGGTTAAGCGTACGGCTAAACCGGAAGATTTGCAAATTACTCATACAAACCAAGCGACAGCTCAAGACGCTAAGCCACAAGTTGCGATTGATGTGGGGCAATTAGGGGGAATGTATGCAGGAAAGATCCATTTAATTGGTACTGAACAAGGTGTCGGTGTACACAATGCAGGGCATATCGGTGCGAATGCTGAAACGCTCAAGATTGATAGCCAAGGTCGAATTGTAAATAGCGGTACGTTAAATGCGAATAAATCAATTCAACTCACCGGCACAAACGGTATTGAAAACACAGGCAAGATTGAAAACCGCCAACATGATATTCGCCTTTCAAGCGGTGCTGATATTAAACAGGACGGTTCAGTTATTGCTCGTAGCGGAAACATACAAAAACAGGCAAAACACGCCATTCGGCAACAAGGCGAAACGGTGGCGAAAGGTTCAATTCGCTATGAGGCGGCAACGGTAAATACGGCGCAATCCGCCCTGATTGCCGCCGGTATGCAAACCCACACGCAGGAAGAAAATGAAACCCGAACCCTTGAAACCTCGTCGGCACAAGGCAAAACCATTCAAATTCAAGCCG
This sequence comes from Rodentibacter myodis, assembly GCF_001999305.1. Taxonomy (GTDB): domain Bacteria; phylum Pseudomonadota; class Gammaproteobacteria; order Enterobacterales; family Pasteurellaceae; genus Rodentibacter; species Rodentibacter myodis. The sequence goes on along the minus strand of NZ_MLHQ01000007.1, from coordinate 7,140 downwards.
GCGGCAATGCGACCTTACAAGGTAAGCACTTTGCGTCTGGGCAATTAAATATTAATGCTACGGAAGTCAATTTAGACCACAGCCGCAATCAAGCCTATGACATTCACGTTCAAGCACGGCAGGGTGATATCCAGGCAAATGAAGCATGGTTGACGGCGCAACAAAATCTTATTTTAGATACGCCGACAACGCTTTCTACGCCGAATGGTCATTTGACAGCAAATAAAATTCGGACAAAACAGACCGCACTTAACAATGCCAATGGCGTTTGGGTGCAAACCGGTGCAGAGGATTTTAAATTGTCCGCTCAATCCATTAATAATTCGGGTGGAGCATTTTCAACACAAGGACATTTCCTTATTGATACGCAACGGGTGGATAATACAAAAGGTAAATTAATTGCCGGCGGAAAACTGGAAGTTGATACCCATCAGGGGCAATTTCTTTCTTCATCGGGATTATTATTTGCCAACCAAACCCTTTCTCTTTATACCGGGCAAGTAGATAACCAACAAGGTAGAATTCAAGGCGAGCAAGGTGTCCGCGTTGAAACATACAATCATTCATTTAACAACCAAGCAGGTAAATTATTCATACGCGGTGATTTAACCCTTAACAGTGCGGCATTATCTAATACACAGGGGAATATTCAAGCCGACGGACAGCTCAATATTGAAACTGCCGGAAGTGAGCTCAATAATGATAAAGGCATTGTATCAAGCGGTACAGCATTAACGCTGAACAGCGGTAATCTAACCAATCATCAAGGTATCATTCGTGCACAACAGGCAACCATTCAAGCGGCTTCGCTAAGTCAAAGTGAAGGGGTAATCAAAGCCGATAACACCCTGACAGTATCGACGGCAAAGGATTTAACCAGCCAAGAGAACAGTTTAATTGAGGGAGGTAAGGTTGATTTAACGATAGGCGGTTCGTTTATCAATCACAAACAAAGTGATGTGGTGGCTAACAGGCTAATCAATATCACTGCTGCTGAGCTGGATAACCAACAAGGTCAAATCGTCAGTCGTGGCGATTTGATGATGAAAGTGCAGCGTGGCGGAATCCGTAACGAACAGGGAAAAATCAGTGTAGGGGGGAATACCTCAATTTCCGCTCAAGACTTCCTTAATACGCAAGGATTGGTTCAAAGCCAAGGTGCGATTCATTTGGCGCTACAAGGCAATCTTGATAATCATCAAACCCATCCGACATCCGCTACACCGCTTGGCATTATTAGCTTGGTTAATTTATCCGTTCGGGCTGAACAATTAGATAACCGATTGGGATATATTGCGGCAGGTGGAAATCAGATCCTGAATGTTCGCGGGTTGGATAATCGACAAGGTGTAGTAACTGCTAAAGCCACCCAGCAAATTAAAGCAGCAACAACCATTGATAATAGTCAAGGGCGACTAAGCGGCGGCGATAGTCAGCTGGCTGTGACGGAAACGATCAATCGCAAAGGACAAATTTTAGCGACCGATCAGCTTCATTTAACGACGACGCAAGGTATTGATAATCAGCAAGGTGAGATAAAAGCGAGTAATGCGGTTACGCTATTTGCTGACCGTCTTGATAATCAAAACGGTATGATTGCAGCGACACAAGGCAATGCAACGCTTAAGATTACGCAGGCATTACAAAACCTTAATGGTACGATCAATATAAAAACATCTCTCAATTTGACCGCACTTGGTGTGAATAATGCTCAAGGTCGAATCACGACGGAGCAAGGCGCAATTCAATTTAACGCACTAGGAGAGGCATTTGATAACCGTAACGGCAAATTGCTCAGTGGCGGTTTGCTTGCATTATCCGCCGGAGATATTGATAACCGAGCCGGATTTATCCAGGCAACAGGCAATGCAAATATCACGGCGACCGGTCTGACCAACTCTCGTGTTGGCGCATTGGGGTCAGCGGTAATTTCTCATCAACATTTACGCCTCAATGTGCCTAATATCGATAATCAAGCCACGAAAGCGCAACAAGATAATCTGACACAGGGTATTATTGCCCGAGAGTTGATAGTAGGCGGTCGTCAGCTCAATAACCAAGAGGGCGGCATTTATAGCCTAAGTCGGGCGGATTTTCGTCTTGATTTGCAATTAAACAATCATCAAGGCGAAATACTGAGCTGGGGCGATTTGCATATTAACGGCTCGCTGAATAGTTTGGATGTGAATAATACGCAAGGTATTTTACAGGCAAATAATAAATTGAATTTAACCGCTCGTGCTTTTAGCGAAGACGGACATATTGAAGCGGGACATATTGATATTAATGTTCAATCGGATGTGAATACCAAACGAGATATCAATGCTTATCATAGCTTGAAATTAACGACTGCCGGACAGTTAGTCAATCAGCACCGTTTATCAGCGAATGATCGTCTTCAACTTCAAGCGGGTAAAATAACCAATCATCAAAGTGGAAGAATCAGTGCGGCACAAACCCAAGTGGTTTCCGCTTCAACATTACATAACGAAGGCTTGATTAATAGTTTTAATGAAACGGAAAACGCCACTACGCTGATTCGAGCTAAACAAATCGATAATATTGGCACGGGGCGGATTTACGGCGATTATGTTGCGTTACAAGCTGATAGCGTATTAAACAAAGATCAACGGGGTAACGACGGTAAGGTTTATGCAGCGACGATTGCAGCGAGGAAGCAATTAGATATAGGGGCGCAGCGTATTACCAACTTAACCGAAAATTATGATGCGAACAGAAAAAGTGGTGCGCTCATTTATAGTGAGGGTGGTATCTTCTTTGGTAATCGTTTAGACGAAAATAACTATGCCGTCGGTCAAGCCTTGAGTTTGAAAAACTTCAGTAGCATTATTGAGGCAGGAAAAGGAATTGGACTAAATATCAAAGATGTGGCTAACACGAATATCCATTACCAATCCGCTATTCAAGAAACCTCAAATGTTTCGGTATCCAAATCCTATATTCTGCCGGATTATTTAGCAACAGGTGACTCACCTTACAATAACGGCAAATTACCTTATATTGATACCAAAGGTTTAAGACGAGTTAATTTTAGCCGGGCGTGGAAATATGTGCGAAGCTACGATCCAAGCCGTTTACAGGTTATTACTGACAGTAGCCAATTAACGAAAGATCAACTGCTTGCCATACCGAATACGGCGGATTGCGACAAGGGCGAATGTCGGATTATGCCGGAAAGTGTTTACGGCAAGGATAATCCGATTTGGCAATATTTTAATTTAACTGCACCGGCGGAAGAGATGCCGACAATTACGCCGGCAATGGCGGAAGCGATAAGTCGTCAGAAACAAGAGGGCGTGAGTAGATTGACGCCGTCGAATTTAAGCGAAGAAGAAATCAATGCGTTAGACGAGCAGCAAGATGCACAAGCGGATCATGCGCCGATTGTGCCTGCAAAACCGGTTGAGCCGAAAAGAGAGAATTACCCAGGTTTCTTCGCATATAAACAGGCAAAAAACAAATATAAACGAGAGTTAGCTGCTTATAACAAAGCCGTGCAAGATAAAGCGGATTATGAAACCTTATTACCGTTAATCGGTTGGATGGCGAAATACGGCGATAATTTAAAAGCACTCAGCGATGCGATAGATAAACACAACAGTCCGTTATTGGGCGAAGAGTTTTACCGTTTTTGGGAGCTTTTTGTCAATCGTGAACGTGTGGAAGAAAACATTACAACCGCCTCATTACCGGCGCAGATTTTAGCCGGAGAAAATATTACCTACCAAAGCGACCGTTTTCTCAACGATAAAAGCTGGGTCATTAGTGGACGGGATATTCGCAATGCGGGCAGCGGTACGTTAAAAAATTTGGATGATGAAGACGCCATTACACGCAATATTGAAGAAGGATGGCGGGATTACACTTATACCAGATGGCGCGGCGGTTTTCGTCGTTATCATCAGCGCAAACACACTCAAGGCGGTGCATTGAAACGGGTTGATGAACAACACAAAGATATGGGCATTTTTGTTCAGCTTGAGAACACACAGCCGGCGACTTATCAACATTATCAAAGCGGCAAATCCCGTAATGAGATTGCTCAGGTGCAAAATGGGGTCAATAGCACGGATATTGGCAAACTGAATGTCTCGTCATTGACCAATGTTGAGCGTGATCAGAACAAAGTTAACTTTGACAATAACACGAACCAAACCAAACTGTCGGTCACAGAATTAGCCTTGGAGCGGATTCCGACTATTGATAAGGATAAAGGGATTGAAGTACGTAGTATTCCGGTTGATACCCGCCTGCCAACACAAAGCCTATACCGCATAAACCCGAATGCGGACAGCCACGTGCTTATCGAAACCGACCCGAATTTTGCCCAATACAAAAAATGGCTGAGTTCGGATTATATGTATAAAGCGCTGCGTCACGACCACGAAAATGTACATAAACGCTTAGGCGACGGTTACTATGAGCAACGTTTGGTTCGAGAGCAAATCAATTTACTGACAGGCAGACAATATTTAGGCGGCTATCAAGATTTTGAAAGCCAATATAAAGGTTTAATGGATGCAGGTATTACCTTTGCGAAATCGTTTCATCTGACACCGGGTGTGAAATTATCAGCGGCTCAAGTGGCGGCATTAACCACGGATATTGTGTGGCTGGAAAAAGAACAAGTCAGACTGGATGATGGCAGTCAAACAGAAGTGTTAGTACCTAAAGTGTATGCGGTAGTCAAAAAAGGGGATGTCGCCGGCAACGGCACCTTACTGTCTGCTCATGATATTCAACTTAAAACCCAAGAGTTGGTCAATCAAGGCACGGTTGCCGGACGGCGGTTAGTGATGTTAGACAGCCAATCAGTTCATAATAGCGGCAAAGTCTCAGGCGGAACGGTTGCAGCGCAAGTGTCGGGCGATATGCACAATATTGGAGGCGTGTTTGAGGCAGATGAAGCATTATTATTAAACGTCAAAGGTAATTTAGCGCATCAAAGCACGAGCAAAACCACCGAAGTCAATCTTAACGACTATCAACGTAGTCAAACCCATCTTGACCGCCAAGCGTTGTTACACGTTAAAGGCGAAAACGGCACGCTTGCCGTGAGTGCCAATCGGATTAACCTGTTAGGGGCGGGGATAATCAATGAGGGCAAAGGCGAGACTCAAGTGAGCGCAAAAACTGACCTCAATTTGACCGCACTTTCGGTGGGATTTGATGAAAAAATGGGTAGTGGCAACCATTATCGTAACGAACGCAAAGACGATGTAGAAATCAGCCGGATTAAAGGGGGCGGTAATGTCCACTTATCTGCAGAGAATCTTTATTCTCAAGGAGCTGAGCTTGAGGCAACACGGCGATTAACAGCGTTGGTGCAGAATAATGCTCTATTGGATGGAGCAAAGCGACATAGTTACGTCGAATCTTATGAAAAAACCGGTAGACGAAAAAAACGCCGTGAAGAATACAATGAAAGAGAGTGGTTTAAACATAAAATGACTGACCTAACAGGGCAAGATATTGTACTTAATGTTGGAAATCAGTTATCAAGCCAAGGGGCGCAGATTCAAGCAAATCAATCAGTCTTGTTATCGGCAAAAGATATTCATTTGGATAGTGTGACGGAGGAAAATTATTCCAAACATTGGAGCAAAAGCGTTAAAAAAAGTTGGCACGGTAAGAAACAAAGTGAACAATATCAAGAACATAATACGAGAATACAACAAGGCAGTACGATTTCAGGGGAAAATATTACCTTAGCTAGTAGGGGGGATATTACTGCGAAAGCCGTGAATATTATTGCAGATAAAGAGATTAATCTGATGGCTGAGCAGAATATTGATATTGGTGCGGATACCAATTACTTCAAAGACGTTTCGATATCGAAAAAGAAAAAATCGGGAATTTTCTCAGGCGGAGGAATAGGTATTACCTTTGGCTCAAAATCGGAGAAACACCGCTCTGAAGTGGAAGGTTGGACGCAATCGGATGCACGCAGTACTTTGGGTTCAATGAGTGGCAATATTCAAATCCAAGCAGGCAAGCAGACCAACGTGATGGGCACAGACCTTATCACCCCACGGACTAACCGCATTGACATATCGGGTGCGGGAGTGAAGGTAGAAGCAGGGAAAGATATCATCAACACGAGTGAGCGTCATGAGTATAAACAATCAGGTTTAACACTTGCGTTAAGTACTCCAGTGACGGATATGGCACAAGCAGCTTATAACAGCGTAAAACGTAGCCAACAGGTGGCGAATCCTAAACTGAAAGCCCTTTATGCAATGAAAGCGGCGGAAGAGGGGGTGATGGCTGCTCAAAATGTAGGTAAAGTGTCGGAAACGTTGGATGCGTTACGGGCAGGCGAAATGCAAGGAACGGGTACGACTTCCAGTCCGAGTGTGAAAATCAGCATCAGCTATGGTAATCAAAAACAAACGCAGAGCAGTGAAAGCCAAAGCATTCATCACCAAAAATCAACCTTTAGCACTGGTGTGTTAAATGTGAATGCCCGAGATGAAAAACTCCGTTTTGAAGGTGTGGATGCCAATGCCAAAGTGATGGCACTTTCAGGTAAGCAAGGGATTGACATCAAAGGCGTGAAAGACGAGGAGCACCAACGGACGAAAAGTCAATCGGCAGGTGGTAGTGTTGGTGTGTTTGTGGGTATGAACGGCAACAGCTACGGCATAGGGATAGAAGGTTCGGTGAATGTCTCGAAAGGCAAATCCAACTCGGACAGTGAGCGTTGGCAAAACAGCCGTCTTCAAGCGGATAAACTCATCACAAACAGTGAAGTAGGCGGCTTAACACTTGATGCGGCAAACATCAAAGCAAAGGGTTGGGAGGCCGATTTACAAAATCTTACTCTCACTAGCCGTCAAGATACGGAGCAATACGACTCGAAACAAGTGAGTGCCGGCGCGAGTGGCTCGATAACTTATGGTTCGGGCGGCGGTGCTTCGATGAATGCGGCGTATAGCAAAGCGAAAGTGGATTATGCTCAAGTGAACGAACAAACGGGTATTCAAGTGGGTGGGGATGGCATGGATGCGACGATTCATAACCATACTCAGCTTAACGGTGCGATTATCGAAAGTGAGGCAACACAAGAGAAAAACCGCTTTAAGACAAACTCAATCAGTCATACCGATATAGAAAATC
>NZ_MLHQ01000006.1 GCF_001999305.1 Rodentibacter myodis | reverse complement strand
ATCAAGTTGATAATTCATTGCTTAAAGATGACGCCGTTTTGACATCGTTTTACCCATTGCGTTTAATTCGGTTTCAGATGGGTAGCGTTTACCTGACTCAAATCGAATATAAAGTACAGTCAAAAATGACCGCACTTTGTGCCTTTTATGGATAGTAATAAATGCATAAAGCAAAATCTATATTCTTTTGGGAGCAACTGTGTTCACCCCAAATTTCAACCTAACTTTTATCTAAACGCTCACTTCAACGCCAATACTCTCGCCACATTTTGTGCGGCGGAAATCAGGTTTTGTTCGCCTTGTTTAAGAATATCGGGTAAGTCGCCTAATTGACGAATAATCGGGAAAACCGCGTCAATGCCGTGGTCGAAAACCACGTTATAATCTTCACGCAAACAACCCACGATAGCGATAACCGGTTTGTTGAACCGTTTTGCGGTGCGGGCAACGCCGATGGGGGTTTTCCCCATAATGCTTTGTGCGTCCATTCTGCCTTCACCGGTAATCACATAGTCGGCATCTTTCACATAATCGGCAAGGTGTAAGGTATCCAACACAATTTGCACGCCTGCTTTGAGTTGTACGTTCGGTAAGAGGAGCAATCCGCCGCCCATACCGCCTGCCGCCCCCGCACCAGCCTTGTGTTGAATTTGTTTGCCACAATCACGTTCGGCAATGTTGGCGAAATGTGCCAAGGCGGCATCAAGTTGGTTGACCATTTCCGGCGTTGCACCTTTTTGCGGCCCGAAGACGGCAGACGCCCCCCGTTCCCCACAAAGAGGGTTATTCACATCGCACGCCACTTCAATATGCACCTTGTGCAGGCGGGAATCCAACTGTCGAACATCAATTTGGGCAATATCCGCAAGGAAAGCACCGCCAAAAGGAATCTGATTTCCCTGACTATCCAAACATTGTAAGCCCAAGGCTTGTAACATTCCTACGCCGCCATCATTGGTCGCACTGCCGCCAATGCCGAGAATGATTTTTTCCACACCGAGATCGAGTGCCTGTTTAATCAACTCACCTGTGCCATAACTGGTGGTCAGCAATGGATTGCGTTTTTCAGGTGGCACTAAATGCAGCCCTGAAGCCGCCGCCATTTCAATCATCGCGGTTTTGCCGTCCCCCGATAAACCCAAAAAACTTTTTACTTTATTGCCTAAAGGGGCGGTAACTTCACATTCAATGAGTTTGCCTTGGGTGGCGTCCACCAAAGATTGAACCGTGCCTTCGCCGCCGTCCGCCATCGGTAATTTTACATATTCCGCCTCAGGGAAAACACGTTTAAAGCCTGTTTCAATCGCCGTTGCCACTTCAAGTGCGGTCAAACTTTCTTTAAAAGAATCGGGGGCAATCACAATTTTCATTTTGAACTCCTTGATTAGAATAAGTTAAATACGCCGAAAATGAGGGTGGATACTATCGTCATAATCAAACCGACCGCACTTTCGTAAGGAATAAGTTTTAAACGTTCTTTCATTTCCATATTCACGCTACCGCCTGTGGCGTGGAAAAATGAACCGTGTGGCATATGGTCAAACACGGTCGCCCCTGCGTGAATCATTGCCGCGCCGGCTAAACCGCTCACGCCAAGTTCAAGCAATGTGCTGCTAAATACATTAGAAGCCACCGCTGTGCCTGCCGTGGTGGACGCAGTCGCCAAGGACATCAACGCACCGGAAATCGGGGCAAGAATGTAAGAAGGCAAACCGGAATGTTCCAAACCTTGAATCAACACATCTTTTAAGCCCGAATTGGCAATAATGCCTGCTAATGCTCCCGTACCGAGCAACATAATCGCAACCGGTGCCATTTTGCCTAAACCACTTATCGCATAGGTATTCGCTTGGCGTAATTTCCCCATACAAAGCGCACCGATTAAACCGCCTAACGGCAAGGCGATCAGTGGATCAACTTTAATGTCAAACAACGGGCGAAGGGCAAGTAACAAAATCGCCACTAGTGGCGCAACAAGTGCGGTCGAAAATGTCGGTAAATGTTGGCTTTCTACCGCCACCACTTCTTTATCCGTCACTTTTGAACCTTTATTGATTAAGCGTTTGGCTAAAATATAGGTTAGTATTAATCCGAAAATTGCCGGAATCACGCCTGCCATCATCACCGAAGTAAGCGGCAAATGAAAGGTATCGGCTGCGGCAATCGCATTTGGATTGGGCGACATAATGTTGCCGGCTTTACCACCGCCAATCATTGCCAATAAAATCGCCGGTTTGGATAAATCCGTACGGCGTGCCAAAGCAAGGGCAATCGGCGATACGGTGATCACCGCCACGTCCACAAACACGCCTACCGCCGTTAAAATCATTGTTGCCAAGGCTAAAGCAAGCAATGCACGGGCTTCACCCAGTTTGTTGGTAATAGTTTCCGCAATGGAATTTGCCGCACCGGATTCAATCAACACGCCCGCCAACACACCGGCGGCTAAAATACGCATTACGGCGGTGGTAATCCCCTGCGCACCGCCAATCATTAAACTGACCGTTTGCGATAAATCCGCACCGCCGATCAACCCGCCTATTAATGCCCCCAACAACATTCCGTAAGCGGGCGACACTTTCTTTAAAATCAGGAAGATGGCTACGATTAACGCCACCAATGCGCCCAAAGCCGATACTGTCGTCATTTTTTCTCTCCTCTAAAATAAAAAACAAAGTGATTATTCCGCGACAAAGAAAAAATAGCTTTATTGAAATAAACAAAAAATGCGTTCAAAAATGACCGCACTTTGTTTAAAAATACAAATTAATGTTCAAGTAATGTGCCGAGATATAGATTCAATTCATCTTCTATCTTATTGAAAGATAAGCCGGTTAATTGCTCGATTTTAGAAAGCCGATAACGTAGTGTATTGGGATGAATAAACAATTTTTCGGCAGCGAGATGTAGATCACAATTTGATAAAAAATATTGTTGTAATGTTTTATAGAGTGTGCCGTTTTGTTCCGTAAAAAGTGATGAAATGGGTTTTAACAATTCCCGACCCTGCCAAGAAGCGGATAAACCGCTTAATAACACGGGTAAACGATATTCATCAAAACAATAGATGTTTTTTCGTGGATGATGTTTTAATCCGTAAGCCAAGGTGCTTTGCGCACTTTCAAAAGAAAGGGGGAGTTGTTCTGACAGGGGGATATTTAAAGTCGCGCCCACGGCAATTTTATAATTTTGCTTGATATAATCAGAGGGCAGTAAGGCTTTCACCTGCGACAAAAGTGCGGTCGAAATTTGACAAGATTTTAATACCACCACTTGATCGAGGGATAGAATTGCTACTTCTTGATCAAATTCGGGCTGTTCCAAATAATTAATCAAATGTTGCAAACTCTCAGGGGTTGGCTGTAACAGTTTAATCAAGATCGCCACACGCGATTTATTCAAATCAAAAGAGAAAAATTTCGCCTGCTGTTCCATTTCTTTCCAACTTAAAGTGCCACGTAACAACTGTAAAATAAATTCCTCTTTATAACGCCGATGCCAGCGTTCTTGTTCTAATAATGCGTGCTGTTCTACAATCAATTCCGCCGTCATCTTCACCAATTCCGCATATTGCTTCACCAAGCAAGGTTCGCCTGAAATCCCCACCACACCAAGATTTTTGCCAAGATAGCGAATCGGTAAATTAATCCCCGGCTGTGCCTCAAAATTCCATTTTTTCGCCAGCGTTTCATCCACTTCCACCACCCGATTTTCCCGCAAGGCAAGCACTGCCCCTGTATGCCGCTGCCCTAAACGTTGTACATTGCCGGAGGCAATAATCACCCCATCGTGATCCATTACATTCACAGAATAATGGATAATTTTCATAGCACGTTGAACAATCTTTTGCGCGATAAGGGTATCAAGTTGCATAAAAAGTAACCTAATCATATGAATGTTATATGAGAACATTGGGGGGTGATATTCGTCAATATTTCTTTAAGCAAGGAAACGACCTATAACTTGCCCCCCAACCATAATCCATGCCATTAACATTGAGGTAAAAAAGATACCTAGATACACATATCCTGTTTTTAAATAACACCAATGATTAATTAAAATTAATACTACAAATTGTGGAATAATAACAGACAACATCATCATCCAACGGCCACCAAATTGAGGAAGCCCAACAAGATCAAATCCCGGTCCGAATTGCATAAAATCAGGTATAAAATGAAATAACCATAAAATGACCAATCCACCGACAGCGAAAAAGCTCGTTTTTATCGTCCAATTTATCAAGCTCATTGTAAAATTTTTTGCATGTTTCATACGCATTTGTACATTTATAATCAATCCATTAAATGAATAGAAAAAGCATAGGATTATTAACCAATAAATAGGGAATAAAACAAAGCGCTCTTGCGTAAGCGGTTTAAATATCGGCCATAAAAAACGTAATTCGACTTGCCAACAAAAGTGAGCGAGATAGGCAATACAGTACAAATAACCGACTAATATAACCGCTAAAATCCAATAACGTATAATTAATTGAGATGTCGTTATACGAGATGTGTTAGTTAAAATACCTAATTTCTGCCAAGAAATATGTTTTTTACGAGACCATATAAAGAAGAATATGTAATTAACAACGGCACTCATAGTTAACCATAATATGATCCCGTTTCCCATTTCCAATGGCATAAAAGAAATTATCGATGCAATAGGTTCATTAGCACCGCCCCATTGAGTAAATAGTGGATACAATATTACGGTTGTTATGATATTGCATAGAGCAAAATTAAACCATTTACTTGAAGATAATTCAATTTTTCTTGAAGGCAATTGCGTTACTATAGAGAAATAAGGATGATGTAATAATCCTGCAGCAAGAAAGAGTGAAGAAATGAAAGCAAAAGATAATGCAAACAATCCCGCGAATTCTTTATACCAGTATGTCTGCTGTTCAGGAGCAATCCAATCAGCGTCTCTTTGTCCCTGTTGTAAAGCTTGATTAAACCATAAAATTGCTTCTTTATTGGTATGTGACGAAATCATCACGCCTAAATGCGTTCCATCCACTAAAGCGGCCCGTCTTGCCGAACCATCAGTAAAACTCCCATACGTATGATCCCATTGTAAACGATCATTTCCCGCTAATGAGAACGCCTCCAACCGATTACCATTTTTAACCAAGTCTTTAACAGGGAAAGATTTTTCACGATATCCTCCTATTTCTTCATACAATCCTTGCGTAAGTAAATAATTATGTAGGCTAGGATCTCCACCATTACTACTTTGACCATTTACCGCTTTGTGATCTGGATTCAATTTAGCGACACGAATCGCATTTAAAGCGCCTGTAGAATGACCAAAAATACCTAACCGCTGACTATCTACAAAAGATAAAGATTTTAAATATTGATAACCGTTATTAGCACCGCTCATATTTTTATTTGATGCCGGTAACTTCGTTGAATAGCCATGCCCAAAATGATCAATCGCAAGAACAACGAAACCACGTTTCGCTAGCTCCAGCGCCCCAAAAGTATTTGTTGCTTCTTTATCGCTCTGATAACCATGTAATGCTAACAATCCGGGTTTGGGCGTTTTATCCGTAGCGGAATATGGCCGATACAATTTTGCAACCATCGGTTGTTTTTCTTCTGTCATAAACGTTACGGTAGAAACCTCAAGTCGACCAAAATCTCGTTCGATTAAAGATGCGATGTAAGTGCAGATAAGAGTGAGAACTAAAAACAAACCACCCCAAGCAAAATTCTTTCTCGTCATATTATTAACCTCTTAATCTAATATCGAATAAATTTCTGATACTTTTATTCGGAAAATTCAACAATACAAGTTACTTGGCTTGAATCCAAACCGACAATTCTTAATGGAGCATTAAAGAATTGTTTAATGTTGGCATTTTGTGGCAATTCTGATAAATGCATATCTTCAATCACCGTGGTAAATTTCCCCGTGTAATAACCTAAAATTGCTCGATGACAATTTCTAGGATTTTCTTCTTCCGGTACTTTTGTCGAAGGCGATCCTAACGCTAAAAAATCAATACCAACCCCTTTTAAATTAGGAAAATTTTCAGACAAATATCTGCCCGCACTTGTTGCGATATAAGGACCTTCATTTTGATAACGAATAGGATCTTCCTTACGATATCTTTCAAATCCGGTTCTTAGAAAAGCAAAGGAAACATTTTTTAAAATATCAGCATAAGGTTCTAAGTCCTCCTGCGTAATACCTTCTGCATCACTTTTTGGAATTTCAAGTAAAGCGGCTTTTTTATGGCAGAAATATCCAATCGGTAATTCATTAATACTTAGCCCATCTTTTACAAAGTGGCGTGGGGCATCCATGTGCGTTCCGCAATGATTCGGTAATTCCGTCATAAAACTACTAAACGGCGCATCATCACTAACGACATCTGTACAACGGGTTACTTTCACTGTTGGCTCTCCCGGCCAAACCAAGTCTTTAGGATCGAGAGGATGTGATAGATACATAAACATAATTATTCTCCTTGTTAATTATTCCATAAGTTACTGATAATTAACTCAACGCTATAATTTTTTATTCTGAACTTGAACATATCCCATAATTAACGCCAAGATACCTAATGGGAAAATCAAATCGGTTACAGAACCATCATTGCCCCAAATCAAGTTTGCAATAATGACTAAGCTTCCCCCAATAGCCCATGCAATTGTTGTCGGTACAGACCAAACAATCATCTGTTTTTTTACATCATTAATGCCCATCATTCGATTTACAACCCAGAACAAGCTATCATTAAAATACCCAAAGAATAGCGATCCCATAGTGGCAGCCTGTGCCGCTAGCAACATATTAACATTTGGCATTTGTGCTAAAATTGGAGCGGAGATTGAAGCTGCAGTAATCATTGCTACCGTGCCGGAACCTTGAATAAATCTCACTAAGGTTGCAATGATAAACGGAACTAAGATCGGTGAAATTGGAAGTTTTGCTATCTGTTCAGCCAATACCATACCGGCTCCACTATCTCTTAATACAGCCCCTAACGCACCGCCGGCACCTGTCACAAGAAGAATAATCCCTGCGGTTTTTACTCCTTCTTCCAAATGAAGTGCGGTCGAATTTTTATCTACTTTTGGCAAAAGTGTGTAAACAGAAATTATCACGCTTAAGGCAAGTGCAATCATTGGATGCCCTATAAAAGCAAATAAATGATAGATTTTCATCTCTGCAATAGTAGGATCACTTTTAATCGCCAAATCAAGAATTGCTTTAATAAAGATAAGTAGGATCGGTAGTACGATAGGAAGTAAAGATAGCCCTAAACTTGGAAGATCTTTCTTCTCGTGTTTTTCAATATAATCATCATATTTTTGTTTTAATTCCTCAGTAGAAAATGCCTCTTGATTAAATGTCGGATACTTTTTATCTAACCATTTAGCATAGAGAACGATACCTACTACAGGAAGTACTGCAAATGACATACCAACAAGTAGCATTGCCCCAATATCAACACCAAACAAGCCCGCAACGCCTAATGGTCCCGGTGTTGGGGGAACTGTGTGGTGCGTTACAACTAAACCGCCTGCAAGCGCAACGCCGAGGGTAAGTAATGAACGTTTACCATTTTTTGCAAGTGCTTTTGCAACCGGATATAAAATCACAAAAGCTGAATCTACAAAAATAGGGATACTAACAACATAACCAGTAATGGCTAATGCCCACTCTTCCTTCTTTTTACCAAGGAATTTAATGAAACTAAATGCCATTTTCTCTGCAGCACCCGAAACCTCCAAGACGCTTCCCATCATAACCCCTAAACCGATAACAATACCGATTCCACCGAGCGTACCGCCAAAGCCTTTAGTGATTGCACCTAAAGTATCATTAACACTCATCCCACCAACCAGACCGGCTACAGATGCTGCAATAAGCATTGCAATAAACGCGTGAACACGTGTTCTTAACACTAAAACAATAAGAATAAATACAGCAATAATTAAGCCAATAATTGGCATAGGTAGTCCAAACATAAATGTTCCTTAATTCCACACCGGAATTGTTATTACTTTACATATCAAATTGAATAAATTGCTGAATGACCTCTTTGAAATTACTATCCACCATAAAACCTAAATTTAATGCTTGTGAACAATTTATTTCAGCCGGCCAACTTGCCACGATGTTATTAATCCCTTCATCAAATTCAAACTTCACATTTTGTAAAATTTGCTCACCTTTTACTTCAGCTAAATCTGAAAGCATTTGTTTCACGCTGACTGTAAACCCCGGGAGATTAATGACATGCCAACTACGCAACGGTAAAGATGGCAAGGTTAGTGTATGGATAAAGTTTTCTATAATCGTATTCGGACTGGATAACCAAAGTAATAAATCTTGTGAAACCGGACAAATGGCTTTTTCACCATACAATGGTTCACGAATAATGCTACTTACAAAAGAAGAAGCGGCTTTATTTGGTTTTCCCGGACGAATACAAATTGTAGGGAGACGAACACATAAACCATCAACAAAACCTTTTCTTGTATAGTCGTTGATGAGTAATTCACTCATTGCCTTTTGAGTTCCATAAGTAGATTGTGGGGTAACCGCAGTATTATTTTGAATAACCGTCGGTAACTCTCCGCCAAACACCGCAAGTGAACTGGAAAAAACAAAACGGACTTTAGGATTATTATGGCGACAAACTTCAAGTAAGTTTCTTGTAGCTAAAAAATTAATTTCATATCCAAGATCCGGCTCTTGCTCGGCATGGCTACTCACGATCGCCGCAAGGTGGAAAACGGCATCAGTTTCCGATGTAATAATATTTTCCAAGCCTTGAGGATAACGTAGATCCATTTCAAAACATTTCACACGAGGATCATTATTTGGTGCACTTGGTTTAACAACATCGATTAGTGTCAACTCATCGACCATAATTTGATTTTGATTAAGTAATGTTTTAGCAAGACGTTGGCCTAAAAACCCTTGTCCACCAGTAATAACAATTTTCATAAAAAACGCTCCTTCAATCTTTAAAAAGACAAATTTAGGGTATAAAAAGAGCGATCATTTTTTATGACGTTTTAAAACTACTCAAAAAAACAACCGCACTTCGTCACTTATTTACACTGCTCAAACTATCCTAGAAGTGAGAATTCAGTTTTACTTAGGACATTACTACTTTATGTCGCAGGGTTTAAATTTTCCTGAAATGTAGAAAATACTACGGATAAAGATTTGTTGATATTCCACTTTATCCTCTCCTTCAGATACCATCGCTATTGTAATATATGTATTTAGTTCACCTACTCCCGATAACTTGTTTAATGCTCCTTCAACCAAATCTTTGAGATTGATAAGGGGGGAATAGATTTATAGATATTCTCCTTAAATTTACTTACGTTTTTGTTGTAATAACCACCCCAACACCTCCGGGCTATTAAATACAACATCCCAAGTGTTATGTGCACTATTATTTAAAATTCCATTATCTCCTTCCTTTTCCATGCTAAATTCAGTATATCTAACGTGCTTTGCGCCTAGCTCATTAACAAGAATTTGATAATTGATTCTAGAGCCTTTTACCGGAGAAACCTTATCTTCCTTGCTATGGAAAAACCATATAGGCATATCTTTAATTGGGGTTAAATTATTTTTATTGGCATTGCCATCAACCCATTCTGTTGTATAAGCCTCTCTACCACTAGCCAATAAAGCCCCCGCAAAAAAGTTTGGGCGAGTTAACAAAAGATTCATTGCACCCTCAGCACCACGAGACAAACCAACCAAGTAAATACGATTTCTATCAATAGCCGGATTTTCTTTTACAACATTGTCTATCATTTTTAGTACCAAATTAGCTCGATTTTGAGTTTGCCAATGGATGCCCCCTTTTTGTCCTTTTTCTTGATTATCAAAAGGATCAAATACCGACTCATATTGAGGAGCAAGCACAAATCCTTGCTCATATTGCAATGTTGATATAGCCCCTTTATTTGAAACAATATGTGCAATATTATCCGAACCGACTTGACCTGAACCATGTAAAAAAATCGTAAGAGGATATTTCTTGTCTTTAACCACATCAGGGCGATAAAAACGGTACTTCAAACTATTATTTTCACTCAGTGAGACCTGGTGTTCGGTAAAATCATCAATGAACAACGTTTTAACATGACTTTTTTCTGCATATTGAACTATTTCATTTCTTTCAATCGTTTTTCCATTAGAAAGTTTTATATATCCGCTTTGTTGAATTTGATAAGCTAATTTACTACCGTAATATTGTGGGATCTTTATGCTTTGTACCTTTTCAATTTCAATAATATGACCTGAGTTATCCTTTGCACGAAACTTCATCGGTTGTTGATTATCCAATCTTAAAGAATAGAACGCAGCATTAGGATCCCGCTCATCTAATTCAAGAATTACAAACCTTCCGGACTTTGCTTGCACAGCCCGCTCAGGTAAATCATTGACATAGGCACGAATGATAGAGCGGGGTAATTTTTCTTTTTCCTCCAATTGTGTAAATACTTTGTATGCAGATCGCAAATCACTATTTGCCAGAACATTATCCTCATACTCTAACGCTAAAGCCGTTATCTTTTGACCCAATGGCGTCACCTCTGCAAGCAATGTAGCCCGAATCGTTTTTCCCAATTTGGGAATGTCATCTTGAGCCAAGATCCCGTTTGATAGAAAAAATAGAGAAGTCGCAATAAACATTTTTTTAAACATAGTTCCCCCTTACATAAAGCAACCTGTCGCGAACCTTTTTATCGTTACACAAAGAACCACATTAAACCGATTATTATGAACGCAATCGTTCCGTAGATTGTGGTAAGAATGCTCCAAGTTTTTAATCCATCGGCAACCGAGATACCGAAGAATTTAGTCCACACCCAGAATAAGCTGTCATTCACGTGAGATAATGTCATTGAGCCTGCCCCCATAGCCGCAGTAATCAATGCGATTTGAACGCCACTATATCCCGCCGTGGTAATAACAGGCGATAAAATTGTTGCGGTGGTAATAATCGCCACCGTTGCCGAACCTTGTGCAGCACGCAACAAAGCGGCAAGAACAAATCCCAATGCAAGAATATGCAATCCGGTACCGGACAATACATCAGCCAATGCTTTACCAACCCCGCTCGCATCTAAAACTTTACCAAACATTCCTCCGGCACCTGTAATTAAAATAATGCCGGCAATAGGTGCCAAAGATGAATTAAGAATTTCTTCTAATTTCTCTTTATTCCAGCCACGGCGTAAACCTAATACATAAGATGACACACAAACAGCAAGTAATAAGGCAAATGGTGAACTTCCTACCATACTGAAGATTTCACGAACAATATGTTCTTTTGGTAAGGTAACGGCAGTGATTGTCCCTAGCATGATTAATATCAATGGGAAAGCAATCATACTTAACACCGTGCCAAATTTAGGTAACCCTGAAACATCATGTGCCAATTGTTTTTGATATTCAATTAAATCGGTTGAAGTAGGCACATGAATAAATGTGCGGTTCGTAAAAAATGGGATAAATAACTGACCAAGTAAATAAGCCGGCAATGCTGCACATAAACCAATTCCTAAAACAAAGCCAATATCAGCACTTAAAACTTGCGCCCCGGCAACAACGCCCGGATGTGGTGGTAACATTACATGTACCATGAGCATTGAGAGACCAATAGGTAACGCATAAACGAGCATATTACCGCCTAGTCTTCGCGCCACACTAAAAATAATCGGTAGTAATACGATAAAGCCCACATCTACAAATACAGGAATTCCAAAAATAAATCCTGTTGCCCCTAAAGCAAAAGCAGCACGTTTTTCTCCGAATTTATCCAGTAGCCAAGCTGCCAACACATCCGCCCCATTGGATTTTTCAATAATTTTTCCAAGCATTGCCCCTAACCCAACGATTAAAGCAACGCTTCCTAATGTACCGCCCATTCCACTTACCAATGTTGGAATGACTTTGTTCATTGGAATACCTGCACTCAGTGCAACGGCAATACTCACAAGCCCGAGGGCAATAAAAGGATGAACTTTCCCTTTAATCATAATGGTTAACAATGCTGCAACACTCGCTAAACCAATCAGAATCAGCATTTCATTAGACATAAATACTCCTTAGTCACGGATATAAAAAGAGCGGTCATTTTTTATGACGTTTTAAAACTACTCAAAAAACAACCGCACTTTCTTACCTATTTATATTTCACAAACCAGCCTAAGCCACTTGTGGTTTCGCCCCGTGGTTTATATTCGCAACCGACAAAGCCTTGATAACCAATTTCATCGAGCTTGTTGAAAATATATTCATAGTTAATTTCGCCCTCATCCGGTTCATGCCGATCCGGCACAGAAGCGATTTGTACATGGGCAAATTTGCCGTTTAATTTATCGGTTAAACGGGCTAAATTGCCGTCCACATTTTGAGCATGGAAATAATCCAACTGCACAAATACATTATCGCGTGCCACCCGTTCTACGATATCTAAGGTGTCATATTGGCTTTTGAGCAAATAGTTCGGTTTAACTTCCGGACTTAGTGCTTCAAGTAAAATATTCACACCGTGAGGTTTAAATTTCTCTGCCGCATAGCGAATATTACGAATGAACGTTTCTTGGTATTCGACTTTGTTCATCCCTTCCGGTACGACTGCCGCCATAATATGCACATTCGGGCAACCCAATCCAACGGCATATTCCAAGGCAAGATCAATATGTTGATGGCTTTGGGCTTCACGTCCCGGAATGGCAGAAACGCCCCATTCACCTTGGGTGACATCGCCTGCTGGTGTGTTAAATAACACTACTTGTAGACCATGTTTATTTAATTCTTGTTTGATCGTTTCAACGGAATAATCATAAGGCCAGAGAAATTCAACATATTTAAAACCGGCCCTTGCAGCCGCTTCAAAGCGTTCAATAAATGGCACCTCGTTAAACATCATTGTTAAATTCGCAGCAAATTTTGGCATAGTTACTTTCCTCTGTTTTTTAAATCATTGACTTCATCATCAGTGAGATAACGAACTTTTTGCCCTTGTAATAGGAAGAACAGTTTCGCGGTTTCTTCCAGTTCTTCTGTATTATCGGCGGCATCCAGCAAATCTTTCCCTGTCACAACCACACCGTGATTGGCAAGCAAAAACGCCTTTCCAGATAAAGCTCGGGCTTCAAGTTCCTCTGCAATTTTCGGTGAACCCGGGCGGTAATAAGGAATAACCGGCAAACGTCCAACTCGCATAACATAATAAGGCGTGAAGGCTTTCATGGCATTTTGCGGATCGAGATTTTCTAAGCAAGAAAGCGCGGTTAAGTAACTGGAATGCAAATGCACAATTGCCCCACATTCCGGATTTTTCCGATACATTGCCAAATGAAATACCGATTCTTTTGAGGGTTTATCACCTTCCAACACATTGCCTTCCATATCTAATACGGAAAGACGTGCTTCTTGCAATCGCCCAAGAGAACTTCCGGTAGGGGTAACTAAAATTCGATTTTTATCCAAGCGTACGGAAAGATTTCCAGCACCACCGACAGTATAACCACGTTCATAAAAGGAACGTCCAAGCTGTACCATTAATGTCTTTAGTTCTGCTTCTGTCATAACATCATTCCTTGCGCATCAGTAAAGAAACTTTCTTTGCCAAAATTGCCCGATTTCAAAGCAAGTGCGGTCGATTCGCCTAATACTTTTAACCACGGCACACCCGGGGCAATTTGTTTACCGATTTGGAAGCCGGTAAAACCAAGTTGTTGCACTACAATGCTAGAGGTTTCGCCACCTGCGGTAATAAAGTTTTCAACATGAGCATTGCTTTTTAATAACTGTGCTAATTGTGCAAAAGTTTGCTCAATGGCGTGACTTGCTTGATCGCCTCCAAATTGATGTTGAATTTGTTTCAGTTGATCCGGTGGTACAGTGGCATAAACCATTGGAGCGAGAGGTTCATCAAGATGTGGTAAAACTTGTTCAAACAAGGTTTGTGCATAATTGTTGTCTGCAATGGCTTTCTCGACATCGAGATAAATACCTGTCGCTTTTTCTTTGTAAGCATTCACTTGTTTATTTGTCATCACAGAGCAAGAACCGGAAAGAATCACGCTTCTGCCTTTTTTCGGCGTGAAAGCATCTGTTGCTTTTTTGTCGCCGCTTAATCTTGCCGCCATATATGCGCCTAAACCGGAGCCACCGGTTACCAATTTCAAATCACTGACCGCTTCCGCAAGCACAGCAAGTTGGCGATTATCCACCGCATCCACCACGGCATAACGGAAACCATTTTGCTTCAACTTAACAAAACAAGATTTCACGTATTCTGCCCCTTGCATCACATCGGCATAACTCACTAAACCGGTTTTCCCTCTGGCTTGGGCATCCATTAAACGCATAAGATTCGCCTCTTTCATTGGCGTAATCGGGTGATCGCGCATACCGGATTCGTTGAGCAGTACATCACCGACAAATAAATAGCCGTTAAAAATGGTTCTACCATTCACCGGTAAAGCTGGGGTGATCACAGTGAAATCGTCATTAAGAGCATCTAATAAAGCATCAGTCACCGGCCCTATATTGCCTTTCTCTGTGCTGTCAAAGGTGGAACAATATTTAAAATAGAACTGAGAACAACCGCACTTTTGCAACCATTCAAGCGCATTCAATGATTGCTCAATGGCTTCATTCACCGGATTGGAACGGGATTTTAAGCTAATCACAATGGCATCCACTTTTTCACTCAAAGGGGCATTAGGTACGCCATTCATTTGTACCGTATGCAAACCATTCTCCACTAAGAAACTGGCAATATCGCTTGCACCGGTAAAATCATCTGCTATAACACCTAACATCATTGCACTCCTTTTTTCGGTAATTCGATTCCGCTAAAAATTTTGATCACGGCACTGTCATCTTCTTTGCCATAACCGGCATTGCTTGCCTCGGTAAACATAGAATATGCCGTACTCGCAAGGTGAAGTGGAAAATGCAAGGATTTCGCCGTATCATTCACCAACCCTAGATCTTTCACAAAAATATCCACCATAGAAAGTGGTGAATAATCACCTTCCACCACGTGTTTCATACGATTTTCAAACATCCAAGAATTACCGGCGGCGTTCGTCACCACGTCATACATTAAATCAAGGGGAATGCCTGCTTTGGCGGCAAGTGCCATTGCTTCTGCACCGGCTGCGATATGCACGCCGGCAAGTAACTGGTGAATAATTTTTACCGTTGCGCCCAAACCGATTTCTTCGCCAATGTTATAAACCTTGCCGGCAACCGCATTAAGCACCGGTTGTAATTTTTCAAAGGCTTGTGTCGAACCCGATGCCATCACGGTCATTTGCCCTAATGCCGCCTTCGCTGCGCCACCTGACACCGGCGCATCTAACATCACCAAGCCTAAATTTGTTAATTTTTGTGAAATCTCTTTGGCATCTTGTGCAGAAATGGTGGAAGACACCATCACCGCCGTGCCTTTCTTCAGCTTTTCTGCCAAGCCATTTTCACTAAATAGCACGGCATTGACTTGTGCTGCATTCACCACAAGCAATACTACGGCATCTAATTTATCGGCAAAATCGACCGCACTTTGCCCCACCGCATAGGCTCCGTCTGCTTTTAGTTTTGCCAGCGCTTGTGGGTTAAGATCTACGCCATAAGTGGTCAATCCCGCTTTTATACAAGATTGAGCCGCCCCCATTCCCATTGCACCTAAACCCACAACGGCAACTGAATATGATTCCTTCGACATTACATCCTCCAAACAGTAAGTTCATTAATTGATGAAATGCATTCTGCCATAGAGCAATGTAAAAAAACGTGATAGAGATCACAAAATTTAACATTGATGTTATATTTTGTTATTAAGTGTGAAAAATAGATAGGATAAAGAAAAAAAGATATAATGCGACAATTTTTAGGGAGTGCTTATGATTCCGGCAGAACGACAAAAACTATTACTCAATTTAATTAGCCAAAAAGGCATTGTTAGCATTGCACAATTAGTTGATTCGCTGAATGTTTCACATATGACAATTCGCCGTGATATTCAGAAATTAGAAGAAATGGGAAAAGTGCTTTCTGTTTCCGGTGGCGTAACCATACAAGAACATCTTTCTTTTGAGCCAACCCACCAAGATAAATCCTTACTTTTTCACCCTCAAAAAGAACAAATTGGTGAGACAGCCGTTCAACTTATTCCAACCAATACGACAATCTATCTTGATGCGGGAACAACCACATTGGAAATGGCTTATCGTTTAATTGAACGGGATGATTTATTAGTGATTACGAATGATTTTTCTATCGCGCATTTTTTGATGACAAACGGACAATGCGAGTTAATTCATATCGGTGGCACGGTAAATAAATTGAATCATTCTTCTGTTGGGGAACTTGCCGGGCAATTCTTGCGTCAACTCTCCATTGATATGGCATTTGTTTCCACTTCATCGTGGACGTTAAAAGGCTTAACCACCCCCGATGAAACCAAACTGCCTGTGAAAAAAGCCTTGTTGGATTCAAGCAATCAACGTATTTTGGTTTCCGATTCTTCAAAATACGGCAAAGTTGCCACCTTCCATATTTGCTCCCTCACCCGGTTTGATCACATCATTTGCGATAAAAATTTGGTTGAATCCGCACAAAATGCCATTAAAGAACTGAATATTGATTTCACTGCGGTGTAAAATAGAAATGGCTTATGCTAAAACATAAGCCAAAATCTTGCTTCAAATTGACCGCACTTTAGAAGAATAAAATACTTCCCCAAACAACCACAACAATACAAAGGGCAATAAAAACGGCGGCGGAGCCTTGATCTTTTGCCCTCCCCGAAAGCTCGTGGTGTTCAGTGCCAATGCGATCCACCACCGCCTCAACGGCACTGTTTAACAATTCCACCGCCATCACAAGTAACACGGAAGCAATCATTAACGCAATTTCAATTTTGGTTTCCCCCAACCAAACCGCCAGTGGAATCAAAATACAGGCTAAGAAACATTCGTGGCGGAAAGCGGTTTCATTTTTGAATGCACTTTTTAAGCCTTGAAGGGAATATTTTGTTGAATTGATTAAATGGGTAAGCCCCGTGGTTTTATACATAAAATACCTACTTTTATAAACGTTTTGCTTCAATCACATCATCTAATTTTGCCAATCGTGCCAAAATTTTACTCAGGCTTTCCACGTTATGCAGTTCAATTTCCATATCAATGGTTGCCAGTTGTTTTTTAGTATCGGTACGGCTTGCAACGCCCAACACACTGATTTTTTCATTCGCCAACACAGTCGTGATGTCGCGCAACAAACCGTTACGATCGCTTGCCACAACACGAATATTAATGCGGAAACCACTGGTATAATTTTCGCCCCAAATGGATTCCACCACCCGCTCCGGATGAGCGGCTTGTAAATCTAAAAATTGTTCGCAATCGCTACGATGAATGGAAATCCCCCGCCCCATTGTGATGTAACCCACAATCGCATCACCCGGAATGGGCTGGCAGCAACGTGCCATATGGTGCATTAAATTCCCCACCCCTTCCACAATCACATAACCGTTTTTCGCCGCCGCTTTTTGTTGGGCATTATTGTTGGCACTCTTATTCGCCACGTGGCGTAAAATTTCTTGATCCGCTTCTTCTGCGGTGATTTTAATCAATTTATTTTGCAAGAAATTGACAAGCTGATTCAGGCGAATATCTCCACTTCCGATCCCAGCATAGAGATCTTCCATATTTTTTAGGTTATAACGGGGCAGTGCGTGTTGCTCAACCTGTTTTAAACTCAAATTTAAACGTGCCAGTTCGTTATCCAGCAGTTCTTTACCTGCCGGCACGTTTTTATCGCGATCCTGTTTTTTGAACCACGCCTGAATTTTGGCACGGGATTTTGCCGTGTGGGTAAAACCTAAATTCGGGTTAAGCCAATCACGGCTCGGGTTGGGATTTTTCTGGGTGATGATGTCAATTTGATCGCCCATTTGTAATTGATAAGTGAAAGGAACAATTCGCCCGCCAACTTTCGCCCCAATGCAACGATGTCCAATTTCACTATGAATAGCATAGGCGAAATCAAGGGGGGTCGAGCCGGTGGGTAAATCCACCACTTCGCCTTTTGGCGTGAAGACATACACTCGATCATCAAATACTTGACTACGTAATTCCGCCATCACTTCGCCGGAATCGGTAATATCATCCTGCCACGCTAACAATTTACGCAACCACGCAATTTTTTCTTCATAAGCGGAAAGGCTGCCGGTATTGCCTTCTTTGTATTTCCAATGTGCGGCAACCCCTAATTCGGCATCATCGTGCATTTGTTGGGTGCGGATTTGTACTTCAATCGGCTTGCCGCCTTTCCCTAATACCACCGTGTGAATCGATTGATACCCATTCGGTTTTGGATTGGCAACATAATCGTCAAATTCTTTTGGTAGATGTTTAAAATGGGTATGCACAATCCCCAGTGCGGTATAACAATCCTGCAATTTTTGTACAATAATTCTGACCGCTCTTACATCGTACAAACCACTAAATTCCAAATGCTTTTTCTGCATTTTACGCCAAATGCTGTAAATGTGTTTTGGACGACCATACACTTCAACCTGTTCAATATTTTCACGCAAATAACCGCTCAATTCTGCCACAAAATCGGCGATGTATTGTTCACGATCAAGACGGCGTTCTTGTAAAAGTTTGGCGATGGCACGGTATTGTTCAGGGTGCAAATAGCGGAAACAGTAATCTTCCAGCTCCCATTTGAGCTGACCAATTCCTAAACGGTTGGCAAGGGGGGCATAAATGTTGGAACATTCTTTGGCAGCAAGCACTTTTTCTTCTTCAGAACAGCGATTTTCCGCATCTCGTAGAAAGGTAATACGTTCGGCTAGTTTAATAATGACACAGCGGAAATCATCCACCATTGCAAGCAACATACGGCGGACATTATCCACTTGCAGGGCATTGGCAGAATGGCTGGCGTTGAGCTGACGAATATTGTCCATTTCTTCCACGCCTTTCAGCAATTTGGTAATTTTGCCACCAAATTCTTCTTTTAACGCTTCCCAATCTACCAAATGATTCGCCACAATAGGGAACAGCATTGCCGTAATCAGGCTTTCCGCATCCATATTCAAGTCGTGGAGAATTTCCACCATTTCCACACCGGATTGCAGGGTTAAGGTGGCGTTTTTCATCACTTCGGGATGGGCTTCAATCTGTTTACGGGCATAATACCAAGCATTAATCAGACTTTTCTCCGTCTGTTCCGCCAGTTTTAATCCCTCGCACCATTGTTCAATCACAAAATCTTGCGGATTTAACAAATGAGAACCACGAACAGCAACCATAATACCTCCCGGTTAATGAAAATAAGAGCGACATCCGGTCGCTCTTTAGACCCGCTATTGTAACAGAATAGCCGATTTATTTTGCAGAAAATAAGGTGATCGATTCTAAATGCCCTGTATGAGGAAACATATCAATCGCGGCAGTCTTTTCAATGCGGTAACCAAAGTCCCGTAAAATTTCCGCATCACGCGCTAAGGTTGCCGGATTACAGGAAATATACAAAATCTTTTCCGCTTTTAATGCGCACAAGGCGTTCAGCGCGAAAGCCGCTCCACTGCGTGGTGGGTCGAGTAAGATTTTGTTGAAAGACTGTTTCGCCCAAACTTGATCGACAAAAGATTGGTCAAGATTTGCTTGGAAAAATTCAATATTATTGAGGCAATTTCCTTCGGCATTTTGCTTGGCTTTTTGCACCATTTCAAAAACACCTTCAATGCCGACCGCACTTTTTACCCGTTTGGCGAGCGGTAAGGTAAAATTCCCCATTCCACAGAAAAGATCTAATATGTGATCCGTTGGTTGCAAATCCAGCCAATCTAATGCGGTTTCCACCATTTTTTCGTTAAGCCGGCGATTAACCTGAATAAAATCCCGAATATCAAAATGTAGCCTTATGCCATTCTTGAATTGATAATAAGGCGTTTGTGCAGAACATTGTTCAATTTCCTCATCACTTTGCAAAAAGAGCATTATCTCTTCCTGTTCGGCAAAATTGAGCAACAAAGTGCGGTCGGTTTCGCTCAAATTTCCTTTATAACGTAACAACATCGCCACGCCATTATCAGCCATAACCAATTCAATATGCCCCAGTTGTTTTGGGGTGGAATAATCACGCAAAAGTGTGGTCAATTTTGGCAACAAATGATTGATGACGGGTTCTGCCACGTCACAAGATTGAATGGCAATAAGCTCGTTAGAATTTTTCCGCCGAAAGCCCATTTCAAGCTCTTTGGTTTTCAGATTAAACCCTAAGCTCAATCGCACTCGGCGGCGATAGCCCCAAGGTTCACCACAAATCATCGGCTGAAAATCAATCGCTTCGGTTTGAAGTTTGCTTAGCCGTTTAAACAAGGCGGTTTGCTTGGCTTCCCGTTGCATTTCAATTGGGATGTGCTGTGCCTGACAACCGCCACACTGAGCATAATAAATACAATGCGGTTCAACACGTTGTTCGCTTCGGTTTAACCATTTTTTAGCAATCGCCCTGCCATATCGGCTTTTGTCTTCAATGACGGAACATTCCACCGTTTCTTGTGGCAAGGCGTTTTCGATAAACCAAGTTTTGCCCTTTATTTTCGCCACACCCAGCCCTTGATAATCCAATGCTTGAATGTCGGCTATTATTTTTTGTGGGGCTTTTGTTTTTTTCTGTTGAGTGTAAAGAAGTGCCATTATTTAAGAAATAAGATATTTTGAGTAAATAATTCCCGACTTTTCAGCGGTTTATCGCCAAGATAGGGTTTTAATGCAATACGGGTAAAACGCTTTGCCGCCTGACGGACGGCTTCATCGGAAAAATCGAGGGCTTCAAAGGCGATCAGATCACGCCCATAAAAGGTGAAGTTATCTTTCACCAATGAGGCGATAAAGCCTTTTTCTTCGCGATAACGATAAGTCATTGCCGCATCCACCGGTTCGCCTGAGCCGGCACAATGTAAAAAATCCACCCCATAGCCCAATATTTGCAGCAAATTAAATTCAAACAAACGCAAGCTAGGTTCTACATTGGGTTCGGTCGCCAGTCCGGTTAAACATTTTAAATAATGTTGAAATAATTGCGGGTTTGTGGTTTCCGGTTCAATCACCCTTGTAATCAATTCATTCACATAAAAACCGCTGTAAAGGGCAATTTGTTGCAAAGGCAAGGTGATGGCGGCAGGTTCGGCTTTCGTGAGGGTTTTTAGGCTGCTTTTACCGCTCCAACGCAATAAGAGGGGAGTGAAAGGTTGCAATACCGATTTCCACGCCGAGCGTTTAGCACGCGCCCCCTTGGCAATCACAGTCAAACGACCGCTTTCTTCAGTGAACAAATCCACTAATAGACTGGTTTCGCTGTAAGGACGGCGATGTAACACAAAGCCACGTTGCAGTTCGGTTTGCACGGATTATTTTTCCAATAACTCGGACTCTTTCAGCACGCACTGTTCCGCTAAAATCACGCCCACACTGGTTTTTAAGGTGCTGAGATCCTCACGTTCCTGCCACGTCCAACGGATATTGCCATAGTTATTCCCCCGTTCGGAAATCACCATAGTTAGTCGTTCCGTCACTTCATTAAAAGTAACGGTAACACGTTTGAGGGTTTTCTTATTTTTCTTTTGTGTACTATGTACCACGCTAACTTTTTTATCGTCTTTGCAGAGATACAACTTCGCCGCCCCTTTTTGCGAGGCTTTATCCACTTTTTCTACCGTCATTTTTTGCGGTTGTGGCTTTTCTAATAAGGCATTTTGCGAACAACCGCCTATCAAAAGTGCGGTTGAAATAAGCAATGTTTTTTTTAGCATAGTTTTAAATGATAAAAAGGGCGAAAAATCGCCCTTAAATTATTTTCTGAATTGATACGAACCATCAGCCTGACGGACAAATTTTGCACCGTTTGACAGACGGAGTTCGCTTACACGTCCTTGTGCATTCACAGAAACCTGAACTTTATCACCCGGTTTGAAATTGCTCAAGGTATTTCCTGCACCATTTGCTTTTGTCATTGCATTTACATCCGAAATATTTAACTGATTATCACGGAACACCTGCATTAAAGACACACCTTGCGGCACAGTTAAAGTTTTACTTGTCCCTGCTGATGAAGTAGAAGAGGTTACCGCTTTGCTACTTCCTGCCGGTTTGGCTTCCACAATTTGAACTTTACGTTCATTTTTCGCGACCGCTTTTGCTTCTTGGGCAGATACTTTTGGTGCAGCTTCCGCTTTGGTTGTTTTCGCAACAGGGGCTGTTTTTTGCACCACTTTTTGCACTTTGTGTTCTTGGCTTACGGTTTTCACTTTATCCTGACGGCGTTCAACCACAGGTGGCGCAGGTTTTACCGTTTCTTGTGTAACTGCAGCCTTTCTCACGGATTCTTGACGAACCGGCGCAGGTGCAACCGGCATTGGTTGCGGGGCAGCTTCTTGTTGTACGGTTTGAACCGGTGCGGCAGGCATTTCAGGGGCTTTCGCCTCATCTTTTTGCCCGTCACCTAAATATTCCATTTTAGCCGGCTCGGAGGATACAGATTCCGTTTGAACAGGTTGCTCGGCAACCGGTGGGCTATCCTGTTGTGCCGCAATATTATCCAACACGGTGGTTTCAACCGGTTGTGATTGATCTAACGATTGGAATTGCACCGGAATTTCATTGCTGTTTTGCAACTCAAAGGATTCCACTGTATCGGAGTTTGGTTTTAACGCAAAGAAAATAATTAATAACAACACCAATGCCAAAATGGCAATAAATAAGCGGCGATGTTTTTCCGGTAAAATTTGGAGAATTTTCCATTTTTCAGGTCGTTTTAATGACGCAGTCGCTGCCGTTGCGCCTGCCGCCAAGGTTTCTTTTGCCTGTTCAGTCACGGAAGAGGCAGTTTCTGCCACTTGTTCTACGTTTTCTTCTACTTTGTTTTCCACGCTTTCGGCAGTGGAAACAACGGCTTCTTCCACTTCTTGTGCAATGTTTTCTACCGTTGATTTTGGTTCGCTAATAAAAGTCGGTTGCTGGGTTGGTTGAAGTGGTTCTTGTGCCACCGTATTTTCGCCAAAAGTCGGCTCTTTACGTACGTGGAATTGGGTTTCGGGTTGCGTTTTACGGCCGAATAAACCGGTCAAGCCTTTTGCTTTATCCAAGAAAGATTCGCTGTGCTGAACCACTTTTCGAGGAATGACCGAATCCGTTTGGTTAAGACCAAGATCCAGCTCATTTTGAGATTTATTTTCGTTTGATTGATTGTTATTCATAGAATTCACAGAATTACCTCAGTTAATAATAATTGGCAGTTTTTGTTCTTATCGCCAAGCACAAAAGTGCGGTGAAAAAATCGCGCGTATTTTATCGGATCTTATTCGGCGTATAAAGTCTTATTTGGTTCACCGGCGATTTCCCGTGCCAGTTTTGGCACTAAATAACCGGAGGTGATCGATTGCAGTTCTTTATACAAAATCAATGCCTGTTTATCATCAATAAAGAAATGGCTCGCGCCCTGCACTTTATCAAACAAATGCAGGTAATAAGGCAAAATGCCAATTTGAAATAATTTATCGCTCAAGGTTTTCAGCACCCTTGCATTATTATTCACGCCTTTCAACAGGACAGATTGATTAAGTAGCGTCACATTTGCGGTTTTAAGTTTTTGCATTGCCTGTGCAAAGTTTTCATCTATTTCATTCGGATGATTAATGTGGCTCACCAACACCGTATTGAAACGACTTTCTGCCAATAGCCTGCAAAATTTATCGGTAATGCGTTGAGGGATCACCACCGGTAAACGGGTGTGAATGCGTAAACGTTGCAAGTGCGGTAGATTTTCAAGGCGTTTTATCAGCCATTCCAATTCCTCATCTTTCGCCATTAAGGGATCGCCGCCGGAAAAAATCACTTCTTCGATTTCAGGATGTGCGGCAATATAATCCAACGCCAGCTGCCAACTTTTTTTGTTCCCCGGATTTTCATCGTAAGGGAAATGGCGGCGGAAACAGTAGCGACAATTCACCGCACAGCCACCTTTCAGCATAAAAAGCAGACGGTTTTGATATTTATGCAAAATATTGGGAACGGTATTGGCATTTTGTTCCTGCAAAGGATCGGTGGTAAACCCTTCCGTTTGCACAAATTCCTGTTCAGAACACATCACTTGCAAAAAAAGCGGATCATTGGGATTACCTTTTTCCATTTTCGCCACAAAAGGCTGCGGCACACGAAGGGCAAACAGTTTGCGGGCATTTAATGCCTGTTTAAAATCTTGTTCCGGTAAATTTAAGGTTTTTAGCAACAATTTCGGATCAGAAATCGCATTTTTCAGAATATCAAGCCAATTTTGTTCTTCTCTAACGGCGGGATCTTGGGTTAAAATACGCACTTTTCAAACCATCTCTATTTTTTAGGATATTTTAAATATGGCTACATATACTACCAGTGATTTCAAACCGGGTCTAAAATTTATGCAAGACGGTGAACCTTGCGTCATCGTTGAAAACGAATTTGTTAAACCGGGGAAAGGTCAAGCATTCACCCGCACCCGTATTCGTAAATTAATTTCAGGCAAAGTATTAGATGTAAACTTCAAATCCGGTACTTCCGTTGAAGCGGCGGATGTAATGGATCTTAACTTAACCTATTCATACAAAGACGATGCGTTCTGGTACTTTATGCACCCTGAAACCTTCGAGCAATATTCGGCAGATGCCAAAGCCGTGGGTGATGCAGAAAAATGGTTATTAGACCAAGCAGATTGTATCGTCACCTTATGGAATGGCGCACCAATCACCGTCACACCACCAAACTTTGTAGAATTAGAAATCGTGGATACCGATCCGGGCTTAAAAGGGGATACGGCAGGTACCGGCGGAAAACCGGCAACTTTAAGTACCGGTGCCGTGGTGAAAGTACCACTCTTCGTTCAAATTGGTGAAGTGATCCGTGTTGATACCCGCTCCGGTGAATATGTGGCTCGTGTAAAATAATTTCGTTAAGGAACAAAGCGACAAAGTGCGGTCAAAAAATCTTATGAATTTTTGACCGCATTTTTGTAAGAAAACAAACAAAATATTCTAGGAACATTATGACGTTAACACAACGATACAAACAAGCCGCCAAAGAAGCACGATGGGCATTGGGTTTAACCGTCCTATATGTCATTGGTTGGTGCTTATGTGCTTATTTACCAAAAGAGACTGTGGGCCCGATCGGTTTTCCACTTTGGTTTGAGCTTTCCTGCATTTATCTGCCGATTTTATTTATTGTCATTGGGTATTGGATAATCAAAATCGTATATCAAGATATTTCTCTTGAAGTAAAAGATCGGGAGGATAACCAATGAATCTCGGTATTATTCTGCCCTTAATTATCTATCTCACCTTTGTTTTTGGCGCGGCAATTTATGCTTATATTAAACGCACAAAAGGTGATTTTTTAACCGAATACTATATGGGTAATCGCTCAATGACCGGTTTTGTCCTTGCGATGACAACTGCTTCTACTTACGCCAGTGCTAGCTCATTTGTGGGAGGGCCGGGAGCGGCTTATAAATATGGATTGGGCTGGGTATTGCTAGCGATGATTCAAGTACCGGCGGTATGGCTTGCCCTAGGCGCACTCGGTAAAAAATTCGCCTTACTATCCCGTGAAACCAATGCACTTACGATTAACGATCTCTTTCTTTATCGTTACAAAAACAAATACTTGGTTTGGATCGCAAGTCTTGCCTTATTGCTCGCCTTTTTTGCAGCGATGACGGTGCAATTTATCGGTGGCGCGCGTTTACTGGAAACCACAATCGGTATTTCCTATACACAAGCCCTCTTGCTTTTTGCCCTAACCGTGGGAATTTATACCTTTATCGGCGGTTTTCGTGCGGTGGTATTGACGGATACCATTCAAGGCACCGTAATGATTTTCGGCACGTTGATTTTACTTGGTGGCACCATTTATGCCCTTGGCGGTGTGGAAAGTGCGGTCAATAAATTAACTGAAATTGATCCTGCGTTAGTCAGTCCTTACGGCCCGAACGATATGCTTGGTTTTCAATTTATGGCTTCATTTTGGGTGCTGGTGTGTTTCGGTGTGGTGGGTTTACCGCATACAGCGGTGCGTTGTATGGCATTTAAAGACAGCAAAGCCCTTCATCGGGGGATGTTAATCGGGACTATCGTACTTTCGCTGATTATGTTCGGAATGCACCTCTCCGGCGCATTAGGACGTGCCATTATTCCTGATTTAACCATTGCCGATCAGGTGATCCCAACATTAATGTTACAGGTACTTCCACCAATTGTTGCAGGGATTTTCTTAGCCGCACCGATGTCTGCCATTATGTCCACCATTGATGCGCAACTCATTCAATCTTCCTCCATTTTCGTGAAAGACTTATACCTTTCCGCCAAACCGGATGCAGCAAAAAACGAGAAAAAAATCAGCTATATTTCTTCCCTCATCACCTTGATTTTGACTGCTCTGTTAATCATCGCTGCCCTCAATCCGCCCGAGATGATCATTTGGTTAAACCTGTTTGCTTTTGGTGGATTGGAAGCCGCCTTTCTTTGGGTGATTGTATTGGGCATTTATTGGGACAAAGCCAATGCCTATGGTGCGTTAAGTTCAATGATTATCGGGTTAGGGAGCTATATTTTACTCACTCAATTGGGTGTGAAATTACTCGGATTTCACCAGATCGTACCGGCATTGGTATTCGGCTTAATGGCGTTTTTAATCGGTAATAAATGGGGCGAACGCCGACTCGAAAAAATTGAGAAAAAATGACCGCACTTTTAAGGTATTATGCCGTAAACACACAAAACCAACATCGCTATCAGTAAGAATGTGATGCTTTGCATCTGTATCAAAAGTTCAATAGTTAATATAAAGACGCCGGTGTAGTGTCTCTATATTTTGGATTTTACAAAAAAGTGCGGTCAAAATTTGGCGTATTTTTTAATAATGCAACCCAAATAAACAATTCTTATGAGTTAATATTGCCAACACCGGTATGTCGTTTCGACAATTTCACTTTTAGTATATTCCCTTATTTATGGATGACGGGAAGTAAGATGAACACAATAATGGAATTACTATGATCTACCAAGTTATTGCCCTTCTTCTTTGGAGTAGCTCATTAATCGCTGCCAAATTTACCTATTCAATGATGGATCCTGTTCTGGTGGTTCAGGCACGGTTATTCATTGCAATGATATTGGTAATGCCATTATTTTTACGCCGTTGGAAAAAAATTAATAAACCAATGCGTAAACAACTGTGGTGGCTTGCCTTTTTCAATTACACAGCCGTGTTTTTATTGCAATTCATTGGGTTAAAATACACCTCCGCCTCTAGTGCAGTAACGATGATAGGGCTTGAACCATTGCTCGTCGTATTTATTGGTCATTTCTTTTTCAAAGATAGGGCGAAATGGTTTCACTGGTTGTTCGGCGCAATGGCATTTTTGGGGGTTGCGGTAATGATTAATGGCGGACAACACCACGAAGGCATTAATGAAATCAGCCTACTCGGTTGCCTGTTGGTACTGGCTGCCGGTGTGATATTTGCCTGTGTATTGCGTTGGACACAATCGGTGATCGCCAACGTTTCCACCGAAGCCTATACCGCAACTACCATTGTATTAGGTTCAATAACCACACTTCCTTTCACATTACTTCTAACCGAAAACTGGAATATTGATTTAAATGGCTATGGCATTACCGGGCTATTTTATCTTGCTATCGGATGTAGCTGGCTGGCTTATTGGCTCTGGAATAAAGGTTTAAATAGTGTCGATGCAAATCTTTCCGGCATTCTGGTTTCACTTGAACCGCTATTTGGGATTTTATTCGCTGTACTATTGCTTGGCGAAATGCTCTCATTTTCTACCGCACTTGGCATCACCATCATTATGCTTGCGACATTAGGCTCGACATTACTGCCAAAATTTTTAAAAAAGTCAGTATAATATTCACCACTTTTATGAAATGAAGGAAAACATATGGCTTGGATTCAAATTCGCTTAAATAGCACCAATGAAAAAGCAGAAAATATCAGTGATTTTTTAGAGGAAATCGGCTCGGTTTCCGTAACATTTATGGACAGCCAAGACACCCCAATTTTTGAACCCCTACCGGGGGAGACCCGCCTTTGGGGAAATACGGACGTTATCGCCTTATTTGATGCGGAAACGGATATGGCGGAAATCGTGGCGTTGCTCAAACAAGCCGGGCATTTAGATGAGAACACGGCTTATAAAATCGAACAAATTGAAGATAAGGATTGGGAGCGTGAATGGATGGATAATTTTCATCCAATGCAATTCGGTAAACGCTTGTGGATTTGCCCAAGTTGGCGTGAAGTGCCGGATGAAAATGCGGTAAATGTAATGCTCGATCCCGGTTTGGCTTTCGGAACAGGCACTCATCCGACAACCGCACTTTGTTTGGAATGGTTGGATGGATTGGATTTGACCGGTAAAACCGTGATTGATTTCGGTTGTGGTTCCGGTATTTTAGCCATTGCCGCTTTAAAATTAGGTGCGAAAAGTGCCATTGGCATTGATATTGATCCGCAAGCAATTCTTGCCAGTCGCAACAATGCAGAGCAAAACGGCGTTGCCGATCGTTTACAGTTATTCCTTTCCGATGAAAAACCTGCCGATCTCAAAGCGGATGTCGTGGTGGCCAATATTCTTGCCGGCCCGTTGAAAGAACTTTATCCGGTAATTAGTCGGTTGGTAAAAGAAAATGGTGAGTTGGGATTATCCGGTATTTTAGAAAACCAAGCGAAATCGGTATGCGATGCTTATGCGCAAACGTTTAACCTCGCACCTGTCGCCGTTCGTGAAGAATGGTGCAGAATTACGGGTCAATTAAAAACGCTTTAATTTCTTTTTGTCAATCAAAAAAGTGTATTTTTTGAACAAAAATCACCTTGCAAAGCAAGCCAAAATGCGTATCATAGCACGCCTTGTCGATTGTCGCCCTGTTCGACAATAGTTGGATTTAGGCTTGTGTAAGGTGGTTAAAGTAAAATGCGAATCGGTTCGTACCAATTAAAAAATCGTATTTTACTTGCACCCATGGCAGGCATTACCGATAAACCCTTTCGCCGTCTTTGTGTGCATTATGGTGCAGGTTTGACTTTTTCAGAAATGATGTCAACCAATCCCCAAGTTTGGCACACAGAAAAATCCAAACTACGTTTAGCACATAGTGAAGATTTAGGTATTAATGCGGTACAAATTGCCGGTTCCGATCCTTTGGAAATGGCGCAGGCTGCTGCGGTAAATGTCGCCTATGGTGCGGAAATTATCGACATTAATATGGGTTGCCCCGCAAAAAAAGTGAATCGTAAATTGGCAGGATCTGCCTTGTTACAATTCCCTGATCTGGTAGAGAAAATTCTACGGGAAGTGGTCAATGCTGTTGATGTGCCGGTAACCTTAAAAATCCGTACCGGCTGGGATAAATCCAATCGAAATTGTGTGCAAATCGGCAAAATTGCAGAACAATCCGGTATTCAGGCTTTGACCATTCACGGACGGACGAGAGAATGTCTTTTTGAAGGGGAAGCGGAATACGACAACATTCGCGCAGTCAAACAGGCTATTTCAATTCCGGTAATTGCAAATGGCGATATTGATTCCGCCGCGAAAGCAAAAACGGTGCTTGATTACACAGGTGCCGATGCAATAATGATCGGTCGTGCCGCATTAGGTAATCCTTGGTTATTTCAATCGGTGGAAGGCTTAATTGAGCGTGATTCGATAACTCAAACGCCAAGTTTAAGTGAAAAGTGCGGTCAAATTTTGCGTCATATTCAAGAATTACACCAATTCTATGGCGAGCAAAAAGGTTATCGCATTGCCCGTAAACACGTGGCTTGGTATTTACAGGGAATTCAACCCGATTCCGTTTTTAGACAGACTTTTAACGCAATTAGTGATCCGCAGGAACAACTTATTGTGTTGGAAAATTTTTTAAATTCAATTTTGGATAAAGAAAAATGTTAGAACAACAACGTAGTCCGGCCGAGGCATTAACCGTTTCGGTTTTAAACTCTCAATCACAAGTAACCAACAAACCATTACGCGATTCGGTAAAACAAGCGTTACGCAATTATTTATCGCAATTGGATGGTCAAGATGTGAATGATCTTTACGAATTAGTATTAGCGGAAGTTGAACACCCAATGTTAGATATGGTTATGCAATATACCCGCGGTAATCAAACCCGTGCGGCAAATATGCTTGGTATCAACCGTGGTACATTGCGTAAAAAATTGAAAAAATATGGCATGGGTTAATCCCTGATTAGCACAATAAATAAAAAGGCGGACACATAAATGTCCGCCTTTTTTCTTACTCAACCGCTCTTTTTATTTACTTATAAAGTTTTAGCAAGGTCTTTAATAAACGCTTTAAAGGTTTTCCCTAATTTTTCGTGGCGAATACCATATTCAACAAAGGCTTCCATATAACCGATTTTATCGCCGCAGTCGAATGATTTACCTGTCATATGAAATGCTTCCACTGTTTCCTTTTCAATTAGCATATCAATTGCATCGGTTAATTGAATTTCGTCACCAACGCCAACCGGTGTTTTTTCCAATAAATCCCAAATTGCCGCAGAGAAAACATAACGACCGACAACAGCAAGATTAGAAGGTGCTTGCTCTACTGCAGGTTTTTCAACAATGCTTTCAATTTTTGCACTTTCACCACCTTTTAGGGCAACACCTGCACAATCGGCAATACCGTAGCTGCTCACTTCTTCTTTTGCCACTGGGGCAACCATAATTTGGCTGGCTTGGGTTTCGTTAAAACGTTTGATCATTGCCGATAGATTTTCTTTTTTCTGATCGGCACTAAAATCAGCCAACAATACATCCGGCAATACCACCACAAAAGGTTCGTTACCAACAGCCGGACGACCACACAATACTGCGTGTCCTAAGCCTTTTGCGTTACCTTGACGAACGTGAATAAGCGTGACATCTTTCGGGCAGATAGAACGCACTTCTTCTAAAAGCTGGCGTTTTACCCGTTTTTCCAACATTGTTTCAAGCTCAAAAGAAGTATCAAAATGGTTTTCGATAGCATTTTTTGAAGAATGGGTCACTAGCACAATTTCTTTAATGCCAGCAGCAACACATTCGTTTACCACATATTGAATTAATGGCTTATCAACCAAAGTTAGCATTTCTTTTGGAATTGCTTTTGTGGCAGGCAACATTCGGGTGCCTAAACCTGCAACAGGGATAATTGCTTTCATATTTTAAATATCCGTTTATTTAGTTAATTAGACTGAACCGTTTGAAGATTCATCCTGTAGTTGTTTAATTCGTTGGTAAACTTCTTCTCGGTAAACAGAAACTTCTTTAGGTGCTTCCACACCGAGTTTGATTTGGTTTCCACGTACACTCAAAACCGTGATAGAAATATCCCCCCCAATAAGTACACTTTCGCCAGCTTTACGAGTTAAGATTAGCATTCTCTATATCCTTAGTTTACATTCTATTAGATATCTATTAACCAAGGAATGGCTGACCTCCTATCAACCAAGGCTTGTACTATAGATGATCATTTAACCAATTTTGTGCCGCACTCACTGCCTGTGCAACATTTTCCGGCTGAGAACCGCCCGCCATTGCCATATCGGGACGGCCACCGCCTTTACCACCAACTTGTTGTGCCATTAAATTCACAAGTTCACCAGCTTTGATTTTTGTCGTTAAATCATTTGTTACACCAACAACGAGATTCACTTTTTCGCCTAAAACCGATGCAAATACGATAACACCCGAGCCAAGCTGATTTTTCAAATCATCAACCATTACTCTCAAGGATTTTATTTCAATCCCGTCCAGTTGATGTGCAATCACTGAAATACCTTTAATTTTGACCGCACTTTTCACCAGATCAGAACCGGCTTGCATTGCCGCTTTTTCTTTTAAGCCTTGTAGCTCTTTTTCTGCTTTCTTCGCTTTTTCTTGAAGTTGCTGAATTTTATCCGCAACCGTGTTCGCATCCGATTTTAAGAGTTCTGCACTTTGGTTCAAAATACGCTGTTGGTTGATGATCCAATTCATTGCCGTTTCACCGGTTACCGCTTCAATACGGCGAACACCGGCAGCAACAGCCGTTTCTGTGGTAATTTTAAATAGACCAATATCACCGGTACGTTTGGCGTGAATACCACCACAAAGTTCAATAGAAAAATCACCCATTGTTAAAACACGAACCTGATCGCCGTATTTTTCACCAAAAAGTGCCATTGCACCTTTTGCTTTCGCCGCTTCAATGTCCATAATTTCTGTTTGAATGGGGAAATTGGCACGCACTTTTTGGTTGACAAGGCGTTCAATATCTTCAAGTTGGGCTTTGCTAATCGCTTCAGGATGTGCAAAGTCAAAACGCAATGCACTATCTGAAACCAATGAACCTTTTTGTACAACGTGCGTTCCCAATAATTGACGTAATGCTGCGTGTAATAAGTGGGTTGCAGAGTGATTCAATGAGGTTTGTTGGCGGCGTTCGACATCCACCACGGCATTCACGGTTTGTCCGACAGAAAGTGTGCCTTGCTCTAATTCACCAATATGACCAAACACTTGACCATATTTTTGTGTATCTTTCACGCTAAAGGTGACGCCCTGTGCGGCGAGATGACCGCTATCACCAATTTGACCGCCCGATTCTGCATAGAATGGGGTATTTTCTAATACCACCACCGCACTTTGACCTGCCGAAATTTGTTCAACCGGCTTGCCGTCATAGAAAAGTGCGGTTATTTTTGCCAAAGATTCTGATTCGGTATAGCCTTCAAATTTGGTTTCACCTTCAACACGAATCACGTTGTTATAATCTAGGCCGAATTGGCTTGCTGCCTGCGCGCGCAAACGTTGCGCTTCCATTTCACGCTCAAAGCCTTCTTCATCAATGGTAATATTGCGTTCACGACATACATCGGCGGTTAAATCCAATGGGAAACCGTAAGTATCATAAAGTTTAAATGCGACTTCACCGGAAAGTACGCCGTCTTTCACGTCAGACAAGGCTTCATCTAACAGGGTTAATCCACGTTCTAGTGTGCGGGCAAATTGTTCTTCTTCCAAACGTAAAAGTTTTTCAACATTGGCTTGTTTCGCTTTTACATCTTTACCGGCTTCTGCCATGACTTCAATTAAGGTTGGTACTAATTTGTAGAAGAAGGTTTCTTTCGCACCTAATAAATGCCCGTGGCGCACTGCACGACGAATAATACGGCGTAATACATAGCCTCTGCCTTCGTTTGACGGAATCACGCCGTCTGCGATCAAATAAGCGCAAGAACGAATATGATCGGCGATTACACGTAATGATTTATTGTTTAAATCCGTTGTACCGACAATTTCTGCGGTTTTTGCAATAAGTGTTTTAAAAATATCAATATCGTAATTTGAATTCACGTGTTGCAAGACGGCTGAAATACGTTCTAAGCCCATACCGGTATCCACAGACGGGCGAGGGAGTTTTTCCATTGTGCCGTCTGCCAAGCGGTTATATTGCATAAAGACGACATTCCAAATTTCAATATAGCGGTCGCCGTCTTCTTCCGGTGATCCCGGTGGGCCGCCCCAAATGTGATCGCCGTGATCGTAGAAAATTTCGGTACAGGGGCCGCAAGGGCCGGTATCTCCCATCGCCCAGAAATTATCTGAAGCATAAGGCGCGCCTTTGTTGTCACCAATGCGAATAATACGTTCAGCCGGTACACCCACTTCTTTATGCCAAATATCGTAGGCTTCGTTATCCGTCTCATATACGGTAACCCATAATTTTTCTTTTGGCAGACCAAGCCATTGTGGCGAAGTTAAATATTCCCACGCAAAATTGATCGCGTCCTGTTTGAAATAATCGCCAAAACTGAAGTTACCCAGCATTTCAAAGAAAGTATGGTGACGTGCCGTATAGCCTACATTTTCTAAGTCATTGTGTTTACCGCCAGCACGCACGCAACGTTGTGCGGTCGTGGCACGTGAATAAGGGCGTTTATCCAAGCCGAGGAAGACATCTTTAAATTGATTCATCCCTGCATTGGTGAAAAGAAGCGTTGGATCATTTTCCGGCACAAGTGAGCTACTTGCGACCACCTGATGACCTTTGCTATGAAAGAAATCAAGGAATGATTGTCTAATTTCCGCTGTTGTTTTCATCATAAACCTGTTTATTAAAATTAACTAAAAATTAAAACGAAAAAATCGCACTATTTTTGCATATTTTTCTAAATTAGAAAAAACCTTTTTCCGAATAAATGCCTATCTTTGTTTATTATTTAAACGTTCTTTTCTTATAAAATCTTTCTTTATTAAAGAAGACCGGCGATGAAAAAAACCGCACTTGAATCAAGTTTTCAAAGTGCGGTTAAAATTCCTTCATTTTTTATGAACGTCAATAATCGAATTTAT
The DNA here is from genome assembly GCF_001999305.1 of Rodentibacter myodis. Classification (GTDB taxonomy): domain Bacteria; phylum Pseudomonadota; class Gammaproteobacteria; order Enterobacterales; family Pasteurellaceae; genus Rodentibacter; species Rodentibacter myodis. The sequence goes on along the minus strand of NZ_MLHQ01000006.1, from coordinate 15,116 downwards.
TCATCACGTAACGGAACAACCAACATATCAATTTTAATCGTGTTCATCACTTGGCGTGTTGAAGACATTAATTTACTCCAAAAATCTTGGTGATGTCCGGTGACTAATAAATCCACATCATATTGTTCAATGGCGTCCGTAAGCACTTGACCTAAATCACCGCTACCGCTTAATTTTTCCTGAATCGGATAATCGGCTCTTTCGGCTAAATCCAACAATGCTTTTTGGGTTTCACTTGAAATGCGATCCTGCATCGAGGACATATTCACATCAATCAATCCGGTATAAAGATCCGAAAAATTTACATCTACGTGGATAATGGAAAGTTTCGCTTCGTGGCGTTTTGCCACCGCAACGGCTTTTTTTACCAAGAATTCACTTTCATCGGAAAGATCCACTGCGACTAAAATATGTTTATACATAATCGACTCCTTATTCTGATTGGTTTTATCTTTTTCTTAAAAATATAGTAACACCGCAAAATTTAAAAAAACTTGCAGTAGATCACATTTTGATAAATCACTTAATTTTTCCCATTAAATTTTCGATTTCATCAATTTCTTTTGGCACGGCAGCGGTGAGATTTTTATTACCATATTCCGTCATTAATAAATTATCTTCAATACGCACGCCAATGCTTTTATATTGTGCCGGCACATCTGCCTCTTCCGAAATATACAATCCCGGTTCAACCGTGATCACCATTCCAATTTCTAAGGTGCGATCACGTTCTTCGCCATATTCGCCCACATCGTGTACATCAAGCCCGAGCCAATGCCCCAAACCGTGCATATAAAATTGGCGATAGGCTTTTTGTTCAATCAGTTGATCCACATCCCCTTGTAAAATGCCAAGTTCCACCAATCCTTGCACTTTAATGCGGATCACTTCATCATTCGCTTTTTTAATGGAGCTTCCCGGCACTAATAATTCAATCGCCCGTTTTTGTGCTTTCAAAACCAATTCATAAATTTCGCGTTGTGCTTGGGTAAATCTTCCATTGACGGGAAAAGTGCGGGTAATATCGCCTGCATACATTGCAAATTCACAGCCTGCATCGATGAGAACAAGATCGCCCTCTTTCAATGGCCGATCATTTTCCGTGTAATGCAAAATACAGGCATTATCCCCACCGGCAATGATGGAATTATAGGAAGCAAAACGCGCACCGTGGCGATTAAATTCGTGCAAAATTTCACTTTCAATTTCATACTCAAAACGATTTGGGCGGGTTTCTTGCATTGCTTTAATGTGGGCTAAAGCCGAGATTTGCCCTGCTTGTTGCATTAGACGAATTTCATTGGGTGATTTAATCAAACGCATTTCACTGAGGATCGGACGCCAATCTAAAACATCATCAAAATTGACCGCACTTTCCGCCAGCAATTTATCCGCCCACAAATGCCATTCCGGCACGTAATAAAGTGCGGTTAAATTTTGGGTAATTTTTGGCAACATCTCTGTCAAAGAATGAATGGAATAAGCCTCATCCACATTCAATTTTTGCGGTGCGCGTTCCACACCTAAACGGCGACCGTTCCAGGTTTCTAATAATGGATCACGATCACGAAGAAAAATGATCGCTTTTTCCGCCTGCTCCGTTTTCACTAAAAGCAATGCGGCATTGGGTTCATTAAAACCGGTTAAATACCAAAAATAACTGTCTTGTCGGAAAGGAAATTCGCAATCATTATTACGGCGTTTTTCAATTTCTGAAAAAAGTAATAAAGCAGAATTTGGTTGCATTTGTGCCAAAACCCGCTGACGGCGTTGAGCAAATTCTTCTTTTGGCAATTCTGCCATATACGCAAGATCCATTTTTATCCCTCCGTCAATTAATGTAATACCGGTTTTTCGGCGGTCGGTGCGTGATTAAAATGCGTGTAAAACAAGGTTGCAATCGTTCGCACGTATTCGATGATTTCTTCAAGGGCTTCGCTCATTTCTTCTTTATCATCTTCTTCATCATAACCCAGTTGGCAAATGTCGTGTAAATCCTCCACCGCTTCGCCAATTTCGCCTTTTTCTTTGTCTAAATGCGGTTGTGCTAATCCTAAACCTAACAAGAAATGATTCGCCCATTCCGAAAGACTGTCTGCCCGCACAAAAACATCCTCGTCTTCCACCAATCCCAACTCAAAAGAAAAACTTTCAACATCGGCTAATGTGGTAGAAATGGCTTGATGAAGTTCGGTTACTTTGGCTAAAAGTGCGGTCGGATAGTCGTGATTATCGTTGGTGAATTGATAAAGTAACGGTTGCCAGCTTTGATCGTTCACACCGCCGCAAATTAAGCCGCTTAAAAAGCCGTGCAGTTCCGTGGCATTTATGCCGATACCGGCAGTTTTAAGTTGTGGGTTTAATTCTGTTTGAAAATGCATTGTGATTGGTTTCCATAATAAAATTCGTTTGCAGTGTACCCCTTTGGAAATAAAAAAGCGATCGCTTTTCCATTCGGAAAAACGACCGCACTTTTATCACATCGCAGAGAGGGAATTACATCATTCCGCCCATTCCTCCCATACCGCCCATTCCGGCACCGAGATCTGCTTTTTCATCTTTTGGAAGTTCGGTAACCATACATTCTGTGGTAATCATTAAACCGGCTACGGAGGCGGCAAATTGTAATGCAGAACGGGTTACTTTAGTTGGATCTAAGATCCCCATTTCTAACATATCGCCGTATTGTTCGGTGCTTGCATTGTAACCAAAGTTGCCTTCACCGGCTTTCACCGCACTTGCCACCACAGAGGCTTCTTCGCCTGCATTGGTCACGATTTGGCGTAATGGCGCTTCCATTGCACGTAATGCAAGTTTGATCCCTACATTTTGCTCTTCGTTATCACCCTTCACGCTTGCGGCGACTTTTGATGCTGCACGCACTAAGGCGACACCACCACCGGCAACAATCCCTTCTTCCACTGCCGCGCGGGTGGCGTGCAATGCATCATCCACACGGTCTTTTTTCTCTTTCATTTCAACTTCGGTTGCCGCACCAACTTTAATAACCGCCACACCACCGGCTAATTTTGCCACACGTTCTTGAAGTTTTTCTTTGTCATAATCGGAAGTGGATTCTTCAATTTGTTGACGAATTTGTGCCACACGTGCATTGATTTGTGCTTGATCACCAATACCGTCAATGATGGTGGTATTGTCTTTATTGATCACCACACGTTTTGCCTGACCTAAATCTTCAAGGGTTGCTTTTTCAAGTTCCATTCCGATTTCTTCAGAAATCACCGTACCTGCCGTTAAAATCGCAATATCTTGCAACATTGCTTTACGGCGATCGCCAAAGCCCGGCGCTTTCACTGCCGCCACCTTCACAATGCCACGCATTGTGTTCACCACTAATGTTGCTAAGGCTTCGCCTTCCACATCTTCAGCAATGATTAACAACGGTTTACCGGCTTTCGCCACACCTTCTAACACAGGCAATAATTCACGAATGTTAGAGATTTTTTTATCCACTAACAAAATATAGGGATTGTCTAACTCAACGGTTGCCGCTTCAGGTTTGTTGATGAAATAAGGGGAAAGATAACCGCGATCGAATTGCATACCTTCCACCACCGCTAACTCATCTTCTAAGCCTGTGCCGTCTTCTACGGTAATCACACCTTCTTTACCCACTTTTTCCATTGCTTGGGCAATTAATTGACCCACAACGCTGTCGGAATTAGCAGAAATAGTACCAACCTGTTCGATTTCTTTTGAGGTTTCACAAGGTTTGGATAAATTTTTAAGCTCGGAAACGACCGCACTTACCGCTTTATCGATACCACGTTTTAAATCCATTGGGTTCATACCTGCGGCAACGGCTTTCAAACCTTCATTCACAATGGCTTGTGCCAAAACGGTTGCGGTAGTCGTACCATCACCTGCCGCATCATTGGCTTTAGAGGCAACCTCTTTCACCATTTGTGCGCCCATATTTTCAAATTTATCTTCCAATTCAATTTCACGTGCAACGGATACCCCGTCTTTAGTAATAGTTGGCGCACCGAATGATTTATCTAAAATCACGTTACGACCTTTTGGCCCAAGGGTGACTTTTACCGCATCTGCCAATACGTTCACACCGTTTAACATTTTTACACGCGCGTCATTACCAAATTTTACGTCTTTTGCTGCCATTTTAAATTTCCTTAATGTTTTTGATTTATTCTTCGCCCCTTACGGATTGAGGCAAACTGATTGAGGCAAACAAGCCTTATTATCACTATTCTACAATCGCCAAAATATCGGATTCAGAAATAATTAATACTTCTTCACCGTCAATTTTTTCGCTTTTCACGCCATAACCGTCATTAAAAATCACGGTATCGCCCACTTTCACATCTAAAGGTTGAACCGTGCCATTTTCTAAAATGCGACCTTTTCCCACTGCCAACACTTTTGCACGGGTTGATTTAGTGGCGGCTGAACCGGTTAATACGATACCACCGGCAGAAAGCGTTTCCACTTCTTCACGTTTAATGATCACACGATCATGTAATGGACGAATATTCATTTGTTAGTTTCCTTCTAAAAATTAAAATGCTTTCCCTATATAGGGCAGAAAATTTTGCTTTCAAGAGAAAAATCAAAAAAATTTCCCCTAAAAAAACTAATCCGAAAAATGAAAATATGTCTTGAAAGCGGTTCTGAAAATGTGATCTCTATCAATTTTTTTGTTCGGAAAATTTCTATAATGGCGACAAGTTAATTTAACCCAATAGGTGACTAAGATGACTCAATTTAGAAAAGAAGTAGATTTACTTGGTGAACGTGATGTACCGACTGATGCTTACTGGGGTATCCATACATTAAGAGCAGTTGAAAATTTCAATATTTCTAACGTCACCATTTCGGATGTACCCGAATTTGTACGTGGTATGGTAATGGTAAAAAAAGCCACTGCACTTGCCAATGGTGAATTGGGTGCAATTCCGGCTGATATTGCCAAAGCAATCGTTGCTGCTTGCGATGAAATCTTAACCACCGGTAAATGCTTGGATCAATTCCCTTCCGATGTATATCAAGGCGGTGCAGGTACTTCTGTAAATATGAATACTAATGAGGTAGTGGCAAACCTTGCTCTTGAAAAAATCGGTCATAAAAAAGGTGAATATAATGTGATTAATCCGATGGATCACGTAAACGCCAGCCAATCCACTAACGATGCTTATCCGACCGGTTTCCGTATCGCGGTTTATAACAGCATCTTAAAATTAATCGATAAAATCCAATACCTGCGTGATGGTTTTGATGCCAAAGCAACCGAATTTGCCAATATTTTAAAAATGGGTCGCACCCAATTACAAGATGCAGTGCCAATGACGGTTGGTCAGGAATTTAAAGCATTCGCCGTATTACTGGAAGAAGAAGTACGTAATTTAAAACGTACTGCAGAATTACTCCTTGAAGTAAACTTAGGGGCAACCGCAATCGGTACCGGATTAAACACACCACAAGGTTACACGCAATTAGTGGTAAAACATCTTGCCGAAGTAACAGGCTTGCCTTGCGTGCCTGCAGAAAACTTAATTGAAGCCACATCAGACTGTGGTGCCTATGTAATGGTTCACGGTGCATTAAAACGTACCGCCGTAAAACTTTCTAAAGTATGTAATGACTTACGTTTGCTTTCCTCAGGTCCTCGGGCAGGCTTAAAAGAAATTAATCTACCTGAATTACAAGCAGGTTCTTCCATTATGCCGGCAAAAGTCAATCCAGTTGTGCCTGAAGTAGTGAACCAAGTTTGCTTTAAAGTGATCGGTAATGACACGGCAGTGACCTTTGCGTCAGAAGCGGGTCAATTACAATTAAACGTAATGGAACCGGTGATTGGTCAAGCAATGTTTGAATCTATCGACATTTTAACCAATGCCTGCGTAAACTTACGCGATAAATGTGTAGACGGCATTACCGTAAACAAAGAAATTTGTGAAAACTACGTCTTCAATTCAATCGGTATTGTGACTTATTTAAATCCATTCATTGGTCACCATAACGGCGACTTAGTGGGTAAAATCTGTGCCGAAACCGGTAAAGGCGTACGTGAAGTGGTGTTAGAAAAAGGCTTATTAACAGAAGAACAATTAGACGATATTCTTTCTGTTGAAAACTTAATGAACCCGACTTACAAAGCGAAATTAAATAAATAATTCGCCCAATCAGAACGTACAAGTGCGGTCAAAATTCTCTGTAAATTTTGACCGCACTTTTTTGATTCATAAAATAAGAAAAAACCGCACTTTGCCATAACAAAGTGCGGTTTAAATTTTAGTGATGCTTTAAATTATAAAGATGCTTGATCAACAGCAACACCAGCCCCCATTGTGGTAGAGATGCTTACTTTTTTGATGAAAATACCTTTAGCGGTTGTTGGTTTAGCTTTGTTTAACGCCGCTAACAATGCAACTAAGTTGTCTTTTAATTGTTCAGGTGCGAAATCTGCTTTACCGATCGTTGTATGGATAATACCATTTTTGTCGTTACGGTAACGGATCTGACCTGATTTTGCATTTTTCACTGCTTCAGCAACGTTTGGCGTTACAGTACCAACTTTCGGGTTTGGCATTAAGCCACGTGGACCTAATACTTGACCTAATTGACCTACAACACGCATTGCATCCGGAGAAGCGATAACAACGTCAAAGTTCATTTCGCCTTTCTTAATTTGCTCTGCTAAATCTTCCATACCTACTAAATCAGCACCTGCTGCTTTAGCTGCTTCTGCGTTTGCGCCTTGTGTAAATACTGCTACGCGAGCTGTACGACCTGTACCATGTGGTAATACGGTTGCACCACGTACGTTTTGGTCTGATTTACGAGGGTCGATACCTAAGTTCACCGCTACGTCTACGCTTTCAACGAATTTAGCTGTTGCGAATTGTTTTAAAACTGCGATCGCTTCGTTGATTTCGTAAGCTTTAGTAGAATCTACGCCAGCTTTGATTGCTTTCATTTTTTTAGTCAATTTAGCCATCGTATTATTCCTCCACCACTAAGCCCATTGAACGAGCAGTACCGGCGATTGATTTCATTTTCGTTTCGATAGTCGCGCCAGTCATATCTGCTGCTTTAGTTTCAGCAATTTGACGGATTTGATCTAAGGTCACTTTACCCACTTTATCTTTATTCGGTTTACCTGAACCTGATTTGATACCTGCCGCTTTTTTCAATAAAACTGCAGCCGGAGGGGTTTTAGTTACAAAAGTGAATGAACGATCTGCATAAACTGTAATAACAACAGGGATTGGTAAACCTTTTTCTAAGCTCTCAGTACGAGCGTTGAACGCTTTACAGAATTCCATGATGTTAACACCTTGTTGACCTAATGCAGGACCAACCGGTGGTGACGGGTTAGCCATACCAGCTGCAACTTGCAACTTAACGTATGCTTGGACTTTTTTTGCCATTTTTAAGTTTCCTCTAAGTGGGTGATAACGCTATTACTAGCTCCCCGATTTACACAAAAATACGAACGCAAAATTGCGTTCGTAAATAGAGCGTGAATTTTACAAAAAGTGCGGATAAATTTCAAGCGGTTTTCACTACTTTAACTTAATAAAAATCATCAAAAATCTACCGCACTTACCGTTTTATCATCCACCACCAATTTTAATAAATACCAAATAAACCAGATAATAGAATCACAACCATCGTGGCAATAATCGGCATAATGAAAGACGTTACCGCAATTTCCCAATAGGATTCTTTGTGCGTCATTCCGGTATTGCTCAATAAGGTCAATACTGCACCATTATGCGGCATCGTATCTAACCCACCTGAAGATAACGATGCGACACGATGAAAGGCTTCCGGAGGTATGCTCATCTGTTTGGCAAGCGTGAGATATTTCTCGCCAAGGGCTTCTAATGCGATCCCCATTCCGCCTGAAGCTGAACCCGTCGCTCCCGCTAAAATATTCACAGCAACTGATAAGGAAATCAAAGGACTTCCCGGAATATTTAAAATCATTGCGGTTAAATGCTCAAACCCCGGCGCCATTCTGACTACGCTACCAAACCCCACCGCCGCCGCAGTGTTAATAATCGCCCCTACTGCACCGTTTGCCCCTTTTCCGATTGCGGGAATAAAGGTAGATTTTTTATCCAAATTGAGCAAGATGACTAAGGCAATACCAGCCAGCAAAGCCAATACAATATTTTTGGGATCGCCGTTTTTCAAACCGATTAATTCAGGGATAAAATTTAACACGATAATCACCGTAATTAACGGTAAAAGAGCGAAGAGCGGATGAGGTAAGCGGCTATCATTGTTGCCCGTGGCTATAGATGTTTCTGGTTCAATAAAGAACTCGCCGTTTTTCGCATATTTTTTCCGTCGCATTTCTAAATAAGCCACACCACCGAAAAAAAGCACTGCAGAGGCAGTGAGTCCCATAATAGGGGCAGCCATCGCATCTGTGCCAAAATATTGCGTTGGAATTAAATTTTGGATTTGTGGCGAACCGGGTAAGGCAGTCATCGTGAACGTAAAGGCACCACAGGCAATCGTACCGGGAATTAATCGGCGGGTAATATTGGCTTGTTTAAAGACTGCCAACGCAATTGGGTAAACCGCAAAAACCACAACGAATAAACTCACACCACCATAGGTTAATAACGCACAGCCTAACACAATGGAAGCAATCGCACTTTTTGCTCCCACCATTTTAGTAAGCCAAACGGCGATGGATTTTGCACCGCCGCTGACATCCATCAAATTACCAAAAATCGCACTCAATAAGAAGGCAGGGAACCAAGCTTTAACGAAGCCCACTAATCCATTCATATAGCTACCTAAATAGGCGTCAAGAATATCTAATCCTCCCGTTAGTGCCACAATTGATGCACATAGGGGGGCAATCCAAACAATCGAATATCCCCTAAATGCTAAAAACATCAGTAACGTTAGCCCGATAAAAATACCGACTAAACTTAACATAAGTTTCTCCTTGATAGGCTTTTAAATTTGTTGCATAAAAAAATGCATCGCCGAATTAATCAACGATGCATTTTAGGTGACTAACCGGCAGTCCAACCGCCGTCCATTGATAAACAAGCCCCTGAGATGGATGCTGCCGCATCGGAACAGAGAAATTTAACCAATTCACCAATTTCGTTCGGCTCAATCAAGCGTTTAACTGCGGCTTTTTGCAGCATAATTTGACTGATCACATCTTGTTCGGAAATTTGATGATGGACGGCTTGATCCGCGATTTGTTTATCCACCAAGGGGGTTCTCACATAAGCAGGGCAAATGGAATTGACCGTAATACCGTAAGCACCGCCCTCTAATGCCGCCGTTTTGGTTAATCCCGATAAGCCGTGTTTAGCGGAAACATAGGCAGATTTAAATTCCGAAGCGACCAAGCCGTGAATGGAATTTAAGTTGACGATTCGCCCCCAACCATTTTGCTTCATATAAGGCCAAACATATTTTGTTAATAAAAATGGGGAGTTCAACATTAAATTCATCATTAAATACCAACGATCTTCTGGAAAATCTTCAATCGGCGAGACGGTTTGAATACCAGCGACATTGACAAGAATATCCACCGAGCCAAATTGTTCCACCGCATAATCCACCAACGCTTTACAATCCGCTTGTTTAGAGAGATCAGTCACCACATAACTTGCCTGTAGTTCTTCGGCGCGTTGTTTCAATAAGGTTTCATTAATATCTGCCATAACGACTTTCACGCCGGTTTGAGTAAGACTTTGACTAATCGCTAATCCGATGCCACTGGCGGCGCCTGTTACAATCGCAATTTTTTGATTTAACATCGCAGTTCTCCTGTAATAAAGGGGTTATATCCGCTCAACAATCATCGCAATACCCTGACCGCCGCCAATGCAAAGCGTCGCAAGCCCAAGTTGTTTATGTTGTGCTTGTAAGCTGTGAAGTAGGGTCACCAAAATTCTCGCACCGCTTGCACCGATAGGGTGTCCAAGTGCGATAGCGCCGCCATTGATATTGGTTTTGCGTAAATCCAGTTGTAACTCTTTTGCCACGCCGAGAGCTTGAGCGGCAAAGGCTTCATTAGCTTCAATTAGATCAATTTGTTCAAGGGTTAAATCCGCTTTTGCCAATGCTTTTTGTACTGCCGGCACAGGTCCTAATCCCATTACTTTTGGATCATTACCGCTCGCGGCATAACTACGAATACGGGCAAGCGGTTTTAAGCCGAGAGAGTTTGCCTTGCTTTCGCTCATTAGCACTAAAGCCGCCGCACCGTCATTTAAACCGGAAGCATTGCCTGCAGTAACCGTGCCATCTTTGATAAAGGCAGGGCGTAGTTTGGCGAGACTTTCTTCGGTAGTGTTGGATTTAGGGTGTTCGTCTTGTTGGAAAAGGCTTTCGCCTTGACGGGTTTTAACCACTACCGGTACGATTTCTGCCAAAAATGCACCGGATTCGACCGCTTGTTTTGCCTTTTGCTGGGAAGATAAGGCAAACTGATCCTGTTCTTCACGGCTAAAACCGTGTTTTTGAGCGATATTTTCTGCGGTGATCCCCATATGGTAATGATTGATCGCACAGGTTAAGCCATCTTCCACCATTGTATCTTTTAGGGTTAAATTGCCCATTTTCGCGCCACTACGCACTTTACCATCAAGCACATAAGGTGCTTGGCTCATATTCTCCATTCCACCGACAACCACAACCTCAGCATCACCGCTGGCAATCGCTTGAGCACCAAGCACAACGGCTTTGAGGCCTGAACCGCACACTTTATTAAGTGTAAAAGAAGAAACCTCTTCACCAATCCCTGCTTTTAATGCAGCTTGACGAGCAGGGTTTTGCCCTAATCCCGCCTGTAACACATTGCCCATAATGACTTCATCAACCTGTTGTGTTGATACATTGGCTCGCTTTAAAGCCTCTTGAATCACAACAGCCCCTAAATCAACCGCACTTACTGTGGATAATCCACCGCCAAATGTACCGATAGCGGTGCGAGCCGCACTTACAATCACAATATTTTTCATTTTTCTCTCCTTGTTTGATTTATAAGAAATAAAGACCAATGATAAAAATCGGGGCAGTGAAAATCAGGGCGGTCATACAGTAGCCCATAATGTCCCGCACACCTAAACCTGCAATCCCCAATGCCGGCAATGCCCAAAATGGTTGTGCCATATTCATCCATTGTTCACCATAGGCTATCGCCATTGCCGATTTACCTAAATCCGCCCCTAAAGCCTGTGCTGCGGGGATAACGAAAGGCCCCTGAATCACCCAATGTCCGCCACCGCTTGGCACAGCAAAATTAATAAATGCAGAACTAAAGAAAGTCATTAGTGGAAAGGTGTCTTTGTTAGAGACATTGATGAAAAATTCGGTCAACATACCGCCTAACCCTGAATGTTCCATCATCAACTGAACACCAGCATAGAACGGAAATTGGATTAAGATACCGGCAGTGCTACGTGTAGCATTTATAATCGCCCGCATATATGCCATTGGTGAACCGTGTAGTACTAATCCCGTGAGTAAGAAAATAAGGTTGACGTTGTTGATGGTGAGATTAAATCCCTGTTTATAGAAGTGCATTGCAAGATAGCTGTAACCTAGCAGACCAATTAGGTAGGCAATAAAACGGCTTTCTTCCATTTTCTCTGCCACAGTCGCCTTTTCGTCTAATTTCTTGGTAAAAGACGGATCGGGCGCAAGAAGGGCAGGATCAACACTTTTTGCTTCGGAGGCTTTCGGTGTCATCATCAAGGTAATTAACGGCAGGATAAACAGCAGGGCTAAGGTAATGAAGAGATTATAATTAGAGAAGATGGTCTGGCTTGTTGGAATGATCCCCTGCGGATTGTCTGCGGTCATCATAAAGTGGGCGACAGGGTTATTCGGTGTGGCGGCTAACAACGGCATTGAGCCAGAAAATCCTCCGCCCCAGGTCATAAAGCCGATATAGGCACAGGCAATCAGTAAGGCGTAATCCGTACCTTTAATCCGGCGGGCAACTTCTTTGGCAAACATTGCACCAACGACTAAGCCAAAACCCCAGTTAATAATACAGGCTAAGCCGCCCATAAAGGTGACAAGCATTACTCCCTGTGCCGGTGTTTTAGCGATCGAGGCAGCACGGTTTAAAAAGGCTTTTATTTGTGGCGAGGTCGCTAAGGCATTACCGGTTACCACAATCAATGCCATTTGCATACCAAAGCCAAGCAAATTCCAAAAACCGTTTCCCCACATATTCACTAGATCAACAGGGGTACTATCGGTTAATCCCCACGCACAAATAAAGGTAATGAAAGTCAGTAAGACGGCGAAAATGAGAGGGTCAGGTAAATACTTGCTGACAACTGCCGTCATAAAGCGGGAAACTCGGCTAATCATAACGGCATTCCTTTTTGGCTGATTTTCATTTCTTTAAAATCTTCAGCAATGATGAAATCTGCTTCCGTTTTGGCTTTGATCGTATCCAAATCCACATTAGGGGCATGTTCTTTTAGAATTAATTGTCCATTTTCAACGCTAAATACCGCTAATTCCGTCACAACCAATTTCACTTTATTGCGAGCAGTGAGCGGTAAGGTACATTGTTTTAGAATTTTGGACGAACCCGATTTCGCACAATGTTCCATACCAATAATCACTTTTTGGGCACCGGTAACGAGATCCATTGCGCCGCCCATTCCCGGTACCATTTTGCCCGGTACCATCCAGTTCGCCAGATTACCTTGTTGGTCAACTTCCAAACCGCCCAGTACACAAGCATCAACGTGCCCGCCACGAATTAAAGCGAAAGAAACCGCACTATCAAAGAAAGCACCGCCCGATTTAATGCCACAAGACTGCCCGCCGGCATTAACAATATTCGGATTATCATTTTCCGGATCAAACGCCGTTAGACCTAGAAAACCATTCTCTGACTGTAAAGTGATATCCACCTCATCCGGCAAATAATTTGCAACCAAAGTCGGCAAACCAATCCCTAAATTAACCACATCTCCATTCTTTAATTCCATTGCAATACGACGTGCGATAAGTTCTTTTGCGTTCATAGTTCCTCCTACGAATTAGAAATAATGTAGTTCACCAACATTGCCGGTGTCATAATTTGATTAGGATCGAGAGTGCCGGATTTGACGATTTTGTCCGCTTCCACAATCACGGTTTTAGCTGCCAATGCCATTAACGGATTGAAATTGCGGGCAGCGCCATCATAGATAAGGTTGCCGTCTTCATCGGCAATTGCGGCTTTAAGAATGGCTAAATCAGCTTTAAGGGGCAATTCCAACAAGTATTCAACGCCGTCCAACGCTATTTTTTGCTTGCCGTGTTCAACGACAGTGCCTACCCCCGTTGGCGTTAAAAAACCACCTAACCCTGCACCACCGGCACGAACACGCTCGGCAAATGTACCTTGAGGAATCAGTTCAACTTCAATATCACCCGAAATCATTTTTTTACCGGTTTCAGGGTTCGTACCGATATGGGAGGCGTACACTTTTTTGACTTGATTGTTGACAATCAACGGCCCTACACCATTGTGAACCTGTGCAGTATCACTAGAGATTAAAGTGATATCTTTAACTGGCGTCTCTAAAATTGCCTGTACAATTTTTTCTGGCGTACCAACGCCCATAAAACCGCCCGACATTATTGTCATTCCATCAAAGAAATGTGTTTTTAATTCGCTTAGCGAAATAATTTTTGACATAGCGTCCTCCAAATATAGATTATTAACTATCATTTTTTTTTATAACAAAAACACAACACATCCGATTTTATCGAGAAAAATCGAACAATGATTTATTAAGGAAGTGCGTTTATAGCCCTATAAAACTAACGAATTAGCTTGTATAATTTGTTCGTATTCTTATAGTAAATTGATTGATTTACCTCAAAGTGCGGTTTTATTCATCATATTTCTAAAAAGAATAGCAAGAGAGAAAAAAGAAAAGAAATATTGATTTTTTAGATATATATAAATTTTATTTATAGATATGAACCACCTTTAATTGTGGAGGGGAAAAATGGATATCCGCCATTTACGCTACTTTATTGCTATTGTTGAAAATCACTTTAATTTGAGCAAAACCGCTCAAAATATTTATATTTCTCAACCTGCATTGAGTATGATGATTAGCGAATTTGAAGATAAAGAAGGGATTCAGCTATTTAAACGTTCAAATAGCAAAATTGTCGGATTAACCTACGTTGGTGAAAAATATTACTTTGATGCCAAAAATGTAATTAAGCAATACAATAAAATGTACCAAAATTTGCATAAAGAACATCAGGATATAAGTGGGAAAATTTCAATCGGTATTCCACCTTTAATTCTTTCAGTCGTTTTTTCAGAAGCGATGCCTAAAATAATATTGGCTAACCCTTCAATTCGTTTTATTACTCAAGAACAGGGGGCATTCGCATTAAAAAGTGCATTACTTTTAGAACAAGTTGATTTGGCAGTATTGCTTTATCCGGAAGGCATTTCCAAAAATATTATTGATTCCTTTGAAATTCACCATTCCGAATTATCTGTTTTTCTCTCACCCAATCATCCGTTAGCACAGCAAGAAAGGATTGACTGGCGAGATCTTAATAAACAAAAAATGGCGATTTTTGATAAAAGTTTTATGATTTCTCATCAACTAAAAGAAAATTTTGAACGACATAATATTCATCCGAATATCATTATTGAATCCAGTTCTTGGGACTTTATGCTTAATTCAGTGAAATTAAATCCGGAATTGCTCACCATTCTTCCTTATCCAATGGCTGAGCAGTACCCTTCAACAGATCTTGTCTATCGGAAGATGAACAATCCTATTTTATGGCGGGTAACGCTTTGTCGCTTAAAGAAAAAGAATTATTCCTGCGTAGAGAATTATGTCTTCGATTCATTGTTAAAGTGGTTTAATGTGAAATGACATACAAGCTTTGGAAAAATTCTTGCTATTCTTGCTACATTATGGTTCAGATTCTTTCAGTATGAAGAGAGATAACTGAATTAAACGCTTATGTTAAATAGCCAAATCCTTTCGGAGATTATCAATCCTCTCGGAGATTATCAATCCTCTTAAAATGGATAAGCATTCTGTCTGTTCAATTAAGGAGACAAGTATTTTTTAATACATAACAAAAGCCCTTAC
>NZ_MLHQ01000054.1 GCF_001999305.1 Rodentibacter myodis | reverse complement strand
TTTACGAACCAAACCGAAACGCCCTTTAAAATCCCTGAAAGTTGGGTGTGGATAAGGTTGGGAGAAATTATTTTACAAAATATAGGAGGAGGTACGCCTAATAAATCACAATATGAATATTGGAATGGAAACATTTCTTGGGCTAGTGTTAAGGATTTAGATAAAGATGATATATATTTAAATGAAACTATAGATAAGATTTCAGAAAATGGATTACTTAATAGCACCTCAAATCTTATTGAGAAGAATAATATCATTTTATGTACTAGAATGGGGCTAGGTAAAATAGCAATTAACAATATTGATGTTGCAATAAATCAAGATTTAAGGGGGATTATATTACCCATTTATATATCTAAATTATATTTCATCTACTTTTATAAAACTTTAAATCTACAAGGGCAAGGTTTAACAGTAAAAGGGTTAACAACAGAACAATTAAATTCTATTTTATTCCCGCTTCCCCCAATTGCAGAACAACACCGCATAGTCGCCAAAATTGAAGAGTTACTCCCCTTTATTGAGCAATATGCAAAAAAAGAGCAGGAACTGACCGCTTTACATCAAAGTTTTCCGCAACAACTGAAAAAATCCATTTTACAGGCTGCTATTCAAGGCAAATTAACCGAGCAAGATCCAAATGACGAACCGGCAATTGAGCTGGTTAAGCGTATTCAACAGGAAAAAGTGCGGTTGATTTCCGAGAAGAAATTGAAAAAAACCAAGCCTTTTTCAGAAATTGTAATACGGGATAACATTCCTTATGAGATGATTGACGGTGTTGAGCGTTGTATCGCGGATGAAGCCCCCTTTAAGCTGCCTGAAAATTGGTGTTGGGTGAGGTTGGGGGATTACTCTTTTAATTTAGATAGTCAAAGAAAACCTGTTTCTATAGAACACAGAAGTAAACAATCAAAAATATATGATTATTACGGGGCGACTGGTGTAATAGATAAAGTTGAGGATTACATTTTTGATGGTACTTATGTACTTCTTGGTGAGGATGGTGGAAATTTCTTTGTAAATAGAGATACTGCTTTTATTGCTGAAGGCAAGTTTTGGGCAAATAATCATGTCCATGTTTTACAAGTATTAAATAATTTAGAAAAATATTTTTGTTATTATCTTAATTCTTTAAATTTTCCAGCTATGGGATTAATCAACGGTATTGCAGTACCAAAATTAAATCAAAAAAACTTAAACTCTATACTTATTGCAGTGCCACCATTAGAAGAACAACACCGCATTGTCGCTAAAATTGAAACCTTATTTTTATCATTACAAAAACTAGGATAAATATAATGAAAACAAGGTGTTATATTTTACTGTAAGGACACCAAACGGTATTATGTAACACCACATACGATTATCATACTTTTTTTAACCTCAAATAAGGAAAATTAGTATGATCAATTCATTTCAACGTTATCTTTTAAATCAAAATTTAGCAAATAATACGCTCTCCGTTTATTTATTTGCCGTTAAACAATATCACAACCTCTTTCCCAACATTACCAAATCTTCGCTTAAACAGTATAAAACATTCTTAATTGAACATTACAAGCCACAAACGGTTAATCTCAGAATACGAGCAATCAATTATTATTTGGAATTTATCAAAAAAGAAAAATGGAAATTAACCTTTGTGAAAGTGCAGCAGAAAACCTTTCTAGAAAATGTTATTAGTGAAGCAGATTACCATTATTTTAAAGAACGATTAAAAGCCGATGATAATCTTTATTGGTATTTTGTCATTCGCTTTATGGCAGCGACTGGGGCAAGGGTTAGCGAGCTTATTCAAATAAAATGTGAACATATTAAAATAGGCTATATCGATCTTTATTCCAAAGGCGGCAAATTACGCCGCATTTATATTCCTAAATTATTGCAAGAAGAATGTTTACAATGGCTGGAAAATATTAACCGACAACACGGTTTTATTTTTCTTAACCGTTATCACAAAAGGATTACAACGCGTGGTATTGCTAGCCAATTAAAAATTTTAGCCAAACGTTATCAGATCGATCCTAAATTAGTTTATCCCCATTCTTTCCGACACCGTTTCGCAAAAAGTTTTTTAGAGCGATTTAATGATCTTGCATTTTTAGCCGATTTAATGGGACACGAAACCATAGAAACCACAAGAATATATTTACGCCGCACCAGCACCGAACAACAAGCTATTGTCAATAAAGTGATTGATTGGTAGTTTTATGGTATGGGCTAGAAGAACACGCCCATACCATTATTTTAATTTCTCTACCAAAGAAAATAATTGTTCAATTTTAGCGACAATACGGTGTTGTTCGGCAAGTGGGGGGAGGGGGACGATGATTTTATATAAATTTTCATCATTTATTGCAGGATATGCAACGCCAACCATTGCATTATTCACAAAAGCAGTAAAAGTAGGACTTAATAAATAATAAAATAAAAATCTATTATATATGTCAGAATAAGTTTCCATTGTAGCAAATGCTGTACTCGCTATTGGTTCATAAGGAAAATCATTTCCTAATATACATATATTTTGTAAATATGGTCTAACTGTTGAATATAAAATTGTTCCTTTTTGAACAATTTTTCTAGCTCGTGATGGGGCTTTATCTGGCTCAATAATATTTAGATTATCTAAAACTTTATATTTTTTATTATCAATAGAACCTACATCAATATAACAGAAAGTTGCTCTAGGTATTTTTTGTCCTAGTTGATAAGTAATATCCCATAGTCTTACCCAACACCAATTTTCAGGCAGCTTAAAGGGGACTTCATCAGCGATACAACGCTCAACACCGTCAATCATCTCATAAGGAATGTTATCCCGTATTACAATTTCTGAAAAAGGCTTGGTTTTTTTCAATTTCTTCTCGGAAATCAACCGCACTTTTTCTTGTTGAATACGCTTAACCAGCTCAATTGCTGGTTCGTTATTCGGATCTTGCTCGGTTAATTTGCCTTGAATTGCTGCCTGTAAAATTGATTTTTTCAGTTGTTGCGGAAAGTTTTGATGTAAAGCGGTCAGTTCCTGCTCTTTTTTTACATATTGATCAATAAAGGGGAGTAACTCTTCAATTTTGGCAACTATGCGGTGTTGTTCGGCAAGTGGGGGGAGTGCAAAAAATAAATTCTTAAATACGCTAAAAGGCGGAATATTTTTTATTGCAGTTCCCATACTGTTAGATTGCGATGATGCTTTTAAAATATAATCAAAATATAGAAGAAAATAGTTAATATCTATGTTTTTAGAAAGGTTTATTTTCATTAAAGCCTGATTAATAATTCCTTTTTCAATATTGTTAGGCATTATAAATGTCTCGCCAATAGTACCTGCACAACTTACAATTATATCTCCAGCAAAAACTTCAAACGCCTGCATATTGGAAATAAAATAATCATATGAAATATAATAATCACCTAATAGTTCATTTTTCTTTATAGCATTTTTTTGCTCATAAACTTTAATTGCTGTTGGTGATTTTGGAATAAACATACTTTTAGTTAAACTACTTCCAAAAGGTCCTTTTTTATAAATACCAATATCGTCTAATCTCACCCACACCCAACTCTCAGGGATCTCAAAGGGCATTTCGGTTTGGTTCGTAAA
>NZ_MLHQ01000053.1 GCF_001999305.1 Rodentibacter myodis | reverse complement strand
ATTGATATTGCACTTCAGCACAACGACGGTGTTTAAAAAATTCCTCCCGAAAATTTGGTTCGGAACATGCTGTGATAATGAATATCGTAAAACCAAACCCTAGAAGTGCGGTATTTTTTCGCGTTATTTTTAGCATATCAACCTCTCTGAATTAAATCGGCTATAAGCATATCACTTTCCAATATTATTCACGCAATTTTTACTTCTGCCCGCTTCATCGTTAGTGAGATTATTACCTGTGCCATCAAAAAACACCCCGATTCGAATCACTTTACAACTCATTCCTGATATCCTTTCTCACGTAACCATTCTCTATAAATACGTCGTCTATTTTCTTCCGGATTATTAGGCTTCCACTCTGTATTAAAATCCGGCACGTGACGGGTCATTGGTGGCATACCTTGCCTTACCCCACGCAAACTCCAATTGTTATATTGATTACCTGCCTCGTCATAATCCTTTTGTAATACTTCAAAACGCAAATAGTCATTAATCTTGATAAGTGGGATATATAGAGGATCCGACTTAATTCTGTCTACAACAAAATTAAGTTTCGGATTATTTTCAAAATCAACACCAATAATGGCACAAACAGATGCAATTAATTCTAAATGATAATGTTGTCGATTCGGATAATACCGTTTAGTTATCTCATCAACCTTTTCCATCCATGCTAACTGTGTTTTTTCATCTGCATTATTCCAAAAGCCGGGATAATAAATTTCCAGCATTTTAATAATTTTACGATGCAGTCTTAAGGTATTATCCCGTTCAATACGGGCTTCTTCCTCATCGGTTAATTGATAAGGTTGCGAAAGATCAATCATATTTTTCTCCTGAAATTCCGGTAAACATTGATATTGCACTTCAGCGCAACGACGGTGTTTAAAAAATTCCTCCCGAAAACTCGGTTCGGAACAAGCGGTGATAAGGCTCGCAATAACAAGAAGCCCTAAAAGTGCGGTGTTTTTTCGCGGTGTTTTTAACATATCAATTTTTCCTCTGTGAGATAGGAAAGAAATTCAGACTGTTCTTTTGGCAACCAACAAATTTGATTTTGTTGATAACTAACAACATGATAGAAATCGGATTCAGGTTCTAAATAACTAAAAACAGTCCGATTATCAAATAAATAATCGCAATAGGCTGGGGGTAGGGTTAGCAAAAATCGTTTAAAAATGCGCAAATCAAAAAAACGCCTTA
>NZ_MLHQ01000052.1 GCF_001999305.1 Rodentibacter myodis | reverse complement strand
GATTTTCTATATCGGTATGGCTGATTGAACCTGTCTTAAAGCGGTTTTTCTCTGTTTCCGCTTCACTTTCAATGACTGCACCATTTAATTGCGTATGCTGATGGATTGTGACATTCATCCCTTCCTCACCCACTTGAATGCCCGTTTGTTCTTTCACTTGGGCATAATCCACTTTCGCTTTGCTATACGCCGCATTCACCGATGCACCGCCGCCCGAGCCATAAGCTATCGAACCGCTCGCGCCGGCACTCACTTGTTTCGAGTCGTAGATGATACGATTGGAGATCTTGCCTAATAAATCGTATGGTAAATGCGCCCAATTTGATCCGTATTTTGACGGTTGCCAAGATACATAACCATGTGCGTGGATTTTTCAAATCCAAACACCCTACGCTTACTATAATTTTTTAATAAAAGCTGCAACCATAGAAAAAATAAAACAAAAGGATACCACTTTAATAATTCTAAGAAATTAATTTTATATAGGTTAAAATCAACTTTATAAAAAATTAATAGGAATATCATGCCAAAAATATATATCGACATTTCAAAAATATCAAAGATCTTACTTTTCAATATTTTCTCCTGATTTAATTACTCGATCATATTCTTTGTCAAATACGTTATTTATAACTTCCCTTACTACTGGTGTTATAGGATTACTACCTAATTTAAAACCAATAGCTGCTCCAATTACGTTACCTCCTGTAGTTTTAACCACATCATATTTTCCATTATCTTTAGCCCAATCAACTGTTACTCCTAGACCAATAGCAGGGAGCACCGGCATACCTGATGCAACTCCTCCTGTAGCTGTTGAGTAAAAAATATCAATCCCCGATTTAGTTAAATCATCTGAATTCATTTCTTTACCATTATAATCTAACAAAAAAATGCAGTTAAAAGTGTAATAGAAATAGAACATATTACACTAGCACATATCAGGTGAAATAACTTCCTTATCATTATTACTATAATTTATTTACTTATTTATTTTTTATATCAAAAATAAAATAAATAGCTGTAACTATATGGCAAATTTCCAGTAAAACGTCCATAAACTAGATAATCAAAACCACCTAAAATTAATTCAAAAGCGATAAAACATAACAAACATGATAATAAGTAAAAAAAGAAGTATTTCATCATTTATTGCTATCTTTATATTTTAACATTTCATCTTTTAATATTTTTTGATCTGAAAAATATTTATTAACTCTTTCTGATATATAAGAATCAGAAATATTTGTTTTCCAAAAAGTTTCCTGTTCGATAGCCTACCTTATAAGATGCTACTGATACTAATCCAATAAGAGTAGAATGCTTGAATGGTAAACCATTCAAGCACGTATTGATTTTTCGTTCGTGAAATAATGTTTCACACACACTACGCTCGCTAAGATCTATTTTCATAAAGAGATATAATTATTACCAAAAAGCTAGTAAAAAATGAAAAATTAAATACTTTAATAAGTTTATGATAATCAAAATTTCCTGTGCTTATATAATCTAGCGAAAAGAAGAATACAGTTAAAAGTGTAATAGAAATAGAACATATTACACTAGCACATATCAGGTAAAATAACTTCCTTATCATTACTACTTTTCATCCTTAGACAATGGCTTACTAACTGCTTCTGATGCAATTGAATCTACTATATTTCCAAATCTACTAGGTATCGCACTAGGACTTTGCTGATAAGAAATACCCAAATATCCCAATTCTTTCCAAGAATATTTATTTCTTGCAGGATTAAATATTGGGTTTAATTTGTTTTCTAAAAAGTTTCCTGCTCGATAACCCACCTTAGAAGATATTCCTGATACGAATCCAGAATATGCGGACTCACTATCATCCTCTCCTTTCACTTTACTTGTATAATATGAACCTATCATGTTCGTATTAACCGTTGTTGTGTAATTTTTGCCTGCTGTCATTTTTCCTAAAGCTCCTGATGAAAGTACATCAACAATATCCACATCTTTATTAAAATAATATTGCACTCCTGCATTTGCACCCATACCGATCCCTGCTGAAACAAACGCACTCTTAGAGTTATTCGTTAATAAATTTCTTGCACCAACAAGTAAAAAAGGCCAATTAGTTATATCTGCAACTTGATACGCTAATCTATCTGTAGCAGATACTCTATCTTTTAAAAATCTTAGGTCTCTTTCATTGACATAATTTACTATCTTGATCGTATCATCATCTTGTAATGCCTCACTCATCAGGATTCGTCCTGAAGTATCGTATTTAGCTCGTGCGATATTAGTGGAAACATCAATCACCTCCTCCATACCTGCACATCTAATCCCCCCATTATCGCAATTTTCATAAAGCTCACGGCTTCTTTTATTACTTCTATCTAAGTATTCTTTAACTATAGAGGTACAATCCTGCCCTTTAGATTTGCACTCAAGCATTTTTTTCTCAAACTCTCTTTGTTCCTCTTCCCAAAGGTAATTATTCTCCACCGCCCTCTTAGCAGTCTCAGCCCCTGCCGTTGCCGTAATAAAAGTACCGCCTTGTTGGTCTGTGGTGTCATTAGCTTTCGATGTGAGTACCCCTGCCAAACCGCCCGCCAGTTGGCTTAAGGTGCTGATGTTTTCTTTCTCACTTGTCGTCAGTTGATTCGGGGCTTTGTCATAAATTGCCTTAGTGAGAAGTTCGGCTGTCGCTTCACCCGTCACACCCGCAATTGCTCCCGTTAATGGGTCTTTGCCCGTCACTTGGAACTCTACTGCTGAAAGCAAGGCGTGGGCTATCAGGTTGGTTGCCTTGTCTTTTGCTGTGTCGCCCTTTGTCAATTCGTGGATTTGTTGGTTGAGATAAGGCGAGGCAAGTGCCACTATCGCGCCATTCGTGTCGTTTTGTGCCGCCGCTTGAAGTG
>NZ_MLHQ01000051.1 GCF_001999305.1 Rodentibacter myodis | reverse complement strand
TAAAACTGACCGCACTTTGAGCTGTCCCCCAAAAGTTGGATAACTCAACCAGCGGATTACCGATAATTCATAGCAACCAAGGGCATTTATATGGGCTTGAGCGTTGACGAAAGATGTTAATACGCTCGAATGGTTCACCTTACGCGATTCAAAGTATGAGCCGTAGAGGGAACTGCTATGATAATGCGGTGATTGAAAGTTTTTTCAGTATGTTAAAATCGGAATATTTTTATGGTCATCAATTTTCAACGATTGATGAGTTGGAGCAAACGCTACACGAACATATTCGCTATTATAATGAGAAGAAACGAATAAAAACAGGTTTAAAAAATTTGAGCCCTGTACAGTTCAGAGCTCAATATTTAAGTTAATTTATAAACTGTCCAAGTTTATGGGGCAGATCAAAGTGCGGTTATTTTTCTAAGTGTTTTTAATTATTCTTCAATAGAACGTAATAATTCGTTGATCCCTACTTTACCTAAGGTTTTCGCATCCACTTTTTTCACGATAACCGCACAGTAAAGGCTGTATTTACCACATTTTGACGGAAGACTACCGGAAACCACAACCGATCCTGCCGGCACGCGACCATAGTGAATTTCACCGGTTTCACGATCATAAATTTTGGTAGATTGACCAATGAACACACCCATTGAGATCACGCAATCATCTTCAACGATTACCCCTTCAACCACTTCAGAACGTGCGCCGATAAAGCAATTATCGCCGATAATGGTTGGATTGGCTTGCAACGGTTCTAATACACCACCAATGCCGACACCGCCGGACAAATGCACGTTTTTACCAATTTGCGCACAAGAACCGACTGTCGCCCAAGTATCCACCATTGTACCTTCGCCCACATAAGCACCAATGTTCACATAAGAAGGCATTAATACGCAGTTTTTAGAAATATAAGCCCCTTTACGTACCGTTGCAGAAGGCACAACACGAAAACCTTCTTGCTGAAAGCGTTCTTCCGTATAATCGGCAAATTTTAATGCCACTTTGTCGTAATATTTTGTTTCCGCACCATCAATAATTTCATTGTCATTAATACGGAATGAAAGCAATACGGCTTTTTTCAACCACTGGTGCGTAACCCAATCGCCATCAATTTTTTCTGCCACACGGTATTTACCGCTATCCAATCCTTCGATTACCTCTTCAATCGCTGCGCGGGTTTGGGCATCAACGGTTTTCGGTGTAATATCCGCACGTTTTTCAAACGCGGCTTCAATAATTGCTTGTAAGTTTGACATTGTACTTCCTATTTATTAAGTGAAAAAACGGAGCTAGTTTTACCATATTTTCGATCTACTGGCAAAAAACCTCTCAAAAAATAACCGCACTTTGTTCTAATACTAAATCAACAAAGTGCGGTCGTTAAAAGATAATTTTATCGATTAAAAGATAGCCAGTGATAAACCAACAATAAACGTCATACTAAATACGACTGCCACCATTGCATAACCAAAATCACTCATATTTACTCCTTATCATTGATGTTAAAAAACGCCCTCATTCTAACAAGAAAAACGAAAAAAACGACCTTTTTTTAAAAAAAATTTATTCAATATTTAACTATTCCGGCGCAATCCTTATAATAGGCAAAATTTTTTTCAGAGAAAATTCAATTATGGCAACAATTAAAGATGTGGCAAAAATGGCGGGGGTTTCCACCACCACCGTTTCCCACGTAATTAATAAAACCCGATTTGTGGCAAAAGAAACGGAAGAAGCCGTTCAACACGCCATTAAAACCTTAAAATATTCACCAAGTGCAGTCGCCAGAAGTTTAAAAGTCAATACCACAAAATCCATCGGAATGATCGTCACCACCAGTGAAGCCCCTTATTTTGCAGAGATTATCCACGCGGTGGAAGAACATTGCTATCGCCAAGGCTATTCCCTCTTTTTATGCAATACACAAAATGATGCGGAAAAAATCAAAAATCACTTAGAAATGTTGGCGAAAAAACGGGTGGACGGTTTGTTGGTGATGTGTTCCGAATACACTCAAAGCTCCCTTGATCTGCTTTCTAATTTCTCAACCGTGCCAATGGTGGTGATGGATTGGGGCCCGAATAGTAATACCGATGTGATCGAAGACAACAGTTTTGCCGGCGGTTATCTTGCCACTCAACATTTGATTGATTGCGGTCATAAAAAAATTGGCATTATCGCCGGCGAACTCAGTAAAACAACGGCAAAAACACGCTATGAAGGCTTTGAAAAAGCAATGCAGGATGCCAATCTTAGCATTAATAAAAACTGGGTAATGGAAGGCTATTTTGAACCGGAAGACGGCTACGAATGTATGAACAAAATCCTTGTTCAATCGGAATTGCCGACTGCCGTCTTCTGTTGTAATGATGTAATGGCACTTGGGGCAATTTCCGCCATTACCGAAAAAGGGTTGCGTGTACCGGACGATATTTCCGTGATTGGCTATGACAATATTCATTCCTCACGTTTCTACGCCCCACCACTGACCACCATTCACCAATCAAAATCAAGATTGGGCGCGCAGGCGGTGAATCTACTGTTTGAACGCATTGCACAAAAAGACAACGAAGATTTACCGCAATCCCGTAGTCGTATTGATATTCATCCGGAATTGGTGTTAAGAAAATCTGTTAAGACGATTTTATAAACTATCTCAAGGATTAACAGTGTCTTTATTATTACCAACTTCTCCTCCCTCAGTCACTTCGTGACTGGTTATTCGCTTCGCTCATTCCGTTGGAGTGATTGGCAGAACCAGCGCTCAAATGCACACATTTACTCGCCGTAAATGAAGGAGCGAGGATCACGTTATTTAGACGTTGTGTGATGGGGATATTTTGATAGATTAGTAAGGACGCTACGCCGGCGTTCTCAGTTAATTCATTGAAATTGTTTGTTTTTTTGATATAAGACGCGAGATGCCGCATCCTTACCAATCACGTTATTTGAAATTTGTGAATTTATTACAACATACACCCAATTTATCTTCTCTCTCCGCTTGCGAATAGAGGTATCGAAGGCAAAGGAAGGGAAAGTGCGGTTGGTTTTTAGAGAAAATTTATTTTTTGTTGTTTTTTGTCAATCTTTCCTCTCATAAGATTTGACCGCCCACCTATTTTTAGTTATATCTACACCCGATTTTATTTTGTCTTACTTTTTAGGAGTTTGTATGGCACAAGAGTACGCAACTCTACGCAATAACATCAATATGTTAGGGCGTTTTCTCGGAGAAACCATCAATGATGCACAAGGTGCGGATATCCTTGAATTAATCGAAAATATTCGTAAATTATCACGCGATTCACGCGCAGGAGACGACAAAGCCCGTCAAGAATTGCTCACCACCCTTGCCAATATTTCAACAGACAACATCATTCCTGTTGCCAGAGCATTCAGCCAATTCTTGAATCTCACCAATATTGCCGAACAATATCAAACCATTTCTCGTGAACATTCAACCAAAGCCCCTTCCGATCGCTCACTGCAGGCATTATTTGCACGCCTAAAAGCGGAAAATGCCTCAAAAGAAACGGTTTATGAAACCATTGAAAAACTCTTAATCGAATTGGTATTGACGGCTCATCCAACCGAAACCACACGCCGTTCATTGGTTCATAAACACGTGGAAATCAATAAATGTTTAAGCAAGTTAGAACACAATGATTTAACCGAAAAAGAACGTAGCGTTATTGAACGTTTATTGCTCCGCCTTATTGCAGAAGCGTGGCACACCAACGAAATCAGAACCGTTCGTCCAACGCCTTTTGATGAAGCCAAATGGGGCTTTGCAATGCTTGAAAACAGCCTTTGGCAAGCCGTACCGGAATTTTTACGTCAGCTCAATGAAAATGCCCGTGAATTTTTAGGTTACGATTTACCTGTTGGCTTAAAGCCGGTGCGTATTTCTTCTTGGATGGGGGGCGATCGTGACGGCAACCCGTTTGTTACCGCACCGATCACTCGCAAAGTACTTAACTTTGCCCGTTGGAAAGCGGCGGATCTTTTCTTAAAAGACATCAGCGAACTTGCCGATGAACTTTCTATGGTGAAATGTACGGAAGCATTTCGTGCCAAATATGGTGATCATTTAGAACCTTATCGCGTAGTCGTAAAAGGCTTGCGAACCAAACTAAATACCACCCTTTCCTACTTTGATGATTTACTGGCAAACCGTGTACCGCGTGTTTCCGAAAGCGAAATTATTTTAGAAGATAATCAGCTTTGGGAACCACTTTATGATTGTTATCAATCTTTAATGGCGTGCGGTATGCGTATTATTGCAAACGGAACATTGTTAGATATTTTACATCGTATCCGTTGCTTTGGTGTCACCCTGTCACGAATGGATATTCGCCAAGAAAGCACCCGCCATACCGAAGCGATTGCCGAAATTACCCGTTATATTGGTTTAGGCGATTATTCCCAATGGACAGAAGATGACAAACAAGCCTTCTTAATTCGTGAATTAAGCTCCCGCCGTCCGTTGATTCCACAAAATTGGACACCTTCTGCAGAAACACAAGAAATTCTTGATACCTGCAAAGTGATTGCAGAACAAAGAGAAGGCGTGATTGCCTGCTACATTATTTCAATGGCACGCACCGCCTCTGATGTGCTTGCCGTGCATTTGCTATTAAAAGAAGCCGGTGTGCCTTATCATATTCCTGTTGTGCCGCTTTTTGAAACCCTAGACGACCTAGATGCCGCCGAAGAGGTGATGACCCAATTATTCAATGTGGGTTGGTATCGTGGCGTGATTAATAATCGTCAAATGGTGATGATTGGCTATTCCGATTCAGCCAAAGATGCCGGTATGATGGCTGCCTCTTGGGCACAATATCGTGCGCAAGAAGCCTTAGTCAATTTAACAGAAAAATTAGGTATTGAACTGACCTTATTCCACGGCCGTGGTGGTACTATTGGTCGCGGTGGTGCGCCTGCTCACGCGGCACTGCTTTCCCAACCGCCCCGCTCATTGAAAAATGGCTTACGTGTAACGGAACAAGGTGAAATGATCCGCTTTAAGCTCGGCTTGCCTGCCGTTGCCGTAGAAACCTTTGATCTTTACGCCAGTGCAATTTTAGAGGCAAACTTATTACCACCGCCTGAACCCAAACCGGAATGGCGTGCCGTAATGGATGAACTTTCTGATATTTCTTGTGAAATTTATCGTGGTGTGGTGCGTGGTGATAAAGATTTTGTGGCATATTTCCGCAGTGCAACGCCGGAACAAGAACTCTCCAAACTCCCTCTCGGATCACGTCCTGCAAAACGCAATCCAAATGGCGGCGTAGAAAGTCTGCGTGCAATTCCTTGGATCTTTGCGTGGATGCAAAACCGCTTAATGCTTCCTGCGTGGTTGGGTGCCGGCGCATCGGTTCGTCAAGTGATTGAAAATGGAGAACGGAAGATTATTCAGGAAATGTGCCAAACTTGGCCGTTCTTCTCTACCCGAATCGGTATGTTGGAAATGGTATTCAGCAAATCTGATGTATGGCTTTCTCAGCAATACGATCAACGTCTGGTGAAAAAAGAACTTTGGTATCTTGGTGAAAATCTACGCCAACAATTACAAGCCGATATTAAAACCGTGCTTTCACTTTCTCATCGTGATGAATTGATGTCTGATTTACCTTGGGTTGCGGAATCTATCGCCTTACGCAATATCTACACCGATCCGCTTAACCTATTACAAGTGGAACTCCTCTACCGCTTCCGTGAAAATCCGGATCAGCCAAATCCTGATGTGGAACAAGCCCTGATGATTTCCATCACGGGGATTGCGGCAGGTATGCGAAATACCGGCTAAACGAAAGGGACACCATCGGTGTCCTTTTTCTATCTCTAAACAATTTGTAGCAAATACCGGAAATACCACCTTACTTTTTTGCTTTTAAAACAACGTCCAAACCGGTTTCACCTCATCAGGTAAAACCAAATTTTTCCCTAATTCCACCCAACCGCAAGGGAAATGAAAATCTGAACCAACCGAACCGACAAAATCAAATTCTTTCGCCCAACGGGCAAGCATTTGGCGTTGATCTTTCGTTTGTCCGCAATCGGCAATTTCCATACCATCACCACCCCATTCTTTAAAATCCGTCATCAACCGGCGAATCCATTTTGCGGTCATCGTGTAACGCAGCGGATGGGCGATTATGGCAATACCGCCGGCGTGATGAATGGTTTCAATCGCTGTGGGAATATCCGTCCATTCCGCTTTTACAAAGGCGGATTTGCCCATCCCTAAATAACGTTTGAAGGCTTGCCCATCATTAGACACCTTGCCAAGCTGAACCAAATATCGGGCGTAATGGGCGCGGGTGACTTCACCATTTGCCAAGGTTCTTGCCCCTTCGTAAGCATTTGGTATGCCTGCTTTTTCTAATTTTTTGCCAATTTCAACCGCTCTTTTCTCCCGCAAGGCTTTTTGTTCGGCTAAAAGTGCGGTCATTTTCGGGTGTGTTTTATCAAAATTTAATCCCACAATATGAATCCCACGCCCCTGCCAGTTGGTGGAAATTTCTACCCCCGAAATTAATTCAATACCGAATTTCTCTGCGGCAATTTTTGCCTCATCAATACCATCAACCGTATCGTGATCGCATAATGCCAACACGTTCACGCCCTGTTCTGCCGCACGTTGCACCACTTCCGAAGGACTAAGCACCCCATCTGAAGCGGTGCTGTGGCAATGTAAATCGTAAATTTTTGTCATTATTTAATCTGTTTCACCAATTCTTTCACTAATTTCGGGCCGTGATAAATCAATCCCGAATATACTTGCAATAATTCCGCCCCTGCCGCGATTTTTTCCTGTGCATTTTGCACACCATCAATGCCACCGCTGCCGATAATCGGAATCTGCCCTTTTAATTCTTTCGCCAATCGCTGAATAATGGCGGTGCTTTTGTGTTGCAACGGCTTACCGCTCAACCCACCCTGCTGTTCGGCATTTTTCAACCCTACGACCGTATCCCGCGTAATGGTGGTATTGGTGGCGATCACCCCATCCATTTTATGACGAAGCAAACTATCGGCAATTTGCACCAATTCCGCTTCGGACAAATCCGGTGCAATCTTCACCGCAATCGGCACATATTTATTGTATTGATCTGCCAAAATCGCCTGACGGGCTTTCAGACTTTGCAACAAATCGTCAAAATAATCACCATATTGTAACTGACGTAAATCCGGCGTATTCGGTGATGAGATATTCACCGTGATATAACCGGCATAGTTATAGGCTTTGTTTAAACAAAAAATATAATCGTCTTTGCCGTGTTCTAAGGGGGTTTGTTTATTTTTACCGATATTTATCCCAATCACGCCACGATAACGTGCTTTTTTCACATTTTCGATTAAATAATCAATGCCGTTATTATTGAACCCATTGCGATTAATAATCCCCTCCGCTTCAATCAAACGAAACTGACGGGGTTTTGCATTGCCGTCTTGTGCCAAAGGCGTAACCGTTCCCACTTCCACAAAACCAAAACCCAACGCACCAAAGCCATCAATCGCCTCGCCGTTTTTATCCGCCCCTGCCGCCAAACCGATCGGATTTGGAAAACGCACCCCCATCACGGTTTTTTCCGTCCCTTTTGGTGGTGAAAGGAGCGATGTTAAAAGCGGTTGAAATAAAGGATTGCCGGCAAGTTTTAAGCATTGAAGGGTAAAATTATGCGCATTTTCCGCATCCATTTGGAAAATACATTGACGGAATAATTTATACATACTCGTTTATCTCTCAGGATAGTTGACTGTAAGAAAAGTGCGGTCAAAACCAACCGCACTTTTGCAAAAATTAACTTGTAGGAACGCCACGCCGGTGTCCGTATTTAAAATTCAAACAATTTCAATAAGTTAAATATGTCGGACACCAGCGTGGCGCCCCTACTGATTTTATGTCTTTATCAAATAGCGGTGCATTTTACGGAGAAAGACAACAATGTGCAATTAAAGAAAACCCCTTACTTTCACTTTAATGTCAAATAAAAAGTAAATTTACCCAGCAGAAAATTTTCTATAAAATAACCGCACTTTTTTCAAAAAAACGCTTATTTTTCACTTTACAAAGGATAAAATTTATGCAGAAGTCAGAAGTCAGAA
>NZ_MLHQ01000050.1 GCF_001999305.1 Rodentibacter myodis | reverse complement strand
GGCTTGCGATGATTTTTGTAGGGATTATTTTTTCTACCTTGAAAAAGGAAGATATTGAGCTTTGGATTAAAAATGGATATTGGGGGGATAGCCTAAACTATTGGGGTGATACCAAAGGACTTTATCAATGGTTCGGTAAAGATAGAAAAAAAATGGCTGAACAATTCAAGGATAGTTTATCCCTATATAACTCATCTGAAATTGCAACTAACTTACAAATAGAAATGCAACGTTATTTCCAATTTAAAGAAGATATAATCTTATCAAAATGGAGTGCTAATAGTATTCTCATTCAACATCCTGTAATTATGAACAATGAATTAGCACAATCAATAAAAGTGGAGAAATTAACAATAAATCATTATTGGAATTATGAAAAACAACCTAGTCGTATTGAATATATTGAACCGGGTAAAGCCCTACTTCACTTCAATACGCCATGGCAAGGGCTTGTCCTAATTAACACTGAAGATCCCCTCTACACAACCATAGATGAGGCTCAAGTGCATACGATAAATATAAAAGTATCAATGTCCGATTATCAAGGCTCCGAATCACGTTTTTCGTCCACATTACAAGAAATTAATATGAGATAAAAATATGCAAAAACAAGATTATAAAAACCTCGCTTTTTCCATTAGAAAACGTGGAAAAGATGAAATTGAAATCCGCTTATCAACGCTAGATGGATACATTCGAGGCGTTATTCGGGCAATATTAGTTGGTATGCTCTGTGTCGGCTCATATTTCGATACAAGTCATGGAATAAAACCTTTTAGTAATGAAATTAATATTATTCGAGAAGACCTTATGTGGTCATTCAATCCTGACGAGAGATTATTCCCCCAATATAAAGAACATGTAATAACAACAACAGATCCAGAATTTATCCAAATGTTTCCAAATTACAAAACACTATCCTATGATGAATTTAAAAAAGAATATTTAGATAAAAGAATATTAGAAAGAGCTAGAGCCTACTTCCACTTTATCTGGATCCCATTCGTTATTTTCCTCATCTTTTTCCCAAAAATGAACG
>NZ_MLHQ01000005.1 GCF_001999305.1 Rodentibacter myodis | reverse complement strand
AAATCAAAAAAACGCCTTAAACAAGGTTCATTTTGTTTATTTTTTATATGATAAAAATAGGCTAAACGCTCTACCAATTTATCCAAAGCTAACTCAGTCAAAATAAACAATCCTTGCTGATAAGTTTTAGTGGTAAGCAATTCTTTCACTGCTATTTCATCACGATAGATATCCAATTCTATTAAATACAGAATTGCCTCCGCGATTTTCTGATAATCCCCTTGATACAACGGTTCATAGTTTAATTGCCAAGCGTCTAAATTAAGCCAAACTTGTGGAATCAAAGCTGCATCAAACAAGCCATAAAGTTTTATTTTATTTTGAGTTTGCATTATTTATTCTCATTAATTTCATCTAACTTAACACAATCTATGCAAGTCTCTTGTCCTTCATTTGCTACAAGCTGTAACGCTCTCACCATATCAGGCGAACCAGTATCCATGACCAGCTCCCCCTCAACATACACATCCCCCACCAAGGTGATGCCTTCCCGGTCGATGATTATCGAACCACCCGGGCCGCTGATTTCTACCGTTTCATAACCCTCTAAGTCAAACTCTTCGCAGATTTGCTCAAGCAGTTCCCCCGCCCGCCAGCTGCCGTTTTGCGCAACTTCAATGTTTAATTCGTTGCCGACGTGGATAATGGTGTCGCCATGTACATTCACATAGCGGCTGTTGTTGACGTTGAGTATGTCATCTTTTTCAATTTTGGTGATACGATTACGTCCGATATGCTTGAATTGGTCTCGGTTGATGGTGAGGGCTTCGTCCTGTGCCACCGTTTCCGTGCGGTTGTTGCCGATGTGAACGGTTTCATTTCGGTTAACTTGTTCGGTACGGTCATTACCTATTTGAGTTGTTTCATCGTGTTTGACGATGTGGTTTAAGTCTTTTTCCGCGTGAAGAAAGATTTCTTCTTGTCCTTTCTCATCTTCAAAACGCAATTCATTAAACCCGTCACCTTTGTGGCTTTTGGATTTGATTGTGGTGCGGGTTTTGTGTTCGGGCAATGTGTAAGGCGGTTCGGTGGTGCTGTGGTAGGTGCGCCCGATAACGATGGGGTGGTCCGGGTCGCCGTGTAGATATTTCACCAGCACTTCATCTCCAATTCGCGGTATCATCATATTACCGTATTGCGCCCCCGCCC
>NZ_MLHQ01000049.1 GCF_001999305.1 Rodentibacter myodis | reverse complement strand
GGCTTGCGATGATTTTTGTGGGGATTATTTTTTCAACCTTGAAAAAGGAAGATATTGAGCTTTGGATTAAAAATGGATATTGGGGGGATAGTGAGACTTATTGGGGAGAAGTTGTCGATGAATTCAAATGGAAAAATAAAAGAGCTTCCTTTGAGGTTTTTAAAGATGCTGTATTTGATGCTAGTTTATTTAATGCTAAAACTAATAACCAAATATTAGAATACTTCCGTATAGAAATGCAACGTTATTTCCAATTTAAAGAAGATATAATCTTATCAAAATGGAGTGCTAATAGTATTCTCATTCAACATCCTGTAATTATGAACAATGAATTAGCACAATCAATAAAAGTGGAGAAATTAACAATAAATCATTATTGGAATTATGAAAAACAACCTAGTCGTATTGAATATATTGAACCGGGTAAAGCCCTGCTCCACTTTAATACCCCATGGCAAGGGCTTGTCTTAATCAACACTGAAGATCCCCTCTACACAACCATAAATGAGGCTCAAGTGCATACGATAAATATAAAAGTATCAATGTCCGATTATCAAGGCTCCGAATCACGTTTTTCGTCCACATTACAAGAAATTAATATGAGATAAAAATATGCAGAAACAAGATTACAAAGAATTAGGTTACTCCATTAGAAAATGTAACGATGATGAAATAGAGGTTCGCTTATCTGTTTTAGATGGTTATATTCGTGGGGTTATTCGAGCAATATTAGTGGGAATGCTCTGTATTGGCTCATATTTTGATACTAGTCATGGCATAAAACCATTTAGTCGCGAAATAGATAATGTTTTAGAATCTTATTATTGGGCTACAGATCCTGATAAACTCGCGTATCCCCAATATATAGAATACAAAGAAATAGCGGAAAATAATTATCAATCCAGGCTACAAGATAAAGACCCTTATGCAACCCCTCCTCTATCATATAAAAAATATAGAGATAGTATTATTCCATCACATCCGGTTTTAGAACTATTTCTACATATATTTTGGATCCCAATAGTCATTTTTCTAATATTCTTACCAAGAATAAACGGCATTCGAGTAAACCGCAAAAAACGCCTGATTTATT
>NZ_MLHQ01000047.1 GCF_001999305.1 Rodentibacter myodis | reverse complement strand
TTACAGCGAAGTACAAAAAACGAAAGGCAATAAAGCAGGTGGTGAACCGATTTATGAAGAAATTCCAAATACGGTAGATAGAACCTATGCTAAAGTCGGCGACGCTAACGCAAATCGTCAATCCAAAGCAGCGGAAGAGCCGATTTACAGCGAAGTGCAAAAAACAAAAGGCAATAAAGCAGGTAGCGAACCGATTTATGAAGAAATTCCAAATACGGTAGATAGAACCTATGCTAAAGTCGGCGACACTGACGCAAGTCGTCAATCCAAAGCACCGGAAGAACCACTTTACGAAGAAATTCCGGCAGTAAGTGCGGTTAAAAATAAAGGTAAACCTGTATTACCGGAATTACCTGCAATACCGCAAAGCAGTAACACAAAAGCAGATCATACGGAAAGTGATTATGCGGAAATTCCGGCAGTAAGTGCGGTTAAAAATAAAGGTAAACCTGTATTACCGGAATTACCTGCAATACCGCAAAGCAGCAACACAAAAGCAGATCATACAGAAAGTGATTATGCGGAAATTCCGGCAGTAAGTGCGGTTAAAAATAAAGGTAGACCTGTATTACCAGAATTACCGGCTGTGCCACAAAGTGCTAATACCAAAGTGAATAACGCAGAAAGTGATTACGCAGAAATTCCGGCACTAAGTGCGGTTGAAAATAAAGCGAAACGTCCGTTACCTGAAGTACCACAAAGTGGCAATACCAAAGTGAATGACGTTGAAAGTGATTACGCGGAAATTCCGGCTATTCAACAAGGTAATGCGAATAACAATAACAGCCGTATGCTGGAGCAAGTACCAACGTTAGCAGAGGGCAAACCTAAAGCTGATCAAAGCGGAAGTCCTTCAATTTTTGAAAAAATTAAGAATTTCTTTAAAGGCCATAGCAAACAAGAAAATGCAGAAAAACAAGCGGATAAACGCACTGCGGAAACCGCAAGTAATGATCCTGCATCTCATAAACCAAACTATGATAACCTTGAAGATAACTTAAATCTGAAAGGATTATTAGAACTTGAAGCTAAACGTTATGATGAGTTTGAGCAAAATGTGTTAAATAACAGCGAGTTTTTAGCCGAGGCTCGTGATGCTGCGAAGAAAAGTGTACCTGAGGCAGTGTTGAAACAAATGGCCGGTACGCCTGAGCTTGACGATATTTTAACTGACGGTGCGAAGAAAACGGAACGTAAAATTAACGAAGCGTTACACTTTAAGCCAACAGAACAAGAATTTAATGACATTCAACAATTGGTTAAAAATTTACCGAAAAGTGATACATTAAAAGGCTTGCAGGAACAAACTCAAAGTATTGTCGATGCCTTGGCAGATACGTCTAAAACTATTCAACGCTCACCGGAGTTAAAAGATAAACTCAAAGGTGCGGTAGAAGAATTTTTGCGTAACAGCCAAGACGGGTTAACGGTTGAAAATATTGAAAAACTCAATCACGGTTTACGCCCTGATGAAGGCGAAAACAGAGTGCTGTACAAGAAGGAATCCTTAACGAAAGAAGATGCGATTTTTTCTAGCCCTCAAGCCTCAAAATTACAGCTTGCACAAACCATTGATTTTATCAATCAAGCAAAAGCGCAAGGCGTAGAACCAAGTGTACTGGCAGCTCTCGCATACCAACGCTTAATTGCTTACCACCCATTTGCGGAAGGGAATGGTCGAATGGCACGTGTTATCGTCAATAAATTGCTATTGGATGCAGGTTATCCGGCCTTTACAAAATTCAATAGTGAGTTTGAGCAAACAATCATTCCACAAACGGACAGCACTAAAAAAAGTGCAACCAGTCAAGATGTGGTGGCAGAGTTCTTGAAAATGCTTGGTCAAAAATCTATTGAAGATGCAAAACCGAAATTTGTCGAAGTAGAAAAACCATCTTCGTCGGCAGATGAAAATGCAGACTTATATGCCCAAATTGATCCAAGCAAGAAAAAGCCGAAAACTGAATCTGAGGAAGAGAAAGCGGCTCGTTTAGCGAAAGAAAAAGATGACTTACTGGGTGTCAAGCAGAGTGTACCAAGTGAAGATAATGCAGATTACATGACAATTAAACGTTCAAAATCAAGTGTTGAAGCGACAAAAGAGAGCCAAACAAAGGGTAATAACGTTGAAAGTAATGATTCAGCAATTCTAGCAGTAAGTGCGGTTAAA
>NZ_MLHQ01000046.1 GCF_001999305.1 Rodentibacter myodis | reverse complement strand
CTGCAAGTATCGATTGGAAAGGCAATCTTGTACTATGGGATATCCCAAATAAAGAGAAAACCGTACTTTCCCGTAATGCCAGCGGGGGCAGCATGTACTTTATCCCTAACAGTCATGAATTTATGTGGCAGGATAAGGACAATATTGTGCATATTCAAAATGTGAAAGGTGATGAAATTTTTAGTTTTCCTCATTTTAAAACCTTTGGTCATGCGATATCCGAAGATAAAACCTTTTATATCAGTGCCAATCATTCAGGAAAAATCTACAAAGGTTATGGCGATAACCTTATTCCTATTTATACCGATACACCTATCGGAAATTATGAAAATCTAAGACTAACCAATAAATATATTTTATCTGTGGGATATGGTATAGGTGGTAAATATCCCGCTAAAATCAATCCTACGGCAAACCCTATCAATCCTGATGTTTATAAGAAAAGTAGCTATGATGGCGTAACATTATGGGATAGAGCAACCTTAAAACCGATTGCCAGATTGTATGGTAATGCCGGAAAAACCACCGGAATTATTAGCCCCGATGAAAAATGGGTGATTACCGGAGACGAAAATGCCCGTAATCGAATGTGGGGCATAGATAATTTAATGAACCGCTTTTCGCTATCTGATCCTTATGATGGTATTTATAATTTATCGGCCGGAGAATATGATAAAAGTCGATTAATGCCACTTACTAAAGAACAATTTAAGCGTATGATGCGTCAATTTACCGTAGCTTATGCTTTTTTGACCGAAACCGACTTTATCCGAATTGGATATATATATGAAGATTCACCCCATAAAACCATTGCTTCGATCTATTCAGTGGGCGATCCGTGGCTCAAAGGTTTTGTGGATTTAGGCACCTCTCCAATGATTTCAGCCAATAATTACTTTAACAGCCAAACTTTTGCCTCTTCCCCCCAAGCCCATATCTTAGTCACCGGACAAGCCCATGGCGGCGGCATTAACGTTTACAAATATCACCCCGATAAAATAGAACTGGAAAAAATCTGGGTCGCCCACTAATTAAAGTGCGGTTGAAAAATATTGCGATTTTTAACCGCACTTTTAACAACAAATATAAATGATGAATAAACTAACAAAGAAAACCAAAATTCTGCTCAGTGTAACTGCTTTATTGCTTTTATCAATCTACGCCTACACCCAAGGCTTTTTCTCTACCACAAAAGAAATCGCCTCACTTGGTGTTTCAACGGACGGCAATTATACTGCAAGTATCGATTGGAA
>NZ_MLHQ01000045.1 GCF_001999305.1 Rodentibacter myodis | reverse complement strand
AGAAAAAACGCACCCGCCGTGTGCCTTTAGGCATTTACCGCCCTGCCTGTGAAAACCAAAATCACGCCCTTTTAAGCTTTATTTTGGATTATCTCGGCAGCGAAAACCCTGATGAAGAATACGGTCAATTTTTCAAAAAAGAAAAACGCATAGCGAGTGATTATTTTAATTGGTTCTATCAATTCAGCCTCTTTCCTCAAATCGGCTATAACGAAAAGAAAACCGAAGCCCGCATTCAAGCGTGGTTGGATAAAAACGCATAAAACACCCCCAATATTGACCGCACTTTAGAGGAAGAAAGTGAAAGCGGATTATTTTGAAAGTGGAATAACCTACACAGGAGTAAAATAAATGTCTATTTCTCAATATAACGCGGATGTGATTGCTCGTAACATAAAACAGTTGGGTGATGGGGTAATTGAGGTACGCCTTTATAACGACGGACATATTCGGGCTGACCTTTCTTGGGTATGGTTTTTGTGCTCGGTTGGATTTTTGATTTATGACTACTTTACAACTCAAACCATGTTTAGAGATATTCAATGGGCTATTTCAGTTGATTGGGCGTTAGAAGATAACTGGAAATGGCGCATAGAGACTTTTACAGAATTAGGAAAAGAAATACCTGAAAATTATTATAATGAATTCAAAGTAGGAATGATAAAGAAGCACTGGGAAAGAATTTATTGGGGCTGGTTCTTTATTCTTTTCCCGTTATTCTGGTTCTTTATGGTGGGGTCCCCAAAATGGCGCCCGATGCGGTTTGATGCCAAACGCCGTTTAGTCTATTTTTGGTCGTGGGGGCAGCTTTATATTATGCACTATCCAAAATCCGTGCAGCGGGATAGAGAACAGTTACTCAATTTTTTAAATCCGGATTTTTTCACTCCATGGATTCGCCCAAACTATTTTGGCAGTTTGGTGATTACACTCCCTCATGAAAACCCACAGAAAAAACGCACCCGCCGCGTGCCTTTGGGCATTTACCGCCCTGCCTGTGAAAACCAAAATCACGCCCTTTTAAGTTTTATTTTGGATTACCTCGGCAGCGAAAACCCTGATGAAGAATACGGTCAATTTTTCAAAAAAGAAAAACGCATAGCGAGTGATTATTTTAATTTGTTCTACCAATTCAGTCTCTTTCCTCAAATCGGCTATAACGAAAAAAAAACCGAAGCCCGCATTCAGGCGTGGTTGGATAAAAATGCATAACCCCCCCCCAATATTGACCGTACTTTAGAGGAAGAAAGTGAAAGCGGATTATTTTGAAAGTGAAATAACCTACACAGGAGTAAAATAAATGTCTATTTCTCAATATACCCCTGATGTGATTGCACGTAATGTGAAGCAATTAGGCAACGGCGTAATTGAAATACGCCGTTATAACGACGGGCATATTCGGGCTGACCTTTCTTGGGTATGGTTTTTATGCTCGGTTGGTTTTTTTATCTACGATTGCTTTACTACTCAGAATATGTTTAAAGAGATACTATGGGTGATAGATTCAATGATTAGTATAAAAGATACGTTTCATTTCTATGAAGATCCTAATAATTTAGGTTATACGCATGCTGGTACAACTTTCAATGAATTTGCTGAAGAAATGTTAGAAAGGCATCATTCCAGCTTTTATTGGGGGTGGTTCTTTATTCTTTTCCCGCTATTCTGGTTCTTTATGGTGGCTTCCCCCAAATGGCGCCCGATGCGGTTTGATGCCAAACGTCGTTTAGTCTATTTTTGGTCGTGGGGGCAGCTTTATATTATGCACTATCCAAAATCCGTGCAGCGGGATAGAGAACAGTTACTCAATTTTTTAAATCCGGATTTTTTCACTCCATGGATTCGCCCAAACTATTTTGGCAGTTTGGTGATTACACTCCCTCATGAAAACCCACAGAAAAAAC
>NZ_MLHQ01000044.1 GCF_001999305.1 Rodentibacter myodis | reverse complement strand
GTTGCTCCTGTTTCGGTTGCTCTGATTTTGGATTTTGAGCAGGTGGATTTGGTTGAGACGGAGATGAATCCCCCCCACTAGAACTACAAGCCGTGACTAGCATCGCTACACAAATAGCAACAAGTGTTTTTTTCATTTTTAAAGACATTGAATTTCTCCATAAAAAATAAAGTGGATTAATATATTGTTATGCTTTCTCATCTAGACAAAAAAGCTTGATACTATGAGTATCTGAGAGGCGCGATAAGATAAAATAAAAAACCACCCTCATTCTTTGATCTAAATCAAGAAATCGAATAAAAAAGCAACCAAATTAATAACTTAGAAGTTAATAATGGTTGTCCATCAAACCTAATAAAAAAGTATGCTTTAGCTGCTTTATAAAGAATACCGCCACCTCCCGAATAAAGACAAATAAAGATACTATTTTCTTACACTTTATTTTAGTTAATTAATAATAAAAACGTTAATATAAAGGCAAAAGCTTATTTTTTCTTATTTAATAAAATTCAATACCTTTAATCGCACAAGTAACACGCGTGCCCGCTTCGCCTTTTACAATACGTTCAATATCACTAAGTGATCCGATCACGGCATCTTTACCGGTAGCTTTAACAAAGTTGATGACGGCTTTAACTTTTGGCGCCATAGAACCCGGTGCAAATTCATTACTGAGTTCCTCCAATGCAGTCGGGTTGGCTTTGGCAATTTGTTTTTGGTTCGGTGTGTTGAAATTTATGCAAGCAGCGGAAACATCTGTTGCAATGATGAATAAATCCGCCGCTAATTCTTGCGAAATCACGGCGGTGCATAAGTCTTTATCCACCACGGCTTCAACGCCTTGTAATTCGCCCTTCGCATTATAGTAGCTTGGGATACCGCCACCACCACCGCAAATCACTATATTCCCGTTTCCAAGCAAGGCTTTGACAGAAT
The DNA here is from genome assembly GCF_001999305.1 of Rodentibacter myodis. GTDB lineage: Bacteria > Pseudomonadota > Gammaproteobacteria > Enterobacterales > Pasteurellaceae > Rodentibacter > Rodentibacter myodis. The sequence goes on along the minus strand of NZ_MLHQ01000044.1, from coordinate 3,978 downwards.
CAATTCCCGTCACCTCTTTTGGCAATGGACTTGGTACGGCACGGCGATAATATTGTCCGTCCTGCATTACCGTCCAACCTTTTTCGACTGCCAATTTTTCTGCCTCTTCTTTGCTATAAACCTGACCAATCGGCTTACTCGGTTTTGTAAATGCAGGATCATTTGGATCGACAATCACTTGATTTAACACCGTGATTGTTGGTGATTGAGGTGCTAAATTGGTGAGTTCTTGCTGCAACATATAACCTATCATTCCAACGGTTTGAGAAACCAAGACATCCAAAGGATAAGGCTCGATTTTCGGATCTTGTGCATAATAAGCAGCGTGCTGTAATGCCAATAGCCCCACTTGAGGCCCATTTCCGTGTGAAATCACCAATTCATTATTTTGTTTAATTTTTGCCAACTGCTCCGCCGCAATCCGAATATTGACAGATTGGTTTTGAGCCGTCATCGGCTCTCCTCTTTTTAATAAAGCATTTCCACCAAGTGCAACGACAATTCTCATTTTCTTTCCTCTTTATTTATTTTTGATAAAAAAATAGCACCGCACTTTTGCGATGCTATTCATTATGACTTAGGCAAGGCTTGCCACCATAACGGCTTTGATAGTATGCATTCTGTTTTCCGCTTGCTCAAATGCCACATTTGCCGGTGATTCAAACACATCTTCTGTGACTTCAATTCCATTGGCAAGTTGTGGATATTTTGCAGCAATTTCTTTGCCGACTTTGGTTTCACTATTGTGGAATGCCGGTAAACAGTGCATAAATTTCACTTTCGGGTTGCCCGTGCGTTTCATCAACTCAGGGGTGACTTGATAAGGCATTAGCAATTCAATGCGATCTGCCCAAGTTTCTAAAGGCTCACCCATTGATACCCACACATCCGTATGCACAAAATCCACACCTTTTACGGCGGTATCAATATCATCGGTTACCATAATACGTGCGCCGGATTGTGCGGCAAATTCTTGGCACATTTTCACTAAAGCCTCTTCAGGCAATAAGGCTTTTGGCGCACAAATCCGTACATCCATTCCCAATTTTGCCCCAATTAATAACAATGAATTGCCCATATTATTGCGAGCGTCCCCGATATACACATAACTAATTTGACTTAACGGTTTCTCGCAATTTTCAATCATTGTCAGCACATCGGCGAGCATTTGAGTGGGGTGAAATTCATCGGTTAAACCATTAAACACCGGCACGCCCGCATATTGTGCAAGTTCATTCACCACAGATTGTTTGAAACCACGATATTGAATGGCATCGTACATTCTGCCCAGTACACGTGCGGTATCTTTCATCGATTCTTTATGTCCAATTTGGGAAGAAGTCGGATCGATATAAGTAACGTGCGCCCCTTGATCGTAGGCGGCAACTTCAAAGGCACATCGGGTACGGGTTGAGGTTTTCTCAAAAATAAGGGCAATATTTTTACCGATTAAGCGAGGTTTTTCCGTACCGGCATATTTTGCTCTTTTCAGATCTCTTGCCAAATCCAATAAAAAACGGATTTCACGCTCGGTATGATTCACTAAACTGAGTAAATGTCTATTTTTAAGATTAAACGCCATTGTGTTGCTCCTTATCATTGCATAAATATGCAATCATTCTAACAAAATATTCATTCATATTCAACGTAATCAAAAAGAAATAAGCACATAAAAAAGGGTTAAACTCAAACAGTTTAACCCTTTTTAAATACTCCTATTTCATTAATTGAATGTTAAGGTTTTAAATGGATTTTCAATTACATGATCATGAACAGTAAACTTAAGATTAGGATTATCTTTAAAGTTTTCATACAGATAACGTAATTCTCTTGATGTTACCGCATCATAATGTTCATAACTTGGGTCAAATAACTTTTTCAGGTTTTCCATATTGATTTGTGTCTTATTTGAATTAAATTTCATAGTATCCGTTACCAATCCATCTAAGGCAAAATACACTTTTCCACCTCGCTCTAAGGTTTCTTTCGCAATCAACTTGGTTTTTTCCGAAAAGAAATCCATTCTGGTGTTATTCAATTCCTGCTGAACCGCATGGTATTGTTCAATCACCTCATTTTGTGCTTTACTGAAAGAAGGCGATGTTTTGGGATTATCAATATCCACAAATTCATTTTGCTTCAACGCCTTCATTAACTGGCGTTCTTTTTCATTAAAGTCAGCCATACGATTTAGAGCATCAACTGCAGCTGGATTTTTCAGTAATTCACTGATGATTTTTTTGTTATCCTCCACGTTTGCCTTATTGATTCGGCTGCGAGAAGAATTTTCTAATGCGGAATTTGCACCGAGGTCTTTAAATTGAGCAATACGATCAATATCTTGTTCGGTTACTTTTCCTTGCTTAACTTTATCCGCTAAATGAGAAAGATTGCCAAATTCATACCCTAAATTTAATTCTCCGATATAACTATCCGCAAGAATAGGGTTGTTTTTCGCTTTATCCGCCTTATTAGCTCGATCAATCAAGGCTTCTCGACCATTTTTCAAACCATAAATTAATGCGTTATCGCCTAATCCGACCGATTCCGCTTTCGCGGTTTCAAGATTATTGTTTTTGCTTGGTAAATGCTCAATCGTTTTAATCTCGGCTTTTTCCTCCTTATAGGCTTTATCAACCAATTTACTTAATTCTTCCCCTAACTTATGTCCAGAGAAAAAGGCTTCTCGTTCTTGCGGTTGCTTTTTATAAGCCTCAAGATTTGTTAAGCTTGAATTTATATAATAAGTCCCGTTTAATGCCATTAAGTTAGCATCATTTCTCATATGTTCAGGAAGTTTATCCTTATAGCGGATAATTTGTGCCTGATCATGATGGGTGAGTTCGTGGACGATAGTATCCAAGATCTCTTTATTATTTTGTTTTCTTGTTCGCAAGAAACTGATAATGGGTGTGGCATTCATTTGAACCAAATTATTGCCGTAAGATCCTTGTTTCATTGATAGCGGATTATTACCGGTAAATTCTAGATCAGCACGTTGTCCTTCAATACCAGTAACTTCCTTTAATGCCTCAAATTTTGCTTGTTCAACCAAGTGGAATAGTTCTCGAATCCCTTCTTCATTACCTGAGAGTTTTTGTTTCATCAGTTGATGGAAGGTATTATTTGAGTCTAATTTTTCCACAATTTTACGGTTAATATCGTGGCGAGAATCTAAATAAGCCTCATCTAACTCAATTTTACTCAGCGCTTTGCCCATATTTTTAATGTTATTACCTTCAAATCCCTCTATGGTATCAGGTCGGTGAATTTTCTTACCTGTTTCCTTAGCCTTCGTTGCCAACGCAGTCGCGTCTTCCGCATTTAATCCATAAGCAAGTTCTTGTAATGCTTTGAGTAAATGGTCTTTGGGTAAGGTTTCTGCATTTTCAGCCAGAGTTTTCAATTTTTTCTCTGCTTCTTTTGCACTATCCCGTTCACGCGCTTTACGCTTAGCCTCTTCAAACAGCTTTTTAGAATCAATGGCTGGCGGTGTCTCATCAGCACGCTTATCCACTAGTTTCTCTGCATTTTCCTGTTTGCTATCGGCGCTGAAGAAATGCTTAATTTTCTCAAAAATTGAAGGATTTCCCTCTTGCTCTGCTTTCGGTTTGCTATTTAACGTCGGTGCTTGTTCCTTCACACCATTGTTATTATTGTTAGCATTGCTTTCCTGAATAGCTGGAGCCGTTGCCTCATTCGCTTTTGTGCTAGCGCTTTGTGGCACTGCAGGTAATTCTGGCAATTCAGGTTTAGCGTTATTTTTAACCGCACTTACTGCTGGAATTTCGGCATAATCACCTTCATCGGCTTCATTCGCTTTTGTGCTACCGCTGTGTGGCACTGCAGGTAATTCTGGCAATTCAGGTTTTGCCTTATTTTTAACTGCACTTACTGCTGGAATTTCTGCATAATCACCTTCATCGGCTTCATTCGCTTTTGTGCTACCGCTTTGTGGTAATGCAGGTAATTCTGGCA
>NZ_MLHQ01000043.1 GCF_001999305.1 Rodentibacter myodis | reverse complement strand
TTAGTGAGGTTATTGCCTGTACCATCAAAAAACACCCCGATTCGAATCACTTTACAACTCATTCCTGATATCCTTTCTCACGTAACCATTCTCTATAAATACGTCGTCTATTTTCTTCCGGATTATTAGGCTTCCACTCTGTATTAAAATCCGGCACGTGACGGGTCATTGGTGGCATACCTTGTCTTACCCCACGTAAACTCCAGTTGTTATATTGATTACCTGCCTCGTCATAATCTTTTTGTAACACTTCAAAACGTAAATAATCATTAATGTCAACTAATGGTCCATAAGTAGGGCTAGTTTTAATTTTTTGAACAATAAAAGTCAGTTTCGGATCTGTTTCAAAACCTAATCCGACAATGGCACAAATCGATGTCATTGATTTTAAATGATAACTTTGTCGATTCGGATAATACCGTTTAGTTATCTCATCAACCTTTTCCATCCATGCCAACTGTGTTTTTTCATCTGCATTATTCCAAAAGCCGGGATAATAAATTTCCAGCATTTTAATAATTTTACGATGCAATCTTAAGGTATTATCCCGTTCAATACGGGCTTCTTCCTCATCGGTTAATTGATAAGGTTGGGAAAGATCAATCATATTTTTCTCCTGAAATTCCGGTAAACATTGATATTGCACTTCAGCGCAACGACGGTGTTTAAAAAATTCCTCCCGAAAACTCGGTTCGGAACAAGCAGTGATAAGGCTCGCAATAACAAGAAGCCCTAAAAGTGCGGTGTTTTTTCGCGGTGTTTTTAACATATCAATTTTTTCTCTATGAGATAGCTCGGGTATAAATTAAACATTCCGTGAGCAAATTACCTCTAAGCACATCATTATTGGAATATAATCTGAATAACTTACCAATATTACTCACCCCGTTTTTACTTCTGCCCACTTCATCATTAGTGAGGTTATTCCCTGTACCGTCAAAAAACACCCCGATTCGAATCACTTTACAACTCATTCTTGATATCCTTTCTCGCTTGACCATTCTCTATAAATACGTCGTCTATTTTCTTCCGGATTATTAGGCTTCCACTCTGTATTAAAATCCGGCATATGACGGGTCATTGGTGGCATACCTTGTCTTACCCCACGTAAACTCCAGTTATTATATTGGTTTCCAGACTCGTCATAATCTTTTTGTAAAACTTCAAAACGTAGATAATCATTAATATCTATTAATGCGCCATAATCATCACTATTTTTAATTTTTTGAACAATAAAAGTTAATTTCGGATCAGCTTCAAAATTATTCCCAATAATGGAACATATAGAAGCCATTCTTTCCAATTCGGCACGCATTCTATTTTCGCCATAATACCGTTTAGTTATCTCATCAACCTTTTCCATCCATGCTAACTGTGTTTTTTCATCTGCATTATTCCAAAAGCCGGGATAATAAATTTCCAGCATTTTAATAATTTTACGATGCAATCTTAAGGTATTATCCCGTTCAATACGGGCTTCTTCCTCATCGGTTAATTGATAAGGTTGGGAAAGATCAATCATATTTTTCTCCTGAAATTCCGGTAAACATTGATATTGCACCTCAGCGCAACGGCGGTGTTTAAAAAATTCCTCCCGAAAACTCGGTTCGGAACAAGCAGTGATAAGGCTCGCAATAACAAGAAGCCCTAAAAGTGCGGTGTTTTTTCGCGGTGTTTTTAGCATATCAACCTCTCTGAATTAAACCGGCTATAAGCAATATCACTTTCCAATATTGTTCACGCAATTTTTACTTCTGCCCACTTCATCGTTAGTGAGGTTATTGCCTATGCCATCAAAAAACACCCCGATTCGAATCACTTTACAACTCATTCCTGATATCCTTTCTCACGTAACCATTCTCTATAAATACGCCATTTATTTTCTTCCGGATTATTAGGCTTCCACTCCGTATTAAAATCCGGCACGTGATGGGTCATTGGTGGCATACCTTGTCTTACCCCACGCAAACTCCAATTGTTATATTGGTTTCCTGCCTCGTCATAATCCTTTTGTAATACTTCAAAACGCAAATAGTCATTAATCTTGATAAGTGGGATATATAGAGGATCCGACTTAATTCTGTCTACAACAAAATTAAGTTTCGGATCTGTTTCAAAACCTAATCCGACAATGGCACAAATCAATGTCATTGATTTTAAATGATAACTTTGTCGATTCGGATAATACCGTTTGGTAATCTCATCAACTTTTTCCATCCATGCTAACTGTGTTTTTTCATCTGCATTATTCCAAAAGCCGGGATAATAAATTTCCAGCATTTTGATAATTTTACGATGCAATCTTAAGGTATTATCCCGTTCAATACGGGCTTCTTCCTCATCGGTTAATTGATAAGGTTGCGAAAGATCAATCATATTTTTCTCCTGAAATTCCGGTAAACATTGATATTGCACTTCAGCGCAACGACGGTGTTTAAAAAATTCCTCCCGAAAACTCGGTTCGGAACAAGCAGTGATAAGGCTCGCAATAACAAGAAGCCCTAAAAGTGCGGTGTTTTTTCGCGTTATTTTTAGCATATCAATTTTTCCTCTGTGAGATAGGAAAGAAATTCAGACTGTTCTTTTTGCAACCAACAAATTTGATTATGTTGATAACTAACAACATGATAGAAATCGGATTCAGGTTCTAAATAACTAAAAACAGTCCGATTATCAAATAAATAATCGCAATAGGCTGGGGGGAGGGTTAGCAAAAATCGTTTAAAAATGCGTAAATCAAAAAAACGCCTTA
>NZ_MLHQ01000042.1 GCF_001999305.1 Rodentibacter myodis | reverse complement strand
GTACGCCAAGTACGCCAAGCGTAACACCAATTCCACCGGTAAATCCAACACCACCAAATAATCCGACATTGCCGATTTCCCCAATACTCAGCCAAATGGCGAATGCGCAAGTTTCACTTCGTCAATCACAATTATTGTTGGTTGAAAATGAAATGTTTGGTATTCATCAACGTCTTGGCGAAGTAAAAAATGGCGAGAAAGGCAATGTGTGGGTGCGTAATGTGAATTCTCGTGAAAAATTGACCGCACTTTCTACCGGTGAAAGCAGCACTTCCGGCTTTAAACAAAATGTACATACATTACAAATCGGTGCGGATGCGGCGGTGAGCGATAATTTCCGTATTGGTGGATTTATTGGTCGCAGCCAAGCCAATGTGGATTTCAATGATCACAATGGTGATGGCAAGGTAAAAAGTAATAGTATTGGGTTATATGCCGCCTATCTTGCGGATAACGGCATTTATCTTGATAACATTGTGAAATACAGCCGTTTGAAATCGGAATCCGATCACACCGAAAAACGCCACTACAATGCCTATACTTTATCAAGCGAACTCGGTAAACAGTTCAAGCTCGCCAATAATTGGACAATCACGCCACAAGTTCAATTAGCTTGGACACATATTCAGGGCAAGAATAATGAAGACAGCTTATCTTCCATTTATTCCCGTGCCGGTGTTCGTGTGGCAAAAGGCTTTACTTTAGCAAATGGTTGGAATCTACAACCTTATGCCGAAATAAATGGCATAACAAGCCGTCATAACAACAGTAAAATCCACTACGCAAACGGTGCACTTAATGTGGAAGATAGCCGTGGGCGTTTTGAAAGCACGATTGGCTTGAATGCCGGTATTGCAAATCATCGTATTGGTTTAGAAGTAAGCCGTGCCGATGGCAAACGCTACGACAAACCTTACCAAATCCAAGCGGTTTATCGTTATCAATGGTAATGAGACAAAGCTAAAAGAAACAAAAGTGCGGTCAAATCTGACCGCACTTTGACTAATAAAATGTACTACACTGAGACACATAAACAATCTAATAATAACGATAGGAGAAAAATCGATGACCAATCAATCAATCAATCAA
>NZ_MLHQ01000041.1 GCF_001999305.1 Rodentibacter myodis | reverse complement strand
CTTGCAGAGCTGTTTGCAGCTGAAGCAGAAGTTGAAGCCGCGCTTGCAGAGCTATCAGCTGCCGAAGCAGAAGATGCCGCATTGCTTGCAGCAGTTGAGGCTGATGAAGCGGCTGATATAGCCGAGGAGGCTGCGCTTGCCGCCGTTGAAGCCGTTTTACTAATATCTCCGGCTGATGATGCAGCAGATTGCGCTGTACTTATTGCGGTTGAAATGGCACCGGCTGCTTGTGATGCTTGACTGGCAGCTGCTTGAGCTGTTGATTCTATTTTATTTATTTTTTTTACCGTGGCGTTATCAAGACCAATGGTCAATGTTTGTAGTTTTTGTTTATAGTCTGTTCCATTGCCATAACGATAATTCTCATTTAGTTTATCGCTACTTGATCCCTCTGTGCCGTTAGTAGCACTAAGACCGGTTTTGATCCCATTCACACCTTGTATAGTAAGCGTCCATTGTGCGCCATTCCCTGAGTCCCAAGCTCCGGATTGTGAGCTAGGCCAGTTATAACCCGTACCAGGTACTGTGATACTACTTGCCGCAACTTGTTGTGCAAAAGCAATTAATGCACTTGCTAAGAAAGTCTTTTTAAATCCGGCGATCATTCCGGCTGTTCGTTTTGTCGTGCTTTTGGGCGATTTCCCTACATAGTTGTTAGCGAATTCCGACACTACAACGTACGTGTTTTTTTTACGATCGAAAACGATCTTAAAAATTTTATTCATTGCTGAATGTCCTATGTTATTTCTGTTTATTTACGATTTGTTAATACAAATAAAATTGCTATTCTGACGGTAACCATTTCTAGCTTACTTAAGAGTAGCGGTCGGTTAGTTTAAATTGCTAATTGATAATTTCAATATCTGAAGTTTTGGATAGGCTTCTTTGCAGAAGGATTCTTTACAAAAATATGATTTGTATAATTTCGGTAAATAAAATGATAAATTTCCACAATGTTTATTTAAAAATTATTGTTACTTCTAATATTTGTTTTTAAATAAATAATTTCTTTATTTTTTTTATGTTTTGTTTAATATTTTATAGTTTTAATATATCTTGTTGTATTTTATGATTTTTTTATTATATTTTTTTGTTGTTTTATGCTTTTATATATGAAGTAAGATTTATTAAAATATGATAGAAATTGCTTTTATTTTATTATTAAATATGATATTATTTGCACAATTGCACAATTGCACAATTGCACAATTGCACAATTGCACAATTGCACAATTTTTGTAAAGATTTGTAAATGTTTGTAAATTTTTGAACTTTCTAAAATTCGTCTTAGTTTTTCGTTTAAATTCGCCAAGGATCCTCTTATATGAGCAACGAAATCGAACTCAAACTTATCGTTTCGCCGGCAATGTTTAATGTACTGGCACAACACCTCCAACAATTTAATCCGCTTGAACATCAACGCATTTTCCTAGGTAATACCTATTATGATTATCCCGATCATTTTCTCGCCAAGCAAAAAATGGGCTTACGTATTCGCCAAGAAAATCAAACAATAACATTGACATTGAAAACGGATGGCCAAGTGGTGGGGGGATTGCATAGTCGTCCTGAATATAATTTGCCATTGGTGGAAAAAGAAACGCCAACGAATGAAATGTTACGCACTTTGTACCCCTTTGAACAACTTCCAATAACCCCACTACAACCTATTTTTTCCACCGATTTTGACCGCACTTTTTGGCTGATCCCATTTCGGGATTCTAAAATTGAAGTGGCGTTTGATCAGGGAAAAATCGTTAGTGGCGGACATTTGCAACCTATTTGTGAAATTGAATTTGAATTGAAAGAAGGAAACATTGCGGATCTTTTCTATTTTGTTGAAGCATTGCCGATTTTAACGGATATGTATTTCAGTGGTGCGAGCAAGGCAAAACGTGGTTATTTGCTCGGTCAAAGGGTGGTGCTAACGGATTGGCTAAGTAAATGGCGTGATTTTTTGCAAGCGGAAGGGAAAGAAAGTACGGTAGATTTTCAAGCCAAATTTAATGCGTTGCTTAAAATGGAACAAGATTTGGTGGAAGAAACCCTTTCATTACCAAGCACTTTATTTAGTTCGGATTTTATGAAAACCGTGGAGCGGGTTGGGGCGTTTTTCAATTTGTATCATTATTATGATGAAAATAAAACCTTATTGGAAAGGGTTGTGGCAGCGAAAAATGGTGCTTTAATCGAGGAAAATTTCCTTGAAGATCTATTGGAAAGTAACCAACACTTTTTCACTGAAATTCAACATCTTATTCGTTTTCACAGCGAAACCAAAGATAACGAAAAAACCATTGAAAAATTGACCGCACTTTTTAAAGACCGTTTTTATTTTGAACGAATGCTTAAATTAATGCGTTTGTCGGTATTAAATGAACCGCAGATTCATCATTAAATCGAGGCATTTTAAGCATTGTTAAAACCCGCTTATTTTATGGAGAAAGAAAATGGCAAAAGCGCCGAAAACGGCTTATGTATGTAACGATTGCGGTGCGGAATTTTCCCGTTGGCAGGGGCAATGCACCGCTTGTAAAGCTTGGAATACCATCAGTGAAGTGCGGTTAATTTCCGCCTCAAAACCCAAAAATGATCGATTCAGCGGTTATGTCGGTGAAACACAGGCGAAAATTCAAACCCTTTCTGAAATTAGCCTGCAGGAAACGCCTCGATTTACCAGTGGATTTAAAGAGCTGGATCGCGTACTTGGTGGGGGAATTGTGCCGGGGAGTGCGATTTTGATTGGGGGACACCCCGGGGCGGGAAAAAGTACACTTTTGTTACAAGTAATGTGCGGATTGGCACAAAAAATGACCGCACTTTATGTTACGGGTGAGGAATCTTTACAACAAGTGGCTATGCGTGCCAATCGCTTGGGCTTGCCGAATGATAAGCTCAATATGCTTTCGGAAACCTCTGTTGAACAAATTTGCAACCTTGCGGATCAACTTAAACCGCAAATTATTGTGATTGACTCCATTCAGGTAATGCATCTTGCCGATATTCAATCTTCGCCGGGCAGTGTGGCACAAGTGCGGGAATGTGCTTCGTTTTTAACCCGTTATGCCAAAACACGTCAGGTGGCGATTATTATGGTGGGACACGTCACAAAAGACGGCACACTTGCCGGGCCAAAAGTGTTGGAACACGCCATTGACTGTTCTCTGTTATTAGAGGGGGAATCGGATTCACGCTATCGCACATTGCGCAGCCATAAAAACCGCTTTGGTGCGGTAAATGAATTGGGCGTGTTTGGTATGACGGAACAAGGTTTGCGTGAAGTGAAAAATCCTTCCGCCATTTTTCTAAGCCGTGGCGATGAACAAACTTCAGGCAGTTCGGTGATGGTTCTATGGGAAGGCACACGTCCGTTATTGGTAGAAATTCAAGCCTTGGCAGATCATTCTATGTTGGCAAACCCACGCCGGGTTGCGGTGGGATTAGAACAAAATCGCTTGGCGTTGTTACTTGCCGTTTTACATCGTCACGGTGGTTTACAAATGGCGGATCAGGATGTTTTCGTGAATGTCGTAGGGGGCGTAAAAGTGACGGAAACCGGTGCGGATCTTGCCTTATTGCTTGCCTTAATTTCCAGTTTCCGCAATCGCCCTTTGCCGCAAGATTTGGTGATTTTTGGTGAAGTGGGACTTGCCGGCGAAATTCGTCCCGTGCCGAGCGGACAAGAGCGAATTAGCGAGGCGGCAAAACACGGTTTTAAACGTGCCATTGTGCCTTTCGGAAATAAACCGAAAAGTGCGGTGGAAAATATGCAGGTTTTCACGGTGAAAAAATTATCGGATGCCTTAGCGGTGTTGGATAATTTTTAGAAATTCATTGTCATACTGAAAATTGGGGCAAAATCCGTTAGAATACCAACCTCTTACATTCTGTTATGTCGTAAATGTAAAACAATAGTGCAGAAATCAACAGTCAAAAAATGGAAAAGAAACTAAATAAAGCATTGGATACGATTGATATTAAAATTTTGAATGAATTACAACGCAACGGCAAAATTTCTAATATTGATCTTTCCAAAAAAGTGGGATTATCTCCCACCCCTTGTTTAGAACGGGTAAAACGCTTGGAAAAACAAGGGGTTATTATGGGCTATCGTGCTTTGCTCAATCCTGAATTACTTGATGCCCCGCTTTTAGTGATTGTTGAAATTACACTGGTGCGAGGTAAGCCCGATGTGTTTGAAGAATTTAATGCGGCAATTCAAGCCCTTGATGAAATTCAAGAATGTCATTTGGTTTCGGGGGATTTTGATTATTTGCTGAAAACCCGCGTGGCGGATATGGCGGCTTACCGAAAATTATTAGGTACAACCTTATTACGCCTGCCCGGTGTGAACGATACCCGCACTTATGTGGTGATGGAAGAAGTGAAACAAACCAACTATCTTGTCTTAAAATAAAAATGATTAAACGAATTACCGAACGCTTTACCCCCAAACAATATCTTGGGGAACTCTTCTTTGGATTGGCAGCCCTGTTAGGCTTATATTTGATTGTAGCGTGGTCAAGCTATACGCCGTTGGACAATTCTTGGTCAACTGCCGGTTTTCAAACCGAAACCATCAACAAAGCCGGTGCTTTCGGTGCTTGGGTGGTAGATACTTTCTTTGTTTTCTTTGGTTATGTGGGAAATTTGTTCCCTTTCCTGCTTTTTCTCGTTCCATTGTTTTTATTAAAAACCAAAGCGGTTCGCTCCCTCTCTTTCACAAAAATTGCTTTGCGTAGTTTTGGCTTTGTCACATTGCTTGTAGGGTTAACCATAATGGCAACCTTATTACTTTCCAATACAAACTATTATTTATCCGGCGGGGTGTTGGGCGGAAGTCTTGTGCTTGCACTTTATCCTACCTTGGGGAAATTTGGTTGTATTTTGGTCGGGCTTGCTTTAGCCATTATTGGTTTTATTTTTTGTTCCGGTGCCTCACTCATCCGCCTCATTGTGCGGTTTTATCACTGGTTAACAATGAAAAATGATGAACAAGAAGCGGAAACGCCATCGGAATCAGCCATTGAAGAACTTGAACAAATTGTGATTCAAAAACCTACGGCATTATTTAATAAAGCCGATGAAGCCAGCGATCAGGCAAGTGAAATAAATGCAGATGAAAATATTGATACGGAAGCGGAGAATCCGCTGGTGCAACCGGAAAAATTAATCAATATTAGTGGATTGTCCCAACCCGATGTAACACCTCCTTCCTACGCTCAAGCGGAAACATCGTTATTTGATGAAAACTTTGATGGTTTTAAAGCCGATACTTTCGATAAATTGCCAAGTGTCAGTATTTCAATTCAAGGTCAGGGGGAATCTTTACAGCAGAGTTTTGCCCCAACTTGGTCAAATGCTACATCGAAACCAAAAACAGAAGAAACGCAAAGAACGGTTGATTTTGAGCCGATTTCTACATTGAATGATCCGGTAATGCCAACGGTTTCCCTTGCGCCGATAACGGAAAAAACTTCTTCGGAATTGACCGCACTTTCTTATGATGAAGCATTCGAGAGGGAAACGGATGATTTGGCTCGTCAATTTGCCGAACAAGAAAAGCAATCTTTGGCGGCAATGGCGGAACGTGCGAAAACGTTAGAGGCGGAGGATGCCTTAAAAGTGATTCTCGCCGCACCGGAACCTGATATTGAATCTCAACCCAGAGTACAAATTCAAGAGACAACACCGGTTTATAAACCCTATGGCGATTCTTTGATTCACCCTGCATTTCAACAACCAACCCAAAAACGGGAAAAACCAACGACACCGTTACCAAGTTTGGATTTATTGGAACAGCACCCAACGCAAACGCAGGAAATCACCCGTGAGGAAATTACGGCAACTTCGCAACGCATAGAACAACAGTTAAGTAACTTTAATGTGAAAGCAAACGTACGGGATGTGCTTGTAGGGCCGGTGGTAACCCGTTACGAACTGGAATTACAACCGGGGGTGAAAGCCTCAAAAGTCACGAACATTGATACTGATTTAGCAAGGGCATTAATGTTCCGTTCCATTCGTGTTGCCGAAGTGATTCCGGGAAAACCCTATATAGGTATTGAAACCCCGAATGCACATCGTCAAATCGTGCCATTACGTGATGTTTTGGACAGTGATGAATTTCGAGGTTCAAAAGCAATTTTGCCAATGGCGCTTGGAAAAGATATTAGTGGTAAACCGGTGATTGTGGATTTGGCAAAAATGCCGCATTTATTGGTGGCGGGTTCTACCGGTTCGGGAAAATCGGTGGGGGTGAATACAATGATTTTAAGTTTACTTTTCCGTGTTCAGCCGGATGAAGTGAAATTTATTATGATCGATCCGAAAGTGGTTGAACTTTCCGTTTATAACGATATTCCCCATTTGCTCACACCGGTGGTTACAGATATGAAAAAAGCGGCAAATGCCTTGCGTTGGTGTGTGGATGAAATGGAACGCCGCTATCAATTACTTTCCGCATTACGGGTACGTAATATCGAAGGTTTTAATGAAAAAATTGATGAATACGAAGGAATGGGAATGCCGGTTCCAAATCCAATTTGGAAACCGGGCGATACGATGGATCAAATGCCGCCTGCATTGAAAAAATTAAGCTATATCGTGGTGATTGTAGATGAATTTGCCGATCTTATGATGGTTGCCGGTAAACAAATTGAAGAATTAATCGCACGCCTTGCGCAAAAAGCACGCGCCATTGGTATTCACCTTATTTTGGCAACACAACGCCCTTCCGTTGATGTGATTACGGGGCTGATTAAAGCCAATATCCCAAGCCGTATTGCCTTCACGGTGGCAAGTAAAATTGACTCCCGCACCATTTTGGATCAAGTGGGGGCAGAAGCCTTATTGGGGCGTGGCGATATGCTGTATTCGGGGCAGGGATCTTCCGATCTTATTCGTGTACACGGTGCTTTTATGAGTGATGACGAAGTCGTACGTATTGCCGATGATTGGCGTGCGCGCGGTAAACCGGATTATATTGACGGCATTTTGGATGGCGAAGAAGATGAAGAAAGTGCGGATAAAACAAGTGGCGGTAGTGGCGAGCTTGATCCGCTTTTCGATGAAGTGATGGAATATGTTTTAAGCACCGGAACAACCTCCACCTCTTCTATTCAACGTAAATTCAGCGTGGGTTTTAACCGTGCCGCACGCATCATGGATCAAATGGAAGAACAGGGCATTGTGAGTGCAATGCAAAATAACAAACGTGAAATTCTTGCACGCCGTCCCGACTACTAATTTCAACATTAAAAAGGAAAGTAAATGAAAAAAACATACTTAAAATTGACCGCACTTGCTTTGATGGGCTTTAGCGGTATGGCACTTGCCGATGCAGCAGGGGAATTACAAACCCGTTTAAGCCAAGTGAATACCCTGAGTGCAGATTTTTCTCAAACCGTGACTGCGGTAGGCGGGAAAAATGTACAGCAGGGAAGTGGAAAACTTCAAATCAAACGCCCAAATTTATTCCGAATGGAGACTAAATCACCACAGGAAACACAAATTATTGCCGATGGTAAAACCCTTTGGTATTACGATCCTTTTGTGCAACAGGTCACGGCACAATGGGTAAAAGAGGCGGTGAATAATACACCTTTTGTTTTATTAACCAGTGATGACAAAAGCCATTGGGAACAGTATTCGGTAAGCCAACAGGCGGATACTTTTACGCTGAAACCTAAATCGGCGAAAAGCAACATCAAGCAATTCGACATTCGGGTGGATTCAAACGGTGTGTTGAAAAATTTTAGTACCACCGAAAAAGACGGACAAACCAACCTGTATGTTTTGCGAAATATCACCAATCAAGCATTGGCGGATTCCTTGTTTAAATTTACTCCACCAAAAGGTGTCGAGTTGGATGATCAACGTAAAAAATAAATAAAAGGGCATAATAAAAGGGCATAATAAAAGGGCGTAATAGAGGAAGTTGTTATTACGCCCTCGATTTTTTCTCAATGCTAAGGAAATAATGTATGGCAAATCTTGGTTTTGATTTCGCAGAAAACGATTTTCGCCCCCTTGCAGCAAGAATGCGGCCGACAAATCTCGATCAATATTTCGGGCAATCCCACCTTGTTGGAGAAGGAAAACCATTGCGCAAACTCATTCAAGCGGGGCATATTCATTCAATGGTTTTTTGGGGGCCACCGGGAACGGGAAAAACAACCTTAGCCGAAATTATCGCAAATCGTATCAATGCCGATGTGGAGCGTATTTCAGCGGTAACCGGTGGAATTAAAGAAATTCGGGAAGCCATTGATCGGGCAAAACAAAACCGCCTTGCAGATCGTAAAACCATTTTATTTGTTGATGAAGTTCATCGTTTTAACAAAAGTCAGCAAGATGCCTTCTTGCCTCATATTGAGGACGGCACGATTATTTTTATTGGTGCAACCACTGAAAATCCTTCTTTTGAACTGAACAGTGCATTACTTTCACGCGCCCGTGTTTATGTGTTGAAATCCCTCACCACCAAAGAAATTGAACAAGTACTGCAACAAGCGATTAATGATCCTGAGCGGGGTTTAGGCAAAGTGCGGTTGATTTTAGAAGAGAATTTATTAACCCAACTGGCAGAATATGTGAATGGCGATGCCCGCCTAGCCTTGAATTGTCTTGAATTAATGACGGATATGGCGGAGGAAACGGAAAACGGTAAAAAAATTGACCGCACTTTATTAAAAGAAGTATTGGGAGAACGCCAAGCCCGTTTTGATAAGCAGGGGGATCGTTTTTATGATCTTATTTCCGCATTGCATAAATCCGTGCGGGGTTCTGCACCCGATGCGGCATTATATTGGTATGCACGAATTTTAACCGCAGGCGGTGATCCGCTTTATGTGGCAAGACGGCTTTTAGCTATTGCTTCAGAAGATATAGGTAATGCCGATCCCCGCGCAATGCAAGTGGCACTTGCCGCTTGGGATTGTTTTACCCGTGTAGGTGCATACGAGGGAGAACGTGCCATTGCGCAGGCGATTATTTATCTTGCCGTTGCCCCGAAAAGCAATGCTGTTTATACCGCCTTCAACACCGCAAAACAACAAGCGAAAACCTTACCGGATTATGATGTACCGCCACATCTACGCAATGCACCAACTAATCTGATGAAAGAATTGGGCTACGGGGCGGAGTATCGTTACGCACACGATGAACCCAATGCTTACGCCGCCGGTGAAAATTATTTTCCGGAAGAATTGAAAAACACGCAATATTACTTCCCAACGAATCGAGGAATGGAAATTCAGATTAAGGAAAAATTGGAACGGCTGCGTGAACAGGATAAAAGTGCGGTCAAAAAACGTTATGAATCGTGATAAAAAATGCGTGGTTATTCCACGCATTTTTAGTTAGAACATACTACGTCCGCTTTCGGTTTTTTCCGGCACAGATTGAATGACATCCCAGTGTTCTACAATTTTGCCGTCTTGATCAAAACGGAAAATATCCACAACGGCTTCACCACGATCTTTATCATCTAATTGACTATGCACGTGCAGTGCCACCAAATCGCCGTCAGCCAACACACGTTTTACCGTTGCTTTTGATTTTGGATGGGCTTTTAAGAAAGGCGCAAAAGCGTCAATAAAAGCCTGTTTGCCGTCTGCTACGGTCGGATTATGTTGTAAATATTCCTTGCCAATATATTTATCACTGGCTTCTTGTAATTTATGTTGGTTGAACACCATTTCGTAAAAATCAAGTGCCACAGCTTTATTTTGTTCCGGGATAGAAGCAAATCCAGCGGTTGAAAGGGCTAAAAGTGCAATGGTAAAAATCACTTTTTTCATAACATTTCCTTTTTGTTAAGGGTTAAAAACGCGGGCATTGTAGCAAAATTATCTTTTTTAGAAATAAACTCTCTCTTATTTTGAAACAATAAAACGACAAAATAGATTGAAAGGGTGAAAAGGATTCGTATAATCGGCAGCTCATTTTTTCGATGTGGTTGCAAATACATAAAGCAAAAATAGCGTGATGATTGAAACGAAATCTTAGGTCTTTATTCCATCGAAAACTTTTTTCATGGTGTTGTGGCTACATATCGCCTTTTATGGATAACAAACAATATGACAAAAACAAACTCAAAAGCCTTCTTGGCTATATTACTCGGTGTACTTTCTGCGTTTGGCCCTTTTGTGGTGGATCTTTATTTGCCCTCTCTGCCGCAATTAGCGGCTTTTTTCACCACAACCGTTTCAATGACACAACTCACCTTAACCACGGCAATGATCGGATTGGCTGTGGGACAATTATTGTTAGGGCCGATCAGTGACAAATTTGGGCGTAAGAAACCGCTCATTATTTCGTTACTCATTTATATTCTTAGTTCCTTCTTGATTATTTTCTCGCCAAATATTGAAACAATGATCTTTTTACGTATCGTGCAAGGTTTATCTTCTGCCGGTAGTGTGGTGATTTCCCGTGCGATAGCAACGGATCTTTATCGTGGTAGGGAAATGACCCGCTTTTTTGGTTTGTTAATGACAATAAATGGTATTGCACCCATTATTTCCCCAATATTAGGCAGTATTTTGCTTGAATATATTAGCTGGAAAGGCGTGTTTGTTTTTCTGACATTGATTGGAATAACGGTTGTTGTTTTTTGTTTTCGTTTGCAAGAAAGTTTGAAGGAAGAGAACC
The DNA here is from genome assembly GCF_001999305.1 of Rodentibacter myodis. Classification (GTDB taxonomy): domain Bacteria; phylum Pseudomonadota; class Gammaproteobacteria; order Enterobacterales; family Pasteurellaceae; genus Rodentibacter; species Rodentibacter myodis. The sequence goes on along the minus strand of NZ_MLHQ01000041.1, from coordinate 13,558 downwards.
GTTTGCAAGGTTCGGTACTTTCGACTTTTTCTATTTTTGGCGTGATCATCAAAAATCGCTTATTTATGAGCTATGTGGGAATTGAAAGTTTCTTACTGGGAGCAATGTTTGCTTATATTGCGGCGTCTCCCTTTATTTTGCAAAGTTTTTATGGCTTGAGTGCATTTGTTTTTAGCTTGTGTTTTGGTGCAAATGGAGCTGCATTGGTGATAGGGGCAAATGTGGGCGGAAAATTGCCAAATCGAACCGCACTTTCTATTGGCGTTCTTGGTTTTTTTACCGCGGCAATTTATACCATTATCGTATTATTTATTCAGCCCTATTGGTTTTTTGTAGAAATTGGCTTCTTTTTAATGTTGCTACTAATGGGACTTACTTTTCCGGCAATTTCTTCCCTTGCAATGGAAAGTGAACGTCAATATGCCGGCAGTGCTTCCGCATTGTTAGGTTTTGCCCCTTTCTTTTTAGGTGGAATCGTTTCGCCATTAGTCGGTATTGGAAATATTTTTTATGCCACTGCAGTAGTAATTTGGGTTTGTGGGTTATTAGGTGTTGGGATTTATTTGATAATTCAAGGAAAAATTGTAGATTCAATAGAATAATGTTTGAAATGGCAGTATCACGATTGGTTTATTTTTTCCAAAAAAGAACCCGATAGTTCTCTGTTGAATTATCGGGTTTTGTTATTTGTACCAGCCCCTTAATTGGGAGTAAATTGATTCGGTATTATATGGCTGTTACACAATAAATTATTTGAACCAAGTGGCTTTCGCAAGCGTTTAGATAATCATTATAGGTGTCATCCCAATGAAACCTGTCTATTGATTGTAGTTGAATACCAAGTTTTAACCATTATTTAGATTTTTTTGAACAGGAGTAGGTTATAAAATTAACTGCGCTTTCTACACAATGCAGACTTCCAATTTTAGCTGTCTATTGTGAAATTGATGGAGTGTATTGCGGTGTCCTATGCTGAGAATAATCATCTGCGGCAAGCGTTCTTTTATAGTTTGATAGAGTAAATGCTCTGTCGCTTCGTCTAGGGCTGAGGTGGTTTCATCAAGAAAAACTACGTCTGGTTTGGTGAGTAAAATACGAATAAAGGCAACCCGTTGGAGTTCGCCGGGGGATAAAATTGCTTGCCAGTCATTTTCCACATCAAGGGCGTGTAGGTATTTTTCTAAACAGCAATCGCGTAGGGTTTGTTCCAGTTCCGAATGGTGGGGATCAATATCCGGATAACAAATGGCTTCCCGCAATGTGCCTTGAGGCATATAAGGACGTTGTGGCAGAAAAAGACTACCGGAGCAAGGGTGTTCGGCAGTGCCGAGGGTTTCAAAGGGGTAAATCCCCGCAATGGCTTTCAATAGGGTTGTTTTGCCTGTGCCGGATGCACCTTGGATAAGCAGGGCATCGCCACTTTCAAGCACCACATTAATGTTATTCAGCAAAATTCGTCCCTGCTCATCTTTTACGCCAAAATCTTTTAGGGCAACGCGGTTTGAACATCGGTAAGGTTGGCTGACTTCAGTGTTATCCAATTCATCCAGTTTTGTCATAAAGCCGTAGAGACGATTTAGACGTGCTTGGTAGAGGGTAAATTCTTCATAAAATAAACGGAAAAAGGAAAGTGCGGTCATTAATCGATTGAATGCCTGCACGGTTTGATGCATATCACCGAGTTTGATTTGCCCACTGAAAAAACGTGGTGCCTGCAACATTAGCGGGAGGAGTTTTGCCACACGGGTAACACCGTTATTGAAGCCGTCTAAGCCGAGCATTTTTAAGACGATTGTCCAGCGGTTATGGATAATTTGTGCAAATTTTGTTTTCAGTAATGCCTGTTCTTTTGATTCACCGTGATAAAAAGCGATACTTTCTGCATTATCACGCACACGGATTAAGCCATAACGATAGTCGCCATTCAGTTTTTCCTTGTTAAAGTTGAGTTTGATTAACGGATGTCCGAGCCAAACGGACATTAAGGTGGCGAAAATAATAAAGGCATAAATAAAGAACACTACGCCTTTTTCAATATTCAAACCAAATAAACTCAACATTCCCGAAAGCGACCAAAGAATAATGGTGAATTCAATGGTGGTGAGGATTGAATTGATCATTCCTCTTACAATTTGCACCGTACTGGTGATAAATTCTCGGGCATCCTGTTCAATACGCTGATCGATATTGTCCGGCAATTCCCGCTCATATTTTAGACGATAGTATTTTTTATTTTCTAACCAGCGTTTTACCAACACCGCATTTAGGCTTTCCAACCAACGGATTTCAAAAACTTGACGTAGAAAATAATCGGCAATGGAATGTACCACCTGCACCAACACGAGGAGGGCATTAAGTTTTGCAAAGAACCAAAAAGTCTCGGCATTGAGTGCCTGCATTGCACTATATAATCCATTGTAAAAAAATGAATTAAGCACGCTAAAACGTACTTCAAGCAAAATCATCAGAAATAATAATAGGAGAAAAGCGATGATTTTAATGCTGTTTTGCTTGGTGAGGGAGGGGGCGGCAATGTGCCAAAACTTTTTACCAAAAGGGGTTTGTTTTAATGCTGCAAGGGTTGCGATAAAACCCAGTACCACCCAAAAAAGTGCGGTTAAAATCCAGTTAAAACTATTATTGAGTTCGGTTTGCCAGTTCATAAATTTCCATAAGTGAAAAAGGGCGAAAGCATTTCGCCCCAATAATGCTAATTAGAAGGAATATTCCGCTTTTACCCAATAAGTACGTGGCATACCGAGTAGTGCAAAGCTGCGATCATACATTCCACGTTGTACTTGCCAATAGTGTTTATTGAAGGCATTTTCAATACCTGCTCGGAACGTGATTGCCTGTTCTTCGCCTAATGTCATCGCATATTTTGCCCCAAAATCTACGGTGGTGTAGGACGGGAGGCGATAATTTGCGGCGGTGTCTTGATAGGATTTCCCATAATATTGGACTGCACTGTTTAATGTTAAACCTTGAATGAAAGGGGTATCCCATTCAATACCGGCTTTGGCAATCCAACGGGGGCTGGTTACCTGAACACCATTGACAATGGTGTCCGCATAGGTTGGAAAGTCGAACACTTTAGCTTGGTTGTAGGTAAACCCAAGTGAAGGGCGTAATGTGCCTTCAAAGAGATTGGTATAAGCATTAAACTCAATACCACGATTGCGTTCTTTACCCTGTTCTTTTCCGGCTCTTTGTTCCAGTGCCGTTCCACTTCGACCACGGATAATGCCCGGACGGCGAATTTCATACAGGCTCAATGTGGTGGTGAATTGATCGCCCCAATTTTTACGCACGCCCAATTCAAGTTGGCGGCTGACCCGTGGGCTATTCATTTCACCACTATCCGGATCAACATTACCCGGTTCTAAATCTTCTAAGTAGTTACCATAAAAGACTAAATTAGCATTTGGCACATAGGCAAGCGTAACCATTGGGCTGAATCGATCTGCTTTTACCTCTTTGGCGGTGTTTTTGTTTAATTGTTTGATCCATTGGAAACGTCCACCCAATGTAAGGCGAAGGGTATTATCAAAAATGCCAAGCGTGTCGGCAAAAGCCAAGCTACGGGCGGAGAGTTTACTATCCGTGCCTTGTGTGTTTGGGGTTAAATCAAAGTTGTTGGGGGATAATGCACCAAAGTTTGGATGATAAATCGAACCGCCATTTACCCGCCCATTGGTTTTTGCGCTTTGATCGTGATCACGTTGGCGCACAACGGAATCAAAGGCGACATTCCAGTTATGCAATATTGCGCCGGTTTCAAGTTCGCCCTGTAATTTTAAGTTACCGCTTGTGGTGCGGGTGCGATAATCAATGCCACGAATACCGGTGATATTAAAATCGCCATTTTGCTGAAGTTGGGTAATTTGACCAAATGCACCGGAATATTGGGATTCCATATGACCAATTCCACCCGATAACATCATATTGTAAGGCAGATCATATTCAAATGTTGCCATAATGGTTTGATCTTTGGTGGTTTGAGCGAGCCAACTCGGGTTTAAATTGGTTTTACCGTTTGGTGCGTTTGGCACGCTATAAGCTAAATTTTGCAGATCTTGCAAACGCGCACGCCCACCGTGAGTAGTGCGTTTGGCATACATATAATCCACGCCGAGTCGTAATTTATCACCACGATAATCCGCGCCAAGGGCAAATTCTTTATTGCGTTCATCATAATTTTCACGTGGGGTGTCGCCATCACGATACTTACCGTTCACCCGCACGCCCCATTCGTTGTTTTCGCCAAAACGGCGACCCACATCAAAGGTTTCTTCTAAACGATTATTGCTATACCAACCAAAGCCTAGTTTATTAATTGCCTCATCTGTTGCCCGTTTGGTTTCAATATTCATTGAAGCACCCGCCGAACCTTCCGGATCCATCCCTGTTGTGGCGGTGGATGCCCCTTTGATTAATTGGGCAGAGGAAACCGCAGCAGTAGGAGAATTGTAGGTTGAATATAAGCCGGCTAACCCGTTTACACTCACCTGACGCATATCTAATTGTAAATTTCTAACATATAAACCCGAAAGCGTATTGGTTTCACCACCAAAATTCATTACCGAAGCATCGGTTTTCGCAAGGGCATCGACAACATTGCGAGGCGATTTATCTTCAAAGGCTTTTTCATCATAATTGATGACGGAAATTGGGGAGGAAAAGGCGGTTTGACGACCCAGTAGGCTTAAATTAACGATTTCTTTTTGTTTTTCACCGATTGCTTTGGCTTTTTCCAGTTCGGTGACAACATTTACTTGATCGAGTTGTTCTGAATCGCCATTAACTGTGGTTTCGGCAAAGGCGGAAATTGAAATACCGGTAAAAAGGGCGGAGTAAATAACGCTATGTTTGAACATTATGATTGCTTTCCTTGAAATTGAAGGTAACGAAAAGGAAGGAAAGTATAATCGAAAACAATCGTTTTACTCAATAGGAATAATTCGCATTAACTATTAAAGTCATCGTATTCAAAAGTGCGGTCATTTTTTTCGTGATTTTTTGTTGTTGATTTCAAGCATTTGACAATCATCGATTCGTCATTGTGTTAGTACGTTTTTGTCATTACAATGATGCACTCACAATAGGAGGACTTATGAATAGCACATTGACTATCCGCGTTGAACAACAAATCAAACAGCTTGCTGCTGAAAATGCAAAACGATTGGGATTAGATTTATCCACCGTTATTAGAATGTTGCTACAACAGCTGGCAACCCAAGCGACTATCCCGAAAGAATTACTTGAACCGAATGCCGAAACATTACAGGCTATTTATGAGTTAGAAAATAACTTAAATGTATCACGTTATAAAAATGTTGAAGAACTCACAGCCGATTTGGGGTGGTAAATGTTTACTTTGATCACCTCTGCACAATTTAAAAAAGATGCCAAACGTTATAAAAATGACAACCAAGCCAAAGAAATCATTACTGAAGTGATCGAATTGCTATCTACCGGCGAATCTTTTCCATCTAAGTATAAGGAACACGCTTTAATTGGCAATTATGTTGGGTATTTAGAATGTCACGATCGACCTAACTTACTTTTGATTTATCAACGTGATAGCACGAATCAAGTGATTAAACTTTACCGTGTTGGCTCACATTCTCATTTGTTTAAATAGAAGAGACCCATGAAATGGGAAAGTATGTAGGCATTTGTAATATTAACCTGTTGAAATTCTCTCCTAGTACGGATACTGTCTTTATACTTTACGTAAAGTGCGGTCATTTTTAGGCGTATTTTTGATCTTACACATTCACCGGCGTTCTTGATACAAGATCATTGAAATTATTTCAGTTTTTCCAATCTTGCCATCAACACTTCATCTGGCAAACTTTGCATTTTTCTCATTCGATAAAACAATAGTACTGCCGCAAAGGTAAGTGATACCACAAAAGCAATCCAGAAGCCCTGTGCGCCAATGCTTGGTATTAATAAATCGGTTCGGGCTAATGTATAGCCTAATGGCACACCGATAACCCAATAAGCAAAAAGTGTAATGTAAAGAATCACTTTTGTGTCTTTATAACCCCGCAAGACACCACCAACCACAACCTGAACGGTGTCGGAGAACTGATAAATCGCCGCAAGTAACAATAAGCTACCCGCCATACCAATGACAATCCCGTCTGTCACAAAAATAGCAGCAATTTCATAACGGAAGAAAATAGTAATAAATGCGGTGATAACGGTAATGGTTAAACCAAGCATTAATGCGGTGTATGCCATTTTTTTCGCTTTTTTTGGCGATCCCGCTCCTAAAGCTTGCCCCACAAGAATCGTGCTTGCCATACCGATAGACATAGGGAACATAAAGATAAAAGAACTGGTGTTTAAGGCAATTTGATGGCTTGCCACAATGGTTGCTCCTAATGGCGAAAGCAATAGTGCCGTCATCGCAAAAAGTGCCACTTCACAACAGATAGCAATTGCAATGGGTAAACCAAGTTGAAAGAGTTTATTTAATGTTGTGATGTTCGGTTTTTCAATCAATCGGCTGAACACCTTTAATCGGCGTTCTTGACGATTAAAATAAGAGTAGGCGATCATCATCAAACACATTGCCCAATTTACGATTGCCGTTGCAATGCCACATCCCACCGCCCCAAAGGCAGGCAGTCCAAGTTTGCCATAAATAAAAATATAGTTGAGCGGAATATTTATCATTAAACCGAGAAAGGCGATAACCATTGCCGGTTTGGTTTTAGCGATACCGTCATTTAAACAGCGGAAATTTATCATTAATAAATATGCCGGTAACCCCCAAAGCATTGCGTGCAAGTAATCACGGGCGATTTGTGCCATATTGGCATCCATCTCCATAAATTGTAAAACCACATCACTGTAATAAATAAACAAGCCAAGAGGAAGCGAGGCAAAAAGGGCAATCCAAATGCCTTGACGAACTTGGTGAGCAATGCGATGACGTTGTCCCGAGCCATTTAAATAAGAAATTGTAGGCGGTAAGGCGAGTAGCAAACCATGCCCGAATAATACCAAAGGCAGCCAAATAGACGCCCCGACCGAGATCGCCGCCATATCGGTGGAACTTACCCGCCCTGCCATAATGGTATCCACAAGCCCCATTGAATTTTGGGCGACTTGCGCAAGCAAAATAGGCAGTGCAATTTTGATTAATTTTTTAATATCGGCGTGATATTCGGATAAAAGACGAAAATTCATAAATTTGATATACTACGCAAAATTTTTTATTGAGGAAAAGTTATGTTTACCGGAATTGTACAGGGGATTGCACCCATTCATTCAATTACAGAAAAGCCACATTTTAGAACACAGGTTGTAAAATTACCACCTGAAATGCGTAAAGGATTGGAAATTGGTGCGTCAGTCTCCAATAACGGTGTGTGTTTAACGGTGACAGAAATTAAAGACGATTTAGTCAGTTTTGATCTTATGCAGGAAACCTTACGCATTACCAATTTGGGAGCGTTAAAAGTCGGCGATTTTGTCAATATTGAACGGGCAATGCAAATGGGAGCGGAAATTGGCGGGCATATTTTATCCGGTCATATCTACTGCACGGCAACGATTTCCAACATTATTAGTACAGAAAATAATCGCCAAATTTGGTTTGAATTACCCAATATGGATGTAATGAAATATATTCTCACCAAAGGGTTTGTCGCCGTGGATGGCATTAGTTTGACTATTGGCGAAGTGAAAGAAAACCAATTCTGCGTCAATTTAATTCCCGAAACCTTACAGCGAACCTTAATGGGACAACGCAAAATAGGGGATGTGGTAAACATCGAAATCGATCCACAAACGCAAGCGATTGTTGATACGGTAGAACGTTATTTAGCGGCGAAAAGTTAAATAAGATAAAAAAAGAGCAGCCAAAAATATGGCTATTAATTTCAATAGGTTAATATGCTGGATAGTAAATGTGGCATCCTTACTTTTTATCAAAATGAATTTAAGAACAAGGAAAAGCGATAAAAATGAAAATTGCCTTAGGGGTCGAATATAACGGGCAACATTATTTTGGTTGGCAACGCCAAGAAAAAGTACGTAGTGTGCAGGAAGAACTGGAAAAAGCCCTTTCTTTTGTGGCAAATGAAAAGATTGAGGTATTTTGTGCCGGACGAACGGATTCCGGAGTACACGGCACAGGGCAGGTGGTGCATTTTGAAACCAATGCACAACGCCCAGAAAAAGCGTGGTCGTTTGGTGCGAATGCCAATTTGCCCGGTGATATTGCGGTGAAATGGGCGAAAGTGGTAGATGATGAATTTCACGCCCGTTTTTCTGCCACGGCACGCCGTTATCGTTACATCCTATATTGCAATAAGTTGCGTTCCGCCATTTTGCCGGCAGGCATTACCCATTGCCATTTCGATCTCAACGCCGACGAAATGCATAAAGCAGGACAATTTTTATTGGGGGAGCAGGATTTTTCCGCTTTCCGTGCGGCACAATGCCAATCGAATACCCCTTGGCGAAATGTTCATCATTTAAAGGTGGTACGAAAAGGGGAATATATTATTGTTGATATTCAAGCCAATGCTTTTTTACATCATATGGTACGCAATATTGTCGGTAGCCTTATTGAAGTGGGAGCAGGCAATCAACCGATTGAATGGATAAAATGGTTGTTGGAACAGCGGGAGCGCAAACTTGCCGCACCTACGGCAAAACCCGATGGACTTTATTTGGTAGAGGTTATTTATCCTGAAAAATTTGCCCTTCCTCACACTAAATTAGGGCCGCTTTTTCTTGAGGATGAGCTGATTTAAAGCGATAGGCTTGTCTGACTAGCAACGAAGTTGGAATTGTGGTTTAATACGCCGAATTTTCTCGTGGATAAATAGGTAAAAAAATGAGCTGGATCGATAGAATTTTTAGCAAAGGCCCTTCTTCTTCAACCCGTAAGGCGAATGTGCCGGAAGGGGTTTGGACAAAATGTACCTCTTGCGAACAAGTGCTTTACAGTGAAGAGTTAAAACGTAATCTTTATGTTTGTCCGAAATGCGGTCATCATATGCGTATTGACGCACGGGAACGCCTTTTACGTTTATTGGATGAAGGATCAAGCCAAGAGATTGCAGCAGATTTAGAACCCAAAGATATTTTAAAATTCAAAGACTTAAAAAAATATAAAGATCGTATCAGTGCGGCACAAAAAGAAACCGGTGAGAAAGATGCACTGATTACAATGACAGGCACACTTTACAATATGCCGATCGTAGTGGCTGCTTCCAACTTTGCCTTTATGGGCGGATCAATGGGATCGGTCGTGGGGGCAAAATTTGTGAAAGCGGCGGAAAAAGCGATGGAATTAAATTGTCCGTTTGTGTGTTTTTCAGCCAGTGGCGGCGCACGTATGCAAGAGGCGTTATTTTCCCTTATGCAAATGGCAAAAACCAGTGCGGTACTTGCCCAAATGCGTGAAAAAGGCGTGCCGTTTATCTCGGTATTAACCGATCCGACTCTCGGTGGCGTTTCTGCCAGTTTTGCGATGTTGGGTGATTTAAACATTGCCGAACCGAAAGCCTTAATTGGTTTTGCCGGCCCTCGAGTAATTGAACAAACCGTGCGTGAAAAATTGCCGGAAGGTTTCCAACGCAGTGAATTTTTATTGGAAAAAGGGGCGATTGATATGATTGTCAAACGGGGGGATATGCGCCGTACCTTGGCAAGCCTGTTAAGTAAACTGACAAATCAACCTTCCCCTTTTGCGGAACCCGAATTAATTGAGAATGAAGCATAATATGAATTTAAAAGCCACTTCGCCACTCGCCGAGTGGCTTTCTTATTTAGAAAACAGCCATTTTAAAGCCATTGATCTTGGTTTGGAACGTATTCAATCCGTGGCGGAAAAGCTCGATCTTCTCCAGCCTGCCCCCTATGTAATTACCGTGGGGGGGACAAATGGAAAAGGCACAACCTGCCGATTGCTCGAAACCATTTTGCTCAACCACGGCTTGCGTGTAGGCGTGTATTCTTCGCCCCATTTACTGCGTTATAACGAACGGGTACGTATTCAAAATAAAGATTTACCCGATGAAGCCCACACTGCCTCATTCGCCTTTATTGAAGAACATAAAACGGTATCCCTAACTTATTTTGAATTCAGCACGCTTTCCGCCTTGCATTTGTTTAAACAGGCGAATCTTGATGTGGTGATTTTGGAAGTCGGGCTAGGCGGACGTTTGGATGCCACCAACATTGTGGATAGCCACCTTGCGGTGATCACCGGCATTGATATTGATCACACCGATTTTCTTGGCGATACACGAGAAGCCATTGCTTTTGAAAAAGCCGGTATTTTTCGTGAAAATCGTCCCGTGGTGATTGGTGAACCGAATGTGCCGCACACAATGCTGGCACAAGCGGAACGGTTACATTGCAAGGTATCACGCCGTAATGTGGATTGGTCGTTTCAACAAAATGCTCAAAGCTGGCAGTGGCAGAGTGCAAAAGTGCGGTTAGAAAATTTACCGTTTTGCCAAATTCCCCTTATGAATGCGGCGACTGCCTTGGCGGTGATTGAGCAGTTGCCTTTTGAGGTTAGCGAAGAAACTATTCGTCATTCTTTGCAACAGGTTGAATTAATCGGGCGTTTTCAACAAATTAATGCCAACAAAAAGCAAAAATTGGCAACCTTATTATCAAAACAGGCGGAATCCCTGCCAACGGTGATAATTGACGTGGGGCATAATCCGCAGGCCGCCGCCTATTTGGCGGAAAAATTGACCGCACTTAAAGCACAACATCAAGGCAAATTGATTGCGGTATGCGGAATGTTAAAAGATAAGGATGCGCAAGGTATCTTTACCCATCTTGTTCCCCTTGTTGATGAATGGCATTGCGTTACCCTTGGCGGTTATCGCGGACAAAGCGGCGAAGCATTACAGGCAAAACTCACCGAATTTTCGCCAAAGCTACAAGCAATATCAGAGAAGACAGTGTGGAACGGCGTAGAAAATGCCATTGAAAGTGCGGTTAAAAATGACATTGTTTTAGTGTTTGGTTCATTTCACACCGTGGCGGAATTTTGGCAGGTGTTGGAATTCTAAAAACAAAATCAAGTCATACCCACTCCTCCTAAGTTTTAGACTTTATTTTATATGTAATCTCGGATACACTTCCCCTGTCAGTGTCTCTTGGGTACCTAGTAGGATTTGAGAGTTGGGAAAATGACAGTGGTTTTCGCTTTTGTAAAGTGAATTTTTATTATTAGGTATTGTAAATAGCAGGTACTAAATGAATAGAATTTTTAAAGTTGTTTTTAACGCAATCACTCAAACGTGGGTAGCTGTTTCAGAGTTGAGTCGCTCAAAAGGCAAAACAAAGTCTTCGGTTAATAACCAAGTGAATATTGAAAAGATAAATTCAGTTAGGTTAAATGCTTTAAAAGGTGCTACGGCAACGTTCGTGCTAACGTTGGCTAGTGCTAATGCACTAGCTGCTGTTCAGATTGGTTCTACTAGTGGAGATACAATAAGTGGGGCAAATACCACTGGTGTGGGGAGAGGTATTGCTATAGGGGAAAATGCTTCGGCGGGTAATGCTAATCAGGATTATGGTGGGGTAGCACAAGGTTCTTTAGCAATTGGGGTGGGGGCTAGCGCAAATAGTAATGGTATTGCAATAGGTTCTAATGCGAAAGCGGATCGTGGTGGCGATGGGATTGCTATTGGTGGAAATACGCGTGCGGCACAGCATAGTGTGGCTCTAGGATTAGATTCGGTGGCAACGGGAACAAATGAAATTTCAGTGGGAAATTCGACTCGTAAACGTAAAATTGTTAACGTAGCCAGTGCAGTATTAAACGCGAATTCTACCGATGCAGTAACCGGTGCACAACTTTATGCAACTAATACCGCAGTGAGTACGGCTCAATCAACGGCGAATTCTGCATCAACAGCTGCAAGTATGGCTCAAAACGTAGCAAATGCAGCGTCAACAGCCGCAAATAGTGCACAGACAACAGCAAATCGAGCGTTATCAACAGCACAAAGTGCGGTCACAGATAAAGCAGATTCATCACGAAGTTATGCCTTTAATATTGAAAATTCTGCAATGGAAGGTTCTTCTACAAGCGGTACTGCGGATAGCTGGACATTGGGAAATAATGATTCTCTCACGTTTGCTGCGACCAGCGATCTTTCTGTTTCAACAGATGGTAATGGCAAAATTATTTACGGTTTATCCAATACGGCGAAAAGCTCAATCGCAGCAGCCAGCATCGCTGCTGCAACCGTGACTGAAAACTTAGGAAAAATTCAAAGCGCAGCCAGTGCAGCCGCCTCGTCAGCAGTTGCCGCAAAAGCCTCTGAAACCGCCGCTTCAAATTCTGCAGGCGCAGCTTCAACTTCCGCAAGCAACGCAGCATCTTCAGCGACGGTAGCAAATAGTTCGGCAAATGCGGCTTCAACCTCTGCAAGCAACGCAGCTTCTTCTGCTTCAGCGGCAGACAGTTCCGCAACTAAAGCGTCAACTTCGGCGTCAGCAGCAGATAGTTCAGCAAGTGTAGCATCAACTTCTGCAAGCAATGCATCATCTTCGGCGACAGCCGCGGATAGTTCTGCAACCGCAGCGTCAACCTCCGCAAGCAATGCATCATCTTCGGCGACGGCGGCAAATAGCTCAGCAAATGCAGCCTCAACTTCTGCAACCTCAGCTTCAACCTCTGCAAGCAATGCATCTTCTTCTGCCTCCGCAGCAAATAGTTCGGCAACTGCAGCGTCAACCTCTGCAAGTAATGCATCATCTTCAGCGTCAGCCGCGGGTAGTTCTGCAACCGCAGCGTCAACCTCTGCAAGCAATGCAGCATCTTCGGCGACAGCGGCAAATAGCTCAGCAAATGCAGCTTCAGCTTCCGCAAGTAACGCATCTTCTTCAGCGACAGCGGCAGACAGTTCCGCAGCTAAAGCGTCAACGTCGGCGTCAGCAGCAGATAGTTCAGCAAGTGTAGCATCAACTTCTGCAAGCAATGCATCATCTTCGGCGACAGCGGCAAACAGTTCAGCAAGTGCGGCCTCAACTTCCGCAAGCAATGCATCATCTTCAGCGACAGCGGCAAATAGTTCGGCAACTGCAGCGTCAACCTCTGCAAGCAATGCATCATCTTCGGCATCAGCGGCAAATAGCTCAGCAAGTGCAGCGTCGACTTCTGCAAGTAACGCATCATCTTCGGCATCAGCGGCAGGTAGCTCAGCAAATGCAGCTTCAACATCAGCAAGTGCAGCGTTGACCTCTGCAAGCAATGCATCTTCTTCAGCAAGTGCGGCGTCAACTTCCGCAAGCAATGCATCATCTTCGGCATCAGCAGCAGGTAGCTCAGCAAGTGCTGCGTCGACCTCTGCAAGTAACGCGGCATCTTCAGCGACCGCAGCGGATAGTTCTGCAAGCAACGCATCATCTTCAGCTTCAGCGGCAGGTAGTTCAGCCAGTGCAGCGTCGACCTCTGCAACCAATGCATCTTCTTCAGCAACAGCGGCGTCAACTTCCGCAGGCAATGCATCATCTTCGGCATCAGCGGCAGGTAGCTCAGCAACTGCGGCGTCAA
>NZ_MLHQ01000040.1 GCF_001999305.1 Rodentibacter myodis | reverse complement strand
GGTGATTGGGTGGTTGATGGCCGAGTCATTGTTAATTACAGCAGAAATGGTTAATGCTGTTGCTGTAGGAAAAGGCAATGATCAAGTGCTATTAGCTGCATTAAATAAATATGCTAAACAATATGAAATTAATACTCCACTAAGAATCGCACACTTTTTAGCACAATGTGCCCATGAAAGCGGTAGTTTTACAGGAACATCAGAAGGGATCTACTATAGAAGAATCGCAGCATTAAGTAATAAAACATTTCGCAATTCTCCCCAATACATCCAAGACAGTATATGTCCGCCTACTGCCAAATACTGTAGGCAACCAGAGCTTTTCAATTTAACTTATGGGGGGGCGCTTAGGTAATAATACTACTGGTGATGGTTTTTTATATAGAGGGAGAGGATATATTCAACTTACAGGTAAAAATAATTATAAATTATTTACAGAGAAACATAATTTATTTTATCCTGATGATATAAAGGATTTTGTGAAAGAACCTGATTTAGTATCTGATAATATTGACTATTGTGCTGAGTCTGCTTGTTTATACTGGAGGTATATAGGAGCGAGGTACCCAGATACAAATAATCTTGCAGATATGGGGGCAAGCGAAGATGTATTAATTAAAGTTAGTGCAAATATAAATGGATGGTATGGTAGAGGCGATTTCCCTAATAAAGCAAAGGGATATGAAGATAGAAGGAAACGCTTTATCTCGATAAGTAAACTTTTGGGGTTAATATAATGAAATTAGTTTATATAATTTTATTGGTTTTAAATGTTAATATCGCTATAGCTAATGAAAACTTAGAGAATATTATAGAATTTTCATATAAAAAAACATCAGAATTAAAATTTGATGACATTGTAATAATTTTGCCTAATCAAAATATTAAATTATCTTTTATAAAAAAAGATATAGCTGATGGATATACGGATAAACTTGGCAGAGTATCTTCTTCTATTCAAAATATTGAGATATAATATATCTACCAAAAAAATGAATTTAAAAAAATATATAAGCAGATACCATCTAATGGACAAAAAATATTAACTTCTTTCTGTATTAATGAGGAAGGGGGGGGCAATGCTAATTACTATGTTGTCATATGGAGATTATGATAGAATTAATCCTTGGTTTGTTCAATTTATACCTAGTGTTTTTGAAATAAAGAAAGATTCCTCTATTATAGATAGGGAAGATATTACTCATTATTTTAATTATGGTAAAGATCCTTATTTTGACAATAGAATTATTGATAATCCAAATTCTAGAGAAATATATCCTTATTATGACAAAGATAAGATATTGGCTAGAGCATATGAAAAGAGCATTTGTAAAAAAGAGCCTATAAAAGGTTTTATAAATAAAAAAACGCATTTATATAATAAAGATTTTATTGTTACTAATTCCTATCTGATAAAGGGAGATAACGTTTCTATCCTAGATGAGAAAATTGATGAATATGGAGAAAAATGGTATTTCATCAACTACAAAGGAAAAAAAGAAATCAATATGTGGATCAAAGCAGATTCAGTTGATCTAAATTAATCACGATATCGACCGCACTTTTTATAAAGTGCGGTTCTTTTTTGTTCTTTTAAAACCAAAATTTATCTTTACCTATGACAACATGGACCAATTTAAAGCCAAAGCGGAAGCGGCATATAAACAAGGCAGTTAGCTTTACAGCATAATGAACGATAAAGCGTTTGAACTGGAACAAAGTCAAGTTGAAATTATGATACCGCTTATCAGATGGTGGTGGAGCCGGCATTAGTATGGGCGATGTTACAGTCGGATAGCCGAATCTTTCAACATCAAAACAGCGAAAAAATCCTCCGCACTTTGCTACAAAAGAACCGAGTGGAGAATGTAACGTTTGAGCCCTTACCAATGATTGATTTACTGCTAATGTGTTTTTTCTCTTTTATTTTACAAATTCACTAAATTCCAATTCATAATCATCGCCGTCCCGACTGTATTTGATATAGCGTGGGAATTGTTCACCGGCGAATTTTTTCACCATAATATCTTTGTTACCTGTTTTAAAGCTGTAAGTGATTTCAGTGATTTTTTGTTTGTTGTAATCAATCTGTTTTTCACTTTTTTTTACCTTCACATTTTCCATTGGGTACAATTTTTTGCCATTGGTGATTTGGAAACTATTCGGCAGTTTATCGTAATAACTTAATTGGAACGCCATCGTGAATAAATCGAATGTCGGCAGGGTTAATGGTTCGGTTTCCAAGCCATTTTTGACTTTGCCATATTCAATGCTATTCGGTGAGATTTTTGAAACGGCATAAGGTTTACCGTTTCGGGTATCTTGATAATTCACCATTTTGAATTGACTTGGGGTTTGTGTGCCACGGGAGAAGAACACGATATTATAAAGCGGAATGTTGATTTTGGCATTCACCGAATATTGCGATCCGTCCGCTTTAAAGTGAACATAAGCCGGCATTAAATAGTTTGATCCGTATTTAATGTTGTAATCAACGGCAGACCAAGCGGTTGGAATGTAAAGCATTAGTGTAGCAAAAAGGATTTTGAATAATTTCATTGTTGTTCCTGGTTAAAAAGAAAGGCTGTTTTTAGAAGCTGATTTTAATTATAAGTTCATAAAAAAACGGTGCATCACGCACCGCTTTTTCTCTCTATTCTTAATTAAAGAAGTACATTTGCCAGTAATAAGCCGATAACAACACTAAATACCATACTTAATAAACCCGGCAACATAAAACTGTGGTTAAAAATGTATTTACCGATTTTTGTTGTACCGGTGGTATCAAAGTCAATAGAGGCAATGATTGGACCGTAGTTAGGCACGAAGAAGTAACCGTTCACCGCAACGAAAACCCCGATTAACACCGGTGCAGGAATGCCTAAGGCAATACCTAATGGGAATAAGGTTGCAACGGTTGCACCTTGGCTGTTTACCAATACAGAAAGCACAAATAAGGCAAGCGCGAATGACCAAGGGGCGGTTTCAACCAAGCTTTTTACCACCTCTTTTACTTCGGTGATATGTGCTTGCATTAAGGTATCCCCCAACCAAGCAATACCGAAAATGGCGATAACGGCACGCATACCGGCGTGGAATACCGAACCTTTGGTGATAGCGGTACTATCCGGTTTACAGGTTAAAATAATTAATGCACCGATGGTTAACATAATAATTTCAATGGTATGTGCCATTCCCATTGGTTTGCCGTCAAATGCCGGACGTAGAGACGGCATTGCGCCCATTAATACAACAAGCAATGCACCGAATAAAAATAAAGATACAGAAATTTTTGCTGTGCTACTGATTTCTAATTCTTGTTCGTTTGTGGAGGAATTAAGTGCATCAGCATATTTGGGATCTTTCAAACGGCGTTGATATTCAGGATCATCTTTCAGTTCTTTTCCCATTTTGTTCACAAGAATACAAGCAAGGAAAATACCTAAAACCGTTGCCGGAATCGTTACCATTAACACATCACCAAGATGAATACCTTGTGGTTCAAGATAGGCAACCACCGCTACTACTGCCGCTGCAATCGGGCTTGCAACAATGGCAAATTGAGAGGCGATAACCGCCATAGAAAGTGGACGTTCAGGACGAATACCGTTTTGACGGCTTACTTCCGCAATCACTGGTAATACGGAATAGGCAACGTGGCCTGTTCCTGCCAAAAATGTAAATAACCAAGTTACCGCCGGTGCAATAAAGGTGATGTATTTAGGATTGCGGCGTAAAATTTTGGTGGCGATTTTGATCATATAATCCAAACCGCCAGCCGCTTGCATTGCCGCCGCCGCTGCAACCACCGCCATAATCATAAACATCACATCAATGGGTAATCCTGCCGGTTTTAAGCCAAAACCAAAAGAAAGAATGGCAAGCCCCAAACCGCCAAATACACCTAAACCAATACCACCTACACGTGCACCGACAAGGATACACAATAGCACGATGGCAAATTGTAATAAGAACATCGCAGACATACTGCCCCCTAAGTAAATAAAAAGAAATTCTTGTTCTGTTTTAAAAAACGGGCACTAATATAGCAACAAATAGGTAGTGTTGCCATAATATAGATCAATAAAATCTTTCCCTTGTCATGAAGTAAAAGTGCGGTTAATTTTGACCGCACTTTTGGCTATCTAAAAATCCTCAAAATATTGTTGGATTATTTTTGGATCTTTGGTTTGTGTTAAAGCCAGTTGCAATAACACCCGTGCTTTTTGTGGGTTTAATGTTCCGGAAGCCACAAAGTCATATTGTGAGTCATCTACTTCGGCATCGCGGGTGGTGTAACCGGTTGGTACACGGGAAGAACGTACCACTACAACCCCCTCTTTTGCTGCTTTCTCTAAGCGAACTAGGTGAGCTGAATTCAAATTACCGTTTCCTACCCCCGCAGTCACAATGCCTTGATAGCCTGCATCTAAAAGGGCATTTAATGGTTCAATCGGTGCATTGGAATAGGCATAAACGATACCTACTTTTGGTAAGCTATCCAGTTTTTCAACATTGAATGGAGTGTTTACGGTATGTTTACTTTCCGGTGAACGTTCATAATCTACCTTGCTATTATGAATGTAACCAAGAGTCCCAAAGTTTGGTGAGTGGAAAGTTTGAACGGCAGTTGTACTGGTTTTTGTGACATCACGTGCGCCAAGCACTTCATTATTCATTGCGACTAATACGCCGCGTCCTGAGGATTTTTTATCGGTGGAGACAACAATGGCGTTATATAAATTTAATGGACCGTCTGCGCTTTTTTCTGTTGCCGGTCGCATTGCACCGACCAATACCACCGGTTTTTCACATTTTACAGTGAGATCTAAGAAGTAGGCGGTTTCTTCCATCGTATCTGTACCGTGTGTGATGACAAAACCATCCGTATCTTTACATTGTGCATTGATGGCTTTTGCCAGCTTTAGCCATACTTCATCGGTCATATCTTGCGAACCGATTTTTACAATTTGTTCACCTTTAATGTTCGCAATATTTTTCATTTCCGGCACGGCTTCAATTAAGGTATCAATATTAAGTTGCCCCGCTTTATAAGCAGAATTGACCGCACTTTGACCGCTACCTGCAATCGTACCGCCGGTGGCAAGAATAGTAATATTTGGTAGTTCAGCGGCATTTGCAGTTGAAATACCTAAACCTAACAGCAAAGAAAACGTGAATTTGTTTAATTTCATAGCATACTCCTAATAGATAAAACTCAAGCTATCATCTAACTAAATCACGTTGAATGGAAGTATTAAAAAACAAGTTTATGATTCCGATCACATAAAATTTATTATTGTTTAAAGATTTACCTGCACATTGATTTTTCTAATTTGCAGATCTGACCAGCTTAACTTCTTCTTTTTTCTCGGTTGACAATATTAATTTGTATAATATATTTATTCGAAATTATTGAATAATTATTCATTTTTTTGGGGTAGGGTATGAAAGTTGGAATTGTAGGGATAACAGGTTATAGCGGAATGGTACTTTATACGCTTTTAACGCAGCATCCTCAAGTCTCAGAGATTTCCCTTTATGGTAGCGTGCAGGAAAGCGTTGCATTAAGTGATTTAATTCCCGCCTTTGGTAAAAACGATATTTTGGTGAAACCACTAAACATTGAAACCATTCAAGATGAAGTGGATTGTTTGTTTTGTGCCACACCTTCAGGTGTAACCGGGAAGTTAATGCAACCGTTGGTAGATGCGGCTTTTCCTGTCATTGATTTGTCAGGCGATTTTCGTTTAAGAGAAAGTCAACTTTATGAGAATTGGTATCATCAAAAAGGACGTGAATTGCCATCGGCTGAGAAAATCACTTATGCCTTGCCTGAATTTACTACTCATTATAGCCCTTATATTGCAAATCCCGGTTGTTATGCAACGGCAACATTATTGGGGTTAGCGCCCTTAGCACAAGCCGGCTTGATTGAAGCGGGATCGATTATTACGGATGCAAAATCGGGTGTATCCGGTGCGGGGAAGAATTCGGCAGCACATACTCACTTTCCTTTTATTAATGAAAATTTATGGGTTTATCGTTTAAATCAACATCAACATATTCCGGAAATTACACAACAATTAGGTGAATGGGATAAAAATTTACAGCACATTCAATTTTCAACCACATTATTGCCGATTACCCGTGGCATTATGGTGAATACTTATGCAAAACTTACTCGGTCGATGACACAGCAAAAACTTGAAGCAATTTTTGGGCAATGTTACGTCGATAAACCTTTTGTGCGTTTTCGTGGTGCGCAGCTGCCGACTATCAAGGAAGTGGTAGGCTCGAATTTTTGTGATATTGGCGTGGTGTGGAATTCCACCACGCAAATCGTCACTATTGTTTCTGTCATTGATAATTTAATGAAAGGTGCGGCAGGTCAGGCGGTACAAAATTTTAATTTGTATTTTGGATTTAAGGAGACTGCCGGATTACCGCTGTTTCCGATATTCCCTTAAAGGAGGAAAGCATGGATAAAACAACATTATGGCAAGAACAACCGTTTTGCTGGCCAAAAGGATATAGCAGTGATGCAATACACGCAGGGCTACGTTATAGCAAATTGGATCTAGGTTGGGTGGTTTCGGATGTGCCGGCAAATGCCGCAGGGGTTTATACTACAAATAAAGTCTGTGCCGCCCCAACCTATATGACGAAATCACTGGTACAAAAAACACAAAAACTTCAAGCCATTGTGATGAATAGCGCTTTTGCGAATGCTTGTACCGGTGAACAAGGTGAAAAAGATGTGAAATCTGAGCAACAATGGGTGGCAGAAAAATTAGGCATTTCTACTGATCTCGTTGGCGTAGCTTCCACGGGCTTAATCGGCACGACATTACCAATGGATAAAATGCAGCAAGGTATCGCAAAGTTAGAAAAAACACAAAATGATTTAATCACGCAAGCTATTTTAACCACGGATACGAAAACAAAAACGCTTTGTTTAAGTTTCCAAGTAGAAGGTAAAGACTGCACGCTCACCGGTTTTGCCAAAGGTTCAGGAATGATTCACCCGAATATGGCAACGATGCTTGGGTTTGTAGTCACTGATTGCGCCATTGCGGCAAATACACAGCAATCATTATTAAGTGAGCTGACTGAGCAAACCTTTAATCAGATCACTGTGGATGGCGATACATCGACAAACGATATGGTGTTATTGATGGCGAATGGTCAGGCCGGTAATACGGAAATCACGGCGCAAAGCCCTGATTATTCACTTATTAAACAAGCCTATCAATTTATGCTGACGGAATTGGCGAAAATGATTGCCCAAGACGGCGAAGGTGCAACGAAACTCATTGAAGTGAATGTCTATGGGGCGAGTAGTCAGTCGGAAGCGCATGTTGCGGCAAAATCTATTGTAGGTTCGAACTTGGTAAAAAGTGCAATTTTTGGTGCGGATCCAAACTGGGGACGGATTGTGAGTGCTTTGGGTGCGAGTGGTGTTGGGTTAGATCCTACGCGAATTCAAGTAAAGATTAATCAAATGTGGGTTGTTGAAAAGGGACAGGCGACTAATTTCGTTTCTGATAAAGTGAGTGAATTATTAAAAAGTGCGGTCATTTATATTGATGTTTTTCTCAACGTTGGTGAGTCGCAAGGGCAGGCTTGGGGCTGCGATCTCACCTACGACTATGTCAATATCAACGCCTCTTATTCAACCTAATAGCTGGGGGAGCAGATGAATAATCTTATTGTGATAAAAATCGGTGGCAATGCGATGGCAGAATTGACACCCGCATTTTTTCAACAAATTAAGCAGTGGCGTTCGGTTGGAAAGGCAATTTTATTGGTTCACGGTGGTGGCAATAAAATCTCAGCGTATTGTGAGAAATTGCAATTACCGGTGGTGAAAAAAGCAGGCATTCGTGTGACGGATGAGGCAACGCTTGAAGTGACAAAAATGGTGCTTCTTGGCTTAGTTCAACCACAAATTTTGCAACGGTTAAATCATTATCATCTTGGTGCCATTGGTTTGAATGCAGCGACAAATGCACTTATTCTTGGCGAAGCGATTGATCGCGCTCAATTAGGTGCTGTGGGAAAAATTACCCAAATTAAGACCGCACTTTTTGAGCGATGGCTTGCCGACCACGTTGGTGTGATTGCCCCTTTGGCGGTTGATAATCAAGGTGAGTGGCTGAATATTAATGGAGATAATGCTGCAGCGGAATTGGCAACGTTGTTGCAAGCGGAAGCGCTTTATTTGGTAACGGATGTTCCGGGTGTGTTGAGAGAGAGGCAAATTATTCCAACAATGACAGGAACTCAAGCTCGGCAACTTCAAGGAGAAGGTATCATTGGCGAGGGAATGCAGCCCAAAATAAAGGCGGCTTTTTTTGCGTTGGAAGGCGGTGTGCCTTGCGTGCAAATTTGTTCAAATACATTGAGCGGTGGCACGATATTTCTTAAGGAGGAATAAATGAGCGGATTATTTGAAACTTACAAACGTTTTTCTTTTGAAATCGTGCGCGGCGATGGGGCGTATTTAACGGATAGTAATGGAAAGTGTTATTTGGATTTAACCAGTGGCATCGGTGTTTGTAATTTAGGGTATAACGTCTCGTCCCTTAATGACGCGGTGAGTCGCCAATTGTATCAGGTGTGGCATACCTCAAATTTGTATCAAAGTGCTTTACAAGAGCAGGTTGCGAAAAAATTAGTAAAAGATGATGAACAGCGAGTATTTTTTTGTAACTCCGGTACGGAAGCAAATGAAGCGGCGATTAAATTAGCGCGTAAATATACCGGTAAAAACAAATTAATGGCATTTAATCATTCCTTTCATGGACGTACTTTGGGTGCACTTTCTGCGACAGGCAATGATCTCATTAAAGTTGGTTTTGGCACATTGCTTGAGGTGGATTTTATTGATTACAACGATATTTCAGCATTATCGGCGATCACTTCCGATTATGCAGCGGTATTGGTTGAAATCATTCAGGGCGAAGGCGGGGTAACCGTTGCAAATGCAAATTGGTTGAAAGCCCTAGAAAAGCAATGTCAGGCACAAGGTGTGTTATTAATTGTGGATGAAGTGCAAACGGGGATGGGACGAACCGGTAAATTATTTGCACATCAATATTATGATATTCAACCGGATATTGTGACGCTGGCGAAAGGGTTGGCAAACGGCTTACCTTGCGGTGCAATGATCGGAAAAAAACACCTTGGTGAAGCTTTTCAATATGGCTCACACGGTTCTACTTTTGGCGGAAATCCTTTAGCGATGGCGGCGGCAAATCAAGTGCTAGATTGCTTAACCCCCGAATTTCTTAATGAGGTTCAGACTAAAGGTGAATGGTTATTTAAAAAATTAAGTCAAAAATTGACCGCACTTTCTACTGTAAAACAAGTGTCGGGAAGAGGTTTTATACTTGGGGTTCAACTTATTGATTCTGTGCCGGTTACGGACGTATTAAGTGTTTTGCATAAAAAAGGTGTACTTGCACTTTCCGCTCGAGGGAATACGTTACGATTGCTTCCACCCCTTGTGATGTCAAGTGCAGAACTGACGGTTGCAATTGAAAAAATAAATGATGCACTTTCATCGTTTTAACCCAATGAAAGATTGATTGGAACGCTCAATCTTTCCACTTCATCATTATTATTCCTTTGCTTGAAAAATAAGAATTTTTTTGAAAGATAGCATAAGTGCGGTTATACTTAGCCCTCTTTTTAATTTGAGTATTCATTGACATCTTATTGGAACAACAATGCAAGAATTTATGCCTGATGCAATTCAATTTGCACAAAAACATACGTTATTAACCGTCTCTTGGTTTGCTATTTTTGCGGCGGTGATTTATACCTTTTTCAAATCGGCAACAGAGAAATTCAAAACCATTCAACATTCTGAAGCCATTCGTTTAATCAATAATGAAGACGCGGTCGTGGTCGATCTTCGTACTTTAGATGAATATCAACGTGGTCACATCATTAACAGTATCAATCTCCTGCCAAGTGATATTAAAAATGCCAATCTGGGCAAAATTGAACAACACAAAGAAAAACCGTTAATCTTAGTGGATGTGAACGGTATTTCTGCACCGGGTTCGGCGGCATTATTGACTAAACAAGGTTTTACCCGTGTTTATGTCTTAAAAGAAGGCATTGCCGCTTGGATGGGTGCAAATTTACCAATTGTTAAAAAACACAAATAATAAGGGAATTAACCTATGTCAGAACAAAATCAACAGCCTGAAGTTGCGGCAGAAGAAGCGCAAGCCGTATTGCAAATTCAACGTATTTACGTGAAAGATGTGTCTTTTGAAGCACCGAATCTTCCGCATATTTTTCACCAAGAATGGAAACCTAAACTCGGTTTTGATTTAAGCACCGAAACCGTGCAATTAGATGAAGACTTGTACGAAATTACCTTAAACATTACCGTTGAAACCACAATGGAAGATTCAGGTGATCTTGCATTCCTTTGTGAAGTCAAACAATCGGGCGTGTTTACGATCAGTGGTTTGGAAGAAATGCAAATGGCGCATTGTTTAACCTCACAATGTCCGAGTATGTTGTTCCCTTATGCCCGTGAGTTAATTTCAAGTTTAGTCAATCGTGGGACATTCCCGGCATTAAACCTTTCACCGGTTAATTTTGATGCGTTATTCATCGAATATATGAATCGTCAGCAAGAAGCGGCGGAAAGCAGCGCAGAAGAGACGAAAGAAACCCAACATTAATTTCTTGAGTAAAAAGGGCAAGTCTTGGGCTTGCCCTTTGTTTTTTGAGGAAAATTCTATGACACCTCAATCACCAATCACCGTACTGGGTGCGGGATCTTACGGTACAGCCTTAGCCATTTCCTTTTCTCGTAATGGCTCGCCAACTTACCTTTGGGGGCATAATCCGGCGCATATTCGGCAAATGCAGGCAGAGCGTCAAAATTGCCGATTTTTGGCGGATATTTCTTTTCCTGATGAACTTTATTTAGAGGGTGAACTTGAAAGCGCGTTAAATTGTTCACGCGATATTCTTATTGTGGTGCCGAGTCACGCATTCAATGAAATTCTCCGTAAAATTCGACCGCACTTACAACCTCATCATCGGATTATTTGGGCGACCAAAGGGTTAGAACGTGATACGGGAAGACTTTTACAAACGGTGGTGGAAGAGCAGATAGGAAGGGATTATCCCCTTGCTGTGCTTTCAGGCCCAACCTTCGCCAAAGAACTGGCGCAAGGGCTACCGACCGCAATTACATTGGCGGCGAATAATGAACAATTTGCGCTTGAATTTCAGGCACGGATTCATTGTAGTAAGCATTTTCGGGTGTATGTGAACAAAGATATGATTGGCGTGCAACTTGGCGGTGCGATCAAAAATGTCATTGCGATTGGCGCGGGAATTGCCGATGGAATGGGATTCGGGGCGAATGCCCGCACGGCGTTGATTACCCGTGGTATTGCGGAAATGAGCCGTTTGGGGGCTTCCCTCGGGGCAAATCCGCAGACGTTTATGGGGATGTCGGGATTAGGCGATCTAGTATTGACTTGTACCGACAATCAATCACGCAACCGCCGTTTTGGATTAATGCTGGGCGAGGGATTAGATACGCAAACGGCGATGGATAAAATAGGGCAAGTGGTGGAAGGATTTTATAACACCAAAGAAACCTATTTACTTGCACAGCGACAAGGTGTTGAAATGCCGATCACGGAGCAAATTTATCAAATGCTGTTTTGTGGTAAATCTGCACAGGACGTGGCGCACAGCCTATTAGGGCGTGAACGTAAAGGCGAATAAGGAGAACGATATGTTAGAAGTATGGCAACACATTCGCCAAGAAGCGAAAGAACTTGCCGAGCACGAACCAATGCTCGCCAGTTTCTTCCATTCCACCATTTTAAAACATCAAAATTTGGGCAGTGCATTAAGTTATTTGCTTGCCAACAAATTGGCAAATCCTATTATGCCGGCGATTTCCTTGCGTGAAATTATTGAAGAAGCTTATTTAGCCGATCCTGCTATTATTGATTGTGCGGCGTGCGATATTCAAGCGGTGCGCCAGCGCGATCCAGCGGTGGAATTATGGTCAACGCCTTTACTTTATCTCAAAGGCTTTCACGCTATTCAAAGTTATCGCATTACCCATTACCTTTGGAATCAACATCGCAAGGCGCTTGCCCTTTATCTGCAAAATCAAATTTCCGTTGCCTTTGATGTGGATATTCACCCTGCTGCCAAAATCGGTCACGGGATTATGTTCGACCACGCAACCGGTATTGTGGTGGGGGAGACGTCCGTTATTGAAAATGATGTGTCAATTTTGCAAGGTGTCACCTTGGGCGGAACGGGGAAAGAATCCGGCGATCGGCATCCAAAAGTACGTGAAGGAGTGATGATAGGTGCGGGCGCGAAAATTCTTGGCAATATTGAGGTGGGAAAATACGCCAAAATCGGCGCAAATTCCGTGGTGCTTCAGCCTGTTCCCAAATATGCCACCGCCGCCGGTGTGCCGGCGCGCATTATTGGTAAAGATAAAGAAGCCAAGCCGGCATTTGAAATGAATCAATATTTTATTGATGACGGGATAAATTTAAATATTTAAAGGAAACAATATGATCAATAAAGATACGCAAGTTTGTATGTTGCTTTCCGGTCGTCCGGGGAACTTTGGAACAATGTTCCATAATTATTTGTATCAAAAATGGAGTTGAATTTTATTTATAAAGCACTTATGACGAAAGTGCGGTTAAAACTTTCAAAGTTTGAATTCATTAATTATAAAGCCTGATATTATTCAGGCTTCGTCTTTTAGTTAGCCCCTATTTTGGGGTGCGAAAACATTAAGTACTTTTTTAAACAGAATTTGTTATTTGATAAAAGCCAAATAATTTTGTCGTATTATTCTAATTTCTTGTAGCATGAATTCTTGGTTTTATTAATTTTTGCTATGTTGATCTTTTATATTTCCTTCCATTTTTCTATAACATAAAATTTTTCTTGTAATCGGAATTATATCGGTAAGTCTAGGTTAAATAGGAGAAATTTTTATATCACTATATATTGTTTATATCATCTATTTGTTTTATAAAACAAAAAATTATTTTTGCGATCTGGTTCACAAAATTGAAAAGAGATGGTTTTATTCATATTTGATTAATGATATAAAAATCTAAGAACTTAGTCTTTGATTATTAACAATAAATTAATTAAAAAGAGGTATCTGTGACACGTTTAAATATTAGCGATGAGCAACTTGCAAATGTTCGTGAATTGATTAATAGCTTGGTCGGGAACGTTACATCAAGAAATCTTTTCACTGGTTATGGACTGTTCTATAACAAAGAACTTATGTTTGGGTTGTGGTTGAATGGGAAAATTTATCTTCAAGCCAAAGGTTCACTAGCTGAGCAACTAATGAGTATGGGATGTACGGCATTCACAAAAAATGAAGTTGATGCCAAATTTGTGTTATCGGATTATTACTGGCTTTCAAAAGAGATTCTTAATGATGAAGTGCTATTTCGTAAGTTATTGATGCTTTCCATTAAGCAAATTAAAGACAGAAAAATTGCGATGGCATTACAAAAAGCCAATCGTTTAAAGGATCTTCCAAATCTTTCAATAAAGTATGAAAGAATGTTAAAGAAGGTTGAGATTTGCGATGTAGGGATGTTTAAAAGTGTTGGGGCTGAAAATGCGATAGTGAAACTAAAGCAGATTGGTATTCCGGCAACATTGCAAACTTACTGGAAATTTGCCGGTGCATTATTAAATAAAAAAAGTGAATTTTTAACCAAAGCTCAAAAGGAGATTTTACTGAGAAAGTTAAATGATGTACTGCATAAAGCAGGGTTAAGAAAATACAGAAAGATTGATGATGAATAAAAGATGATGAATAAAAATTAATCTTTTAAATAAAAAATTTTAAAAAAACCTTGCAAGGATTTCATTTTTCCCTATAATACGCCGCACACAACGACGCACTGTTGTGGAACATTTGAATGGTAACAGTGCGTCGTTGTTTTTTGCTCTTTAACAATGTATCAGACAATCTGTGTGGGCACTTGTTGATTGACTTGTTTTAAAATAATTTTTAATTTTGAAGTCTTAATAGGTGCTTAACTTGAAATTCATCTACTTGATTATGATTGGGTAGTAAAAACTTTAGCTAAGCAGATA
>NZ_MLHQ01000004.1 GCF_001999305.1 Rodentibacter myodis | reverse complement strand
ATCAATCAATCAATCAATAGAATACCAATTCCAAGAGGACTGGTTCAACCATAATGTTCCAAGTTTAACAACAATCATCAATTTTATTAAACCGATTAAAATCCTTGAAGTTGGTTCTTTTGAAGGACGTTCGACTGTCTTTTTTATTGAAAATAGCCTAAAACATCATTCTGAAATTGAGTTACATTGTGTTGATACTTGGGAAGGTGCGCTTGAGCATATTGGTAAATATAATATGAAAACCGTAGAGCAACATTTTGATCACAATATATCTATCGCATTAAATCGTTTTGAAGGTGGAAAAATAATAAAATGCAAAGGAACATCCCACCAAAAAATGATTGAATTACTGGCTAACGGGTATCAAAACTACTTTGATTTTATTTATATTGATGGCTCTCACGAAGCTCCCCGGCGGTTGATCATTATGTAAATACCTATCAACAAAAAATACGTATCCTACAAAATTTGCCGATATATCAATTATATGTCCAAAAACTAAAAGATTAATTATCGTTTAAATACCTTCTGCGAAAAATAAATATTAAAGGGTTGTTATGCTAAAACAACCCTCAAATAAATTTACAGCTTAATTTCCAATCTTTCATAAGCCCGTTTTACTTTTTCTAAGGCTTTTTCCACCGAAATATCCCGAGCAAGTAATACCCCTAAACGGCGATGTCCGTTCACTTCGCCTTTACCGAATAAGCGGATATTGGTGTGCGGTTCTGCGAGGGCTTTGTCAATTCTGCCAAATTGGACGTTTTTTGATCGACCTTCCACCACAATGGCTTTGGAGGCGGCAGGGCTGATGAGGGCAATTTCCGGAATCGGTAAACCTAAAATCGCACGGGCGTGTAAGGCAAATTCCGATAATTCTTGTGAAATGAGTGTGACCATCCCTGTGTCGTGTGGACGTGGTGAAACTTCGTTGAAAATCACATCATCACCGCAAACGAACATTTCAACACCAAAAATGCCTTTTCCTCCCAAAGCACCGGTAATTTTTTCGGCGACTTTTTGTGCTTTCTGCAAAGCGACATTCGACATTGCCTGCGGTTGCCAAGATTCACGGTAATCGCCATCTTCTTGACGGTGTCCGATTGGGGCAAGGAAAGATGTGCCGTTGATGTGACAAACCGTGAGTAGGGTAATTTCATAATCAAATTTAACAAAACCTTCTACAATCACACGCCCTGCACCGGCACGTCCCCCCTCTTGTGCGTAATCCCAAGCTTTTTGCAGATCATCTTTTGATTTCAAAATACTCTGTCCGTGACCGGAAGAAGACATTATCGGTTTTACCACGCAAGGGATACCGATTTTTTCCACCGCACGTTGAAAATCTGCAAAATTATCCACAAATTGATAAGGCGAAGTTGGCAAACCTAATTCCTCGGCAGCCAAGCGGCGAATGCCTTCGCGATTCATCGTGAGCTGTGTCGCTTTTGCCGTTGGCACAACATTAAAACCCGATTGTTCTAATTCCACCAAAGTTGCTGTGGCAATGGCTTCCACCTCCGGCACAATGTAATCCGGTTTTTCTTTTTCAACCAAGGCTTTGAGTGCCTCGCCATCTAACATTGAAATGGTATAGGCTCTGTGTGCCACTTGCTGTGCAGGAGCATTTTCGTAGCGATCAACGGCGATGACTTCCACGCCTAAGCGTTGCAGTTCAATCACCACTTCTTTACCCAATTCACCGGAACCGAGCATCATCACTTTGGTGGCATTTGGGGTTAATGCCGTGCCGAGGGTTGTCATATTGTCTCCTTACTTTAACAGTGATTCATCAAGCGCAAGATCCGCATTTTTGTTCACCCCCACACCACGTGCCAGCACATTTTTGGCAATTTCGTGGGCTTCTTCTAAGGAATGTTCCGTATAAGTGCCACATTGGTAAATATTTAATTCCGGAATCGCCGTCTGATCTTTTACATTCAGAATATCCTGCATTGAAGCCAACCACGCCTCAGCCACTTGTTGTTCATTTGGGATGCCGATCAATGACATATAAAAACCGGTGCGGCAGCCCATTGGTGAGATGTCGATAATTTCCACGCTGTCGCTGTTTAAATGATCCCGCATAAAGCCGGCGAATAAATGTTCAAGGGTGTGAATACCTTTCGGCGGTAGGATTTCTTTGTTCGGCATACAAAAACGCAAATCAAAAATGGTGATGTCGTCCCCTTTTGGTGTACGCATTGTTTTCGCGATACGCACGGCAGGTGCATTCATTTTAGTGTGATCCACTTTGAAACTATCAAGTAATGGCATAAACTTTTCCTTTTAAATCATTGTGTTGTAAATTTTCTTCAAGAAATAATGAATTTTTTCAATTCCTGATGAACTTTTTATTAGTGGCTCGGTCTTATAGAACAAGCAACTTGCAGTTGTTTTAATAAAATTGGTTCCTTAGGTTTTGCCCTTCACTTGTTGAAGGGTTTTTTTATTTGCGATAACGAAGCGTAGATTCTAGTCTATTCTTCCGTCTATATCATACCCTATATGGTATCTACCGATCACCTTATTTTCCCTTTGTGGGTTTACAACATCATATTGAGATTTAGCGTTATTTCATCGAATCTGTCAGAATCCGATCTATTTGTTGCAATACTTTTTGAGCATTTTTCACGCCTTCCGCTTCTTGCTTTTTCGCCCAATTTTGTTGTACATCGCGGTATCGGGTGGCTTCAGCAAATTGTTTGACTTCTGCACTGGTTAATTCACGCACAAGGGTGTTTTTGGCGTTGGCAGCGTCTAACAAATCGGCATAATTTTTATCCATCATATCACCCAACTGCGCATAGGCAATTTCAGCAGCACGTTCAAAGGCTTTTTTGTCGTCATCAGAGAGACTTGCCCAGCGTTTACTGCTAATCACAATTGGATAAATATGTCCTAGCCATAGTTCTTTAGACACCAACGCATAAGGGGCAGATTCATTCGCATTGATATCAAAGGCACTATCAATATTCACCATTAAACCGTTTAATTTACCGTTAGCCAGCATATTCTCACCTCTTTTCCCCAACGGCTGGCAATTGCTGTCGCCCCGGCATTAGTTAAAAACTCCCGATGCCAAAAACTTTGGCTACGCCACGTTTGCCCTTTTATTTCCGCTAAATTATTGAGTTTTTTCGGGCTAAAAAAGGCGACGGGATAGCCGGTTGCGATGATAACGGGTTTTACGCCATTTTGGGCAAATTCAGCATTGAGTTCAGGAATTTCACGATAGACACGGCGAATTGCTTGTACCTGTTTTTCACCTGAAGGGCCAACAATAAAACTTTTGAATAGTTGGTGCAGCGGTAACTGTTTATCACTATATTCCGGCACAGCGACAATCAGATCGGTTTTACCTTCTGAAATGGCTTGTAACTCATCATGGGCTTTCGCAATTTCACCATTCCAATGGGCTTCAATTTTAAGATTACCCTTGCTTTCTTTTTCTACCGCTTTAAAAAAGACATCGTTGATAAAACGGGTGCGCATATTACCGTAAGGCTCATGATCACTATATTTCAGCACCGTCTGTGCTGATACAGCAAAGGAAAGTGGGAGTAAACCACAAAAAAGTGTAGTTTTGATAAATGAAAATTTCATAGTAACACCTAAAAAATGACTGATTATAAACGGAATTCAGACGATCATTGTGGGAACTGATGGCGGAATTTACTGCTGTCTAAACCTGATGAACTTTTTATTAGTGACTCGGTCTTATAGAGCAAGCAACTTGCAGTTGTTTTAATAAAATTGGTTCCTTAGGTTTTGCCCTTCACTTGTTGAAGGGCTTTTTTATTGCCCATTCTATAACAAGAAAGGAACGCTGAGAAACAATAATGCGACATAGCGAACCAGTTTACCAAGAAAGATAAACAGACAACTCGCCGCAAAATTCAACCGTAACCAACCTGCTACGGCACAAAAGAGATCCCCCACCACCGGCAACCAACTTAATAACAACGCCACCGTACCATAACGCTGAAGTTTTTCCATCACCCACAAAGTGCGGTCATTTTTTCCTTCAAATTTAGGTAACCAACGTCCAATGGCATAAGTGGTTAAGCTGCCTAAGCCGTTGCCGAATGTTGCGATAAAAATAAGCCAAAAAATATCCGCACTGAATGCCGAACCGAGGGTTAATTTGGGGATAGCAAGGGCAATAAAGACGGCCTCCGAATTGCCGGGCAAAACTGTCGCACTCAAAAAAGCACTGGCAAACATTAGCCACAATGCGTGGGCTTGCCAAAATTCCGCCCAAAAACCAAACGAAAACCAATCCATCTTTTAATCAGGCTGATAAGTGTGGATGTAATGGTGGCGATCTTGTTCGGTTATTTCACGCACCACACGGCAGGGATTGCCTAATGCCAATACATTGGCGGGTAAATCTTTGGTCACCACCGAACCTGCACCCACCACCACATTATCTCCAATGGTTACACCCGGTAAAATCACCACATTGCCACCAATCCATACATTATTGCCTATGGTGATAGGTTTTGCTTGTTCCCAACCTGTATTCCGTAATTCGGCATCAAGGGGGTGTCCTACCGTATAAAGGCTCACATTAGGGGCGAACATCACATTGTCGCCAATGGTAATACCGCCATTATCCAACATCACGCAATGATAATTAGCAAAGAAATTTTTGCCGACTTTAATATTCACACCATAATCACAATGAAAAGGCTCGTTAATGGAGGTGGTTTCATCTGCCTGTCCGAATAATTTTCTGAGTAACGCATTTTGTTTTGCGTCATCATTGGGGGAAGTGCGGTTAAATTCAAACAAGATTTCACGGGCGTGTTGTCGCATTGCTTTCAACTCAGGTTTGCTTGGCAAATGCGCCAATCCTGCCATCATTTTTCCATATTCGGTCATCGTAATGTTACGCCTTAATTATTTTGCCTACACGCACATCAAACACATCCATTCCTGCACTTAATCCTGCCTGCACACCAAGATCCGCGTCTTCAAACACAATACTACGTGTCGGATTAACCCCAATAAGCTTTGCACAACGCAGAAACGTTTCCGGATGGGGCTTATGGGCTTTTACATCATCTGCACTCACGATGGCATCAAAATAATCGGCAATATCAAGTTTTGCCATTAACATATCAATCAAATGACGGTGTGAACCCGTGCCAAGGGCAATCGGTTTTTTACCGTGATAATGGCGAACGATCTCAAAAGTTGGCAGCAATTTAGATTCGGTGGGAACAAGTTGATAAGAAAGTTCACGTTTTGCCTCAATCACTTCATCAAGACGTTCAAGGGGCATACCGGCTTTTTTCATTATCTCCGCCCCAATGGTTCGCACCGTTGCGCCGCCTAATTGATACATAATTTGACTATCGAACTCATAACCCAATCGCTCGCCCACGATACGCCACGCTTTTGCGTGTACCGGCATTGTGTCAATCAGCGTGCCGTCCATATCAAAAATCAACCCTTCATAATCGCTAAAAAGTGCGTTATCTATCATTTTTCTTCCTCAGCGGATTTATTTGTTACTAATTTGTGATCTCTGCACTGTTTTCTTCCGATAAAGTGCGGTAGATTATCGGCTTATTTTAGTGGAACGGGAGCTTAAATGCGACTGCTTGATCAACTTGAACGTTGGAAAATACGCGGGCAGATTAATCAGCCAATTATTGACATCGTCTTTCAATTACGGGATCGCCTCAAAAACCATTGGAAAGCCGACATCAATGCCGAATTAGTCAATATGCTTTTGTTTCACATTGCTTGTAGCTTGGGGCGTATTGAACGTGGCGGCTGCGCCTCGCCGCTTTACCAAGATATGTTTGAGGAAATTCAAAGTGCGGTCATTTTTCCGCACGTTTTAACCATTCACCAAGATTTATTGTCTTTTATCCCTTTTCCCGTTCCTCAGGCGGAACAAACTTATTTTTTGGCAAATGTTTATTCCTTATTGTTAGCCCAACCTTCCATAATGAATAAAAGGGAGCATTTTGCTCCCCATTTTTAATTAAACACCAAGCCGAACGCTAAATCTTTCAAGCCGTTGCTTTCTTGACGAAGTTCGTTCCAAATCAGCGGATTGCGATCAAGATAGCCCGTTTCAAATGCCAACACCCAATCGGCAGAAGTGCGGTGGGTTTTGAGCGTGATTTGTCGGGTTTTCTCTGTGACTTGGCGGGGCTTATTGAGAATCACCGCTAAACGCAATAGACGGATTAATACCATCACATCTTGCTCATCATAACGGGCGAATTTAATCAAATCGGCTGTTTTTAACACGCCAATATGGAAACGCACCAACAAAGCCATTAAACGTTGCTGTTCCCGATCAAACCCCGGTAAATCCATATTTTGCAAAATATAAGCAGAATGTTTTTGTCGATTTTTATGATTAATCACAATGCCCACTTCGTGCAAACGTGCCGCCCAAAGCAACAGACTGCGCATTTCTTCCATCAATTCAGGTTTAACCCATTGGCTATATTGGCTCGCCAATAAGTCTGCACTGTCGGCGATGCGATGAGCCTGTGCCACATCAATATTAAATTGTTCGGCAAGTCCCCAAGCCGTGCGGGCGCGAATATCCGCCACCTGAAAATTTTGCTCAATGCTATAAATCACCCCTTCCCGCAATGCACCGTCCGAATAACGCATATTTTCGATATGGAAAACATCAAAGACGGCACTTAAAATTGCCAGCCCCGGCACAAACACATCCACCCGATCAGGGTTTAAACCGGTAATATTTAATTCATCAAAATGAGAAACCTGTAAGGTTTGATGAATTAAATCCTGCAAACGTGCTTTGGTGATAATGCCATTCGGATCTAAAGTGGCGGCGATCACTTGATACACGGTTTTGATTGTGCCGGAAGAACCCAAAACAGATTGCCAACCAAGGCAGCGATATTCCCCCCCCAAATCTTCAATGGTTTTAACCGCACTTTGATAAGCGGTTTCAAAATTTTGTTCGGAAATTTCACCATTTTGAAAATATTTCGCCGCAAAACTCACACACCCCATATTTCGGCTTTCGGCAAGAATCGGCGTGAAATCATCACCGATGATCATTTCTGTTGAACCGCCACCAATATCCACCACCAATTTTCTACCTTTTTCCGGCTGGGTGTGGCATACGCCGGCATAAATAGTTTTGGCTTCCGTTTGACCGCTGATGATGTTGATCGGATAAGGAAACACCTCTGCCGCTTGGCGTAAAAATTCCTCATTATTGACCGCACTTCGCAAGGTATAAGTGCCGACAACCTTCACATTTTCCGCCGCAAAACCCTGTAAACGTTCGGCAAATAACGCCAAACAACTCACCCCTCGATCAATGGCGGCTTGGTTTAAAACACCCTTTTCATCCAATCCTTCCGCCAATTTCACTTTTTGCTTTAAACGTGAAAGCACTTGGATTGAGCCGTTCACAATGCGGGCAACAATCATATGAAAACTGTTTGAACCAAGATCGATTGCGGCAATTTCACGCACGTTATTTTGTGGCGGCGGTAAAGTATCTTGTGCCGCTAAAATTTCATTATTCATTAATCATCATTCCTAAAATTCAAACTGATAAAGTAAATCAAACACTTGGTTTGTGCCGGAAACCGATTGGAAATAAAGCTGCGGCAATAGACGATAACGCAAGGTAACTTCTGCCAAACCATCAAACAAACCTACCCCATATTTCACCTGTAACCGTTTACCAATGTTACCGCTCACTTGCACTTTGGAGCTGTCGCCCACACCTGCCGTGCCAAGATTGAGATCTTGAATCCCAAAGGCTTCCCCTATGCCACCAACCAATTTACCGCTTTTGGCAAGTCCCATACCAAGCAGTGCCGCCCCCACTGAGCCGCCGGATCCGGCTTGTCCGCTGTCTTCCAAAGAACGTCCGGTGAGCAAGTAAGAAAGGGCTTGATCCTGCGGTTTGCTTGGCTCGGAAAAAATGGTCACTTCAGGACTGGTGGCAATGCCAACCACTTTCACGCCCGCAGTAATTTTATTATCTTCCATCGCTTCCGGATTCCGAATGGCTTCAATATTTAACATTGGTTGTGAAGGCAAGCCGGCAAAATTAATTTGTCCTTTGCGTACCAATAAATCCTGTCCAAAAGAGGCATAGCGACCATTTTTCAGATCAATCTGTCCGTACAATCCCAAACGTCCTTTTTCTTGTTTAAGGGAAAGTAACCCTTCTAAATTAGATTTAAAGCCATAAGCATCAAAATGTACATCTTTGCCAATTTTGATTTTTAAGTCAGAACGAATTTCCATACCGGATTGGGTTGTCGCCGCAAATTCACGGTTAATTAATTCTTCCTTACTTTTACGTGGCCCGTTTAAAATCACTTCGTCCGAACTGACCGGTTCGGCATTTTCCGGTAAATCATCTACTTTAATACGCGCCCACGGAATCTCCACCTCGCCCGAGAGATCCAACAATTTTGGTGTGGCTTTTGCCGTTACATTGGTGGAAAATTGGAGTTTCCCCATTGAAGGCAAATTGAGTTTAAAACTCTCTGTTTCCGCCCGCACTTCCGTTGTCCAATTGGCAACATTCGCCCAATTTGCATTGCCGATCAATCTCAAATTACCGTCCGCAGTTTGCACATTGCCCTGTAAAGTCGAACGCGTACCTTCAAAACGAATGGCAACATCACCGTTCGTCACTTCAAAAGGCAAGGTTTTCAACTTGGTTCTCACATTGCGAATGTCAAAATTCCCATTCAATAAAGGCTTCTCAAGATTTCCGCCTAAGGTCACTTTAGAAATAATTTCACCATTAACGGATTCACCATTACTAAACAACTGATTCGCCAAGGCAAGATTTAAACGCTCGATGGCAAACGTCCCACCAAGATGACGAGTGCCGCTTAAATCATTCAATTTTAAATCCGCATTAATGCGACCTTGATTTTGTACGTTAATGTCGGATTTCAAACTCAGATTATTATTTTGAATCTCGGCATTTAGTGTCAGTTTCGGAATTGTCAGTTTGAAAGTGCGGTAATCCAATTTTTGCGCAAGGGCTAAATTATCGCCATTTAAAGCAAGATTCAGCCTCAAAGGTTTATCGCGAAACCACGCGACTTTGCCTTCGCTGCGAAGGTTGCCTTTTAGGCTCTCTTGTCCAATAAACGTATTCACCAAATCCAAATTAATACGTTTTAGATTAAAAGGAATTTCGCCATTTGTCCCTGCCGTAAAGGTTTGCGGAAAACATAAATCCACATCGCGGTTTTGCCAACAATGCGCACCAATGGTCGCCTGTGTTTTTGCGTTGTCATACACAACGGAAATCGCCTGATTAGGTTTGACATCACCTATCGGGGTGGCAATGTTTACTTGGCTTAGTGTGCCTTTCCACTGTTGCGAAGTGCAGTCAAAATTGCCCGAGATTTTTAAATCCGCCGCCACCGGTTCGCCCTGCGAAGCCAATATGAATTGATGATTTTTTTCATCGCCCGAAAGGGTGAGATCCACATTACGAATAGCCACGCTGTCGCCGTAATGAATATTGCCGCCTTTTACGCTCAAATTTCCCTTAATAATGGGCGCACCTGAAACATCACCTTTCACCATTGCATTGGCAATATCCAAATTCTGCCAATGAAGTTGTCGGCTATTGAGATCAAGCGTTACATTTGGCTCGCTCAATTTCCCTTGGATGGCGGCTTTCCCCACAAGTGAGCCGCTTAAATCCCCATACAAACCACGTAAGTTTGGGGCATTAATATCAAGGGCTAAATCCGACTGTTCACTTAACGTACCTTTAGCATAAATTTTGTTATCGCCATAGTTGAGGGATAAATTCGGTGTGTTCAGCAAGGTTTTATCACTTAATGCCACACTGCCTTTTAGGCTTAATGGGCGGTTGGAAAGTGAACCGGTTAAATCAATAGTTGGCACATCCACCTGCCAACCCTGCTCTCCTGCCGCACCGGTGGTGGTTAATTTACCGGATAACACAGCCGGCATTGCAGGCACATAAGGACGGATATTCATTTTGTTTAAATCCGCCTCCACATTCCATTGCACGCCTGCTTTCCAGTTTGCCGAGCCTGAAAGCTTCGCCGTCCCCTCTAATGCCGCAAGACTTAATTGATGAATATTCACGGCGTACAATTTGCCATCGGCATTCAGTTCCAAATGCGTATGCGGAATATGATCCATTCCTTCCACACCGCCCACAAGCTCAGCGTGATAATCCAACAAATTGCCCGAAAGTTTTAGCACCACATCATTTATTTTGAGCGGTGATAATGCCGGTGCAAAGGCATATTGTCCCTTGTTGGCGTTGAGGGTGAGATCCAACGGCATTTTCTCTTCCGCCAATTTGACTTCCGCCGTTAATGCGGCATTTAACACACCGTTGGTTTTCAGAGAAAGTGCGGTCGTTTTTTTCAATGATCCCGAAAGGGATAAATCCACCTTGCTTGGCGGCAGCATTTCCTTACCTTCGGATTTAAAGGCATTGAGTGAAGCACCAAGTGTTAAATCCAACGGAAAATCACCATTAAGCTGTAATGTCCCCTGAGAATTTAACGAGCCAAGGGAACTTTCAATCGCCAATTTCTGCAGCCGAACAAGATGCTCTGTCGCATCAGCCTGTAAAAGCAAGGAAGGGAGCGTGATACGTTGTAATTCTTCGCCTTGTTCGTTTTGGCTAACATATTGCCAATTTTGCGCAGAAAGTTTTGGAATATGAAGATCAAAAGGCAAATTTACTTCCGTTAAATTGCCTAAAAATGCCGGTGTCAGGCGTTGTTCTATCGCCGTCCAATCGGTGGGTTGATTGTCTTTTGGTTCGGTTGGCTTTGTGTCTGCCGGTGGGGATTGAACACGCAGAACCTTCAGTGTATTAAATTCTGTCGGCGCAAGGGTTAAACCAGATTCATTATTCAAATCCACCGCACTTTGGAAATGTTCGAGGGTAATGTGGCTTTTATCAATTTGGAGATTTAAATTATCTAACGCCACATTTTTCACTTCCACCGATAACGGTAAGTGGATTTTTTCCATTGGAGAAGATTGGGTTTGCTTCTCTTCCGAAGGCGGTAATTGTGCCGTATCAATCAAAATGGTGGGGGCTTTTATGGAAAGGTCTTCCACGCAAATTTTACGGGAAAGCAAACAACCAAAATCCATTTGCAAGCGGGCTTGTGTAATTTGGGTGTCAATGCCTGCCGTTTGATAACGCACGTTGTGTAAAACCAATCCTTGTTGCAAACCGCCTTCAACCTGTTCAATGGAAAGGCTATCAAGAAATTTATCCGTCAGCTCAACTAAAGCACGCTGACCTTGATCAAAAGATAACGCCCCCACCAGTGCTAAAACAGGCGTAAAAACGACCGCACTTCCAATGTAAAATGCTTTACGCACACAACCTTTTTTCTTTTTGGTTTTGGCTGATTTTGGTGATTGTTCAGATTGGTGTGCTTTTTGTTTCATTTCTTGTTCTGACATTGTTCCACCTAAATTTCCGTCCCTAAACCAATGTAAAATTGAATATTTTTGCTGTCGTCTTTATCACGAATCGGCGTGCCAATATCAAATTTAATCGCCCCGACCAGTGATGCCCAACGCACGCCCACGCCTGCGCCATAACGCAATTCTTCTTGGCTAAAACTGTTTGCCGCAAGCCCCGCATCAACAAAGGTTGCCGCCCACCACGAAGGATAAACCTGATATTGATATTCAAATGAACCGGTCAACAAGCGGGAGCCGCCAACCAATTTACCATTGCTGCCTTTCGGCGAGATTTTTTTATAACCATAGCCGCGAACGCTACGATCCCCACCGGCGAAAAAGCGAAGTGTAGGGGGAATTTTATTAATATCCTTGGTGTTTAAATAACCGATTTCCGCACGGGTGATAATGCGGTGATTTTCCGCATAAGTACGAATCCAACCGGTTGAAGCCTGAACTTTAAAAAAGCTCACATCAGAAATGAGTCCCTTATAAGCCACATCTACGGTAATTTTTTGTGTATCACCCCAAGTTGGGAACATTCCGCCACGCAAACGGGTTCGGTTAAAACCACCGGTGGGATACACCAACAAGGTTTTATCTTCCACATCCGCTTGGGTAAATTTATCGTAACGCGCCCGCACACCGGCAAAATATTGCCATCCTTCGGCATTATTCCAATAACGCAAACCGGCAAGGGTCAGTGCCGTTGTTTTGGTATCATTCTTATCTTCGTTTTCCAAACCACCGGAAAATTCATAATAATAATTAAGCGGATTTTTCAACAGTGGAACTTTGTAAGTCGCTTCAACGGTTTGTTTCGGAGAAGAAAGATAAAGGTTCGTGCGAAAACTATGCCCTCGATCATTAATCCAAGGTTTTGTCCAACCAATTTGCAAATGCGGGCCGGTGTCTGTTGCAAACCCCACGCCCAGTTCCATTGCATTTTTCTTACGTGGGTAAAGTAACACTTCTAAATTCACTACTTTTTCCTGCTCATCCACTTGAGGTTGCAACAGCACAGAACTAAACCAGTTGGTTGAAGAAAAGTCATTCGTTAATTCAGAAAGCTGACTCACCAAGTAAGGTTCACCCGAATGAATCTTCAACATATTTTGCAAATAATCTTCGCGAATTTGTGAATGGTTAAATTTAATATTGCCATAATGATAGCGCACGCCGCTTTCAAACAGCATACGCCACCAAGCCTGATGGGTCTCAGGGCTGATCTCTAAACGGGAAATCGCAAATCTACCGTCTAAATATCCCCTCGCAAGTGCAAGACTTGAGATACTGCTTTTGTAATCATCATATTTTTGATGTTCAACCAATTCCCCCTCTTTTGGCAAATTTTTACGCAATGCCTCAAAGGCTTCATCTTGTGCGGCTTCGCCTTCAATTTTGACATCCGTACCGGCAATACGTGTCGGCTCGCCCGGGGTCACATTGGCAATTAATAAATCTCTGCCCTGACGTTTTTTCAATTCAAAAGTAACGGAAGAATCATAATAACCAAATACACGCAGCCCTTTATCCACGGCATCGGTCACCAATTGTTTATAACGATCCGAACCGTCCATTTCTTCTTTTTCGATAAGTTCAACATTCAATTCCGTATTACGAATTGCACGTTCACCTTTGATACCACGAATTTCAATATCCACGGTTTGTTCTGCCAAAACGGAAAACGCCGAAAAAGAAAGCAAAAGTGCGGTCAATTTGGAGGGGATTTTTTTCATTTTTGATTAGCTAAACAGAGTAAAAAAGATCAATTCATAACGGGCGATAGTTTACCGATAAAATCAGGTCGTTTGAACGTTTTTTACAAATTTTTCATAAAAACAACGATATTATGCAGCCGTGCCACATCGGTATCCTTATTGAAAGTTTTTAAATTTTAATAAGAACACCAAGCGTGGCGTCCCTACTTTCCGCATAATTTTTTCTTTGTACGCTTGCAACATCACACTGAAAAACAACATATAAAAAAATGAGGTTTATAACGACCGTAATGCCGGTCAGTTAACCCACTGACCGGCTCTTTTTATATGATATTTAAGCATTTTTTCTCTCACAACTCTCGGATAGCTTCGCTTTTTCTTATTAGAAAGTTCACAATGCTCCAACTCATCTAAAGCGATTGGTACGCCTTAGGTAAATTTCCCGGGCTAAATGATACGCCAGTGAAGTAAGCGATAACAGAAGCACTACATCCGGCAAAGCTGAGGTTATTCGGGGTGATTCCTTTGCACTTTGCCACCTCAGTCCTTGCTTTTCGGATGAGATTATACGCCGGTAAAATTCCCAAAATCTCTTGCTCGACCCTCTCAAAGATTGTTTGCGATAAAGCCCGATGCCAATGACTGATTCAAGGAGAAGTCTACGCTTTCTCACTATTGTTATACCACTTTCTTCTAAAGCTTGAGAGACCAATTCATCATCAAGGAAAGAGCTGAGTTTGTTGAGGGTATATATGAAGAACGGTGAAAAGTTGTTTTAAGGGCTTGTGAGAGTTTCATAGATAATCCGGTATCAAAGTTGATACCGGATATTTTCGATCGTCAAGAGGATTAACTGAGCTGCATTACGGTTAATTTTAACTGCTCTTTTTTTATTTTCGATATGGTGTAGCAAACACACAAAACCCAAATAACCGGATAAGCAGTGTAGTAGCTGGACAATAAACCGCTCCTTAGGAAAACTGGAACGCCACGCTTAATCCATTCACAATATTAACTCATTGTCATTTTGTTTTTAAACATGGACGCATTGTGTCCCTACACCGTTTAAGTTAAGAAAGTCTTAACGCATTGTCACAAATTCTTCCGAACCTGTTGGGTGAATTGCTACGGTGTTATCAAAATCTGCCTTGGCTGCACCCATTTTGATTGCAACGGCAAAACCTTGAATCATCTCATCCACGCCAAAACCAATGCCGTGTAAGCCAACGATTTTTTCTTCTTTTCCGACACAAACTAATTTCATACGGCAAGGTTGACGATGTTGTGTTACCGCCGTATACATTGCCGTGAAAGAAGATTTATACACTTTCACATTTTCTTCGCCATATTGTTCAATCGCTTGCGGCTCGGTTAAACCGATTGTGCCGATTGGTGGATGGCTAAAGACAACGGTTGGAACAAGGTTGTAATCTAGGTGTTCATTCGGTTTATTATTGAATAAACGTTCCGATAAACGGCGACCTGCCGCCACAGCAACCGGTGTTAATTCAATACCGCCTTCAATAATATCACCCACAGCATAAATACCTTTTACGTTAGTATTTTGATATTTATCTACTTTGATATAACCACGCTCGTTGGTTTCTACCCCCGCATTTTCCAAACCAATCTTATCTGTTGCCGGTTCGCGCCCCGCCGCCCAAATCACACAATCCACGGTAACACTACGTTCGTGATCAAATTTAGCGGTTAAAGAACCATCTTCATTTTTGATGATTTCTTGAATTGTGGTGTGTTTATGTAAAACAATACCGTCTTGTTCCAACACCTCAAGTAATGTTTCAACAATCATCGGATCTTGATTACGCATTGGCGCGTGACGGCGAACCACTAAATGAGTTTCCGCGCCAAGGCTGTTTAATACGCCGGCAAGCTCCACCGCGATATAACCGGCACCAATAATTGCCACGCGTTTTGGCACTTCCCTTAAGGCAAAAAATCCATCCGAATCGATACCATATTCCTGCCCTTTAATCGAATGTGGACGGAATGGACGGCCACCGGTCGCAATCAAAATATGATCTGCCGTAACACGCTCTGTTGAGCCATCTGCAAAGGTCACTTCAATGGTGTGAGCATCAATAAACTTGCCAAAACCATTAATCACATCAATGTTATTTTTGCTTAACACGTTGTTATAAGAAGTGTGAATGCGACTAATATAGGCTTGGCGGCTTTCAACAAGTTTCCCAAAATCAAATTTTTTGAGTTCTACATCAAACCCATAATCCGGCGCATAATTGTGGATGGCTTCGGCAATATGTGCGCCATAAAACATCACTTTTTTCGGTACGCAACCTACATTGACACAGGTTCCCCCCAAATATTTCGCCTCAATAATCGCACATTTTTTACCATAACTTGCTGCACGGTTGATAGAAGCAATACCACCGCTACCGCCACCAATAGCAATATAATCATAATGTTTCGTCATCATTTAATCCTTTTTAAAAATAAAAATTTTCCGTATTTTGCCGAAATTTGTTCAATAACGCCATAGATTAGTGTGATTGGAAATGTCTATATAGGAAAAGTGCGGTTGATTTTAACCGTAATGCAGATTAGTTAATCCTCTTGACGATCGAAAATGATCGTTAAATCATCCAGTATCAACTTTGATACCGGATTATCTATGAAATTCTCACAAGCCCTCAAAACAACTTTTCATTGTTCTTTACACTATACCCTCAACAAACTCAGCTCCTTCCTTGATGATGAATTGGTCTCTCAAGCTCTAGAAGAAAGTGGTATCGCAACAGTGAGAAAGCGTAGACTTCTCCCTGAATCGGTCATTGGCATCGGGCTTTATCGCAAACAATCTTTGAGAGGGTCGAGCAAGAGATTTTGGGAATTTTACCGGAGTATAACCTCATCCGAAAAGCAATGACTGAGGTAGCAAAGTGCAAAGGAATCACCCGAATAACCTCAGCTTTGCCGGATGTAGTGCTTCTGTTATCGTTTACTTCACCAGCGTATCATTAAGCCCGGGAAATTTACCTAAGGCGTATCAATCGCTTTTAGATGAGTTAGGATATTGTGAACTTTCTAATAAGAAAAAGCGAAGCTATCCGAGAGTTGTGAGAGAAAAAATGCTTAAATAATCATATAAAAAGAGCCGGTCAGTGGGTTAACTGACCGGCATTACGGTCGTTATAAACCGCATTTTTTCCTTTTAAGGATTATCAAATTTCACTTCTTGTACAATACGTTTTGCTGTGGCAATGGGGAGTTGTCCGATAAAGGTGATTTCTTTATCTCCGATGACTTCACTGTATAAAGTAAACTCACCCTGTTTCCAGGTTTTTTCTTGATTAGGCTGTTGGTTTTCTGCTTTTGTCACATATAACGTGAAGGTGAATAAACCATCACTAAATAAGGTACTGTCGATCACTTCACCATCAAATAAATCTTGGCTTTTTCGGATACTTTCAAATCCTCGAGGCAACCAACCCGCTTTCCAATTCAAAGAAAGTGCCGTATTTTGCGTTTCATTTAATAACGGCGGCATAGAAACTTTGTTGAGATAATTGGTTAAGCCTTTCAAACTATCGTCAATGTAAAGCGTCACAACACGAAATTGGTCTAACAATTTTCCGTCACGATCAAGCATATCGCCACGAAGCAATAAACCGTTTTCTTCATCTAAAAAAACCAGATATTGATAGCGAAAATCATCTT
Source organism: Rodentibacter myodis (assembly GCF_001999305.1). Taxonomy (GTDB): domain Bacteria; phylum Pseudomonadota; class Gammaproteobacteria; order Enterobacterales; family Pasteurellaceae; genus Rodentibacter; species Rodentibacter myodis. The sequence goes on along the minus strand of NZ_MLHQ01000004.1, from coordinate 11,187 downwards.
TTGGAGCAATGCGAATGGTATCTACAAAACGTCCGGCGACACGATTTTTACCTAGAAAAATAAAGTCGTAATTTTCTGCCAATTTATCAATATTGCTACGAATAATTGCCGGCAGCGCATCCACAATATTCCCACTATTTAAGGTGAATGCACGGGAATTAGGCTGAAAATAACTGACTAAATTGTCACGCTGAATAATTTCCTGCTGTTCGCCATCAAGGGTGACTAATTGAGCGTATGTTTTGTTATCCCTCTTGATGTGGCGATAACGAAAAGAGTCCATATTGTTTGGTGAGGTTTGCACGAAAGCAATTTCATAATTAAGCCCGTTTACAGCTTGCACCATTTTCTCTAATGCCTGCTTAGTTGAAACTTCTTCTGCAAAAGCCGAAAAGCTAAAAAACAATGCAAGCAAAAGTGCGGTCAATTTTAGGGATATTTTTTTCATAAAATTTTTGACTGTTCATAAAAAATCACCACTTCATCGAGATTGATCAGGTGGTGATTTATTCATATTTATTAGATTATTATTTGGCTTGATTAGCACTAACATTCAGTGCATCGGCGTGGATACGGCGTTGTAATTCATAATTTTGCAACATTGCGCCAATACGGCGATTTTTTTGTTCCATTTGATCGGTTGTCGCCACATCTTTGGTCGGAGCGTTGTAGCTAACTTCTTGAACCGAATTATTAAATGGTAAAGTTTGCAAAACCGGAGTTTCCGGTGCATTGTTCGCATCATTTTTCGCATTGAAAGATTGCACCCCAAGCACGGCAACCAAGCACACCCCAGCGGCGACGGCAATTTGAGCCATTGGGGCAAAGAACGCCTTAAATTTACGCATAAATGGTAAATTTTGCACTTCTTCAACGGTTGGTTGAGATTCGGTAATCGTCAATTTCTCAATTTCTTCATTCTCAATTAAATCCGCCATTTTTGCCGTAAAATCTGCGCCTAATAAAACCGCACTTTCTTTACGAATCACCGCGCGTGCCACGTGATAGCTTACCCAAGATTGTTGTAAGGATTCATTATCACACAGTTCTTTTGTGAACGATTTATCAACCTGCTCACCATCCATATAGGCTGAAAGTAGTTCTTTTTGCATTTTAAACTCCGACTTTATTTTAATGTTGCATAAGCGGTTGTATTTTGTTTTCGATAATTTCACGTGCGCGGAAAATTCGAGAACGTACAGTGCCTACGGGACAATCCATAATCCCTGCGATATCTTCATAACTTAATCCCTCAAGCTCGCGAAGGGTGATCGCAGTTTTTAAATCTTCCGGCATACCGTTAATCGTATCAAACACGATTTTTTCCAATTCACCGGATAACATTTCATTTTCAGGGGTATCAACATCACGAAGATGGGTTCCCACATCATAGCCTTCGGCATCTTCCGCCAAAATATCTTCGCTTGGTGGACGGCGCCCCTGCGCCGTTAAATAATTTTTTGCCGTATTCACGGTAATTCGATATAGCCAAGTGTAGAACGCACTATCGCCACGGAAAGATTCAATAGAACGATAGGCTTTAATAAAGGATTCTTGCACAACATCAGGAATGTCATTACGCGAAACATAGCGGGTTAATAACCCTGCTACTTTATTTTGATAACGCGAAACCAATAAATTAAAGGCTTTTTTATCGCCTTGCTGCACCCTTTCTACCAAAGCTTGATCTGTTAGCTGTTCAGCCATATTTCTCCTAATACTATGCCTAACACGCCTTAATATTCAAGACAGCAAGCTTTTATTGTTCTATCTGACATAAGCAATTTTAAAAAGTTCAAAGATTGAAAAGTAAATTAAAACGTTCTTTTTTACAATAATATTGTACTATTAATCTTACTTAATTATTGCCTGTTTCGGATCATTATCAAACACATCCCTTCTAGGAATATTCGTTCTTGCATCTCGATTTATTGGCGATTTAGCAATATCTTCTAGGGTATCATTATACAATCGATGCTTAAACCCTAACGGAGCGGGAAGATAAACTTCACTCTTATAAATACCTGCAGAATGGTGAGCATATTTGGCTAAAATCTTCAAATGTGGAATATTACGATCAACACGCAGTGCGCCTTGCGCGCCATTTGTTTTTTTCTCCCCCTCACCTAGGAAATCGTGCAATTCCGTAATATTTCTTGTTGCGGTTATACAATAATCTTGCAATTCCTTTGTCCAGCCTAATGATTGCATATTTTGTTCAAGCGAGCCTTCCGATTCATCGCCATAACTTTGTTCATCTGGCAAATTAGGCTCAGGAATGTCAGGATATTGGTCATGGATATTTTTCTTAAACGGAACACCTGCCTTAATTGCTAAACGATACATCGCAATCAAAGCAACCTTTTGAAGATCATCAGTAATCGTTCTCTCGCCTTCACAATATTGAAGGCCGGAAAGTATCCTAGAGGAACTTGAAACTGGTATACCACATTTCCAATTTTCACCTATTTGAATTTCATTTTCAGAAGGAGAGAGCAAAGCATTTTCACTTTGTGTTTTTGATTTTTTCTTACCAAACCCATCAGCGATTTTCTCTTTTTCCAAACTAGCATAGCCATCACCGACATCAGAGTGCGCACCGATAAATTCATAAGTCAGCCAGGTACCATTTGTGTTTGTTAACGGGAAATTTTTACGATATTCATCCACTGCAACAAAATGAACAATTTGTTCACCACTTTTGGGCGAAAGATTAAAATTAAAGCGTTCGTAGTATTTTTCCGGCGGAGTTGAATCCAATATATCTCGAATCAATATTTCAACATTGCCTTATGAAAAATATTTCGTTTTTGCTTTCCAGTTCTTGTCATCGCCGGGGAAACCGAAAGAACCAACGGTATCAAATAAGCCTACAAATTTAATTTTATAAAATAACTTAGGAACTTTGGCTAAAGAATTTATAAAATCTCTCGCCATTGCAGCACCACGGTTAAACCCCAAAATATCAACTTGTTGCTGATATTCTATATTAGGATATTTTTCAAAAATTACTTTAATCTCGTCAATTGCCTGGTTAACCCTTATCCCCCCAATGCACCAAATGCACCACCAGTTGAGTAATCCTCTTTCCCCTTATTTGTCCCCACTCCTTCAATATAAATAGCTTTCACCGTAATCTCACATTCTGTTAATTTTTGTCCTTTTAGAACCTGACCATCTTGGTACAAACGATAAAGTTTACCAATATTACTAACCCCATTTTTACTTATCCCCGCTTCATCATTAAATAAATTATTGCCTGTTCCATCAAAGAAAACACCAATACGAATTACTTTGCATGTCATAGATCACTAACTCCTCGAACCGTTTTTTTATAGATAGACCATTTATTTCTTTCTAAACTATCCTCTTTCCAATCTTTATTAAAATCAGGCAATTTACGAGTCATAATCGGCATTCCCTCCTGTACACCTCTCAAAGACCAGTTATTATATTGTCTTCCTGTCAAACTATAATCTTCTTTTAGCACTTCAAACCCTCTATTTTTTTAAAGAAACATATGGATTACCAATTTTTAGCTCATTCACAATAAATTTCAAATCTGGTTTCATTTCAAAATCATTTCCCGTAATAGCACATATAGATGCCATTTTTTCTAAAAGCCCTCTCTCATGCTTTCCATAATATTTAGTAACAATATTATCCACTTCTTCAACCCATTTTAATTGAAATGCCTTATCTTTATCCTGCCAAAATCCCGGATAATAAATATCCAACATTTGTGCCACTTCATCATAAACTTTCAATGTTTCTCTTCTGCGAATATCATTTAATTGCACCTGATTAAGTCGATAAGGTTTATTGGTATCTAACATCTTGTTCTCCGTTGATTCATTTAAACATTCATATTTAATTTCCGCACATTGACGATTTTCATAAAATTCATCACGGAAACTTTTATTACAGCCAACTAACCAACAAAAAGATAAAACCCAAAAAATCTTTTTATAAAACATTTTTCTCCTTAAAAGTGTGGTAAAAATTCATCATATTTTTCAATTTCTGTTAGATCGGAATAATCTGAATAAACTGTTGGATTATCTTTATTCTCACCATACAGACGATAAGTCTTCATCTCTTTTGAAAGAAAATGATAAAAACGACTACCCTTACTAAAAAGAAAAGCAATTTCATCAGGTGATAATGTTTTTAAAAAATGATCAAACAATCAAATGTCAAAAAATCGTCTTAGATAGGGTATGCCACGATCATCTTCTACATGGTAAAAAAATGCCAATCTTTTTACTAATTCTTCAATAGAAAAATATGAACAAATAAATAAAGCAGAGTGGTAATCTTCTGAGGTAAAGAACTCTTTTACAACACGACTATTTACCGATTGATCCAATTCAATCAAATATGGAATAGCTTCTGCAATCAGTTGATAATCACCTTGATATAAAGGTTCAAAATTTAATTGCCAAGCCTCTAAATTAAGCCATACCTTTGGCATAAGCACCGTATCAAGCAAGACATAAAGTTTTAATTCTTTTTTCATAGTTTATTCCTGTTAGGATTTTAATTTTAAGCAATCCATACAGATTTCTTCATTTACGGCAAGCTGTAACGCACTCACCATATCAGGCGAACCAGTATCCATGACCAGCTCGCCCTCAATATACACATTTCCAATTAACTCTATGCCTTCTCGGTTGATAACTATCGAACCTCCCGGGCCGCTAATTTCTACCGTTTCATAACCCTCTAAGTCAAACTCTTCACAAATCTGTTCAAAAAGCTCACCTGCCTGCCAACTGCCGTTTTGGGCTACTTCAATGTTGAGTTCATTGCCAACATGGATAATGGTGTCACCGTGCACATTTACATAGCGGTTGTTATTGACGTTGAGTATGTCGTCTTTTTCCACTTTGGTGATGCGGTTACGTCCTATGTTTTGGGTTTGGTCTCGGTTAATAGTGAGGTCTTCGTCTTGTCCGACGGTTTCCATGCGGTTGTGCCCGATGTGGACGGTTTCATTTCGACTCACTTGTTCGGTGCGGTTGTTGCCCACTTGGGTGGTTTCGTCCTGTTTGACGATGTGGTTTAAGTCTTTTTCTGCGTGAAGAAAAACTTCCTCTTGCCCTTTTTCATCTTCAAAACGCAATTCATTAAACCCGTTGCCTTTGTGGCTTTTGGATTTGATTGTGGTGCGGGTTTTGTGTTCGGGGAGCCTATAAGGTGGTGCTGTGGTAGGTGAGCCCGATAACGATGGGGTGGTCCGGGTTGCCGTGTAGATATTTCACCAACACTTCATCGCCGATTCGCGGTATCATCATATTACCGTATTGCGCCCCCGCCCAGTCTTGGCTTACCCGTACCAAGTATGATTTTGATATTAATTTAAAAGAACCAAAAATTAACCGCACTTTCAAAAAGTGCGGTCGATAAATCAATAGATTGATAGACTACGCTTTTACAATCGCTTGCTTCACATTATTATGAAACACATTTCGTTTTGGTACATCTTTCACTCTATTTATCGGGGATTTGGCAATATCTTCAGCAGTAAAATTATATATCCGGGGATAAAATCCTAATGGTGCAGGTCTATAAATATCGCCTTTAAAAATACCGGAAGAATTATGTCCATATTTCGCTAATATCTTTAAATGAGGAATATTTCTATCCGTTCTTAATTCCCCTTTTGCTCCATTATTTAACTTTTCGCCCTCGTTTAGAAAATCACGCAATTCAGAAATATTTTCTACCGCAACAGCAAAATAATCTTGTAATTCTTGCGTCCAATTTAAACTTGCCATCTCTGCGGGGTCATATTCAGGAATATCGGGATACAGGCTTTTGATACTCTCTTTAAAAGGCACACCAGCCCTCAAGGCTAATCGATGCATCGCAACTAACGCCACTTTCTGTAAATCATCCGTGATAGTTCTTGTTCCATTACAATACGGAAGCTCATCATCGACCAAATCATCTAAGCTATAACACGTCCAGTTCTCACCAATTTGTATGCCGTATTTATTGGGTGCTGTTAATTCTGCTTCTGATTTATTAAGCCCCATTACTGCAATTTTTTCTTTTTCAATTTTTGCGTAACCGCCACCCACATCGGAATGTGCGCCAATAAATTCATAAGTTAATCCGACACCATTCGTATCTGTTAAGGGGAAATTTTTGCGATATTCATCCATCGCAACAAAATGAACTATCTGTTCTGCGCTTTTTGGAGAAAGATTGAAATTATAGGGCTCAAAATATTTTTCCGGTGCTTTCATACCAAATTTATCTTCAATCAGAAGATCTGTTTCAGTATATTTATCTGTTTTAGGTTTCCAGTTTTGATCGTTTCCCGGGTAGCCAAATGAACCGACCGTATCAAAAATGCCAACAAATTTTATTTGATATTTCAACTTTACCTCTTCGTTCGCTAAAGAATTAATAAAATCCCTCGCCATCGCAGCACCACGACTAAACCCAAACACATCAATTTGCTGTTGATATTCTCTAGCTGGGTATTTTGCAAAAATAGCTTTGACTTGAGTAATTGCTCTACGTATTCGTTGTCCACCTAACGCCCCAAAAGCCCCACCTGTTGAATAATCATCTTCTCCATTTTTTGTTCCTACGCCTTCAATATAAATAGCTTTGACGGTAACTTCACATTCTGTTATTTTTTGCCCTTCAAAACGTTCCCCATCACGATATAAGCGATATAGTTTACCAATATTACTTACACCATTCTTACTTCTTCCCGCTTCATCATTAGATAAATTATTCCCCGTACCGTCAAAAAACACACCAACACGAATTACCTGACACGTCATAGATCATTCTCCGTTCTCACCGTATTTTTATAAATCAACCACACATTTTCTTTAGGGCTATCCTCTTTCCATTCGGTATAAAAATCCGGCACCTTACGAGTAAATTTGGGCATCCCTTCTTGCACCCACCTTAAACTCCAAGTGTTGTACTGTCTTCCTGCTTCATCAAAATCTTTTTTTAGTATTTCAAATCTTAGATAATTATGTATTTGATTTAATGGCGTATCTACATCGCTTGTCTTGAGCTTTTTAACAATAAAGTCTAATTTAGAATTAGTCTCAAAATCACTTCCAATGATGGCACAAACTGAAGCCATTGTTTCCAGTGTACCTCTTTCATGCTTTCCATAATATTTAGTTGCTATATTATCCACATTCTCAATCCATTGAAGTTTAAACGCCTCATCTCTATCTCCCCAAAAACCGGGATAGTAAATATCCAGCATTTTGGCAACTTCGCTATATACCTGCAACGTTTCTCTACGTCTAATATCATCCCATTGTTCTTTATTTAATTCCATTGGTATAAACATTGTATTTTCCTGATTATTCATCGCTTGCGACTCATTTAAACATTCATATTTTATTTCGGCACAGCGCCTATCTTTATAAAATTCTTCACTAAAGTTTTTCTCACACCCCAATAGAAATAAACCCATAAATAATGGAATGGCAATTTTATTTAAGTTCATTATCTTCTCCAAAGTGCGGTTAGTTTTTTTATTCATTTTTTATACCAATACGAATTACCTGACACGTCATAGATCATTCTCCGTTCTCACCATATTTTTATAAATCAACCATACATTTTCTTTAGGGTTATCCTCTTGCCATTCAGTATAAAAGTCCGGTACTTTTCGGGTAAACGGTGGCATACCTTCTTGAGCCCATCTTAAACTCCAAGTATTATATTGTCTTCCCGCTTCATCAAAGTCTTTATTTAAAATTTCAAAACGCAGATAATTAAATATGTTAGATAATGCTAAAAACGAATTATCTTGCTCTATCTTTTTGACAATAAAATTTAACTTTGAATTAGTTTCAAAATCACTTCCTATAATAGCACAAACTGAAGCCATGATTTCTAAGGTCCCCCTTTCATGCTTTCCATAATATTTAGTTGCTATATTATCCACATTCTCAATCCATTGAAGTTTAAACACCTCATCTCTATCTCCCCAAAAACCGGGATAGTAAATATCCAGCATTTTGGCAACTTCGCTATATACCTGCAACGTTTCTCTACGTCTAATATCATCCCATTGTTCTTTATTTAATTTCATCGGCGTAAACATATTATTCTCCTGATTATTCATTGCCTGTGGCTCATTTAAACATTCATATTTTATTTCGGCACAGCGCCTATCTTTATAAAATTCTTCACGAAAGCCTTTCTCACACCCCAATAGAAATAAACCCATAAATAATGGAATGGCAATTTTATTTAAGTTCATTATCTTCTCCAAAGTGCGGTTAGTTTTTTTATTCATTTTTTATACCAATACGAATTACTTGACACGTCATAGATCATTCTCCGTTCTCACTGTATTTTTATAAATCGACCACACATTTTCTCGCTCATTATTTTCTTTCCATTCAGTATAAAAATCCGGTACTTTACGAGTAAATGGAGGCATTCCTTCTTGCGTCCAGCGTAGACTCCAAGTGTTATATTGTCGTCCAGATTGATCAAAATCTCTTTTTAGAATTTCAAGCCACAAGTATTTTCGTATATCATTTAAAGGGATATCTACATGACTTGTTTTTAGTTTTTTGACTATAAAATCCAATTCAGGATTAGTCTCAAAATCACTTCCTACAATTGCACAAACCGAAGCCATTTTTTCTAACGTACCCCGCTCATGCTTTCCATAATATTTAGTTGCTATATTATCCACATTCTCAATCCATTGAAGTTTAAACGCCTCATCTCTATCTCTCCAAAAACCGGGATAGTAAATATCCAGCATTTTGGCAACTTCGCTATATACCTGCAACGTTTCTCTACGTCTAACATCATCCCATTGTTCTTTGTTTAACTTCATCGGCGTAAACATATTATTCTCCTGATTATTCATTGCCTGTGACTCATTCAAACATTCATATTTTATTTCGACACAGCGTCTATCTTTATAAAATTCTTCACTAAAGCTTTTCTCACACCCCAATAGAAATAAACCCATAAATAATGGAATGGCAACTTTATTTAAGTTCATTATCTTCTCCAAAGTGCGGTTAGTTTTTTATTCATTTTTCACGCCAACATGAATTACTTGACAAGTCATAGATTTTCATTTCCCCTAACATTATTTTTATAAATTGACCAAACATCTTCCTGTGGGTTATCTTCTTTCCATTCAGTATTAAAATCCGGCACTTTACGAGTAAATGGCGGCATTCCATTTTGAGCATCCCGTAAAAACCAGGTGTTATATTGATGTCCCGCTTCATCATAGTTTTTCTTTAAAACTTCAAATCTTAAATAATCCCTTATATCACTCAAATCAGTGTCATCTAAACTATTTTTTAATTTACGGACTATAAAATCTAGTCTAGGATTAGTTTCAAAATCACTGCCAATAACAGCGCAAACAGAAGCCATCTTCTCTAGAGTCGCTCTTCGTCTCTTTGGATAATAATGTTTAGTGATATCATCTACTTTTTCAATCCATTGAAGTTTAAACACCTCATCTCTATCTCCCCAAAAACCGGGATAATAAATATTTAACATTTTGGCTATTTCACCATATATTTTTATTTTTTTACGATATTGAATATCATCCCATTGTTCTTTATTTAATTTCATTGGTGTAAACATTGTATTCTCCTGATTATTCATTGCCTGTGACTCATTCAAACATTCATATTTTATTTCGACACAGCGTCTATCTTTATAAAATTCTTCACTAAAGCTTTTCTCACACCCCAATAGAAATAAACTGATTAATAATGGTATAGCGACTTTACTTGCTTTCATTAAGTTCTCCCAAACACTGTCGGTTTATCATTTCTTTTAAAGTAGATAACGCTGTAAATGAAATGACTGGTGATAGCGATGAATTAAGCTGATATTGACGATAGCCTTGTTCTTCCGAAACAAAGTAATAAAAAGCAGTATCGTCACCAAATAAAAACTTGAGCTGTTCTGGCAATAAACCGGTAAGAAATTTGTCAAAAAAACGGGTATCAAAAAAGCGTCTTAAATAAGGTTTATCATCATAGCCAATAATGTGATAGAAACTTGCCAACGTTTGAACCAGATTTTCAATATCTAAACTTGATGTAATGAGTAATCCTGCACGATAAGTATCATTTTCTAACAATTCATCAACCGCATAAGGATTAATCTCTCTATTAAGTTCAATTAAATAGGGAATTGCCTCCGCAATTTTCTGATAATCCCCTTGATATAAAGGCGCATATTTTAATTGCCAAGCCTCTAAATTAAGCCATACCTTTGGCATAAGCACCGTATCAAACAAGCCATAAAGTTTTAATTCTTTTTTCATAGTTTATTCCTGTTGGGATTTTAATTTTAAGCAATCCATACAGATTTCTTCATTTACGGCAAGCTGTAACGTGCTCACCATATCAGGCGAACCACTCTCTATCACCAACTCTCCCTCAACATACACATCCCCCACCAAGGTGATGCCTTCCCGGTCGATGATTATCGAACCTCCCGGGCCGCTAATTTCTACCGTTTCATAACCCTCTAGGTCAAATTGGTCGCAGATTTGTTCAAACAGTTCCCCCGCCCGCCAGCTGCCGTTTTGCGCAACTTCAATGTTTAATTCGTTGCCGACGTGGATAATGGTGTCGCCATGTACATTCACATAGCGGTTGTTATTGACGTTGAGTATGTCGTCTTTTTCAATTTTGGTGATACGGTTGCGTCCGATATGTTTGAATTGGTCTCGGTTGATGGTGAGGGCTTCGTCCTGTGCCACCGTTTCCGTGCGGTTGTTGCCGATGTTGAGGGTTTCGTTTCGGTTAACTTGTTCGGTACGGTCATTACCTATTTGAGTTGTTTCATCGTGTTTGACGATGTGGTTTAAGTCTTTTTCGGCGTGAAGAAAAACTTCCTCTTGCCCTTTTTCATCTTCAAAACGCAATTCATTAAACCCGTTGCCTTTGTGGCTTTTGGATTTGATTGTGGTGCGGGTTTTGTGTTCGGGCAATGTGTAAGGCGGTTCGGTGGTGCTGTGGTAGGTGCGTCCGATAACGATGGGGTGGTCCGGGTCGCCGTGTAGATATTTCACCAGCACTTCATCTCCAATTCGCGGTATCATCATATTGCCGTATTGCGCCCCCGCCCAGCCTTGGCTTACCCGTACCCAACATGAGCTGTGTTCGTCAAAATTCCCTTGCCTGTCCCAAGGGA
>NZ_MLHQ01000039.1 GCF_001999305.1 Rodentibacter myodis | reverse complement strand
GTGCAAAGGCGATAAGGTGACCAAAATAGAGATGTTGGGGACGGGTAAGATAGCTGAGTTGATAATAACCAACCCAGAGTTGAGATTCTGTCATGGTTTGTGTGTTCTGATGAGAGGTTATTGTCATAAAAAGTGCGGTTAATTTTACCTTAATTTTTTTGAAGCAGAAAGGGAGGAAATCCTCCCTTTAACTTGTTTATGTATTAAGAATTATCCGGTTTGTTTTTGGTTTTTCATTGCCTCGCAAACTTCACAAGTTGGTTTTGCATCATTTGCGGTGAAGGATAACGCTTGGGGAGATTCGGGTGTGCCTCCTTGGGTGACTAAGTTGCCTTTCACTGTGACTTTACCTTTTAATGTAATGCCTTTGCTATCAATTACGATTGTACCGGACTTACCTCGAATTTTGACAAGACTTGAACCGGTCATTTGAGTGTTTTTGCTATGGTGTTTTAACTCTTTGCCGACTTTAAGCAATGCATTTCGATTGGCTTGATGAGTATAATCGCGACCAATTTTTGCGTGTTGATTGGCATAAATATCAAGGGCCAAATTGTTACCAATATTCAACACTTCATCTTTTTCAATCTTGGTCATTCGATTACGATTGATTTTGTTGGATTGGTCACGTCCGATGGTTAAGGATTCATCTTGCCCTACGGTTTCCGTACGGTTGTTGCCGATAGTGATTGTTTCATCGTGTCCGATCTGTTCTGTACGATCGTGTCCAATTTGGGTGGTTTCATCATTTTTTACTACATTGTTTTGATCACGTTCGGCGTGGATGAATACCTCTTCTTTACCATTTTCATCTTCAAATCGGAGCTCATTAAAACCATTGCCCTTGTGGGTTTTGGATTTGATCGTCATGCGGGTCTTATGCTCCGGTAGAGCATAAGGCGGTTCGGTCGTGCTGTGATAAGTTCTACCAATAATTACCGGTTGATCAGGATCGCCTTCTAAGAAATCTACCATCACTTCATGACCAATACGTGGAATGGCGATATGCCCAAACTGCGCACCAGCCCAACCTTGGCTGACACGAATCCAACAAGAGCTGTGCTCATTATTTTGTCCTTCACGATCCCATGGGAATTGGACTTTTACTCGTCCCCATTCATCGCAGTAAATTTCTTCATTGACGGGACCCACTACATGCGCCATATGCACTCCTTCAACAACTGGTCGGGGCTGTGGAGTCGGACGCCACTGTGCAGTGTTTGGGATAAGTTTGATTTGATTTTCATAACGGTTACCGTCTTCACCGGCTTCCTCTTCCAACACGCCGGGTTGCCAACCATAATGCTCAACACCAATTATCAGCCAATCACGATTAAACGCATCACGTGAATGGCCCGTTAAATCAAATACATAACCAGGTTGGACGTGTAGAACGTCACTTTTGGCAAAAGCCACTTCTGCTTCACGGCGTTCATATTCTAAGCGATATTGTGTAAAAGGTTTACCCTGTGCATCACGTTTATAACGTCCTGGATAGTCGTAACGCTCATATTGTCCTGTGCGGTATTCACCTAGAATATTATTGCCTTGTTGTGCTGATTGGTGCTCTTGGTTATAACGGGGATTGGTGAATGTATAGTCTCGCAAGGTTTGGTGGGTCGAAGTCAGTTTTTCTTCATACGCCCAATGCCATACGGCTGCTTCAGGGCGTTCACCGGCCGGCATCGCATTATAGACTAAAGTTCCTTTTTTTTCGGCAAGTGCAGTGCTATTGGAGAAGTGGAGGATATGGCTATCTTCGGAGTGTTCAAAATAATAGTATGATCCTTCTTCTGCGGCCAAACGTTCAATAAAGTTTAAATCGGTTTCACGATACTGTACGCAGTATTCACGCGTCCAATATGGGTCTTGTAAGTGGAATCGGCTTTGTGGAGTATTGTTTTTTTGGAGTAGGGTTTCAATAATTTTTTGGCTATCTTGTTGTTGGAAAATTCGTAAATCGGTTTGTAAGTTTGCCCGACAAAGGGAAGGTTCAATAACCATATGATAACGAGTGCGGGAAAACCCAGTTTTTCCTTGATTAAAGCTTGTCACGATACCATTGACATGGCGAATGGCTTGGTCATTTTGCCAAAAAGTGAGGGTGGCATTGTGGTCAATAATGGTGTGGAAATTAGGTTCGACGCCAAAACTTGCAACTTCCAATTCAAGACGGAATAAAGAAGAGAGTTGTTCTTTTAACACGAAACTGACAACATCAAACTGTATGGTGCCGTTTACAGTGAGGCTGTAACGGTAATTGGATTGCACTGCCATTTTATATATTCCTATGAGAATGTGATTGTAAAATATTTATGTGATTTAGAAATTACTCTTCAGCCCGAACAAGAGACTGTGAGGCGAGTAGTTCTGCACCACAAGCTGTTTTCATCCCTTCTAATGCGACACCTCTGCCATGGGCTGACATTTTTGATGAACCTTCTGCGATAGGGAAATTGCCTTTACACTTAGGACAGGCGGTGAGATCACCTTGTAAAGCAATATTTTTACCTCCTGCTGTCATAGAATGTGATCCTTGTAAGACTGTTCCTCCGTGAGATGTTTTGTCTCCAATCACGATTACTCGGCGAGCTGGCATGTTTCCTCCTATTAATGAATACAGAAATTCACTTAATCATTCTAAACCAAAATAATCAAAATTTCTTGACTTATTATGTGTTTTTTATTTTTAATGAACTTGAAGTTAGTGTACAAAAAACATAGTCAAATTTGCATGTATTCCTTTATAATACAGCTTCAAATTTTTATTGTTGCTTTGTACATTGATTTAGTGAGAGGGATTTTCTATAATCTTAGCATTTTCCGGTTTATTGTTTCCTTGCTAAAGCAGAACACAGTTTAATTTCAGAGAGGATTTTATATGTCAAAAATAGGTTCCGTTGCGCCGAAAGAGCGCATTAACATCAAATATACTCCCGCTACAGAAGGGCAGGTTGATGAAGTTGAATTACCATTAAAACTTCTTGTAACCGGAGACTTTAAAGGGACTGCGGAAGATCTGAGTCTAGAAGAAAGAGAAACTGTTTCTGTTGATAAAAATAATTTTGATGCGGTAATGAAACAATCAAATTTAACCATTGATGTAGCGGTACCAAATCGTTTGGAGGACGATGCTGGAAACCAAGATATCGGGATAAGCCTTAAGATTGAAAGCATGGCGGATTTTTCTCCGGATAATATTGCGAAGCAAGTTCCTCAGTTGAATAAACTTTTAGAGTTGCGTGAGGCGTTACTTGCCTTGAAGGGACCGATGGGAAATATTCCTGCATTTAGGAATAAATTACAAGAGCTTATTGCTGATCCAAGTGCAAGAGAATCATTGGAGAAAGAGTTGGCTATCATTTTAGAAAAAGAATAAGGTAGATTTATGGTTGCTAAAGATCAAATGGTAAAAGCTGAGCAGAAAGCTCAAACAACTAGTTTGCTTGATCAAATTATGGAGCAGACTCGTTTTAAACCTGAAAATGAAGATTATAGTGTTGCGCAACGTGGTATTGCTGAATTTATTTCTGAGATGTTAAAGTCAGATAATGCCGATACGGTTGTAAATAAAACATTAATTGATGAAATGATAGTTCGTCTTGATGAAAAAATTAGTCATCAAGTGGACGAGATTTTGCATAACGAAAAATTCCAAGAAATGGAATCAGCTTGGCGTGGTTTAAAGTTGCTTGTTGATCGTACCGATTTTCGTGAAAACATCAAGATTGAAATATTAAATGTTAGTAAAGAAGAGTTACTTGATGATTTTGAATATGCGACAGATGTGACTCAAAGTGGTCTTTATAAACATGTTTATTCTGCCAATTACGGACAATTTGGTGGTGAGCCTGTTGCTGCAATCGTAGGGAATTATACTTTCACGCCATCAGCTCCAGATATTAAATTATTACAATATGTGTCTTCCGTTGGAGCAATGTCTCATGCACCGTTTATTTCTGCTGCAGGCCCTGAGTTTTTTGGATTGGATAGTTATGCTTCTTTATCTGAAATTAAAGAGGTGAAGGATATTTTTGAAGGTCCTCGTTATGCAAAATGGCACTCTCTAAGAGAGTCGGAAGATTCCAAATACTTAGCACTAACGATGCCCCGCTTTTTATCTCGTTTGCCTTATGATCCGATCGAAAATCCGGTCAAGACTTTTAATTACCAAGAAGGTGTTAATGGCAAGCATGATAATTATTTATGGAGTAATGTGGCATTTTTAATGGCCTCAAAGGTAACAGATAGTTTTGCTAAGTATCGTTGGTGTCCGAATATTATTGGTCCACAAAGTGGAGGCGCAGTTGAAGATCTTCCTGTGCATCTGTTTGAGTCATTTGGTCAACTTCAAGCTAAAATTCCAACGGAAGTCTTGATTACAGATCGTAAAGAGTTTGAATTAGCTGATGAGGGTTTTATTCCTTTAACAATGCGTAAAGGAAGTGATAATGCGGCATTTTTCTCTGCAAATTCTGTACAAAAACCAAAAAAATTTCCTAATACGGAAGAGGGAAAAGCTGCTGAGACGAATTATAAGCTTGGTACGCAATTACCGTATATGTTTATAGTGAATCGTTTGGCACATTATTTGAAAGTTTTACAGCGTGAGCAGATTGGTTCCTGGAAAGAGCGTCAAGATCTTGAACGAGAGTTAAATGTGTGGCTTAAGCAGTATGTTTCTGATCAAGAAAACCCACCGGCTGAAGTTCGTAGTCGTCGTCCTTTACGCTCAGCCAAAGTAGAGGTTTCGAGTGTGGCCGGAGAGCCTGGTTGGTATAAGGTTTCTTTATCAGTTCGACCGCACTTCAAGTATATGGGGGCTAGTTTTGATCTTTCCCTTGTTGGTCGATTAGATATTGATAGCAATAAGTAGTTCCTTATATGGGATTTTGGAACAGGATCAAAACAGCATCGCGAAATAATACGAATGTTATCCGACGAAAGACTGATGCTGAACTTGTTAGTGACTTGATTCATTCAATAAAAAAGAATATAGAATTAATATTAAATTCTAGAGAAGGGTGCACATTATGTGCACCCGGTTTTGGTTTAAAAGATTTTAATGATGCAACAGCTACAGCTCTAAGTTTGAGTCAGGCTATTATTTCAAATATTCGTTCAAGTTTGGAACGTTACGAGCCTAGAGTGCGAATTACAAAAATAGAGTATATCCCAGATATTTATGATGTACTTCAACTTAATTTCCGAGTTACTTGTGTTGTGTTACTAAAACAAAAGAGTGAGTTAACTGAACTGAATATTATTTTAGATAGTTCAAATAAAAAGTTTAGGATTATGTAAATGTCTTTGAGAGAGTTTTTTAGAGCTGAATTAGATTTTCTAAAAAAAGATGGTCAGTATTTTTCAAAGAGTTATCCCCACTTATCGCGTTTTTTATCTGATGAGATTGTTGATCCTGAAGCAGAAAGAATTATTGAATCTTTTGCATTTTTAACAGCACGTTTGAAAGAAAAATTAAAGGACAATTTACCGGAGATAAGTCAATCAATGATTCAACTTCTTTGGCCTAATTATCTTCGTCCTTTGCCTAGTAGTGCTATTTTAAGTTTTCAACCAAAAGAAAGAGCTATTAGTACAAAACACGTTATACCAAAAGGCACTTCTGTATTTTCAAAGCCTGTTGATGGTACTGCCTGTCAATTTCAGACGACTATGGATGTTGCGGTTTACCCACTGGTTTTGGAAGCTGTAAATAGTGTATCAGGTACTGAATCGACAACAATTGAATTAGATTTAGAGAGTATAACAGATAATGGTTTATCGTCATTACAGTGTGATGAATTGTCTTTTTATTTATCAGGTAGCGATTATAGTGCATTGACTTGTTACCAATGGCTTTTTAATTATTTAACAAGGATCTGTATAAAATCTGGAGATAAAATAATTGGTTTGCCTATTGATATCATATCTCCAGTTGGTTTTGATAAGAATGAGTCGCTTATTCCATATCCAGATAACGCTTTTGATGGATATCGATTAATTCAGGAGTTTTTCTTTTTTCCTAAAAAATTCTACTTTTTTAAATTGAAACAACTTCACTTGTATTTAAGGACAATAGAAGCTAAAAAATTTAAAATAATATTTGAATTTAATCGTGCCTTTCCGAAAGATCTTAAATTAACAAGGCTGGATTTTTCGCTTTATTGTGTACCAATACTTAATTTATTTGAACACGATGCGGTACCTATCAATTTTGATGGAAAAAGAGATCTATACCCAGTTATACCCACAGGATTTAATCGTGAACATTTTGAAATTTTTGATATTAAAAATGTTTTAGGTTCTAGGGTAGCTAAAGAGCTACATTCCACTGAGGTGCGTGGTTACTCTAAATTTGAATCATTCGGACATAGTTTAGGATTGAACAAGAAAGGGTATTATAAATCAATTATTAAGGATAATATCCAAGAAACAAAGTATGATCATTACATTTCTTTTGTTTCTGATATGAATAAAGTTTTAGAGAATACAAGGGAAACTGTTTCTATAGAGTTAGACTGTACTAATCATAATCTGCCAGAATTATTAGGTATAGGAGATATTTGTGTACCATCTCAAAATACTCCTTCCTATATTGATTTTAAAAATATTACATTGCCGGTAAAAAGTGTTCGTGCAATACTGGATGAAACGCTTCAATGGAAATTAATTTCTAATCTTTCGTTAAATTATTTGTCTTTGACAAAACTAGAAATTTTAAAAGAAATTTTATTAATTTATGATTTCTTATCTGTTTATGATATTCAAGCAATGAGAAGGACGGAGAAGAGATTGGCCGGAATGGAATTTATTCATACACGTCCGATTGATAAGGTTGTTAAAGGAGTTGTGTATAGAGGACAAAAGTCAGAGCTTAAGATAAACAGTAATAATTTTCTCTGCGAAGGTGAGCTTTTTTTGTTTGGTTCCATTTTAGCTGAATTTTTTAGATTATATGGGACAATTAATTCGTTTCATATATTAGAAGTAGTGAATACAAGTAATAATGAGATATTTAAATGGGAACAGAGAACATCTCTTCACGGAGTGATCTAAGGGAATTTGGTTTTCACCAGCTTGTCGAAGCTATTGCTGATTTATCCTCTGTAGAATTAAATGACTTAGAAAATACATTAATTGAGGAATCTATATTTCAATTTTTTAGTAATCCTAAAATTAGTTTTCCCACTGGAGATATAGAGAGATTATTAATTCTTGATCGAGGAAATAAATGGCAGTTTCAATTTTTAGTTAATTTTCTTGGGTTACAGGGTTCTTCAGGTCCTTTACCAGGTAACGTATTAGATGAAATAGCTGAGGAGTTTTATGAAAATGAATCTGTTCAGACAAGGTATTTAGACTTTTTTAATCATCACTTGATTGCTATGTTTCATCAGATTTGGCGAAAGTATAAATACTATATCACATTTAAGTCTGATTTTTCTGATAGTTATTCTCAAAGCATATTAAATTTATTAGGAGTGCCTAGAAATTTTCTGAATTCCTCAACTCTGAATTGGAGTAAAATTTTCCGTTATATTGGATTAATACAATCTGGAGTGAGAACAGCAAAAGTTCTTGAATATATTATAAAAGATTATTTTGAATTAGATAACGTGTATATTGATGAATATATTCGTCAATTAGTAGAGATTGAAGAAGAACAGAAGAATCAGCTTGGAATGAAAAATATTGTATTAGGTGAAAGTTTCATCTCTGGAGATAAAGTTGAATCTTATTCAAATAAGTTTAGAATAAATATAAATAATTTAAAACTTGATGATTTTTATCGTTTTTTGCCGAATACATTAATGTATACGCGTCTTAAAGAATTGATTTGTTTTCTAATGAAGGATCCATTACCTTATGATGTATCCTTAGGGTTACACCCCAGTACGCAATCAGTTTTTATTCTAGGAAAGGAAAATTCAAGTCTCTTAGGGTGGACAACTCTGATAAATTCGGATTTAGCTAGTGGCTGTTTTTTAGGTAGGGTTCTTATTGAAGGAGACATGTAAGTGCATAAGCTTTTACTAATGGTGACTGATGCCTTTATGCTTGAATGCGGAACATTACCACACTGCTATTTTGACCTGTTAGGTGGTTATGTCGGTTCTGGAATAAACTCTCAATGGAAGATAAATAATTTAAAAAATGAGCTTTCAAGTATTGAATTTGAGATAAGATATTATAATTCGTGTTTCTGTTTGGTTGCACATACCAAGAATGTTTTCATTAATGCTTCAACTCGACCACTCCCTGAAGATGGAGTAATAAAATTGAATGATAATGATCTTATTTCTTTGTTTAACTATAAAATAAGAGCTAAGGTTTTTACAAATGAAGTAGAAGTTGTAACGTTACAAGATGAGTTATCTTATTTAGTCAATAAGCCAACAGATAAGTTGATGTTAAATTTAGAAGTGCATAGGGATAAAGCCCATTTGGTGAATGTACGTAGTGATGATAATGATTTGTTGGTACAAAAAGCGAATGAAATAAACCTTGATCCTTTATTGGCATTAAAAGTAGATGAAGAAGATATGAATGTAGAAGTTGTTAATGATACTTCTGAGCGAATTAGAGTAGCAGATTACAAATTTTTTAATCCAAATATCGAAAGTGGATTGGAGTGTTACGCTCCTACTGAATTTAGTACACTGTCCTATGAGTTCCAACCCGATACGGATAACTTAGTTGTTGAAAATAAAGTATTATCACGGGGTGGTATATCTTCTCCAAGAAAAATTGAGATGAAGAAGGATACTGTTTTAGATCCTCTATTTTTTATTAAATAACTTAAGGAAAACTTATGAAATTGAAATCTTTATTTATATTTCCTGTAGTAGCATTAGCTATTATCGGTTGTTCTTCTAATGAACCAAATGTGAATCCGCGCCTGACAAAGGCTTCTACTTATTCATTGTCTATTTATGCAACAGATCGTGCAAATATCAATGTTTATTCTCCTAAGGATGATTTTGTCGCTGTTGTTAGTGATGAGGCTGATATGGAGTATTCAGAAGAATTTGATATTGCAAAAGGGAAATTAAAGCCCCCAATAACAATGGATGAATATCGAAAAAATATTACAGCTAATAGCTCTAACGCAGATAAACAAGTTATTGAACAGGAAAAGGGCAAAGCGGATACTCGTGCAACACCAGTAATGTTGAAAGTATTTCAGTTAACGGATAAATCTTTATTTTTAAGTAGTACATATGATGATTTCAGAGGTAATGATTTTACAGATTCTCTAGGTAAAACTTATATCTCTAATATTGATTTAATCATTGCACCTAATCAATTTAGATTCATTGATTTTGAAGCATTAAATGAAAAAACATATTATATTGGTGTTGTTGCGCTTTATAATGGCTACGAAAACCGTAAATGGAAGGGGATTGTTCAAGTTAAACCTAAAGGGGGAGAAAGTTATCCTTTATTGATTAGAGTGTTGGATTCAAAAGTTGAGATTTATAAGGATAACTAATGTCTGTATCAAATCGGGTTTTATGGAAAGAAGGCCTATTTATTAGGCCTCAACATTTTCAGCAAGAAAGTCGTTTTTTGACTTCTCAATTAAAACAGATTATAGATATTTCAAGCTATAATTTCGGGTTTGAGAAGGTTATATTTGATCAGCAACAACTTGCTTATGGAAAATTCGCTCTTACTCAGTGTAAGGGGGTTATGCCTGATGGAACTCTTTTTAATTTACCTCTAACGGATAGTCTTCCTTCTCCTATAAGTATTAGTAGTCATTTGATTGGTGAAACCATTTACCTTTGTTTACCTTTTGCTGGTGTAGGGGAGATGGAGGTTAAGTATTTATCAAATAGCTCGGATATTATTGATTCTAGAAGTGAAATAATTTTTACAGAAGTAAAAGATGTTCATAGCGAGAATGGAACTTACTCCCAAATTGAGTTATTAAAAAATCAATATTTTTTAAAATCCTCACTAGAGGATCTTAGTAGCTATGTTACTTTACCTGTTGCTAAAATAAAGGATATTTCCTTTGATCATCAAGTGATATTAGATGACGATTTTTATCCAATGTCGTTAAATGTTGGTGCAATGCCGGTGTTTGTTAAGAAGTTATCAGAGTTATCGGACTTAATTTCGTTACGAGCGCAGAATATTGCCAGTCGAATTGGAAATCCTGAACAGTCTGGAGTCGCTGATATTAATGATTTTCTGATGCTTTTGACATTAAACCGAGTGTTACCTCTTGTGAAGAGTATAGTAAAATTAGGTAAGAATCATCCATTAGCTGTATATAAATTCCTTGCATCTTTACATAGTGAGTTAGCTACGTTTGTTCTAAAAGAACGCTTTTCTGAAACCTTCTATGAATATTTGCATGATAATCCGGCTCTTTCGCTGAATTCATTGTTTAGTGATATAAAATCTTATTTGAGCGTTGTGACTAATACAAGGGTTATTTCATTACCTATTGTGGCACACCAATATGGTGTTTATACTGCTCAAGTAAATGATCCTTCTCTTTATTCTACTGCCGAATTTATTATTGCGGTTAAAGCACACCTACAGCCGGATTTATTAAAAAATCAATTTGTTCAACAAACTAAAATTTCAAGTATTGAACAAATTAACCAATTAGTACATTTACAGTTACCTGGTGTGCCAATACATGCACTACCTGTGGCTCCACGATATTTACCTTATCATTCCGGTTTTATATATTTTCAGTTAGATAAAACCTCTCCGTTTTGGGAAAGTTTGTTATCATCATCTGGATTGGGTTTTCATATAGTAGGAAGCTATCCGGGGTTAGAGCTTGAACTTTGGGCTATTCGAGGAGATTTATCGTAGTGAGTAATCAAAAATTATTAAATACATATAATTCTTCAGTAGATATGTCTGCAGATAGCGTTTTTATTACTAATAATCTTCCTGTTATTAATGAAAAGACGGATCTATTATATGAACAAGTTGGAAATATTGATTTTGACATAGACTACGATTTCCAGTTACAAACTCATACCTATAATTCATTAATTGAATTGGCTAATCCTTTACTTATTAGCGCACTTCGTTTAAGAAAGATTTCTCATTTGGATGATATTACTGGACTGTATTCTAGAATGCAGAATGAAATTTCTGCGTTAAGTGAGAAGGTGAAAGCTCTTAATTATGATAGTGCATTTCAGTTATCATTTAGGTATTGTATTTGTACATTTATTGATGAAATGGTTATGGCGACCCCATGGGGAAGCTCGTCTATTTGGGGGCAACGCTCTTTATTAGCTTATTTCCATAATGAAACTTGGGGAGGAGAGAAGTTTTATTCTATTTTATCTCGAACAATGCTAGAGCCAGAAAAGTACCATGAATTACTGGAATTTATGTATATTTGTTTAGCATTAGGGTTTAAAGGGCAGTATGCATTAAATCCTCATAGTCAAGAAAATATACAAAATATACTGTTAAAGTTACAGAAAACGTTGAGACCATTGCGAGGTTATGATTATCAAAGGAAGCAACAAATACATTTATATAGGAAAGATTATACAATAAAGAAACCGTTTTTGTTAAACCACCTTATATGTGGGAGCTTATTGGTTTTTGCGTTGATTTATTTTATATATAGCATGCTCTTAGACTCACACTCGACAGATGTTATTCATAATATTAATGATATTATGAATAACATGTAGTATGTCTTTTAGGGGGATTTATGATAATAACTCGCAATTTTTGCTTCATGTATAAGTCTGTTTTACTAGGTTTGTTATCAATGGCTTCCGCTGAGGTATTGTCGGAACAGAAAGTTCAACCAGAACAATGTACGCTAATAAAATCAAATGCTAACCGTCTTGCTTGTTTTGATCGTTTTTTTAATACACCGGTTAGAACGCAGGTTATTGATGATAGAATTATAGGTAACCTTATCCCTAAATTAGTTGGTGATATTTTTACATTGACGAAAGATGACAATCATTTTGTAGCTTCTGAGAGCAATTTAGAAGTTGCATTGCCCAGTAAGGATGAAAAAGCTGCTATTTATATTGCCTGTAAGGATAATATTACACGATTTCAGATTGCATTAGATAAACCTGTTAAGACTAGTATAGCAAGCGTTCATATTGTAAATAATGAGACTAACCAGGTGGCATCTAAAATTGATTGGCAAAGCACTGAACGAGGGTATATGTTAGATGCTGGTCGGGGGTTATACGCAATTCAACAGTTAAAATCAATTTTGTATATTGATTCATTTTCAGTTTTAATTCCCCAAGAGAATAGAAGTTTTATATTTAAGAATAATGGATTAGCTTCTAAAGTTGCGTCTATAAGAAAAGAATGTGGTTGGTAGAATGAAATATCAAGATATCTTAAATGATATTATTGGTGAAGGATCTCCGGTTGGTATTCCTGATGAGGAGGGGGCGGTTTTTTCTGCTATTGATGAACAAGTAATAAAATTTGGTTCATTACAACATGATAGTATAAATTGGGATGAACTAATTAATTACTCTACCCAATATTTATCAAATATTTGCAAAGATTACAAAGTGTTACAATATTTGGGGTATGCCTTGTTACATAAAGCTTTTAAATCTAATTTATTAGATTTTTTATCTTTATTTTCTGAATTCAATAAGAAATATCTTTTTGTTGCCTATCCTAAACCGTCAAAAGATAATACAGTTAATCGTTTTAAAGAGAAATCAATAAACCTTATTTTTGAACGGATTGAAAATGCAATGGCGGGTAATTCGAGTATAGAATTTACTTATGTGGAATATGATAGGTCTAGTGTACTCATTAGTGAGCTTATTTCTCAATTGACTAATTTCGTTTCTAATGCTGAATCTGTTCTTAATCGACTTCAGCGTTTTGTAAAAGAGCGGTCAAATTCTAAAGAGAAATTATTGACAATCGAAAAAAATTCAAATCAGAACTTGGGTACTATTCAAATTGGAAAAAGCGCTACTTTATCAGTCCAAGAAACTATCACTAATGAGCCATCTAATTTTCCTAATATAGATAGAGTTGATTTAACTAACTCAAGACGATTAAAGCAATTTTATCTTCAAGTTGCAGATACAACTTGTTCGATTGAACCTGCTTCTGTATTAGGGTATGTAAGTCGTCGTTTTGGGTTATGGTATGGCATTACGCAGTTACCAGAAATGAATGCTCAAGGAAATACAATGATGCAGTCTGTTTCGGCGGATAAAGTGAGTGACTATACAGAACAAATAACATCTTCTCCAAGTACTGATTTATTGGAGCGCATAGAAAAAACAGTTACAACAAGCCCATATTGGATTGAGGGCAGTTATTTATCAGCTAAATGTTGTCAGGCTTTAAAATTTAATGAAGCTGCTGAAGCAATCAGGAATGTGACAAGACAGTTTGTTGATAAATATCCAATGTTTAATTTTGCAAAATTTCAAAATGGTGAACCATTCTTAAATGAAATAGTTTCGAATTGGTTGTTTGCTGAGTCCATGGTCAATCCGTCTAACCAAATATCATCAATGGGTGAGTTGATGAATGATTTTGAGGTACGTTATTCATCTGATGGGTTTATGTCTGTATTGAAATTGATTGATGAGCAGTTAAAATCGGCTATAGATATTCGTTCTCGGCATTATCTCCAATTTGAAAAAATACGCTTATTTTTAAAAGAGGGCATGCAGGCAATTGCTCTTAATGAGCTTTCTGAGTTGATTGACAATAGTAAAAAGTATGTAGTAGAAGAGTGGGATAGTACTTTCTTTAAGCAATTAGAGCAGTTCAAAAAACAAATTATTAAAGGATAATTAATGAATTATATAAACCGAATTCTTGGTCTTTTTCGCCAATTTACACGTCCAATATTTTCGCATTTAAGAAACTCATTTCCTGTGTTATTTGTGTTAGGGCTGATTCTACTTTTTGTTGGCATTTGGACTTATGGAACTTCGTGGAGCTTTTCTGGTATATCAAACGAAAATGGCTGGGATTATGAATTAGCAAAACAAGTGGGAATAGGAAGTCGAATTATTGCAACAGTTATTGTTTTATTGACTTTGGCAATTATCGTTATCTTGAAGCTTCAGTTAAAGAATATTCGCTTACGTAAAGAAAAAAATGAATTAGAAAAAGAACAGGAAGAAAAAGATATTATTCTGCCTTATATCAAGGATCAGGACGATAGTCTCGAGCTGATGGCTGAATCTTTAAAAGAGCATCTATCTAATAAAGACTATATCTACCAATTGCCTTGGTATATGGTGATTGGTTCACCTGAATCAGGAAAAACCAGTTTTATTAATCGTTCTAATCAAAAATTTACTTTGACGGCTGTTGAAAGAACGTCTAAGCGCTATATGCGTGAACATACTATGTATCAGATTGATTGGTGGGCGAGTGATGATGCTATTTTACTTGATCCCGAAGGTGGGATGATCCAGCAATTAAATTCTGAAAAAGATCCTGATGGAAAAGTAGCAAAGGGATTGTGGAGACATTTGCTTGATTGGATTAATGATGTTCGTCCTCAACGTCCTATTAATGGGATTATCTTAGTCGTTGATTTACCAAAACTTATTGCTTCAAACCATAGTGATAGACAGGCTTTAGCTGTGATATTGCGCAACCGTATTCGTGAAGTTACTGAGCAGTTTGGTGCTAGAGTTCCGGTGTACGTTGTTTTAAACAAATCTGATCTTATTGAAGGTTTTGAAGCTTTTTATGATGATCTAAAACAAGCAGAACGCCACCAAAACCTTGGTTTCTCTTTTACATTAAATACAGACGAACAGATTGATAATTGGACAAAAGAACTTGCCGATAGCTATTCTGCTTTTGTTAAAGAAGTTGAAGAAATCATTTTTGATCGACTTGCAGGAACAATTTCTCAAGAAGAACGTGAATCGCTTTATATGTATGCTCGTCAACTTGGTGGGATGCAAAATATTCTACTGCAATTTATTAGTGATGTGCTCGAAAGTGATCGTTTCACGACAACGCCTTATGTGAGAGGCGTATATTTTTCTTCAATCTTTCAAGAAGGTATCCCAATGGATTTTTATCAAACGGCTATTTCTAAGCAGTTTGATTTGCCGCATGTGGTGCCAAGTTATTCACCGGAAAGATCCCATAGAACTTATTTCACATATAATTTTTTCCAAAATATTATTTATCCCGAAGCTGGTTTGGTGAGCGATAATGAGAAAGAAAGTCGCCGAAATAAACGTAAGTTTATTTTCGGTGCTGTTGGTATTGCTATTTGTGGCATCTGTCTGCTAGTCACATGGCAAAGTTATTTTTACCAAAATAAAGCTGCAACAGTTAAAGCACTTAAATTAACAGATGAGTTTCGCCAAATGAATGTAAGTCAATCCATGGATCCGACCGGACGTAATTTATTAAAACCGTTAAATATGTTACGTCAAGCAACATATGCTTATGGGGATTATGAAAAAGCACTACCTGTTATTGAAGACTTTGGCTTATATCAAGGTAAAAAAGTAGGTGAAAAACTGAGTGAAGTCTATAAAAAATTCTTAGGAGAGCGTTTCTTGCCTGAAATAGCGATGGGGCTGATTGAACAGATGGATGCATTGCCGGAAGATAGCAATGAAGGTCTGGAATTATTGCGTGTTTATCGTATGATTGACGATATTACAAATCGTAAGGTTAAGATTCCTGAGCAATGGATGATTGGGTATTTACAGAAGAATTATCCTAAGAATCCGGATATTCAGCGTCAATTAATGGCTCATTTTAACTACGCGATGAAGTATGTTGATCCTGATTTGAGTCTGTTTGATAAAAAAATAGCAGAAAAGCAGCAGGAATATAGCAAGCTGCCATTAGCAGATCGTGTTTATCAAAATTTCAAAATTTTGGCTAATACAGAGTTACAACCTGCAACAGATCTTAAAGAGGAAATAGGATCAACGTTCAGCACAATTTTTAAAAGTGATTTAACAACAGAAGACCCTAAATTATTTTTTAAAGATAAGAATATTAGTTGGAGTGGCACATTAATTAGTCCATTATTTACTGATTGGGCGTATAAAGATTTCTATGATTTAAAGGCACAAGATTTATTGGAGCTCGCCGCAATAGATGCTTGGGTTCTTGGTAAACAGCAAACGACGAACTATTCAAAGGAAGAGTTGGAAAATTTGTCAGCTGAAATTCGTGAACGTTATATCATAGATTATATAGAAACCTGGCAAGATGCTTTGAATAATCTTCGTGTCGTTCATTTTGTTGATTTACGTCATGCCGTTGATGTTTTGGAAGCTTTGACTGGTAGTGAAAAACCTTTGCAGAAAATGGTTAATTTGGTTGATAAGAATAGCGATATTTACCCTAGCTTATCGGATGTGAATGTTGAGAATACAAGTAAAAATACAAATGTCGCGACAGAAAATCAGATGGCATCGTTACGGATTGCACAATATTTTGCTCCGTTGACAAACGAGTTAAAAGCATCTACAGATAGCCAGGCTCATTTTGATGATGTAATGAAAAAACTTTCTGAACTTAAGTTTTATATGCAAACTATTCAGAAATCGCCCGAACCATCACAAACAGCATTAAAAGCGATAATGTCAGAATTGAATTTGGAACGGACAAATCCAACTATTGACTTGAAACGCCTGGCAAACGAAATGGCCGAGCCATTATCTGTTCAGTTAAATAAAATTGCTGATGAAGCTTGGTTATTAGAATTAAAAACGGCACTAAATGAAATTAATACACTATGGAATCGTAATGTTTATAGTTTCTACCAAAATAGAATTGCGAACCGTTATCCATTAAATCGTAAAGCAACACAAAATATCTCATTAGATGATTTTCGAGATTTCTTTGGACCAAATGGACGAGTGCAGCGTTTTTACAATGACTATTTGAAATTTTTTTTGGAAGATAATGCCGAGCTTTCAGTTGTAAATGGAGAAAATATAATTTCTTCAGACTTTTTAACTGTACTTCAAGAGCTACAAGATATTCAAAGAAATTATTTTGATTCATCAGGTAATGTAAATGTCTCATTTAGCTTAAAACCGCTAGGGCTTTCGGGCAAATTTACTGCTTCAACGTTGAATATTGATGGTCAATTAGTTAAGTATAGCCATGAAGCACCGTCAGCAAGTCGATTAATTTGGCCAAATACTACAAGACAAGATGTGGAAACAAGTTTAACACTAATCTCTTCTCTAGGGGATTCGTCCACATTACGTCGTACTGGAGATTGGTCTCTGTTTAGAGTTTTTGATATGGCATCTAAGAAGGTTAATGGACAATCAGTAGATCTTTCATTTAAATTAAATGGTGGTGCAATTAATTATCGATTAACCATTGAAAATGGCACGAATCCATTCTTTGGTAATACATTGAATAGATTTAACTTACCGGCTAAGTTACTTGATACTGAAAAAGAAACTAAGGATGTATTAGAGCCGGTGGAGATTTATGAGGAAGTGGACGTTGAAGATAACCTAAATGGTAATTAATTCAATAGGGGAAGACTAATATGTTTTCCCCATTTTTATTACATTTAAAGAAAACGCTCGGGATTGTGTAAATGCAATAATTAAAAACGATGTAAAATAGTTTCTTTGCTTACAAAATAAAAAAGCTAAATAACGGATTATTTAGCTTTTTTAACGACTTACAAAATTAAACTTGAGGTCTACGCCAGTCATCAGAGCCAGATGTACCTGCAATAGTGTGATCCCAGTTAATTTTACGATAACTCATACTTACTTCCAATAATTGAGTATATGGTGCGTTACTTGGATCTTGAGCATTTGGCATTACTAAGTTCATATCTACAATTACAGCATCTTCTAATACAGTAGAGAAGAACTCTTCTTGACGACCATCAATAGAAGTACGGAACCAAGTCACTTCCACTTTAGGTAACATTTCACCAGAAGCTAAAGCATTGTACATTAATGGTACCGCTTTATTTAATGAACAAGTAAATTTGAAAGCTTTGTGAACACGTTGACCGGAAGGTTGACCTGATTGAGGATCGGTTGGAACAGTTACGATATGGCTAATTGCTTGTGCCATGATTTCATCTTCATGACCTTCAACATAAACATTACCGACAGAATCTTCGGTGAATGCACCTGCTGTAATTTTTCCTTGATTACTACCTTCAATGGAAATAAATGCTGGTGTTGGCATAAAATTCTCCTATGACTTTAAAGATTAAATGTAAACGGTTGTTGTCTTTGATAGACATGTATAACTATATCAAATTAAATGGCCACTTAACATTAAATTTTCACCGAAATAAGTATTTTTTAATTTGATTATC
>NZ_MLHQ01000038.1 GCF_001999305.1 Rodentibacter myodis | reverse complement strand
ACCGCACTTTTGCTTTTCCCGTAAAGTGCGGTCGTTTTTCACTTTGTTTTTGAGATTGGTTATATGAAAAAATCACTTTGGCTGGCAACTGCCTACGTGCAAGAAGCCCATCAGTTAGATCAATTTGTCGCCTTGGCAGCCTTTGTTCAAAATAGTGAAGAATTTGAACAACGAGCCCAAACACACTTTTCTCAAAATTCAACCCACTTTCGTTTTCAACTTGCCCCCATTCCGGCAACGGTATTCTTTCAACGCCACGGTCGAACTTGGCTACTTCATCACGCACCCACTATCACGGAAGATGAAATACGCGTTATTCCTTTAAATGATGAAGCTACTCAATCGGTGATTGAAGAAAACATTGAGTATCTACATTGTCATATCATTGACAATATCAATCCGCTTGATATGCAGCTTGACCGTATGCCCGAACTGTTTGCACCGGAAGCTATCGCACAACTTTTATGGCAAGACTTCCCTATGCCTCCAAATCAGTTAGATTTTGATAAGAGAAACAATCCCATTCAATTCAATTTTCCTAAACCACAAATTGATAAAACAGTGCAACAACGACATCTTAACCAATATGGTGGTGATAATGGCAAGGACTTACCAAGTTTGAAAGTCTATTTTGTCCTGGATGCGAATAAAATGCCTTTCTTTCACACGCTAACTCTAAAAGCAAAAATGCAAAGTCTATTTCAAGGGAAATTTGGCGAAGGTATGGCAAACGTAGCACCTTATTTAATCGAGGTTATCCGTGATGAAGAGCACATTCACACCGGTGAAATGATGGGACTATTCAGTTTAAAATCTGCCCTACATGATTTTAACTGGGAAGATAATCTTGGTATTTTTATTCATTCCTATGCCGATTTTGATACGGTTTACCAGCATCTACGTAAGTTCCCTATGTTACAGGATGAACGTGATAAATGGCATTTCTTCCGTTTTTATGACCCGAAAGTGTTACGGGATTATCTCAACATCATCGCCAAACACCCCGCCAAACTCCATAAGTTTTTTGGCTATGATAACAATATTATTTATGCTTTTGGTTCCGGATTTGGCGATAGTTTTCATTACTACACATTGAAAGCACTACCTGAAGAAATCTTAGCAGCTCCGGTAGTGATGACAGATTGGGAAATAGAGGGATTTAAACATCAAAAATGGTTAGATACCAGACAGGATTATTTAGATGAAATCTGGCAAAATTATAATGATAATTTTGTAAAAGAAGATAAAAAACGGCTTTTAACATACCTTGACAAAGCAGTGGCACAAGGTTACGAAAAGAAAAAAGGTATTATTTTCTATGCCCTTGCATTATTCTATGCCGATAGAAACAATGTAAACGTTGATTTACTGAAATCCTCCTTATCCCAACGAGGACACACTAAAGACGAAATCGCAAGCCTTTTATACAGACAATTAAAATAAAAATGACAAAACACACGACACACAAAAAAATCGCTCAAAGTATTTCTCCCTCTGCACAATGCCAAGAGAAAAACATCATTTATCCTGCACGACGGGCACTGACTTCTGCGAGACTGGAAAAAATATCAACCTCTCCCGAAGCCTTGTCTTTACCTGAAGGATTGCCAACAGAAAACAGCGATTATGAATTACGCCGTCCACGCGACGGATATATTTATATTCTCACCCTTGATGTCGCCGATGAGGAGGAAGCCAGTTATACCTCAAACGGCTACCAACTTTATCTTTATCAATATTCATCCCCTGAATTTGCCGAACAAGATGAAGGTATTCCTTATGCTTTCCAACAACTGTTTTATTCGGCAAGCCTTGATGAAGAGCCCGTTAAAACCCGCCCGCCTGTGGCATTGATGGCGAAACAATACATTGAGATAACCAAATCAGCCGCGACCCTTTATATTCTTTATAGTGATATGGCATTATCACCCGAGCTTTTATCGACTTTGATGAAAGATGAACGCAGTAGACAAATTTGGATGAAACGGGTTAATTTGGAACAGGATGAAGACGTTATCCCCCTAGTGAATCTGGAACAAGCCGTAAAAGATTTTTCAAACGATGCACGCCCCATTAATCAAGAAAAAAGCAATCTATATCGCTTTGCCCCGATTGGAAAAGCAAGAGAGCCAATTCATCTTCCGCCCAAATACGGAACCGGATTTATCATTCCCGTTGAAGACGCCATTGGAACGGCCCGGGATTTAGCGCATTATCATCATTATCTTATGCAACGACGTCAAGATAAGCTGCGGAAATATGAATATGCCATAATGACGGCAG
The DNA here is from genome assembly GCF_001999305.1 of Rodentibacter myodis. Lineage (GTDB taxonomy): Bacteria > Pseudomonadota > Gammaproteobacteria > Enterobacterales > Pasteurellaceae > Rodentibacter > Rodentibacter myodis. Next base: position 1,456 of record NZ_MLHQ01000038.1, on the reverse strand, counting down.
AACTTATTCACAGCCATGTATTAAGTGAACATTGGAAAGACAAATACCATTATGACGCGGCATTAACTGATGGCTCGGCTGCTTGGTACAGTAAAAGACAGGACGATACACTACAATCTTATTATCGTGCATTACCTATTCATAAAAGCCATCTATCCAGCAATAGCGATCAGGAAATCTTTAATGTGATTGCCGGCGATTTGGAAATGAATCTAAATGAAATTAAAGGGATAAATGCCATTCATAAAATGGCGATGATTCCAAGCCTTTATGGACAACCTTTTAAAAATATAGCCAACGTAATGGTGAAGCATTTAAATAGCCATAACATTCCACAACGCCTTGCTATGCTTCGCAATATTTTATTCACCAATCCCTCTGAACGCGCAGCAAGTAACTGGTGCACCTTTATGCATGGCATGTTATTTGGCATTGATTTGACGCCTTTTGGACGTAATGCCGTTATTTCATCGCTCCCACCACAAGATACCAAATTCAATTTTCCGCCAACTGAACAAGTTGATAACAATCTCAACGGGTCATTAAAAGACTGTTTTGACAATATGGGAAAAGTGCTAAGCATATTAGAAACACTCGCGCAATCAAATACGTTTGATATGCCGGCCTATGATTTATTTGTGAATGTGATTGTGGATAAAGTATATATCAGAGATCTTTATGCAAGGTCACCTCAAATAAGGCTTCGTGAGAAAATTCAACGCGTTTATGAAGTCAATCCTTATACACAAGAAATTAAGTTAAAAGACAATGGCAAGCACAGTGCTAACAAGGTAAAACCGCCTAAAGGGGTGAGAAAAATAGAGGAACGCTTTAAACTGGTTGGCGGTAAAAACAATCAACCGGCGATCACCCAAACTCCAATAAACGCATCTATTTTCCAAGAAAATTCGAGAACCTATGTCGGATTAACCAAATTATTAGCCTTTGCACCGGTTTTCGACTTCTTTTCTGAAGATAAAAGTAAAACCTTAGAGGGGCGTTTAGCCAACGATCCAACGCTTGCATTAATGCTAATGTTTGCCCAAAACACAGCCGACTCAGAAACGGGATTAGAACGTTACGCCAAACAACTGACGAAACGAATTTACGCCGCCATAGAAAATGCACCACAAAAAGAAATCATTGTACTTGACCCAAACAAAACGCCGGAAAAATTCGATCGCTATTTTACCCGTTTCAAAACAGCATTAATGAGCGCCAATACATTATTCGCCTCGCTTGGTGCGCTGATAGAATACGGCAACTGGAAAGAAGCGAATTATAAGGGCGATAACGTTTCCGGTTATGGCGCAATGTTAAGAGGGATTGGCGGTTTAACGGTTGAAACCTCATTTGGTGCCTTAGGCATTTTAGCCGGAAAACAGACCGCACTTACCCACCGATTAACCTTACTTGCCCGTTTCAATATTTATATTGGGCTTGCGATGATTTTTGT
>NZ_MLHQ01000037.1 GCF_001999305.1 Rodentibacter myodis | reverse complement strand
GTTCATCTCGTTTATATCGGCCCGGATAATCGTATTTTTCATAATCAGGAGAAAGCGAAGAAGTAGGAGTAGAAGTAGAAGACGCTGAAAGAGAAGAAACATCCGCAGAATTGACCGCACTTTGAGAAGAAGGGATTGGGGAAGAATTATGCTGATGTTCAAGGTGGTAGTTCGGATTTAAGAAGGTGTAATCCCGGAGGGTTTGGCGGGTGGTTGTCAGTTTTCGGCTATACTCAAACTGCCATAAACAGGCAAAAGGGCGGTCGCCTGCGGGGGTGGCGTTATAGGTCAGCGTGCCTAAAACCGGGGATGCGGTACTTCGATGACCAAAACGCAATGTATGCCGGTCAGGATGGTGGTCAAAATAATAATACCAACCTTCTTCTGCCGCCAAACGTTCCATAAAGGCAAAATCCGTTTCACGGTATTGCACGCAATATTCACGCACCCAATCAGCAGGCAAAGGCTCAAAAGTCATATTTTCCACACCATTTTTTTGCAATAAAGTGCGGAGGATTTTTTCACTGTTTTGATGCTGAAAGATGCGGCTATCCGATTGCAACATCGCCCGCACCAATGCCGGTTCCACCACCATCTGATAATGAGTGCGCACAAAACCGCTTTTGCCCAATCGAAATCCGGTGACAACCCCATTCACATACCGCACCGCTTCATCACCCTGCCAAAAGGTAAAGGTCACCGACTTATCCATTAATGCCGAAAAGGACACATTCGGGTCAAAACTTGATAACTGCAATTCCAATTTAAAGGGTTCGGAAAGTCCTTCGATTAAATGAAAACTGATGACATCAAACCGATATTTATCACCACAATCGAGGGTGTAGCGGTAGTTGGATTGGGGGGCCATAGGGATCCTCTTAATTATAAATTTACAAGAAAATAATAACAATATGAAATAATTTATTTTGGGGCCGTAGTAGATTAGCCCTAAATATCACACCATCTTCTCAGTATTTTTAACCGCTCTTCTAGTATCCCAAAGTTAAACCGAAATTCACATTCTTTCAAGAACAATGGAAAATTTTTTTGGTTTATTCCATTATATCTTCTCAGACACTCTTCGCCAGATTCCAAAAATTCTCAATGCCATTAATATGGCTTTGTTTCACCGCAAATAACTCAGAATGATTAATCCTTTCGTGATGAAATTCCCCCACATCAAGGGCATTATAACAGCGATAAGTGTCTGTATAAACTCAACTGTCAGGTTTGATTTTTCTTGTCATAACAGGCATTAACGGTACGGGGTGAAAAGATACCCCACACCCAATTTATCTAGGACGGCTCACACCTTTATACAGGAAATCCGCAAGGGGAATCATGGTCAAAATAGCCAAGAAGAAAATAACCGCACTTTAACAGATCAAAGTGCGGTCATTTTTTGCCGTGTTTTTAACGTAAGAAATAACGGTAGGATTTGCTTTCCGTTACATCTTCATACACATAATTTAATTGTGTTAGTGCCTGTTCAAATTCCGCCTGTTCGGATTCATCAAGTTGGAATCCGGCAAGAATGTTGCCATAGTCCGCACCGTGCGCACGATAATGAAATAACGAAATATTCCAACGATTTTTCAAGGTTTCCAAGAATTTCAACAATGCGCCTTTCTGTTCCGGAAATTCAAAGGTGTAAAGGCGTTCATTATGATTCGCCACACGTCCGCCCATTAAATAACGCACGTGGGTTTTCGCAATATCATCATCAGACATATCTTCTACATCAAAGCCATTTTGTGTCAGATCAACGATAATATCTGCTTTTTCTTGCTCGTTTGCGGTGCGAACCCCGACAAAAACACAAGCACGTTTATCATTGGCATAACGATAACTAAACTCCGTTACCGCACGACTACCCAATACCTGAACAAATTTAAGAAAACTCCCCGCTTTCTCCGGCATTGTCACCGCAAGCAAGGCTTCACGATTTTCGCCGATTTCACAACGTTCGGACACATAACGCAAAGTGTGAAAATTCAAGTTAGCACCGGATAAAATCGCCGCCATATTTTTGCCTTGAATATTATGCTGTTTCACATATTTTTTTAAGCCCGCCAAACCTAATGCACCGGAAGGCTCGGAAACGGCACGCACATTTTCAAATAAATCTTTCATTGCCGCACACACTTCATCGCTATCCACCAACACCATATCATCAAGATATTGTCGGCATAGGCGGAAGGTTTCATCGCCAATGCGTTTTACCGCCACGCCATCGGCAAACAAGCCCACGTGTGCAAGATCGGTCGGTTCACCTTTCTCAAGGGCTGCTTTTAAACAGGCTGAATCTTTGGATTCCACCCCAATCACTTTAATTTCAGGCATAAATTGTTTTAACACCAATGCCACACCGGCTGCCAAGCCGCCACCGCCCACTTGTACAAACACATAATCCAGATCCGCCACTTGCTGTAACATTTCCATTGCAAGCGTGCCTTGACCGGCAATCACCAGTGGATGATCAAAAGGCGGAATGAAAGTCATATTTTTTTCTTTAGAAAGGGCAATCGCCTTCGCTTTTGCTTCATCAAAATTGGCACCGTGCAATAACACTTCACCACCAAAACCACGCACCGCATCCACTTTAATGCTCGGCGTGTTTTGTGGCATCACGATTAGGGCTTTCAAACCAAGCTGATTGGCAGATAAGGCGACACCTTGTGCGTGATTGCCGGCAGAAGCCGCAATTACCCCTGCCGCTTTTTGCTCTGCGGAAAGAGAGGAAATCATTGCGTACGCACCACGCAATTTAAAGCTGTTTACCGGTTGGCGGTCTTCACGTTTAATCCAAATGTTGTTATGTATGCGTTCCGACAATTTGCCCATTTTTTGTAATGGTGTAACGGTTGCCGCTTCATAAACCCGTGAACCAAGTTTTACCACGGCATTGATATAGTCATTTTGGTTGGGTTGAGAATTTGAGAGTAGATTTTTCATAATGTTGTATTGGAAGGCTTTCACCTGCCATTTATAAGTCTAAGATGATGATTGATACATTAAGAAAAGTGCTGTCAATTTTTTTGATATTTAATCGTGGGACGCCACGCCGGCGTTCTATTAAAAAACTCAAACAAATTATCGGACGCCAAGCGTGGCGTCTCTACTTTTTTGAAAAATCGTAAAAAAACAACCGCACTTTGTAGATGTGTAAACCTTGGATCACGCACGAAAAAGCGATTTAATCAATCGTGCGTGGCTTACAACCAAGCTACACCTATCTTTATTTTAAAAGCGTTTTATCACGCACCGCACCTTTATCTGCGGAGGTGGCAAAATGACCAAACACTTTCAAGGCAAATGACACTTCACGCTGGCGGTTTGCCGGTTGCCAGCCTTTTTGGTCTTGTTCCGCACGGCGGGTGGAGAGTTCTTCATCGCTAATTTGAAGATTGATCGCACGATTCGGAATATCAATTTCAATCACATCACCGTCACGCACCAAACCAATCGCGCCACCTGAAGCCGCTTCAGGGGAAGCGTGACCGATTGACAATCCCGATGTACCGCCGGAGAAACGTCCATCCGTCAATAAAGCACATTTTTTACCCAAGCCCATTGATTTTAAATAGCTGGTCGGATACAACATTTCCTGCATACCCGGCCCGCCTTTCGGGCCTTCGTAGCGAATCACCACGACATTGCCTTCTTTCACTTTGCCACCTAAAATGCCTGCAACAGCGTCTTCTTGGCTTTCAAATACGATTGCGGTGCCGGTGAATTTCCAAATGGATTCGTCCACGCCTGCAGTTTTCACAATACAGCCGTCTTTCGCAATATTGCCGAACAACACTGCTAAACCACCTTCCTGTGAAATGGCATTTTCTTTATTACGAATACAGCCGTTCACTCGGTCATCATCCACCGTATCCCAACGGCAATCTTGTGAAAAGGCTTCCGTTGTGCGAATACCGGCAGGGCCGGCGCGGAAGAATTTATGTAAATCTTCGTCTTGGTTGCGAATAATATCGTATTGGTTGAGTTGTTGTTCTAAGGTCATTCCCAACACGGTGTTGGTATTGCGATGAATTAAACCGGCACGATCCAATTCCCCCAATAACCCCATAATACCGCCTGCACGGTGAACATCTTCCATATGATATTTATTGGTATTTGGTGCAATTTTGCTTAAACAAGGCACTTTGCGGGATAAGCGGTCGATATCTTCCATTTTGAAATCCACGCCTGCTTCTTGTGCGGCGGCAAGCAAATGCAATACCGTGTTACTTGAACCGCCCATTGCAATATCCAAACTCATCGCATTTTCAAAGGCTTCAAAGGTACCGATTGCACGTGGCAGAACGCTTTCGTCATCTTGTTCATAATAGCGTTTACAAAGCTCCACAATTTGGCGACCGGCTTTTAAGAATAATTCTTTACGGTCTGCGTGCGTGGCAAGCATTGAACCATTCCCCGGTAAACTCAATCCAAGAGCCTCCGTTAAACAGTTCATTGAATTTGCGGTAAACATTCCTGAGCAAGAACCGCAAGTCGGGCAAGCACTCCGTTCAATCACCTCGACTCGCTCATCAGATACATTCGGATCGGCACTTTCAATCATCGCATCAATTAAATCTAAACGAATAAGTTGATCGGAAAGTTTGGTTTTCCCCGCTTCCATCGGCCCACCGGACACAAAAATAGTCGGAATATTCAAACGCATTGCCGCCATCAACATTCCCGGGGTGATTTTGTCGCAGTTGGAAATACACACCATCGCATCGGCACAGTGGGCGTTCACCATATATTCCACGCTGTCTGCGATTAAATCACGGCTTGGCAATGAGTAAAGCATTCCACCGTGCCCCATCGCGATACCGTCATCCACAGCAATGGTATTAAATTCCTTCGCCACGCCACCTGCTTTTTCGATTTCTTTCGCAACAAGCTGTCCCATATCTTTAAGATGAACGTGCCCCGGCACAAATTGGGTGAAGGAATTCACCACCGCAATAATCGGCTTGCCGAAATCATTTTCTTTCATTCCTGTCGCACGCCACAAGGCACGCGCGCCCGCCATATTACGACCCTGTGTACTGGTCGCCGAACGTAGTTTTGGCATTGATTATCTCTCCAAGTAAATTTCGTTAAAATTATGATGTGATGACATCGTTATATTCTTTCTTAATTAATGGTTAAAACATCCGGCAATTTCACCAACTGATTTACCAACAAATCCAAAGTGCGGTCGGATTTTACGGTGATTTTTAACCGCACTTTTTGTTCGATAAGTTCCATTTCCATTGCAGTAACGGTAAAACCACGGTGACGTACCACCCGCAAAATGCGTTCCAATACTTCAGGACGATGGCGGGCGGTGAGTTTAATTTGATATTCGTTCATTTTATATTTCCTCCAGCATATCGGCATTGCAGGCACCCGGTGGCACGAGCGGCCAAACGCAATCATCCGGCGGAATACAGACGTGTAATAAATAGGCTGTTTTACTTTCTAATAATCGGGTGAGGGCGGCATCCACCTCTTCTGCCCGCTCAATTCGTTCGGCAGGAATACCAAAGGCATTGGCAAGCATCACAAAATCGGGGTTATCTTCTAAAATGGTTTCAGAACGGCGTTTGTTCCAGAATAGATCCTGCCATTGGCGAACCATTCCCAAGCGTTGGTTATCCAATAACAATATTTTCACCGGTAAATTGCCACGTTTAATAGAACCCAGCTCTTGCACGTTCATCATAAATGAACCGTCTCCGCTGACTAAAATCACGTCATCTTGCGGACGGGCTTTTTTCGCCCCGATAGCGGCAGGCAAACCAAATCCCATTGTGCCAAAGCCTGCTGAGGTGATGTAATTTTCCGGTGCGAAATGTTGCATATGTTGTGCCGACCACATTTGATGTTGTCCCACATCGGTACAGATCACCGCATTTTGCGGTTTGCGATGAGAAAGAGTGTTGAGCAATGCCCAAGGATCGATCGGTCGATTGCCTGCGTTATCTAGGTAAGTGAAGTCTAATTTAGCTTTCAGATCACGCACGTGTGTACGCCAAGGATCAATATCCAACGGCTGCTTGAGGGCATTTAAGGCTTGAATTAAATCCCCTTGCAATGCCACATCCGCACGGCGAAGTTTATGAATTTCCGCCACGTCAACATCACAATGAATAACCTTAGCATTGGGAGCGAAAGTATCAAGTTTCCCCGTAACGCGATCATCAAAACGTGCGCCACACACAAGCAATAAATCACATTCCTGCACGGCAAAATTTGCCGCTTTGGTGCCGTGCATTCCGATCATTCCCATATACACATCATCAGTCGGATCAATCGCCCCCAAGCCTTTTAAGGTGGAAACAGACGGTATTTGGGTTTCGGCTAAAAATTCCCGTAACGCCGGCACGGCTTTTGCCATTCCCACGCCACCGCCCACATAAAGTACCGGTTTTTGGGCGTTTTTTAATAATGCTTTGGCTTGATCAAGCAATGCTTCCGAAAGTGCGGTCGGTTTTGTGGGTGTTTTTACATAGGCTTGGATATGTGCCGGCACTTCGCCCACTTGGATATTGCGTGGAACATCGATAAGCACTGGACCGGGACGACCACTTTGTGCGATTTCAAACGCCTCAGCAAAAACATCGGCTAATTCATCCGCACTTTGCACGATAAAACTGTGTTTGGTACAGCCTAAAGATAACCCCAGCACATCCGCTTCTTGGAAAGCATCCGTGCCGATTAAAGGAGCGGCAACCTGACCGGTAATCGCAATGATTGGAACGGAATCCATCATTGCATCGCCAAGCCCTGTAATTAAATTGGTCGCACCGGGGCCGGAGGTGGCGATACACACGCCCACTTTACCGGTAGAACGGGCATAGCCAATTGCCGCTATTGCAGCACCTTGTTCGTTACGACAAAGTAAATGATCTAAATTTGCATCATAGAGGGCATCATAAGTGGGCATTATCGCGCCACCGGGATAACCAAAAAGTGTTGTGATATGGTGTGCCTTAAGGCATTCCATAATGAGTTGAGCACCGGTCATGTTTGCATCCTATTTTTGTTTAATTTTTATAGGTGAGGTTTTGCATTGTAGCGAAATTTTCTTGCATTGGTAGGGGAAAGGGCGAAAAAAACAAAAAAAGCACGACAAATGATCTTGTCGTGCTTTTTATAGAGAAATAACAGGAGAAAGTGCGGTTAAAAACCCGCTTGTTTTTCGAGTTGCTCCACGAGGGATTCATCTAAGCCAAGGGCTTCTGCCAAATTGGCAAGGAAAATAATCTCTTTGCGTGATAATTCTTTACACACCAAACGGGCGGCAAGGTAAACATTTGCCGCAAGTGCCGTGTCATTTCCTACTTGACGGGCAATCTCACTCACACTAATCGGATTTGCCATTTCCGCTTCAATCCATTGTGCCAATTCTGCATTATTACCCATTTCATTGGCTATGGTTTGTTTTTCTTCTTCGGTAATTTCACCGTCTGCAGCCGCCGCTGCAATCATTGTGCGCAAAATCAATGTGCCGGCGTCTTGTTGTGAAGACGAACCAAGCACATCAAATTCATTTTCAGACATAACCGGTTTTGACTGCTGATTTTTCTGATAATTTTGATATGCCTGATAAGCCAGATTGCCAAGCACCGCCAATGAACCCAGTTTTGCCAACCCGGCACCGCCAGAACGCCCTAAAATCATAGAAAGTACTCCGGCAACCGCCGCACCGCCGCCAACTTTGCCAATGGTATCCAAAGTCGGATTGCCGGTTTGTAGATGACCGGCAGAGTTTTTCGCAATGTTCACCACTTGATTTAAAATTTGATTAAAATCCATAAAATATTCCTTTAGTTTGTGAGAAAAACCTTTTCATAGACCTATTTTTTAACAAAACATTCCGTAAAAATGACCGCTCTTTTTGAGAGCGCGATTATCGTTAGCGTTAAGCATCGTACCGATGTACCTGAGCGAGCCCCAAATTGGTGAAGACCAACGTTGATGAGCAAAGCACAATTCGTGGCTGACAACGTCATGCTTGAAATAATAATACCAGCCCTCTTCCGCCGCTAAGCGTTCAATAAAGGCGAAATCCGTTTCACGATATTGCACGCAATATTCACGCTCCCAATCCAACGGTAAGGGCTCAAACGTTACATTCTCCACTCGGTTCTTTTGTAGCAAAGTGCGGAGGATTTTTTTGCTGTTTTGATGTTGGAAAATTTAGCATTCCAAATAGACCGTTTATCACCCTAAAGAAATACCCTACTTTAATTATTCCAATCTAAAAGTAAGATAACGCCTAATTAATTAACCAATAACCATCTTGGATTCCGATATTATGCTATTAGGTCATTTAATTGTTTCGCAATATCCTTATTTCCTATATGTAGAGAGTAAAGTTCATATTGATCAATTTTTATTTTCTCAACTTTTTCTAATTTTTTGAGAAGTTCTTTATACACTTTTATTTTTTTCTCTTGATTTCTAAATGTTGATGAAGGTAATGGGATAGCATGATTAGTTTTGCGAGCGATTTCTTGTACCTTTTGTTGAATATTATTAATTTGATCTTGCAAAATACTCATTTTTTGCATTAATTTTTCTTTACTTAATACGATAAAATGATGTAAAGAGTGTGTTTGGCAGTTCTCGATAGATTCTCTCATACAATGGTTATTTACTTTGTAGAAGTGATAAAGTAATTTAATAATCGCCTCAATATTTGATAAATAAGTATCCATACTATGATAATGAATATTAAATTTCACAGAATGTGTTCTATCTTCTTTTTTTATAATCTCATCCTCTGAAATATTCGCCATTTTAATTTGATTAATTTCATGTAAAGAAAATGGCAATATCATTCTTACGTCTTCATCTCCCACAATCTGGCAAAGATTTCCATGATGGGTATAGTAATCTTTCTGTTTATTAAAAAGAGACATAATGCCTGTCATAAAAGGATATTCATCACCACGAATTTGTGCTTCATATGCTGTTGTCAGAATTTTATCCAAATTTCCATCAAGCACCCGCCCCGGTAATACCGGCACAATGTCAAAATCATTGACATGGCGAAAATGGGTAAACTTATCGCTATAATATTTGGCAAAAACAGCATTCCCTACTCGCGGTGAGCCAAAGGTATAAAGCAAGGGCTTAAATCCTTGTTCAACCAGATAAGCACTTAAAATTGTCGCAACAGCGCCACCTAGACTATGACCTGTAACATAAAGTTCTTTATTTGTTCTTTTAGTAGTAATAAGAAAATATGCAAAATTAGGATCAGAAATAACCTTATTAGCTTGTGTATAAAACCCTTTATGCACCTCTCCTTTAATTCCATAATCAGGCTTTATTTGTAAGGCATCAGCATCAATTTCAAAATCTTTTGTCTCTTGTGTGCCTCGAACCGCAATGACTGCGCGTGTTTCATCCATATAAAAAAGCGCAGAAACACTCACAGTTTTGTCATCGACATAGCCTTCATTTTGAATACCTTGATTGTTGCCAAATAAGAATACATCAATAAAAGGTTTAAAATTGGTCGAAATCTCATCCTTTTCATTTTTTATTGAAGTGAGTTTTATCTGAGTCCAATCCTCAAGCTCACAATCCCGAAAAGGCTCCCTCGCTTTATCAATAAAATGTTGAAAATCTAAATTCCATTTTTGGTTATCTAGAATAACTTTACTATAAGCAAGTTTAGACAAATAACCGAGATTATACGCATTAATATAGTTGTATTTATCCGTATGTTTTAACCACAAACTATATTCCAATTTTCGACAATTATTGATTATGCTAAATTCTTCATGGACGGTCATTTGTTATTTCCTCATCATAAAAATCATCAAACCATTCTTTTTTTATCTCCCAGTTAAAATAATTCCCTCGCAATATAGGTTTATTACTATTAATACATTCATTTTCTCCAGAAAGAATAGATAGACAATAGTCCACTTTGCTAATTTTCAGATTTATCATAATATCAGGGTTATTATTCCAGTAAGACTCTGTATAAAAGGAAAAGGAATTTATATAATGTTTTTTTTCTTCTTCATAATTCTCACAGGCAATACTAAGAATTAAATTATTATCAATAAATTCATTAACATATGAATTCTTAAAACAAAAAACATCATACCTAGGTTGATTAAGATATATCGGTGATTGACGTTCTGATTTTTTTCCAGATAAGTAGTCATCAGATCTTATGGAAAAATCAACTACTTTTTTCCCATGAATTAAAGTAAATCGGTAATATTGATTTTTATTATTGTAAGGCTCTTGATTTAATCTAGGATCATCACTTTTCTCTTCTAAATAAAATGTTCCGCCATAACTTCGATATTCACATTGCCCAATCCAATAATTAGCAGGATAACGAATAACATAGGTTTTACCATCATTTTCCTCTTCCGCCTTAAATTCCTTATATTGCTTTCTTGCAACAGGATTCCCCGAAAAAGTCATATTGAATGATTCTTGGCAATTTGGATCGTCTGCATCAGTTGAATACGTTACCCAAAATTCAGGTAAATATCCGGGTGTTTTTTTGCCATAAAACGTACGCCATTGCGTTTTGCTATAATCCGTTTCAGCTACATAAAATGAACTTTTATAAAAATACCAATAAACCCCATAACCAAATAACAACATAAATATGAGTATGCAGATTTTACATTTACTTATTTTAAACATTTTACCCTCTTCTCAAGAAGCCTTAATCAAAGTATAAGAAATTATATTCTAACTCTCGGTAATCATTAACAATACTAAATCCTTTATGGACGGTCATTTGTTATGACCTCATCATAAAAATCATCAAACCATTCTTTTTTTATATTCCATTTATATTTTTTTTCTGAAAGAATATTATAGCCATACTTTAAACATTCTTCTAAATAACGAGAGTTATCTACACAATAGTTATCTTTACTAATTCTCAAGTTAATTTCTATATTTTTATGCTCATTCCAATATTCCTCAGTGTAAAATAAAAATAACCCTAGATAATCTTTTTTATTTTCCTCATACGTATCACAAGATAGCCAATTCATTAATTCAATCTTTTTAGGCTCGCTTTCATTTAATCCTGATAAAAAATTAACTTTCTTAAAGCAAAAAATATCATATTTAGGTTGATTTAAATATATAGGTGATTGACGTTCTATTTTTCTTTCACTTAAATAACTATCTGGTCTCAAAGAAAAATTCGTAATATCTCCGCCATGAAGTAAAGTAAATCGATAATATTGATTTTTATTATTGTAAGGCTCTTGATTTAATCTAGGATCATCACTTTTCTCTTCTAAATAAAGTTTCCCACCATAACTTCGATATTCACATTGCCCAATCCAATAATTGGCAGGATAACGAATAATATAGGTTTTTCCATTATTTTCTTCTTCCGCCTTAAATTCTTTATATTGTTTTCTCGCAACCGGCTTTCCTTCAAAAGTCATATTGAATGATTCTTGGCAATTTGGATCATCTGCATTAGTTGAATACGTTACCCAAAATTCAGGTAAATATCCGGGTGTTTTTTTGCCATAAAACGTACGCCATTGTGTTTTGCTATAATCCGTTTCAGCGACATAAAATGAGCTTTTATAAAAATACCAATAAACCCCATAACCAAATAACAACATAAATATGAGTATGCAGATTTTACATTTACTTAGTTTAAACATTTTACCCTCTTTTAAATAAGCCTTAATCAAAGTATTAAGAATACTATATCCTAACTCTCGGCAATCATTAATAATACTTAAATCCCTTATGGACGGTCATTTTTTACTTCCTCATCATAAAAATCATCAAACCATTCTTTTTTTATTTCCCAGTTAAAATAATTCCCTCGCAATATAGGTTTATTGCTATTAACACACTCATTCTCTCCAGAAAAAATAGATAGACAATAATCAATCTTACTCACTTTTAGATTCATCATAATATCAGGGGTATTATTCCAGTAAGAAGCTGTATAAAAGACGAATGAATTTATATAATGTTTTTTCTCTTCTTCGTAATTTTCACAAGAAATTAAATGTCGAACATCATTAATAAATTCATTAAAATATGAATTCTTAAAACAAAAAACATCATACCTAGGTTGATTAAGATATATAGGTGATTGACGTTCTGATTTTTTTCCAGATAAGTAGTCATCAGATCTTATAGAAAAATCAACCAGTTTTTTTCCATGAATTAAAGTAAATCGGTAATATTGATTTTTATTATTGTAAGGCTCTTGATTTAATCTAGGATCATCACTTTTCTCTTCTAAATAAAGTTTCCCACCATAACTTCGATATTCACATTGCCCAATCCAATAATTGGCAGGATAACGAATAATATAGGTTTTTCCATTATTTTCTTCTTCCGCCTTAAATTCTTTATATTGTTTTCTCGCAACTGGTTTTCCTTCAAAAGTCATATTGAATGATTCTTGGCAATTTGGATCGTCTGCATTAGTTGAATACGTTACCCAAAATTCAGGTAAATATCCCGGTGTTTTTTTGCCATAAAACGTACGCCATTGTGTTTTGCTATAATCCGTCTCAGCCACATAAAATGAGCTTTTATAAAAATACCAATAAACACCATAACCAAATAACAATATGAGTATTGCTATAAAATTTTTACATTTTGTTATTTTTAACCTCATCACTACATTCTTCTTTTATATAATTTAACTGGCTGATTCATTTTTAATTAAGATGCTTGCTATATCTTCTAAGATAGCCTCTTTTCTAGCATCATTATTTTCTAATATAGAGATAATAATTTTTTCAGAATCACCCCAGCTTTTAGCATAATTAAAATAAAGCCCGGTAAGTTCCTGCATTAAATATGTCTCTGTTATTTTATATTTAAAACACAGGTTCACTATCCCTACAATATATTTGTGAACCTCTTGTACCGAATATTTTTCACGAATTGATGGAATGACTAAAAAATGCTTACGAAATTTATGTACTAAATGATAAGCCCTAGCATAATTTAAACTATTTACCTGATTTTCCGTCAGCCACCATTTTTCATCGGTTGGAATGTCTATTGAGTCAAATTCCACCGGCACGACGATTTCCTGTGTTTGATGATTAAGCAAATCCAGTTCTTGTCGTGTCACTAGATTATTCTCAAAATGGTAATGTGCAACCTGCTCGGGAAAATCCATAATATACAAAATATCGCAACAGACACCCAAGGCACGATAAGCCTGATTTTCTTTTTGCAATGCCGTTAGCCATTCATTCAAAATTGTCGGCGGATACATACGGAAAATAACCGATTTATGCTCAAATGTTACTGCATTACATAAATAGCTGATATGTTCGGTGAATGTCGTTAAATCAACGTCACTGATAAATAAAGCAGTCCAACGATAAAATAAGGCTTTTTCGATAATCCAACGGTCAAAATCCTTATTTTTCCCAAGCTCACTAATGCGTGGACCAACATCTTCCAAGCGGTTATCAAAGAGTGAGACAGGTTCTGTATAACTCATTCCTGTTTTCAAAAATATATGGTTTACCTCGTCATCTTCCATCGGCTCTAAAATGACATAAATATGTTTTTGTTTCTCCAAATAGGACTTAATCAGCTGAGTAAAGTAATCAATAACTTGTTCTTGTTGCTCTTTTAGTAATAACTCAATCATTGGTTATTCTCCAGCTGACAATCCTGTACGAAAGGAAGCCCATTGTTAACAGCGGTTTTAAAACTACTTACCATTTCAGGGGAGCCATCTTCTTTAATCAACTCCCCCTCAATATACACATTCCCTATCAACTCAATTCCCTCTCGGTTGATGACTATCGAACCGCCCGGGCCGCTGATTTCTACTGTTTCATAACCCTCTAAGTCAAACTCTTCACAAATCTGTTCAAAAAGCTCACCTGCCTGCCAGCTGCCGTTTTGCGCAACTTCAATGTTTAATTCGTTGCCGACGTGAATAATGGTGTCACCATGTACATTCACATAGCGGTTGTTATTGACGTTGAGTATGTCGTCTTTTTCAATTTTGGTGATGCGGTTACGTCCAATGTTTTGGGTTTGGTCACGATTGATGGTGAGGTCTTCGTCTTGAGTGACAATTTCTGTGCGGTTGTTGCCGATGTGGATAGTTTCGTTTCGGCTCACTTGTTCGGTGCGGTTGTTGCCCACTTGGGTGGTTTCATTCTGTTTGACGATGTGGTTGAGGTCTTTTTCGGCGTGGATAAAAATCTCTTCTTGGTCTTTTTCGTCTTCAAAACGTAACTCGTTAAACCCGTTACCTTTGTGGGTTTTGGATTTAATCGTCATTCGGGTTTTGTGTTCGGGCAAGGTGTAAGGCGGTTCGGTGGTGCTGTGATAGGTGCGTCCGACTACGATAGGTTGGTCGGGGTCACCGTTTAAATATTTGACCAGCACTTCATCGCCGATTCGCGGTATCATCATGTTGCCGTATTGCGCGCCTGACCAGCCTTGAACCACCCGTATCCAGCAAGAGCTGTGTTCGTCTCCGTTACCTCGTCTGTCCCACGGGAATTGTAGTTTGACACGTCCCCATTCGTCACAATAGATTTCTTCTCCTTTAGGGCCAACTACATGCGCCACTTGGGTGCCGCGAATAATCGGGCGGGGTTTTGGTGGACTGCGCCAAGGTTTGTAGTGGGGGATAAGGAATAAGGTGTTTTCGTAATAGTTGCCATCATGGGCAGTGTCGTTCTCTACCGCTTCTTCCTCTAACACGCCTATTTGGCTGCCTGTATGTTCTACACGCACCACTAACCAATCTTGATTGAATACCGGTGTGCTGTGTCCTTCGAGGGTAAAACCATAACCCGGTATGACGCGCATATCATCTCCCGTCGCCAGAGCCGTTTCAGAAAGAGCCAGTTCAGACTCTAAACGATAAAGGCTGAAAGGGTTGCCTTGTTCGTCTCTCTTATATCTGCCAGGGTAATCATACTTTTCATAAACCTTTGGAGAATTGACCGCACTTTTTGCCGAAGAAGAATCGGGCGGGGCGGTGGCTTGGTCGGTATGTTGATGTTCTAAATTATAGTTAGGATTTAAAAAGGTGTAATCGCGTAAAGTCTGACGGTTTGTGGTGAGTGTGTGGCGGTATTCAAACTGCCAAAGACAGGCAAAAGGACGGTCGCCTGCCGGATTGGCATTATAGGTGAGCGAGCCCAAAATTGGTGAAGACCAACTTTGATGAGCAAAGCACAATTCATGGCTGACAACATCATGCTTGAAATAATAATACCAACCATCTTCTGCCGCCAAACGTTCAATAAAGGCAAAATCTGTTTCACGGTATTGCACACAATATTCCCGCTCCCAATCCAACGGTAACGGTTCAAAGGTGACTTTTTCCACCCGATTTTTTTGCAACAAAGTACGGATGATTTTTTCGCTGTTTTGATGTTGGAAAATACGACTGTCCGACTGCAACTTCGCCCGAACTAACGCTGGCTCTACCACCATGTTATAATGCGTGCGCACAAAGCCCGTTTTACCTACCCTGAATCCCGTCACAATCCCATTGACATAGCGTACCGGATTATCACCCTGCCAAAAAGTAAACGTTACCGGTTTATCCATCAATGCCGAAAACGGAATATTTGGGTCAAAGCAAGATAACATCAGATCTAAACGAAAGGGCTCGGAAAGTCCTTCGGTTAAGTGAAAACTTACCACATCAAAATGGTATTTATCGCCAGAATCAAGGGTGTAACGGTAGTCGGATTGGGTTGCCATAAGTGTTCTTTTATTTAACTTGTAATGTGTTGTTAGTATAGTGCAAACACCAAATCTCATACAATGATTAATAAATTCCTATTTGATGCCTAAGTAATAAGGCAACAAAATGTCGTTAGAAATAAGAAAATAGCGTTTTTCGGACTAATCTTTCATCAATTTTATTGACTAGATAGAAGATTTCATTATATTTGGGTTCTTTTTTCATTTTTTACAGGAACAATTTTATGACGCAATCTGCTCAAAAGCGTGAAACCTTCTCGGGTCGCAAAGCGTTTATTCTTGCCGCCATCGGTTCTGCCGTGGGGTTAGGCAATATTTGGCGTTTCCCTTACACCACCTACGAAAACGGCGGTGGTGCTTTCATTATCCCTTACCTTATCGCCTTATTAACGGCGGGGATTCCTCTGTTATTTTTAGATTATGCGATTGGTCATCGTCATCGTGGCGGCGCACCTTTATCTTATCGCCGTTTTAGCCCACACTTTGAAGTATTTGGTTGGTGGCAGGTGATGGTGAATGTGATCATCGGCTTGTACTATGCCGTTGTTTTAGGTTGGGCGGCAAGCTACACCTATTTTTCCTTTAGCGGTGCGTGGGGCGATAAACCGATTGATTTCTTCATCGGTGAATTTTTAAAAATGGGCGACATTACCAACGGCGTAAGCCTTGAATTTGTTGGAATGGTTGCCGGTCCGTTAATTGCTGTTTGGGTAATTGCCTTGGGCGTACTTTCTATGGGGATTCAAAAGGGTATTGCAAAATCTTCCTCAATCTTAATGCCGGTGCTTGTTGTGATGTTTATCGCATTGGTGATCTACTCCCTCTTTTTACCGGGTGCGGAAAAAGGTTTAAATGCTTTATTCACGCCGGATTGGTCGAAACTTTCCAATCCAAGTGTGTGGATTGCCGCTTATGGTCAAATCTTTTTCTCACTTTCTATCTGTTTCGGCATTATGGTAACTTACGCCTCTTACCTCAAAAAAGAATCCGACTTAACCGGCAGTGGTTTAGTGGTGGGTTTTGCAAACAGTAGCTTTGAAGTGTTAGCCGGTATCGGTGTATTTGCCGCACTTGGGTTTATCGCAACCGCACAAGGTCAAGATGTCAGCGAGGTGGCAAAAGGCGGTATTGGTTTAGCGTTCTTCGCCTTCCCAACCATTATTAATAAAGCCCCATTCGGTGAAGTGTTAGGTGTTTTATTCTTTGGTTCATTAACCTTTGCGGCATTAACTTCTTTTATTTCTGTGATTGAAGTGATTATCTCGGCAATCCAAGACAAACTTCGTATTCGCCGTGCCAAAGTTACCTTTATCGTGGGTGTGCCAATGATGTTTGTTTCCGTGATTTTATTCGGCACAACAACCGGCTTACCAATGCTTGATGTGTTTGATAAATTCGTGAACTATTTTGGTATCGTTGCCGTGGCATTCGTTTCATTGGTTGCTATCGTAGCAAATGAAAAACTGGGTTTATTAGGCAATCACCTAAACGAAACTTCCTCTTTCAAAGTAGGCTTCTTCTGGCGTTTATGTATCGTACTCACCACCGGTATTCTTGCCTTTATGCTATTTAGCGAAGGGGCAAAAGTCTTCTCGGAAGGGTATGAAGGCTACCCAAGTTGGTTCGTTAATATTTTCGGTTGGGGAATGGCGATTAGCTTGCTTGTCGTGTCATTTATTCTTTCCCGTTTAAAATGGAAAAGTGAAACCAAACTCACCATAGAAGAATCACAAGGAGAATAAAAATGAGTTCCAGCGCAATTATTATGATGGTTATCGCACTGGGTGTAATTTGGGGTGGCTTCTTTTTTGCCCTCCTACGCCTACCAAAAGAAAATAAATAACTTTTTAACCGCACTTTAAAAGTGCGGTTATTTTTTCCGATTTTTCACGCGCATAATTTGGTACAATTCATCACATAGAATCCCTCAATGTTTACCTATGGATATTTTAATCGTACTTCTCATTCTCGCCTTTTTTTCTACTTTTACCCTCATTCCCTTTATTCGTTTTTTACAAACCCGAAATAATAAGGAATATGAAGGTGAACCGTTGATCCCTTTCAGCAGTGGGAAATTATTCAGTGCAGAACGCTATTATTTCAATTCAAAAGGTATTTTTATCTTTCAGGCAAACCAATTAATTCACCATTATCCATTTGATGATTTACTGGCATTAGAAAAAATGCGTGTTTCAATGAATAATCGAAAGTATTGGTTTATACGAATGCAAACGCCAAACGGGCAACGCACCTACCAATTCTTACCCAAAGATACGATTTTTAACAATAATTTCACGCAATTTTACCAATTCTTGAAAGCCCATTATCCTCAGGTGATAAAAGGAAAATGGCATAGATGGTTTGCAGGAATTTAAAACCCCGAAAAACCAACCGCACTTCTTCACAAAAATGCCCCGTTTTAGCCTTGACCTTAACCCTAGGTAAACCTTTAGCATACCCGCGTTATTTTCACTAAGTACAAAAAGAGGAGTAAAAATGAAAAAATTGTGGTTAATCCCAACATTAGGTCTGGCATTTTCTGTCAGTGCAATGGCAAATAATGGTCATCATCATTCGATGGATATGAATGAAACCAACACGCCAATGCAGCAAGAATTAATGCAGGGTATGGATAAAATGCACCAAGATATGGCATTGGCAATGCAATATAAAGATCCGGATGTCGCCTTTGCCGCCGGAATGCTTCCGCACCATATTGGTGCCGTAAAAATGGCAGAAGTTGAACTAAAATACGGCAAAGATCCTGAAATGAGAAAATTGGCTGAAGATATTATTAAAGCCCAACAAGGTGAAATTGAATTAATGAAAAAATGGTTGGAAAAACACAAAAAATAATAACATCATTTTAATTTAAAGATAAAAATGGCAGCCATAATATGCGCTGCCATTTTTCATCCTCATTACTTCGACAAATCAATACGATACTTACCAAAAGATACAATTTTTAACCATAACTTCACTTGGTTTTATCAATTTTTGAAAGCCAATTACCCCAAGCCGTGAAAGAAAAGTGGCATAGCAGATTTGCGGGATTTAAAACGTTGGAAAAATCAACCGCACTTCTCGCAGTTAATTTACCGATCCATTATCTCTCGATAAAGTTTCAATTTATTTTCTAAATAGGCTTGATGTTCAGCTAATTTTTGCTGTTGTAATTGTAACTTTTTCTGATGTTGAAGAAGCAATTCATAGCGTTGATGAATTGTTCTGTCACCTAAATGGCGTAGTTGTGCATAGACTTTAATTTGAGAAATAGATACCCCCATTTCTTTCAATCGCAAAATAAAACCAACCCATTCAATATCTCTTTCACCATACATTCGATAGCCATTGGCATCCCTTATTGGATGTAAAAGATTTTCCTTTTCATAGTAACGCAAAGTATCGGCAGATAAACCGCACTTTTGGGAAAATTCCTTAATTTTCATAAAAAATCCTTGCATTGGAGTTTACTCCAGAATTTATTCTATTTTTGCAATTAACAATCAAACAATGAAGGAGTAAATAATGTTAAATGAAGCATTACTACAACGCGGTTTAACAACGCTTAACCATATTGACGGCGAGCAGGGTGAAGCCGTAATGCGCGCACTAGAAGATATTTCACCCGATTTAGGACAATACATTATTGGATTTGCTTTCGGTGAAATCTATAACCGCCCTCACTTAGATTTACAACAACGCGAACTCATCACACTTGCAGCCTTAGCCGCACAAGGAGGATGTGAAAAACAACTACGTGTCCATATTTATGCCGCACTGAATGTAGGATTAAGCCGCGAACAAATAATAGAAACCTTTATTCACTGCATTTGCTACCTTGGTTTTCCCAAAGTCTTAAATGCCATTTTTGTCGCGAAAGAGATTTTTAATAATCAATGTGAAAATCAACCGCACTTGTAAGCAATCCTATATAAATAAGGTGGGTAAACAACCCACCTTATTTTATTACTTCGACAAATCAATACGATATACCGCAAAGCCTATTTCATCAGTTCCCACCTGTTTCATCGGGTATTGTGCTTTTTCCACAATAAATTTTGCGGCTTGTTCGCTTGGCGAAGTCTCAAAACGCACGTCTAATTTATCGTTACCGGTGATAGGTACAAAACGCCAGTTTTTATCCGCGCTTGGATTCACGCTACCTTCTTTTTCGCTGGTGGCTTTAATGTAATCCGCTAAAATTTGGCGGTTTTCGTCAGGCGAAGCGTACACAATATGCTGATCGCCCGTTCCCGGGAATTTATTGCTGTAAGCGCGATAATTATTGGTTGCGATTAAAAATTCCGCTTTTGGATCAACGGGTTTACCTTGATAAGTCAAATTCACCACACGGTGTGCATTAGGATTGATCAATTTACATTCACCATCATAACGTGCCGGCTGCGTGAGATCATATTCATAATTCACCCCATCAATCACATCAAAGTTGTAAGTGCGGAAACCTTCCCAATCAAGCAATGACTGCGGTTTATCACTTGTCAGATCAATTTGATTAAACATACCCGCACTGCATTCGAGCCATTCTTTGAGCTGCTCACCCGCCACTTTCACCACCACAAGGGTATTCGGATAAAGGTATAAATCTGCCGCATTGCGGAATGTCAATTCCCCTTTATTCACTTCCGTATAGCCACTTGGATCATTTTTACGCCCACCCGCTTTGAACGGTGCGCCCGCACTTAAAATAGGCAAGCCTGCCATTGCCGGTACATTTGGCGCAACTTTTTCCACATAGGCTTTTTGTGCCTGATTGATGATTTGAATGGTCGGATCGTCTTGCACGAGTGCCAAATAACTGTACATATTATCCGTTGCCTTGCCGATAGGCTGTGCCACAAATTTACGCGTTGCTTCGTGTACCGGTTGTAAAAGTGCGGTCAATTCCGGATCATTTTCTGCAAGCGGTTTTTTGTTTTCTGCATCAAAAATCGGACGAAGTACCGCTTTGCCTTCCGTGACAATCCACTTGCCTTTATGCTCCGTTAAGCCTAAATCAATCACGCTGATGTTATTCGCCCAATAACCCGCCATACTTTCCGGCACACCTTTGATTGTACCCTTTACAATATCTGCATTCGGGGAGTTGGCAAATTCTTTGTTTGGGAATAATCGGTGTGAATGACCAAAAATCACCGCATCAATGTGTGGAACATCCGCCAAATAGAAGGCTGAATTTTCCGCCCCCTCTTTGTAAGGCTCGTCAGAAGGGCCGGTGTGTGCCAACGCAATGACAATTTCCGCCCCTTTTTGCTTCATTTCAGGCACATATTTTTGGGCGGTTTTCACAATATCACGGGTTTCCACTTTGCCCTGTAAATTCGCTTTATCCCACACCATAATTTGTGGCGGCACAAAGCCGGTATAACCAATTTTCAGTTTGTGGGTTTTGCCCTTATTATCCACCACCTCTTTTTCTTGAATCACATAAGGCGTGAAATAAGGCTCATCCGTCCCCACTTTCACCACATTGGCATTCACAATGGGAAATTTCGCCTCTTTCATCGCATCGGCTAAATAATCTAAACCGTAATTAAACTCGTGGTTTCCAAGCGTCCCCACGTCATAATACATTGTATTCAAACAATCTACCGCCGGATTAGATTTGCCTTCTTTATAGCCCAGCGCAGCTTGATAATCGGCAATCGGGTTACCTTGAATCAAATCCCCATTATCCACCAACACCGAATTTTTTACCTCATTACGAGCCTGACGAATTAAACTCGCCGCTCGGGTAAAACCAAATTTATCGGTTGGTGCATCTTTATAATAATCAAAATCCGTTAAAAAACTGTGAATATCGGTGGTGGCGACAATGCGTAAATCCACATCAGTTTTGCCCTTTGCCATTGCCAAACGGCTTGCACTTAAAGTCAGAATACCGGCAGCACCGATTTGGATGAAATGACGTCTTTTCATAATAAAATCCTCAGTTGGGTAAATTTGGCATTATTGTAAGAAAACAGGAAAGATATTGGAAGAAGTACTATATTTGCAATAAATTCAAATTGAGGAGAACTCAATCATCACACTTCGCACCCAAGAATCGACAGCGCTCAAACGTTAGAATAATACCTTGAAGACCTCAGCCAGTTACTTTACGAATGTCCATCTCTAGCCCTTTAATTTCACTACAAACAAGCACCACTGTTTGAGTATAAAAAGGGCTATCTTTTAAGCTAACAAAACCCAAAAAAAGTGCGGTACGATATTGCAATGCTTCTTTGGTGGTAGAATCTTGCTCTTCAGTCTCTAACTGTAAAGATTGAAAAATTTTATCTGTTGTTGTCACAACGTTTTCAATTTCGCTATTTGCCCTCGCTTCCATAATAGGTAATGTATTGATTAACATCGATTGAGGGATCAGTTCAGCCGCCTGTTTTAACTCAGCCGGCGCTACTCTTGCTTTAATTGTTTACTTTAAAATCACTTTTGTTTCCTATTCATCAACAGGAGGAAGATCAGGCAACTGATTATAAGCAATACTAGGCTTCCAATTATCCATCTTTAAAAATCTCATTTTTTTTAAACATATAAACACAAGAAAAAATCACCGCACTTTAAGAAAAAAGAGAACAGTTTTACCTGTTCTCTTAATTTTAAAAGGCTGTTAACTCAACAATCGTTGCAATAACCCACTATAAATATTCACACCAGTGAGTAATTGATTTTCATCAAAATCAAACTCTGCTTCGTGGTGACCAGCGGTGCGATCGGCACCGAGGATAAAATAAATCGCCTTACCGCCATGATCTTGCACACGTCTACCTAAAACAGTCGCATCTTCGCTGGCATTAAAGGCGTAATCGGCGTTTACGCTGTGAATTTGTGGTTGTTGAAGGGCAATTTCTTCTACTAATTGCACAAGCTCTGCATCATTGTTCATATCAACGGCTTCCCCCACAATTTCTGTTTCGTAAGCCACATCAAAACTGATGGAAATACCCTTTACAATTTGCATCACTTGTTCGGTCATATATTCGTTAATGGCTTTATTTTCGCCACGCACTTCCAGTTGCAATTCGGCCTCTACCGGAATAACGTTACGCCCTTCACCAGCTTTTAAGACCCCCACATTTATACGCGTCATTCCTTCCCCATGGCGAGCAATACCGTGCATTTGTGTTACAGCGTGAGCAGCAGCTAATAAAGCGTTACGTCCTAAATGGGGAGCCGCCCCTGCGTGCGCCGGCTTGCCATGATAGCGAATATCAATTTTGGTGGTGGAAAGAAAGTTTTTCGGGTTGGCGATCACCGTGCCGGAATTGGCGCAAAAGCTGATGTGTGAACCTGCAAAATAATCGGCATCATCAATCACACCACTTGTGGCTATCGCAGCCGCACCACGTACACCTTCTTCTGCCGGTTGGAAAACAATTTTCACTTTACCGCTAATTTTGTCTTGATTTTGTGCAATCCACAAAGCAGTACCTAAACCAATGGCAATGTGCGAATCATGTCCGCAGGCATGCATAAAACCATCATTGATGGAAGCAAATCCCTCTTTATTAGGAATGTGATCCGGTGAACATGTTTCTGTGACATTCACGCAATCAATATCAAAACGTAAAGCAATGGTTTTCCCCATTTTACCGGAATCAAACACAGCGACACAGCCGGTATAACCGTCCATTTTATTCAACCATTTTTCATTTGCGCCATAGACTTTGGCATTTGCCAAACCTCTATCGACTACCGTTTGTTTCCGTCCGCGAACAAAATCCGGATTGATAATTTGATTACCAAGCAAAATGTCAAAACAGCCCAAGTGTTCTAAATAATCAGCAATACGTGAAGTAGTCCAAAACTCACTCCAGCCGATTTCAGGAAAGCGGTGAAACTCACGTCTCCAGTTGATAAGTTGTTGTAAATCTAATTTCATTTTCTTTTTCCTTAAAAACTTGCTGAAAATAGATCGCACTTTGAGAATAAAAAGTGCGGCAGGATTTTTTATTGTTTTACAACATAAACAATGCCAAGAATAATACGGCAAGCACCATACCCGGCGCCGTACGTTTTACCATTTCAACAGGGCTTACCATCGCAAGGCCGGCACAGACAATGGTCACACCGGCAATTGGCGAAGCGGTTCGACCAATCGCACCGGCAATGGCGGCTGCCATACCAAGATTCACATGGGTATAGCCAAGTTCGACGGCGTGTGGTGTCACCGCACTATTGAAAGCAATGGCTGCAGCATCGCCAGAACCTGTAATTAATCCCATTAAAAATGGTCCAATGGTGGCCCCCCAACGAACAAATTCATTCGATTCTTTTAAGAACGAAATTGCCACATCCACCGCCCCGGTTGATTTTAAACCTGCCACAAACACACTTGCAGCAATGATGATACCAAGTACATTCGCATAAGAACTGCCCATTCCATTAAAAAATTCTTCGGTAATTTTTACCGGTGAAATGCGAGTAACGATAATGCCGTAAATCGCACCAATAAGCATGGCTTGCGGCACACCCATTTTTGTCCATTCAAGCCCTGGAGTTTGCTGTAAAGACGTTCCGCCAATCACCAAAATAACCAATGGTAATAACGGTGCAAGAGCATAAAACACATTCACACCTTGAATACTTTGGGTTTTACTTTCTTTTTGTTCGGCAAGATAAGATTTACGATGTTCTTCACCGTAATCTTTAAAAATAATCGCTAAGATCGTTAAAACAATCGCACCAATCGCACCTGCAATCATATTGTAAGGCGCGTGTGAAAGGTTCACCTGAGTAATGGTTAAACCTGACATTTCGCTAATCATCGCGGAGTGAGAAGACCCCGGACTCATCATAGAGCCAAAAGTTCCTGTTAGAATAGCGGCTCCCGCAGTAGCAGGGCGAACGCCCGCACTTTTTAACACAGGGATTAATGTTGCCCCCACCGCAGCCGCACAACCTGCCGCAGAAGGAATTGCGATATTGATGAAAAAGGTGATGACGGTGGCAATAGGAATTAAAAAGAATTTTAACCCACTTAATGGTTTTGTGAGTAAATGCACCAAGTGTGTATCACATTGCGTATATTTCATCACATAAGCAAACCCCATACTGGAACAAATCGCCATAATCAAGCCACTGGATGTCATACTTTTTGCAAAAGCATCCAGTGCGCCCATTGGGTTAAGGGTAACAATTGACATCAGTAAACCAATACCAATTAATACGGTGCGGGTTTCAGCTTTTTTAATCAAAAAATAAATCGTGGCAAGAATGCCAATAATCGCAACAATGGATTTAAATAATTCCATAACGAATTCCTTTTAAGTTAATAAGAAAAAGTAGTGCCAACCTCAAAAGTGCCACATTCCATATCCTCACTAAAACATAGTACCGGTGAATTTCCTAACACGGTTGCCATTTCATTTTGAATATGTAATGCCGTACCTTCAGGAAGCGCATAAACAAGTGCGGTCGGATTTACCAATAAAAATTCGGCTAAACGTTCCTCACGGCTTTCACCGTTATGACCTTGCATTTTGCCAGAAATAAAGTGAGGATTAATTTGATGAGGAAATAATTGTAATGCAGAAAAAGAAGGAGGATAAGTGATTGGCATATCGTTAGTGGTCATAATAGAACGCCCCGCCACATTCGCCCCCGCACTCCAACCAAAATACGGCGTCCCTGCATTCACTCTTTCTCGAATGGCTTCAATCAAATGATGTTCATAAAGCTGCTTTAATAAACAAAATGTATTACCACCACCAATGGAGATCACGTCCGCCTGCTCAATAATATCGCGGTGTTGTTTGCCACGATGAACAGAAACAATCTCCATCTCCAATTCCGCCAAGGCATTTTGTACCGTTTTTTCATATTCATCGTAAGTACGACGAACCCCTGCATAAGGGACAAAGGCGATTTTCTTACCACGATAATTCGCCAAAAATTGTTTTAGCCAAGGAATGGTATGTTCTAAATAACCTGTTTCCTTGTATTTTGAACTACTGAGCAGTAACATTGTTTTCATATTTATCTTGTCTCATTATAATGAATAATCATCAGCATTATACTTATAGAAAAATAAAATACACATAAAATTTTATTTATATAAAACATTAGAATAAACATGACCATTGTTAAATAAATGTTATAAAAATTAAAAATAAAATTTATTTTGACAATGATCACATTTTTAAATATTTATTATTGCTTCTACCTTTAGAAAGGAGCAGAATGACAACCAAGATAGGTCTGTTGAATTGTGTAGATATAAGGAGGATTCTATGCAAGTACATACATACATACATAC
>NZ_MLHQ01000036.1 GCF_001999305.1 Rodentibacter myodis | reverse complement strand
GTGCATTATTACGTGGTACAAAACGTGAAGAAATCGAACGTGGTCAAGTATTAGCGAAACCGGGTTCAATCACACCACACACTGATTTTGAATCAGAAGTTTACGTATTATCAAAAGAAGAAGGTGGTCGTCATACCCCATTCTTCAAAGGTTACCGTCCACAATTCTATTTCCGTACAACAGACGTAACCGGTACGATTGAATTACCGGAAGGCGTGGAAATGGTAATGCCGGGTGATAACATCAAAATGACAGTAAGCCTCATCCACCCAATCGCGATGGACCAAGGTTTACGTTTCGCTATCCGTGAAGGCGGTCGTACAGTAGGTGCGGGCGTGGTAGCAAAAATAATCAAATAATTAATTTGATGGATTGAAATCAAAGTAAGAAGGCAGATCGAAAGATCTGCCTTTTTTGTATCCTTCTATTCCAATAACCAATAGAAATCACTTATCTTATGGAAAAGTTAAATGGGAACTGACTTTTTAACCTAAGAATGATAGGATAGGCGGCAAAATTGCTGATGTATTGATTATATTTATGACAATGCCAACTATTTTAAAAATTGCCACTCGGCAAAGTCCGCTTGCACTATGGCAGGCTAATTTTGTAAAAAATCGTTTGCAAGAACTTTACCCCAATTTAAGTGTGGAACTCGTTTCAATGGTAACAAAAGGGGATGTTATTCTTGACACGCCACTGGCAAAAATTGGTGGAAAAGGCTTATTTGTCAAAGAATTAGAAAATGCGTTGCTTGAAAAGCGTGCCGATATTGCAGTGCATTCAATGAAAGATGTACCAATGCAATTTCCCGAAGGGCTAGGGTTAAGTGTAATTTGTAAGCGGGAAGATCCTCGTGATGCCTTCGTTTCTAATCGATATGCTTCCTTTGATGATTTACCAAACGGTGCGATTGTGGGAACATCCAGTTTACGCCGTCAATGCCAGTTGAAACAATTACGTCCGGATCTGGATATTCGCTCTTTGCGAGGTAATGTTGGTACACGTTTAAGCAAATTAGATAATGGTGAATATGATGCCATTATTCTTGCCGCCGCCGGATTAATTCGCTTAGGAATGGAAGATCGTATCGCCTCCTTTATTGAAACAGATATTTCCTTGCCTGCTGCCGGTCAAGGTGCGGTGGGCATTGAATGTCGTGTTGATGATACGGCAATCCAAGCATTGCTTGCTCCGCTTGCGGATCAGGAAACAACAGCCTGTGTGTTTGCCGAACGAGCAATGAATACCCGTTTGCAAGGCGGTTGCCAAGTGCCTATTGGTGGTTATGCCGTATTAGAAAATAATCAAGTTTATTTACGTGCGCTTGTGGGCGAACTTGATGGCTCGCAAATTATTCGTGCCGAAGGAAAAAGTGCGGTCGAAAATGCAGAAGCATTAGGCATTCAGATTGCGGAGCAATTACTTGCTCAAGGTGCCGATCGCATTCTCGAAAAAGTTTATGCCGGAGATAAATAATGGCGGTGCTGGTTACCCGTCCTGATGAACGTGGCAGGCAGCTGGTTGATTTATTAAATCAATCAGGCATCGTTGCTTTACATTTACCTTTATTTACCTTTGAAAGCGGCAAAGATTTAGAAAATCTCCCGAATAAATTGCTCCAGCTTAATCAAGGGGACTATGTTTTCTTAGTCTCCAAAAGTGCGGTTGATTTTTCCGTTAAAACCTTAAAAGAAACGGGCTTTCAGTGGCGTGAAGATTTACATTATTTTACCGTTGGACAAAAAACGGCAGCGTATTTTTCATCTCAAAGCGAGCGAATTATTCATTACCCGATTTCTCAAGAAAATAGTGAAGGTGTGTTGGCACTTCCGCCAATGCAACAACTTAATGAAAAACAGATTTTAATTTTGCGTGGTAATGGCGGTAGAGAATATTTCCCTGAGCAAGCGAAACAACGTGGGGCGATTGTTGATATTTTAGAATGTTATCGCCGCGAACCCATTGTTTATAACAATGAAGAACAAACCAGTATTTGTAAGCGTTCAGGCGTGGATACCTTGGTGGTAACCAGTTTAGAAATTTTACATTCACTCATTGAATTTGTGCCTGAAAGCGAGCAGGATTGGCTTAAAACTTGCCGCTTAGTCACGGTGAGCCGGCGAATTTCTGACGCTGCGAAACAATATGGTTGGCAGAATATTATTTTATCCCCAAAAGCGGATAATCAAACGTTATTGAATACATTACTCAGCTAAATGATCCAGTAAGGAATGAATATGGCGAAAAACAAACCAAATGAAGCAGTAGAAAATCTTGATGAGACGGTACAGGATACCGTTGAAAATCAAGTAGAAACACAGGTTCAACCGGTTCAAACAATTGTCAAAAAAAGTGGAACAGGCTTGAGTCTGTTGGCTATTTTGATTGCCTTGGGTGTGGGCGCAGGCGGTTATTATTTCGGGCAACAACAAGTGAGTGAAATTCAGCAAAAATTGACCGCACTTGAAACGCAAGCCACCTCCGTTTCTTCTAATGAAATGCAATCGGCGCCGCAAATTGAAATGCTTGAAAAAGCCAATACTGCAACACAAGAAAAACTCAATCGCCTTGAACAAATGATTTCTGCAAAAGCGCAGGAACTTACCGCAATGCGTCAGCAAGTGGAAGCCGTGAGCAAACAGGCGATCGCCCAACAACCAAACGACTGGCTATTTTCTGAAGCGGATTTCTTACTGAATAATGCGTTACGCAAACTCGTCTTGGATAACGATGTCGATACAGGCGTATCCCTATTGAAATTAGCCGATGAAACCTTGGCGAAAGTCAATAATGCAGATTCAATGGCGGTTCGCACTGCAATTAATCAGGATTTAAAACAACTGCTTTCAGTGGATAGTATTGATCAAAATGCCGTTATGCAGCGTCTTTCTCAATTAGCCAACTCAGTCGATGAATTACCGGTGTTAAATATTAATTTTGGTGATGATCCGACTTCGACCAAACTGTCCGATTCTTTGGATGATTGGCAAGCCAATGCGGAGAAAAGTGCGGTTTCTTTCTTGAATCATTTTATTCGCATCACACCAAAACAAAGTGCCGATAAGAAAGAATTACTCGCACCGAATCAAGATATTTATTTACGTGAAAATATTCGACTTCGTTTGCAATTAGCCATTATGGCAGTACCACGCCAACAAAATGATTTGTATAAACAATCATTGGAAGCCGTGGCAACTTGGGTGCGTAGTTACTTTGATACCAACACGGAAGTAACACAAAATTTCTTAAAATCCGTGGATGAACTGGCGGAATTATCGGTTTATGTAGATGTGCCAACACAGTTACAAAGCTTGAATTTGTTGGATAAATATTTAAATCGCGTACCGATGGATGTAAAAAAAGTGGAAATTGAAGCTGAAAAAGCATTCAACGAACCACCCAAAGAAACGGATACCGTTCAGGAATCGGCAAAGCCTGAAGTGGTAACGGAAGAAAAACCGCTTGCTGCGCTGCCATCAACCGAATCGCAGTCGCAGCCAACCGAACAACAGCCAACCGAGCCGCAACAATAAGGATAGATTATGTTTAGAACACTATTTTTAATGCTGGCTTTACTTGCCGGATTAATTGCAGGCCCTCACCTTGCCGGTCAGCAAGGCTATGTACGTATTGAAACGGCAAACAGTATTTATGAAATGTCTATCACCACGCTGGTCATTTTATTTGTGGCAACCTTGGCGGTTATTTATGCCGCCGAGTGGATTGTCAGCCGTTTCTTTCGTTTAAGTAGCAGTACATATAGTTGGTTCTCCCGCCGTAAACGTGTGAAAGCACAAAAGCAAACCCTTGAAGGCTTAATGAAAATGAACGAAGGGGATTATGCCAAAGCGGAAAAATTGATTGGTAAAAACGCCAAACATTCTGCAGAACCGATTTTAAATTTAATTAAGGCAGCAGAGGCGGCACAGCAACGTGGTGATGAATTTAGTGCCAATCGCTATTTAATTGAAGCGACAGAACTTGCCGGTTCTGACAATCTTATTGTCGAAATTGCACGCACCCGCATTTTGCTCCAACAAAATAAACTTCCGGCAGCACGTAGTTCCGTGGATAGTTTATTGGAAATGACCGATCGCAATAAAGAAGTATTAAAACTAGCGGTAGAAATTTATATTCGTTCAAAAGCCTATCAAGCCCTTGATCGTATTCTTGAGCTTGTACAACGCTCAGGCTTATATTCTGCGGAGGAATTTAAGGCATTACAGCTTAAAACCGAAAATGGCTTGTTAGATGAAAAAATGAATGAAGAAGGCGTTGACGGTTTACTTGCTTGGTGGGAAGCACAACCTCGCCGCCGCCGTAATGATCTCGACTTAAAAGTAGCACTTATTCAACGTTTAATTGATTGCAATGATCACGAATCCGCTTATGAATTTACCCTTGATGTATTGAAAAAATGGGGTGATAACTCGCCACTAAGTGAAGCACTTTGCAGTCAAATTACCCGTTTGCAACCGGTAGATAATGGCAAATTAATCAAAATGATGGAAAAACGTGCCAAACACGCCGGTGAAAACGAACAATGTGGAATTAACCGTGCATTAGGTTATTTATATGTTCGCAATAATGATTTTGCCAAAGCGGCAGATGCTTTTAGAAAAGTAACCGCTTGCCCTAAACAGCTTGAATCCAATGATACGATGATGGCTGCTTATGTTTTTGAACAAGCTGGGGATAAAGCGGCGGCAGAACAAATCCGCCAACAAAGTTTGCGTTATGCAATGTCAATTCAATCGGACAGTGTTGGAAAAACGGAAGAAAATTCGACCGCACTTTTAGATGAAAAAGCATAATAGCGACAAAACAAAAAGGCACAATAAATATTGTGCCTTTGTTTTTTATAGATTTTTTATTGTTTTATCAATAACGCTACCGCTTCACAAGCAATGCCTTCACTTCTTCCGGTAAAACCCAGTTTTTCCGTTGTAGTGGCTTTAACATTGACTTGTTCAATATTGCATTGCAAATCGCGAGCGATAACAGCACGCATCTCGTCAATATGCGGGCGCATTTTAGGGGCTTGTGCGATGATAGTAACATCCACATTTCCCACCTTATAACCTTTTTCTTGTACTTGGCGAAAAGCTTCACGCAACAAGCCACGACTGTCCGCATTTTTATATTGCATATCCGTGTCGGGGAAAAGTTTACCAATATCCCCTAGGGCGACTGCCCCTAATAGCGCATCCGTTAAAGCGTGCAAAGCAACATCGCCATCGGAATGTGCGATAAAGCCGGTGTGGTAAGGGATTTCAACGCCGCCGATGATTAAAGGTCTCGCCTCACCAAATGCGTGTACATCAAAACCGTGTCCGATTCTTATCATAATGTTTTCCTTGTTAAATAAAATTCTGCCAGTGCTAAATCTTCCGGTCGGGTTACTTTAATATTATCGCTTCGCCCTGCCACCAAGTGCGGTCGAAATCCCGCCAGTTCCATCGCGGAAGCTTCATCCGTAATGATATTGTTCTGTTTTAGTCCATCTTTTAGGGCTTTTTTAAGTGATAATGAGGGGAAAAATTGTGGTGTTTGCGCCTGCCAAAGTTGAGAACGATCTTCAGTAGCAATAATTTCACCGGTTTGGTTAGCCCGCTTAATCGTATCCGTGACCGGAATAGCAAGTATTGCCCCTTGAGGGGCTTGAATGTCCAATAACTTGTTCAAATCCGTTTCACTTAAACAAGGTCTCGCCGCATCGTGTACCAACGCCCAAGCATTGCTTTCTTGAATCACATTCAGGGCATTTAATACGGATTCGGCTCGGGTTTCCCCACCTTCAACCAACTGAATTTTCGGGTGGGAAAGAATGGAAAGCCGTGCGGCATAAGGATCGTTTTGGCTAATGGCAACAATAACACGTTCAATCGCAGAATGAGACAGCATAATATTCAACGTATGTTCGAGGATTGTTTTGCCTAGAATCGTTAAATATTGTTTAGGTTTATCCGCCTGCATACGCGATCCCACACCGGCGGCAGGAATAATGGCAATAATTTTTCGTTGCATTATTTATGCTCTTTAACAATGTGGTAGAAGGTTTCGTTTTCTTTCACCATATCGTGTTGCATTCTGGCGCGTTCCTCAATGGATTCAAAACCTTTCGTGAGTCCTTGAATTTCTGCTGAAATCATTTGATTTCGTTGCACCAATTTTTCATTTTCAGCTTTATTTTCAATGATTTGTGCTGATACTTTTTTATAATCAAAGTAACCATTTTTGCCGAACCAAAGATCGTATTGGAACAAGGCAAGAATCGCCACCAAAATTGCAATAAATAGCCGCATAAAGTCTCGTCCGATAGGGGAATAAAAATACGCCTAGTTTATCTTGAAATACAAATAAAGGCGATGGGAAAGTGCGGTTGATTTTTGATGTGCTTTTGATTGATATGATCCAAATCACAAATTGCTCAAAATTTGTTATCGGCAAAGGGAATATTCACCAACCTTGAGATAAAACTTGCTATACTTTTCCAGATTTATTTTCTAAGAGGAAAAAACAATGAAAACAACATTAAAATTGACCGCACTTACTGCAATCTCTGCTTTCCTATTATCAGGCTGCGCACAAACAGATTCCCAAACACAGGCTGATGCTCAATTACAACAGCAAGCCGTACTGGGTCTCAACTGGATGCAAGATTCCGGTGAGTATCAAGCCCTTGCGTACCAAGCCTATAACGCCGCAAAAGTAGCGTTTGATCAAGCAAAAGTGGCGAAAGGTAAGAAAAAGGCGGTGGTTGTAGATTTAGATGAAACAATGCTAGATAACAGCCCTTATGCCGGTTGGCAAGTCCAAAATAACAAACCGTTTGACGGCAAAGATTGGACACGTTGGGTGGAAGCCCGCCAATCTCGTGCCGTACCGGGTGCAGTAGAATTTAATAATTACGTCAATTCACACAAAGGCAAAATGTTCTATGTAACCAACCGCAAAGACAGCACCGAAAAGGCCGGGACAATTGACGATATGAAACGCCTTGGATTTAACGGTGTGGATGAAACCGCCCTTTACCTGAAAAAAGATAAATCGGCAAAAGCCGCCCGTTTTGCCGAAATTGAAAAACAAGGCTATGAAATCGTCCTTTATATGGGAGATAACCTCGATGACTTTGGCGATGCCGTACACGGAAAATTAAATGCCGAACGCCGTGATTTCGTGGCAAAAAATAAAGCTAAATTCGGGAAAACCTACATTGTGTTACCAAACCCTAACTACGGCGGTTGGGAAGGCGGCTTGAAGAAAGATTACTTCAAAGGCGATAGCCAAAGTAAAGTTAAAGCCCGTTTAGAGGCTGTTCAGGCTTGGGATGGTAAATAATCATTATTGGCGAGTAAAAAAGTAGAACGCCACACCGGCGTTCTTAATTTTTTAACCTATTGAAATTATTTGTTTTTTGATAAGCACGCGAAGTGTCGCGTTCCTACTGTTCACAGTATTTTCTCTTTGTCCGTTTACTACATAATGTCGGGAAAACATTCCAAATTTTGACCGCACTTTATTTTTGAGTGGAATGTTTTTCTTTTTGTGCGGCAAAATCTGCCCCTTTGGCAATCATTCGTAGTTGTAAAATGACCCGCTCTTTCAGTTGTTCCCGTTCTTGTTTATTCATATCTAATGCATTTGCCCCTGCGGTAAACACGATTGTAACAATCCCTTCCGCTTGTACATAGGCGATATATTGGGAATAACCATTCTTTTGTACCAGATATTCGGCGAGTTCGTCCACAAAATGTTTAATTTCGCGTGCGGCAGCATTGCGAAATGCCTGCGAAGTTCCTGAGCTTTCTCGTAACAAAAGGCGGAATACGTTGGTACTATTGGTAATAAATTCAAAGAAAGTCTCCACTGAAACCGAGATGACACTCCCGCCTGCGTCAATGCGTTTACGTGCTTGGCGCATAAGCTGTCGTAGGATTAACCCTGCTTCGTCCACCATTTCCAAACCGAGTTCGTCCATATCGTTGAAATGGCGATAAAAAGAGGTGGGGGCAATGCCGGCTTCGCGTGCCACTTCACGCAAACTTAAATTAGAAAAACTTTTTTCTGCACTAAGCTGATTAAACGCGGCATCCACTAATGCTCGGCGTGTTTTTTCTTTTTGAATTGCGCGAACGCCTGCCATTATTTTTCCCCATTAAAAATTGAGGTGACTTTATTTCTCACCGCACTGGCAACGCGTTCATAGCGGTTACGCAATGGCGAACCGGGACGATAGACTAAGGTAATGCTACGGGCCGGTTCCGGTGAATAGCAAGGGATGTATTTCACGCCTTTGCGAGCTCCCTCATTTAGCACGGCAAGTTCAGGCATAAACGTCATACCGGCATTCGCTGCCACCATATTGCGTAGTGTTTCAAGGCTGGTGGCTTGGTAGTGTACATTTTCTTTTGCACCAGCAGTGAAGCAATAGTCCAAGGTTTGATTACGCAAACAATGACCATCATCCAACATCAGCATTTCTTGCCCTTTGAGTTGGTTCATTGGGATTTTTTGTTCTTTTGCCCAAGGGTGTGATTCTGAAACGGCAAGTAGCATTTTTTCTTCAAAAACCGGTACTTCGATAAAGGCTTCTGTTTCTTGTACACGTGCCAAAATAGCACAATCTAAACGACCGGTTTCTAGTTGTTCCAATAATTGTTGTGTTTGTGCTTCATAAAGAAATACTTCTAAATCGGGAAAGGCTTTTTTTAACGTGGGCATAATGTACGGCAAAAGGTAAGGGCCTAATGTCGGAATTAAGCCGATATGCAACGGTCCCGTCATTTCTTTTCCTTGATTGCTTGCCATTTCTTTCAGGAGCTTGATTTCACGCAATACGGTGCGGGCTTGTTCGACCAACAGCATTCCAGATTGCGTGAAAAGGACTTTTCGACTTGTGCGTTCTAATAAAATAATGCCGAGTTCATCTTCTAATTTGCGAATTTGCCCGCTTAATGTGGGTTGGCTCACATTGCAAGAGTCAGCCGCACGGCGGAAATGTTTATGTTCTGATAAAGCAACTAAATATTCTAGGTCACGAATGTTCATCGAATGTCCTTATAATATAGAAAGGGGCGATTAAAAGAATAGAATTAATTGATTGTGACTATATCATAAATTTGACTATAATCTAGATCATCAATCATACATCATTCCAAATTTAAGGAGAAAAATATGGCTCTAACCGATATGACCGGTAAAAAAGTACCAAATGTAACTTTTCACACCCGCCAAGGCGATGCCTGGGTTGATGTGACCACAAGCGAACTCTTTGATAATAAAACCGTTGTTGTTTTCTCATTACCGGGGGCATTCACGCCAACTTGTTCATCAACTCATTTACCGCGTTATAATGAATTAGCGTGCGAATTTAAAGCAGCAGGTGTTGATGACATTATCTGTGTTTCCGTCAACGATACTTTCGTAATGAATGCGTGGAAAGCAGATCAAGAATCTGAAAATATCACCGTGATTCCGGATGGTAACGGCGAGTTTACCGAAGGAATGGGAATGTTGGTAGGTAAAGAAGATTTAGGTTTTGGTAAACGTTCTTGGCGTTATTCTATGCTTGTGAAAAACGGCGTTGTAGAAAAAATGTTTATTGAACCGGAAGAGCCGGGCGATCCGTTCAAAGTTTCTGATGCCGATACAATGCTCAAATACTTAAAACCGGGTTGGACGGCAAAACCGTCTGTTTCAGTGTTCACAAAACCGGGTTGCCCGTTCTGTGCAAAAGCAAAAGCATTGTTAAAAGCAAAAGGTTATACATTTGAAGAAATCGTTTTAGGTCGTGATGCAAGTAC
Organism: Rodentibacter myodis; assembly: GCF_001999305.1. GTDB lineage: Bacteria > Pseudomonadota > Gammaproteobacteria > Enterobacterales > Pasteurellaceae > Rodentibacter > Rodentibacter myodis. The sequence continues at coordinate 26,204 of NZ_MLHQ01000036.1, read as the reverse complement.
TATTTCTGTGCGTGCGATTACCGGTAAAACCAGTGTTCCGCAAGTTTTTATCGGCGGTAAACACATTGGTGGAAGCGATGATTTAGAACAATATTTTGCTTAATAGAAAATTAGGCTAGGATTTGAATGAAAAACCAAACACTTCAATGTGTTTGGTTTTTTTACGGGAAAATTTTTTTAGTTATTTAAAATTTATCTAATTTTGACCGCACCTTATCCTTTCACTAAGGTGAAGATTTTATCGCCAAAGAAATAGAAAATAAGCCCAAATGCAACAATCGCTAAACCAATCAGTTTGGTGATATTCACTTCTCGAGTTGGCATTCCGATTAAGCCGAAATGATCGATAAATGAAGCAGTGATTAATTGTCCCACAATGATAAAAAAGAGCATTGCCGTAATGCCAAGTTTGGGTGCCAACAACACGGTGGTGAATACCACTAATGCACCGAGTGCGCCGCCGATTAATTTCCACCAAGGTTGTTGTGGAAGTGCGGCCAATCCTGCCCATAAATCCGTTTTAAACAAGGCAACGAAAAAGAGCAAAATCGTTCCCACTGCAAAAGAAATAAATGTTGCGATAACAGGTTCGTTGCCAACTGCCTTCGCTAATTGGGTATTGATGGCGGATTGTGAAGCAAGTGCCATTCCGGCAATAAGTGAGATCAGAACATAAATAAGAAACATAGCTCCTCCTAAAAGCGAAAATTATAGGAGATTTTGTTTGTATTTTAAACGTCAAAAGATTGCTAATAAAATTTTTTGGATTTTTGACCGCACTTTCAAGTCTCATTGCGCTTGGTGATTATCGTGCTATACTCGCCGCCCATTTATTTATAGGTAAAATAACAATGATGCTAAAAAAAGCAGCCCTAACCGGGCTTTTATTATTTGGTATGTTTTTTGGTGCCGGCAACTTAATTTTTCCCCCTAGTTTAGGGGCATTATCGGGCGGGCAATTTTGGCAGGCGATTGTAGGGTTTGTTTTATCCGGAGTGGGGATTGCGGTACTTGCCTTGATTATCGGAATGTTAAATCCTAAGGGGTATGTGGACGAAATTTCACAGAAAATTTCCCCTTGGTTCGCCACCCTTTATTTGGTGATTTTATATCTTTCCATCGGGCCTTTTTTTGCCATTCCGCGTACGGCGACAGTCGCCTATGAAGTGGGCATTTCCCCTATGCTGTCGGAAAGTGTGGGCGGAAAAGGATTAGGCATATTCACATTGTTCTATTTTGCCGCCGCTTATTTTATTGCCTTAAATCCCTCTAAAATTTTAGACAGTATCGGGCGAATTCTAACGCCGATTTTTGCCTTATTGATTGTGATGTTAGTGGTGATGGGGATTATCGAATACGGTGCAAATTCCCCACAAGAGGCAATGGGGGATTATGCTAAAACCGCATTTGGCACAGGTTTTATTGAAGGCTATAACACGTTAGATGCTTTGGCTTCCGTTGCGTTTAGCGTGGTGGCGGTTCAAACCTTGAAGCGGTTAGGCTTTCATTCCCGCAAAGAATATGTTTCAACTATTTGGCTTGTTGGGATTGTGGTGGCATTAGGCTTTAGTGTGCTTTATATCGGTTTGGCTTATTTGGGCAATCATTTCCCGATGCCGGCGGAGGTAATGAATAGTGATGTAAACAAGGGCGTGTATATTTTATCGCAAGCCACGCAAGCCATTTTTGGTCAATCGGCACAATGGTTTTTAGCAGTAATGGTGGCGATAACCTGTTTTACCACAACGGCAGGATTAATTGTTTCTACCGCTGAATTTTTTGCTTCACATTTCCCTCAATTCTCTTATCGGGTTTACGCCACTGTTTTTGCTTTGCTTGGTTTAGGCGTGGCAAATTTGGGATTGAATGCGATCATTCAATTTTCACTGCCTGTTCTGCTGATTTTATACCCTATCACGATTGCCATTGTGATTTTAGTGATGGTAAACAAAGTCCTTGCCCTTTCAAAATTAGGAATGCAATTAACGGTCGCATTTGTTACGGCAGTTTCATTGGCCGGCGTGTTGGGCGAACAATTCCAAATGATAGAAATAACGAACTGGGTTCGGCATTTACCTTTTGCCGAAATTGCATTACCTTGGCTCGTGCCGGCGTTGGTGGGCTTGGGATTGGCGATGATTTTGCCGAATCGCCAAAAAGGATAAGACAAACAAAAACGGAAGCTATTGCTTCCGTTTTGTCTTTTAAGCTGAATTGGTTTTATTCTTAGAATTTCACCACTTCGCCATCTTCAGGAATTTCAACATTTTGAATTTTTTCTGCTTCCACAAATTTGCGTAAGTCTTTACGGTAAACGGACATATGATTCACCGCATCCATATGCACTGCAATTAGTTCGGCATTCGGCACCAGTTTACGGGCGTGTGCCACATCTTGCGTTCCCATAATAATACCGCCGTCAAAGCCTAATACGCGTGCATCACCGGTATTCATAATCATCACTTCGGGTTTGTAAAGATTAATGGCTTTATTGACATCGGTTGTCCAAATGGTGTCGCCAACTAAATAGACGGTTTTATGCCCTTTGGCTTGGAAGACCACGCCCATTGCTTCATCCAGCATTGTGGCAAGTTGAGGGGATTCAAACATTGCCTGTGTACCGTGCGAACCACCGGTTTTGGAGAGGGTAACATCGCCAAATTGCGTGCTATGTCCGCCTAATAGCGTTTCAACATTGGTAAAACCCTGCGATTTTAATAATTCACCGTCACGATCGTGTTGAACAAAGATTTTCATTGATTTTGGCAACACTTTTTGTGCCACTTCGTCCCAGTGATCTAAATGTGTATGGGTCACAATAATCGCATCGACATCTTTAAAGGTTTCTTCCGTTTTCACCGGTAGTTCAACCATCGGGTTACGTAAATGGCTGTTGAATGTGCCTTCAAATCCCGGATAACGCCCTTTTTCCGCCAACATTGGATCGATCAAAAATGTTTTGCCTGCATAGTTAATGCGACCTGTCGCATTACGGATATGCTGGTAGCTATCAGTGGTTTTGGGGGCAAGATCCGCAGCGAATGAAGTGGCGGTGGCAACAGCCAATGTCACGGCAGTCATTAATGTTTTTAAGTTCATCATTTTTCCTCTTTTAAAGTGAATGGTGCGCATTATAGGGAGAATACAAAAGGTGAAAAATAGAAAATAAGCCATAAAACATAATTATTGGGTCAACTTGTGATATAGTGCGTTTCATTGATTTACCGAATAAAAAAGAAAATGCCGACTGTTGCCCTCATCGTGTACGACCACATTATGCCCATTCATTTTTCAATGGCATATTCCGTTTTTAGTTTAAAAGATGAGCAAAATCAACCGCTCTTTAGCGTGAAAGTTGTCAGTGATAACCCCGACAATTTTCAGCATCCGTTATTGCATATTCAATTAGATGGCGGATTAGATTGTTTACACGATGCCGATATGGTGGTGATGACCGGTTGGCACGATACGGCAATTCAGCCAAGTGAAAGATTACTGGATGCCTTACGCCAAGCCTATGAGCGAGGGGCAACGGTGGTGGGATTATGTTATGGCAGCTATGTGTTGGCGTGTGCAGGCTTGTTAAATGGCAAAAAAGCCACAAGTCATTGGTTGGGCGAGCAAGAATTTACCCATCGCTTTCCTACTGTGAAATGGGATTTCAACCCGATTTATTTGCAGGATGATCGCATTATTACATCGGCAGGCTTGGTTGCCTCGCTTGATTGTTGCCTTTCTATTGTACGAAACATTTACGGCGTAAAAATTGCCAATCATATCGCCCGATTATTGGTTATTCCGCCTCATCGTGAAGGCGGGCAAGCACAATTTATTGAGCAACCCATCGCCCGTGCCACCTCCAACCGCAACATTAATACCTTGTTGGCTTATTTATCGGAAAATTTAACCGCACTTCATCAAATTGATGATCTCGCCCACCGCCTTTCAATGAGCCGCAGCTCCTTCACCCGCCACTTCCGCAAAGCCACGGGAATGTCTGTGAATCAATGGTTGATTGAAGCCCGCCTGCAACGAGCCAGAGATTTACTTGAAAGCTCCCGTCTCAGTATCACCGAAATTGCCCTTCAAAGCGGTTTTAATAGCGATATTGCTTTTCGGCAACATTTTATGAAAAAACATAAAGTCGCCCCCAATCAATGGCGGAAACGATTTAGTGAGTAAAAGTGCGGTTGATTTTGGCTGAGAATTGTTGGATATAGGATTGGGCACGACAAGCGTACCCTTGTTATTTTTAAAATGATGGAGTTGTATTTGAGGCTTTGAATCCTTTCGTTGCGACCGCCGCAAAAAAGACTGCAAAGAGAAAATCCCCGATTCCATAGGTTCGGAAGAATGTTGTGATATGGATAGGTAGAGTGGGATCGTTTAATTTATCCGCTTGGGTAAACAACCAATACGCCCACGCCACGGCATAAACAATTTTTTCTACGCAAAATACTGCAATCAGGTGTGGTACGGCAGCATAGCGATGGGATACCGATAAATAAGCCAGCCCCCATAAAATAATGCCGATTTGTCCAATAATTGAAAAGACAACAGGATCTAACATTGCCAAGCGTTGATCGGTAAAAAATTGGGTAAACCCCAAAATACCAATTAAATTATATGCCCCTGCAAGATAAAAGCCCTTTCTAATCCAAGTTTGTTGTTTCATATTTTTTCCTTTGTTTTAACGATTGATATTGCCATTTTATGACAGTTTATTTCGCAAATTATTCCGATGGTTAAGTATTTTTTATTCTTCCAATATTTCGCTGTTGTATGCCTTTACTTCCTACGTTTATGGGGAGCTACCGTGAAATACCCTTCGCTCCCTACGTTTACGGAGGACAAATGCTTGCATTTTAGCGCTGGCTTTGCCAACAACCCCAAAGGAGCGGGCAAAGCGAGTAACCTGTCGTGAAACGACTGAGGGAATATAACAAAATGGCAAAAGAATCGTAAAAATTAACCGCACTTTTACCAATCTTTTCCTGAAAATTTTTCAATTAAAAAATCTAACAATTTCCGTACGGCAAGCGGTAAAAGCATTACTCAATATTTGGCGTAAGCGGTGTTCCTTTTGTAGTGAAAGTGTAGTGAAAGAAACCGGGCAGGGTTGGACGAACGTGAGTTCGGAAAGTTTGTGAGGAAAATTAAATGTAACGTGGGCTTTTTCGCCCACGATTTTATTTGTTAAAGTGCGGTTAATTTTACCAATGTTTTTTCGCTGTGATAGAAAAGCATTATTACGGCGTGTTTATTGGGTTTCCTACCGTCAAGCCTTTACCTATCAGATAAAACTGACCGCCTGCGATATAGTGTAAGGTACGGAGTTCATCGGGGGCTTGGTCAAATTCCCAATGCCCGTTACGGAAAATACGGTCGTCTGCCCAGGTGGCAAGCACTTCGCCGATAAAAAGATCGTGTTTTTGGTGATTATCGGGTTCCGGCATCACTTTGCAGATAATCCACGCTGCACAACCTTCTACTAACGGCACATCAAAACCGTTCTGATAAAACAGATTAAGCCGGTCTAATTTTGCCGGATTTTCTTTGCGACTTTCGCCCATTGCCATCACTAATTCCGCCTGTGCCGCCACGGGGATTTGCACGGCAAAATAACCGCTCTTTTCTATCAGTTCTCGGGTGTAGGCGGCTTTGTCCACGATAATCATCAACTTAGGATTGGGTAAATAATCCACCGCACATACCCAAGCCGCCGACATCACGTTTTCAATGTTGTCCGCTTTGGCAGAAATCATTGTGGTCGGGCCGTGGTTGATCAGGCGGTAAAATTTTTCCAGTTCTACGGGTTGAATTGCCATCGGTTTTTTCCTTAAAAATGTGCGTTTAAATGGGCTTCCCAACGAGCAAAATCCTGTTCAATTTGTGGATTTTTTAACACATCATAGCAAGCGAAACTTGGCAAGGTTTGCATCGCAAAAAAGCGGAAGGTGCTATGCAAAGGAAGTAGTAAATCCTCTAAACTTTTACCTTGGAATAAGTATTCGTTCGGATCGTCAAATGCCTGTTTTGGTGCGTTGAAGGTGGCAGAAAGCAGATATTTTTTCTCGCCCATTAAGCCGCCTGTGCCGTAATTGGCGGTTGGATTTTTGCTGGAACGCCCATCATTATTACAGAACACGCCTGCGCCACCTGCAATAAACACGTCATCAATATATTTTTTCGTCATCCACGGCACGCTCATCCAGTGTACAGGGAATTGGAAAATCACCGCATCCGCCCATTGGTATTTGGCAAATTCCTCTTCAATATTATATTCCAGCACGTTGGAATGACGTACTTGATGCCCTTTAGCTTCTAAAAGTGCGGTGGCTTTTTCAATTAAACTCGCGGTGAGTTTACCGGGGGAAAATTCATAAGGTTGGTGTCCGTTTAAAATTAAAATATTCATTGTTCTCTCCCAATTTGATGAAGTATCAAACACTCAAAATAAAATTAATAATGCCCGTGGAAAATTTTACTAACGATTTTCCATTTGCCATTGATTTTTAGCAGGTTGAAATAGTCGGTAAAACCAAATCCATTCATATTGTCGGTATCTACACGGGCTGCCGCTGCGGTGCCAACAATGTCAATATAGGCAATGGCGATAATCGGGTTTTCCGAAGGTTTGAAATCTTTATCAATCGCAGGGAACAAACTTTCACGCACGTTACCACCTACTAATTTGCCTTCGCCATTCACGCTATACATTGTAGCGACTTCATCAAAGGCAGGTTGCATAATGGCACTGTTCGCTTGCTTGGTGCCTTCGCTGTATTCGTTTAATAATACCTGTTCAATGGCTTTGTAATCTTGTGTGTAAGTAGGTTTTGTCATTTTGCTTTCCTTATTTAATGTGTCCCTCTTTTGTAAAAAGGGAATAAGCTAAAAAGCGCGGTCATTTTATCAGATTATTTTAGCTTGACTAGATGACTAATTTTGAATAACTTGTCAAAATTAATTTGACAATAAGGACGTTATGCAAGAAAACCTGAACGATCTGCGGATTTTTTTATTAGTGGCAGAAAGCAACAGTTTCACCAAAGTGGCGGCACAGCTTCATCTTTCCCGTGCAGCGGTGAGCCACACCATTAATCAACTGGAAAAACGGTTGGGATTGAAATTATTTCACCGTACTACGCGAAGTGTCGCTACAACCGAGGCTGGCGAACAGCTTTATCAGCAAATTAGTCCGCTATTTCAGGATATTGATTACCGCTTGCGGACAATTCTGTCTAATCAAAACAAACCCCGTGGAATGTTGCGGATTAACGGCACGGTACACGCTATTTCCGTAGTGTTATGGCAGAAATTCCGTCAATTTCTCGCCCGCTACCCTGAAATTACCCTTGAACTTGCCATTGAAATGAAGTTCATTGATATTGTAGCGGAACGCTATGATGCGGGGATTCGTGAGGGAGGATTAACGGACAAGGATATGATTGCAGTGCGGGTGTCGGAGGATGTGCGAATGTGCTATGTCGCCACCCCTGACTATCTCGCCAAACACGGCACGCCACAAACGCCCGATGAGTTGAAAGATCACAACTGTATTCGTTTGAGAATCCCCACTTATAATGATTTGTTGCAATGGGAATTTGACAACCCCGAAACAGGTAAACGCTTCAAAATGGCAATGCAAGGCAACTTGATTGTGAACCAACCGCCAATGACCCGCCAAGCCGCCCTAGACGGTGTGGGGATTTCGTGGGAAATGGCAGATGAAGTGGCGGCAGATATTCAAGCGGGCAGACTGGTTTCCGTGCTAACCGATTGGGAATGTACCTACCCCGGTTATCATCTCTACTTCCCCAACCGTACCGAACATTCTCCGTTGTTGAAATTGTTGGTGGAGTGGTTGAGGATATAAGGCAAAAGTTTGTGGATTTTTGACCGCACTTTAGGCAAACGCTATTTCGTATTTACCGGATTAGATTCACCGTAAGTTTGCTTTATAATAGACAGTTTTAATGATTACTTAATCAATTATCGGAGTTTTTTTATGTCTAAAACTGTATTTTTAGCCGGTGCAAGCGGTGTGATTGGGATGCCTCTTTGTAAAATGTTGATCGAAGCGGGTTATACTGTATTTGGTACGACCCGTAGTGCGGAAAAAGCAGCAAAGTTGGAAGCCATGGGGGTGAAATCGGTGATTGTGGATGTTTTTGATGCCGGTGCATTGGAACAAGCGATGATTGCAACTCAACCCGATATTGTGCAGCACCAATTAACCGATTTACCTGACGGATTAAAAGCGGAAGAAATGGCAGCTGCGTTGGTGCGTAACGCCCGTATTCGCGATGAAGGGACGCGTAATTTAGTGCGAGCAGCACAAAAAGCAGGAGCGAAAAAATTAGTCGCGCAAAGTATTGGTTTTGTTTATGCACCGAGCGAAAAAATACACACAGAAGATTCGCCATTACTGGATTTCAATGAACCGACTTATGGCGAAACCGCCCAAGCCGTGTATAGTTTAGAACAGCAAGTATTAAATAGCGGTATGGAAGGCGTGGTGCTGCGTAACGGTTGGTTGTATGGGGCGAATTCCGGTATTGAGCAAGCAGTGGATTTTGCACCACCCTTACACGTTCACGCTGCAGCCCTTGCCGCATTTTTGGCGATAGATGCCCCTAAAGGCATTTACAATGTGGCAGATTCGGATACACGTTTAGACAGCAGTAAATTCCGCCAACAGTTCCCACAATGGTCGTCCGAATTCCGCTTATAATCGGTTATTTTAGGGGGGGAACTATTCGTTTCTCAAAACAATATTGCTTTGTGGTTCCTCCCACCTTCCTATACCATATTGGTATCGTGTTGAAATGTAGTGATTACTCGTCTTACAGCAATATGTCTATCCGTTTTATCTACGATGTTTTTTTAAGCCGTGTAAAAAGGGAACAAAGGTCATTTTATAACTATTGCAACAAATGGAACCGATTTTGATGGATTCAATAAAATAACCCTTAAATATCAAAAAGTGCGGTTGATAAAACGGAGGTTTAAAATTTCCTGAATTTTTGACCGCACTTTTACGGTATTGTATTGAAAATGGGGGATTTTTTCTTCCTTATTTGGAAGAATTTAATCGCCTTTACCCTGAAGTAGTATTGGATTTAGACTTTTCTGACCGTATGGTTGATTTAGTTGCAGAGGGCTTTGATGTGGCAATTCGTGGGGCAAAATTGGAAGATTCCTCTTTGATCTCCCGTCCATTATGTCATTTCTCATTTAAATTGGTGGCAGGTTCTGATTACTTGGCTACGGCAGGGGAGCCGAAATCAATTCAAGATCTGCTGAATCATCAATGCTTACATTACCGATATCCGCAAACCGGACGATTAGACGATTGGCAACTTCCCGAAGCCATAGTATTGCCACAGTCAATGGTTTGTAACCATCTTGAAACCTTGCTTTATTTTGTGAAACAGGGAAAAGGTATCGCTTGCATACCGGAATTTTGTGTTAATGACGGGTTAAATGTTGTTTTGCCTCATATTAAACTTCGGCAAAATACCTTTCATTTAGTTTTTCCAAGCAACCGTTATTTATCACCTAAAGTACGGACTTTTGTGGATTTTATGGTGCAGGCAGTAAAGTAGGGGAATTCATAAAAAAGTGTGGTTAATAAAACAGAGGTTTAAAATTTCCTGAATTTTTGACCGCACTTTTATACTATCGCAGCATTATGTAGCAGTTGCACAAAATACTATTTTAACATGACAAGTTGGGACGCCGGTTATTGTCCGCAAAATTAACACACTGAAATTATTTAATTTTTAAATGTGGGCACTGCTCCTGTGTTTCTACAATAGACCTGAAATAAGACTTTGTGCATTTGTTACTTAATATCGTAAGAATGCGATATATCCTGAGAAAATACGGTCATTTAATGAATAAAAATGACATTTATGAATTTGATTTTTTCACGCGGATTCTCATCACTATAGCACTGGCGAGTGCCGATATTGCCATAATCCACGCCATTGTCCACGCACTGCCATCGGCAAACCAAGCGAGTAAAAGGGAAGAAATAATACCACTACCGTATTGTAATGCTCCCATTAACGCAGAACCAGAACCCGCCATTTCCGGTACACGATCAAGTGCGGCAACCGTAGCACAAGCGGCGATAATACCGACCATTGAGAAATAAAAGAAAATACAGATCATCAAACTTACAAGCCCACCAATTTGGGTAACGGCAAAAAATGCAAGAAGTAATCCCATTATCGAAATAAAGAACGTGGTAGTGCGTAATAATTGATCGAGAGAGAAACGCTTGGTTAAAAAACGATTTAAGAAACTCATCAGCATCACGCCCATAATATTGATGCCGAATAACCAACCGAAATGTTGTGGTTCAACGTGGAAAAATTCAATATATACCTGTGGCGAGCCAATGATAAACGCATATTGCCCAACGTAATAAAAGGTCACGCACAAGGTGTATGTCATAAATGCACGATTGCCGAGTAAAATTTTATAATTGCGGAAGACCGCCCAAAAATGACCGCTAGCCCGTTTTTCTTGGGGAAGTGTTTCCGGTAATAACCAAAGGGACAAAAACATCACGCCACCAATGGCAGCCAGTAAATAAAAAATGGTATGCCAAGTAGAGATTTTAAGAATTTGCCCACCGATTAGCGGCCCGGAAATCGGCGCAATTGCCATAATAATCATTAATGTGGACATTAATTGTACGGCACGACTTTTATCAAATAAATCCCGCACAATGGCACGGGCAAGCATTGGTGCGGTGCAAGCACCGAAGGCTTGGAATACCCGCCAGAAAATAATCTGCTCGATATTACTTGATATTGCACAGCCTAGCGAGCCAATCACAAACATCACCATACCGATATAAAGCGGGATTTTTCGTCCGATACGATCGCTAATCGGCCCCCAAAGCAGTTGTGCTAAGGCAAAGCCAATAAGAAAACCGGTTACGGTGAGTTCTGCTTGTCCGTTCAGATCACGGGTCATTTGTGGCATTGCCGGTAGATAAATATCGGTAGAAAGGGAGGTAAATGCCATTAAAATGCTTAAAATAATTAGCAATAATACGGCATTGATTGATTTAACCTGTTGCATAATTGCTCCGAGAAAATAAAAACTAACGCCATTATAAAGGGTAAGATTAAGTTTGATTAGAGAGAGAATGGCTTATAAGTTTATGAATAAAATTCAACAATAAGGTGTGGTTGGTTTTGAGGGTATTCTCCCTTCTTTCCGTTTTCAAAACAGCCTTCCACAAATAATGGCGAGTGGGAAAACGTTCAGTATTTGTAATAAATCATCAAATTAAAATAACGCAAATCGCAGAAACGGGATGCCTCCCGTTCCTACTTTTTTATAAAAATACGTTCAAAATCGACCGCACTTTTCTTCTGTAAAGTCTGTAAAGAGAAATTAATTCACTACACCAACTTCACGGCTGTCGCTTACCATAAAGTTTGCAATACGGCGTTTGATGTGCCATTTTTCATTCACTTTGGCATAGGTGTCGTTATAGCGAACGTGATGATTGTGAATAATATTTTTGCCGTTTTGTTCACCTACAAGGGTAACGTGGCAATAGGTGATGCCTTCGGCGTGGGTTTCGGTTAATTCACTCAATGTGAGTTGTCCGTTGAGGTGATAAACGGTGTGAAAATTCGCTAAAAAACCGCTAAAGGTTTTTTCAATTTCATCACGTCCGTGCATATCGGCAAACAGTTCGCCACCAATATAGGTTGTTACATTGGCATCTTCGGTAAAGAGTGGCATTTGAGCGGCAACATCTTTCACATCCGCCAAATTTGAGAACGTATCCACTAATTCTTTAATGGCTTGTTTTTCGATTAAGCTTTCAATGTTATTCATTTAATGTTTCCTCTGTTTGTAAAAGCGGGCGTATTATAGACCGCGATGTTATAAAGATTAATTGAAGTAATTTTTATACTATACTGAATTTATTTCAGCAATTATTACGTCAAACTATGGCTGATTTTCTAAATCCTGCCACCAATATTTTGCTGTTGCACCGCCGTCAATTAAGAAATCACTTCCTGTAATATAAGCCCCTCGTTCACTCATTATTAATTCGGCAAGATTGGCAATTTCATCCGGTGCGCCGCCTCGCCCTACTGGTAATTCCGACAACATTTTTTGATAGAAATCTTTGCGTTCGCCATTTAATTCATCGTTGGCAAGGGGCGTGTAAATAATACCTGCACTAATGCAATTGACCCTTGCTCCACGTTTCCCCCACTCTATCGCTTCCATTTGCACCCGTAACGTATTGCCACGTTTGGAAAGTTGATAGGCACGCAGGCTGTCGGTAACGTTTTTAATAAAATCAAGTTCAAGCAAACTTTCACTTGGTGTTAGGGCTAAAGCACGGCTTTGTTCTTGCGTAAGCGGTGGCAGACGGTGTGAAGATTGCGAGCCAATCACAATTGCCGAGCCACCCTGTGCGATAACAGGGCGAAATGCTTCCAACAATACTGCCGTGCCGTAGAGATCTACTTTAAATAATGTTTGTGCCGAGGCTTGCGAAGGAGACACGCCTGCGGTGTGAATAAGACCTTTAATTTCCCCAAGTGCGGTGGAAAATGCCACGACTTTTTCAATCGCTTCACGACTAGAAACATCGCATTCAATGGTATGCACTTTAAAGCCGGCATTACGCAATTTCACCGCTTGTTGTTCCGCCGATTCTTGGTGTAAATCGGCTAATACCAGCTCTTTGCCGACTGCAATCCGGCGGGCAATGGCAATGCCAATTTCACCGGCACCGACAAGAACAATAACTTCTTTTTTCATTCTTTATCCTTCTGAGAAAACTTCATCAAATTTGACCGCACTTTTAGGCAATGTTACACACGTGCGATGCCTAAACTTTCCCGCACCGCATATTCCGGACGTTCAACCAATTTGGCAATTAATTCGGCAATACTGCGTTTAGAAACGGAATGTCCTTTAAAGGCTTCGCCTTTGCGGGTGAGTTGGTAATCAATTTCACTGCCATTGGTAAACCAGCCTGGGCGAATAAGGGTGTAATCTAAATTGGAGGCTTCCACCACAGCCGAAGAGCGGCGATAAGGGGCTAAAATTGCACCGTGATCTTCGCCTGTTTCGCCATAAATGCCCATTGAACTTATCCAAATTAAACGTTTTACACCACGCTTTTCCATTGCCTGCACCACATTTTGGGCTAAGGGTTCGAGATTGCCGGCAAGGTTGGCATAGACCATATCCACGCCCTGCATTAGGCTTTCCAGTTGTGCCAAATTCATTACATCACCTTGCACAATTTCAACCCTTTCACTGGCGAAGCGTTGCAAATTGGCGACATTGCGGGAAAGTAACGTTAGTCGGATTTCAGCATTTTCCAATAAAACGGGAATAACGGTTTGAGCCAATCCCCCATTGGCGCCAAGAATTAAAATATGTTTCATCATCTTATCCTTCTTCGTTGAAAGTGCGGTCATTTTACTCGGCGTTTTTCCTTAGATAAATTGGGGCTTGTTTAATGTTATAATGAGAAAAATTCAATAATAGGAGAGGCTATGCAAAACTTTAATGAACTGAATTATTTTCTCACCGTGGCACAAGTGCAGAGTTTTGTTCAGGCAGGACAATTACTGGGCGTGTCATCTTCGGCACTGAGTCATAGTATGAAAAATCTGGAAACCCGTTTGGGATTACGCTTGTTTAATCGAACCACCCGCAATATCTCGCTGACGGAAGCCGGACAACAGCTTTATCAACAAATTGCCCCCCATTATCAAGCCATTAACGCTGAAATTGCGGCACTGAATGATTTTTTAAATACCTCTTCCGGCACCATTCGTATTAATACCTTCTCCGTTGCCGCCGAAGAAGTGCTGTATCCGAAATTGCGTGATTTTATGCGGCAATATCCACAAATTAACTTGGAAATTATGGTGGAAAACCGTTGGGTGGATATTGTCAAAGCGGGATTTGATTTTGGCGTTCGGCTCGGGCGGGATGTGGCGAATGATATGATTGCCGTGCCAATTTCCGCCCCCTTAAAAATGGCGTTGGTGGCAAGCCCCGACTATATTGCGGAAAATGGCACGCCAAAAAGTATAGAAGAACTGGCGCAACATCGCCTTATCGGAATGCGGATCTCTGCACAACACGGCTCAGAATTAATGTGGGAATTTAAAGTGAAAAAAGAAACGGTGAAATTTCTTCCTCACCCACAATTTTCCATTAACAATCATTTACGCACACAAGCGGTATTGGACGGTTTGGGCATTGCGTGGATGCCGCATACAAGTGAAATTAACAATTATTTGACGGCGGGTAAATTAATTGAGTTGTTGCCGAAAAATGCGATGCACTACGATCCTTTTTATCTTTACTATCCCAGCCGTCACGGCCATTCCCGTGCTTTTAAATTGGTTTTGGAGGCGTTACGGCTTAAAACGGAAAAATAACATCATTTTTTCTTTCACCCCTTGACCCCGTAGCGACTACGGGCTTTACACTTTGTCTAAATTGAATCAACCCGATTAAGGAATATTTATGACAGCCTCACATTCAACAGACCATTCGCCTCATTGTCACAATCATTCTCATACACCGAAAAATAAAACCATTTTGGCGCTGAGTTTAGCCATTATCACCCTTTATATGGTGGTGGAATTTTTGGGCGGTTATTTTTTCCAAAGTCTCACGTTAATGGCGGATGCCGGACATATGGCGAACGACAGCTTATCCCTTTTCTTAGCACTCATTGCACTATTTTTAAGTGTGAAATGGCAAAAATGGTTTGCCCTGTTAAACGGTGCTTCATTGATTGTTGTTGCCCTTTGGATCTTGATTGAAGCAGTGGAACGCTGGCAATCCCCTGCAGAAATGCAGGCATTGCCAATGTTAGGCGTTGCCATTACCGGACTTGGGGTGAATATTCTGGTGGCGTGGATAATGCTTAAAAGCGATCAGGATAATCTGAATATCCGTGCGGCATATCTGCACGTGTTGGCAGATTTATTCGGCTCCGTGGTGGCGATTGTTGCGGGGTTAAGTGTGCTATGGTTTAATTGGCAATGGGTGGATGTGGTTGCGAGTAGTATTTTGAGCTTGCTTATTTTGCGTAGCGGTGGATCGGTAACGCTTCAAGCTTTCAAAGCATTACGTGATGCGGACGAACATTTCTCGCTAAAATCACATTCTCACTAAAGCGAGGGAAAAAATGAAAATCAATGAGCTGAGCGCGCGTACCGGCGTGAATCTTGAAACAATCCGATATTACGAAAAACAAGGGATTTTACCTGCGCCAAAACGGGCGGCAAATGGTTACCGAGACTATGATGAAAAAAGCGTTGCACAACTAAATTTTGTCAAAAACTGCCGTGCATTAGGTTTTTCGTTGGAAGATATTCGCCACCTCAATCAATTAAAATTTGGCGTAAAAGATCATTATCAGGCGGATCAACTTGTGCTAAATCAGCTCGCCCAAGTGGAAGATAAAATTGCACAATTATTAGACATTAAAACCTTTTTGCAATCCATTGCCACAAAAGGGGAACATAGTGAGGCAGAATGTAAGGTTATTACGGGATTGGCGGAAAGAAAGTGCGGTAGATGTTGAATACTTGAATCGATTTCTCTCTCATTGATAGGTAACAAGTTGTACATCAAAAGCAAAATAAAGTGCGGTTATTTTTTTAAGGGTTTTTAACTTCCATTTTTTCCGTGGAAAACGCCCGAAGTTGTTGGATTTCCCGTTTTGCTTTGTCAGAAAGCACTTTGTTATCTTTCAGCATTTGTTCGGAACGGGCCAAAATGAAGCGTAAATAGTCTAAGTTTTGACTTTGTTCAAATAATTGTTTGGCTTGGTACATATCGGCAAAATCTTTATTAGCTTGACTAAGTAACATTTTTTGTCCAATTAAAACGAACAAGGCAAGTGTCAAGGCAATGGCGGTGCCGTATCCGTTGGTGGGATAATAAAGTACCCCCCCAATGATAAATAAGCCGGAAACCAAGCGGGAACTGTTTTTAATGTAGGTTTCACCGGGTGGTGCTTTGATTAATTCGGTGAGTTTCATTCTGATTTATCCTAAAAATAAGGGCGTTATCCTACGCCCTTATTGCCAAATTTAACGGTGTGAATTAGGCAAGAATGCCTGCCCAGTAACCTAAAATTCCCACGCCAAATAAACCGAAGATAATCACCATTGCGTTGACTTTTTTACGCAATAAATACATACATAAAAAGGTGAGTAATAGTGCCAATAAGCCCGGAAGAAGGTCATTTAATACACCTTGAAGGGTAACCACCACTTCTTCACCAAGTTGGTTTTTATAGCGGGTAAGTTCAAGCGGCACATTAATTGTTGTCCATTTTGACACCAGCGATCCCATTACAAAGAGACCGAGAATTGACGCCCCCTGCGTGATTTTTTGTAAACGACCGCCCCCCATATCGGACACAATTTCAGTGCCTTTTTCATAACCATATTTGAAGCCGTACCAACGGGTTAAGGCACGGATCACATTGATTAAAATAAAGAACAACAATGGCCCTAAAAGGCTACCGGTTAAGGCAATGCCTGCGCCCAGTGCGGCTAAAACAGGACGTAGCGTTCCCCAGAAAATTGGGTCGCCCACACCGGCAAGCGGCCCCATAAGCCCGACTTTCACACCACTGATTGCGGCATCATCAACATCTTTTGCTCCATTTGCCCGCTCTTGTTCCATTGCGGCGGTCACGCCCATAATGGCAGAGCCTACCCAAGGTTGGGTGTTGAAGAATTCAAGATGACGTTTTAAAGCGGCGGCTTGATCTTCTTTTTTGCTGTAAAGACGTTTAATAGTGGGGATCATTGACACGCAAAATCCCATAGATTGCATACGTTCAAAGTTGAACGAACCTAAAAGAAAGGTTGAGCGGAAATAAGTGCTTAAAATATCGCCTTTGGTGAGTGTAACTTTTTGTTCTGACATAATTCGCTCCTTATAGACCTTCTAATTCGTTATCGGCTAATTTTCGTTTGGTTGCCACCGGCATTGCAGGTTGGTTAAAACGTGGATTGAGTTGGATATAAAGCATTGCCAAGCAAGTCCCTAAAATCCCCAAGCCCACTAAGTTGTAATTGGTGAAAGAAGCAATCACAAATCCAATAAAGAAGAACGGCATTAACACGCCTGCACGCATCATATTAATCACCATCGCATAGCCCACTACCACGATAAAACCACCGGCGACCTGTAAACCACGGGTAATCACTTCAGGAATGGCATTTAATGCACCGGTTACCGCATCCGTACCGGCAACCAAGCCTACTGCTAAGGCAGGAATGGCAACACGCAATGCCTGCAAAGCAAGACCGGAAAAATGGCAAAGCTCAATACCACGGAAGTTGGCTTGTTCCGCAAACTTATCGGCTTTATGTTGTAAGAAAATGGTTAATGTCCGCACAAAAATGGTTAAAACCTGCCCTGCTGCGGCCACCGGTACGGCAATGGCAATTGCGGTGCCGACAGATTGTCCGCCTTTGATAACAAGAATTGCCGAAATCACACTTGCCAGTGCGGCATCGGGTGCCATTGCTGCTCCCACATTCATCCAACCGAGTGCGATCATTTCTAATGTACCGCCAAGAATAATACCGGTTTCAAGATCGCCCAGTACCAAACCAATCATTGTACAAGCGAAAAGCGGGCGGTGGGTTTGGCGTTCATCCAACACACTTCCCATACCGCAAATTGCCGCCACGAGGACAACTAAAATGAGTTCCATTGTTGACATAAAAGGCGCTCCTAAAATTTAATTGAATCTAATTTTTCACGGGTAAGTTCAACAGGCTTGTTTGCCGCCACTTTTTGCAGCGAAAGTTTCACCCCCATATCCAGTAATTTTTTGAATGCTTCCACATTGGATTGATTCACCGTAACCGCATCGGAAAGTTGTTTATTTCCCTCTTTGTGCGTCATTCCGCCTACGTTGATGGTATCAATGCGTAAGCCGCCCTCAATTAAACGCACGGCATCTTCAGGTTTAGTGACTAACATCAAAATATTACGGCTAGCGTATTTTGGATTGTTATACACTTTGATGGCTTTATCTACGGAAATTACATAAGCCTTCAAATGGGGCGGAGCAATTTGCAGTAATAATTCTTTGCGAAGTTCATCATTCGCCACTTCATCGCTAATGGCAAAAATGGCTTCACATTTCACCGCCTTCGCCCAAGAAGTCGCCACCTGACCGTGAATCAAACGATCATCAATACGCAACAAATTCACACTCATACGACCGTTCGGATCATATTGGGTGTTATCTTCTTCATCTTGTGCTTCTTCGGTTTTTTCTGTGACGGCTTCGGATTGAGCAAAAGAAGCGGTTTCATCGGGCTTGCGGTAGCTTTTCACTGCCATCACGCCCACCTCTTTTGCTGTCGCTGCCAGTTCTTCTGTCGATTTTGCGCTGTCTTTCGCATCCAACACTTCCAGCAACATCGGCAGACTGACGCCGGTCACAATATCGTCTTGTGGACGTTTTGCCGCCACGCGTGCCGCCGCGTTATACGGACTGCCACCAAACAAATCGACCAAAAATAACACACTATCGGCAGGTGAACATTCCGCAATAATTGCTTCATATTTTTCCACCAATGTGTCTTGTCCTTCCCCCGGAACGAATGTGACACCGTGGAGTCCTTCCACCTCACCAAACACCATTTCAGAAGAATTAACCAGCTCAGCGGCAAGTTTGCCGTGAGCGGCAACGATTACTTGAATCATTGGTTACTCCTAAGTTTAAAAAAAACGGCGCAAGCATAATGTAAATGATTGTGCAGCTCAATATGAAAAAATAAAAAAACGTGAGCAAGATCAAGTTCTTAGTATAAATAATAGCGCGGTTGGTTTTTTCTGTTTTTATGAATACCGTTGCAACCTTTGCCCCTATGATATAACACAGGAAAATCAGTCAAAGGTTTCTCTCAAAATCCCTTCCAACAATTCAAACACTTTTAGCACGCGTGGCGGCGTAATGGTTTCGTAGGGGCGATACAAAAACAGCTGCCATTTTTGAATTTCAACCTCGCTAAAAAGTGGGCGTAATTCACCTGATTGCAAATAGGGTTTGGCAATAAAATCACTCACCAAACCCACCGCACTTCCACACAAAATCGCCTGTAAACCACTATAAATATCGGCACTTTGGAAACTGATATGACGTGGTTTGAGCGTGTATTTGTCGTTTAGCGGAAAATGCCAAGCCCGTCCCGTGGCAGGGTTGATTATGGCTGCAAAGGGGAAACGTTGTTCTAAATCCGCCAAGGAAGTTGGCTCGCCCAAACGTTGCAACAGGCTTGGCGCGGCAACCAACACATCTCCGATTTCAGTAATTTTCCGCACGATAAAATGGGGATCAGGTTCTAAGCCAATCCGCACGCCAATATCAATGCGATGGCTGACACTATCCAATTTGTTCATATCGTCCCGCCAGTCAATAATCAGATTGGGATAAGGGGAAAGTGCGGTCAAAAGTTTTGCCAAAATCGAATCGTTAATCCGCCAGCTCGGCACCGTAATTCGCACGATACCGCTCATTTCATCTGCCGAACGTTGTTTGCTTGGCACAAATAGGCGTTCACTGTCTGCTAATAATTGTTGGGCTTGCGGCAAAAATTGTTCACCAAAATCGGTAAGCCTCACTTGGCGGGTGTTGCGTTGAAATAACGGTTCACCCAAATAATCTTCCAATTCCGCAATTAAACGGGTAACCACAGGCGGCGATACCGCAAGGCGATTGGCAGTTTGTTTAAATTGTAAGGTTTCGGCAAGGGAACAAAAGACTTTTAAGGTTTCAAAACGATTATTCATTCCATTATTTCATTTTTAGAAATTGTGAAAACCATTTTTGCAAATTTACTTGAAATAGTCCAGCCATTTAAAATGCACATCATCACTATATGAAAGGAACGATTAAAAATTTCCCGAATATCGCAAACGTACAAACCCCAAATAACCTGATTGGTAGGGACGCGATGCTCGCGTCCGCATTAAAAATCAAACAATTTCAATAAGTTAAATATCATAAGGAAAGAAAAATGACAAAAACACTTTTCAAAAAGACCGCACTTATCGCGATGTTAGGCTCAGCATTTCTCGGAGGAAACGCAATGGCTTCATTACCACAAAATGCAACAGCAATTGAAATACCTGCACAGCATATTCAATTAACCCAACAGTGGGATAAAAAATTTCCAAAATCGGACAAAGTGGAACATCGTAAAGTTACCTTTAAAAATCGCTATGGGATCACCTTAGCCGCCGATCTTTATGTGCCGAAAAATGCTAAGGGAAAATTACCTGCCATTGCGGTGAGTGGCCCGTTCGGCGCGGTGAAAGAACAATCTTCGGGATTATATGCGCAAACCTTGGCGGAACGTGGTTTTGTTACCTTGGCTTTTGATGGTTCGTACAGTGGCGAAAGTGGCGGCGAGCCTCGCAATATTGCCAGCCCTGAAATTGCCACGGAAGATTTTAGTGCGGCGGTGGATTTTTTAGGCACACAGGATATTGTTAATCGTGATGAAATCGGGATTTTAGGAATTTGTGGTTGGGGTGGATTTGCCTTGAATGCTGCCGTTGCCGACACCCGTGTTAAAGCCGTGGCAGTAAGCACAATGTATGATATGACAAAAGTAATGGCAAACGGCTATGAAATTGACTTCACGCCAAACGCACAGGGAACCTACGATAGAAAACCTGCACAAAATGCTGAAGGACGTTACCAAATGAAACAGGCGTTGAACCTGCAACGTTGGGCAGATGCGGAAAGTGGCAAAACCGCCTATGTGGAGAAAAAAGATCACTTACCTGCTCCAAGCGAACAAACCGCCGACACGCCAAAAATGGTGAAAGAATATGCGGATTATTACAAAACGGAACGGGGTTATCACGCTCGTTCGGTGAATTCAAATGGCGGCTGGTCAAAAACCACACCGCTTGCGTTTATCAATATGCCGATTTTACAACGTGCCGGCGAGTTAAAAGCCCCTGCGTTGGTGGTTCACGGCGAGAAAGCCCATTCCCGTTATTTTGGGGAAGAAGCCTTCCAATCGCTCGGTTCAAAAAATAAAGAACTTTATATTGTACCAAACGCTACGCACGTGGATTTATACGATAACCAAGCAAATAAAATTCCGTATGATAAATTTGAGGCATTTTTCAAAGCCAACTTAAAATAACCCCCTTGACCGCCTAAAGTGCGGTCAAATTGATGAGCGATTTTATGAAATGAAAACCTTATTGATCCTTTTATTCGGCTTCGTGAGTTTATCGGCAGGTGCAGAAATGAACGTAAAAATTACCCTTGATAGCGGTGTTTATTCCGCTACCCTTGCAAACAACCCCACCAGCCAAAGTTTTTGGCAACAACTTCCGGTGACTTCAACCTTGGATAACTATGGCAGCAATGAAAAAGTGGTGTATTTGAAAGAAAAACTCAGCACGCAAAACGCCCCTGTCGCTTATACAGGCAAAACAGGCGACATTGCTTATTATGCCCCTTGGGGAAACATTGCGATGTTTTTGGATAAAGGCCCTTACGCCCCGGGCTTAATTTATATGGGAAAATTTAACGGCGATTTGACCGCACTTTCACAATCAACGCAGATAAAATTTGAACGGGCGGAATAATGAATAAACAAGATTTTATTGAATTTTGCCGTGCCGGCAATGCCATTCGGGCGGAAGATACCGCCTTACACGGATTATTGATGGAATGTGCCTTTGACGCTCAAAAGATCACCCAAAAATTGAATGGTGAATTTCATACCAAAGCGGAAATTGTTGAACTTTTTCGTCAATTAACGGATTTGCCCATTGATGAAAGTTTTCTTTGCTTTCCGCCGTTTCACACGGATTTCGGCAAAAATATTCACATTGGCAAAAATGTGTTTTTCAACACGGGTTGTTCTTTCCAAGATCGTGGCGGCATTTTTATTGGCGATGGCACGATGATTGGAATGAATGTCAATATCGCCACCCTTAACCACGGTTTAACCCTTGATACACGAGGCACAACCTACGCTGCGCCCGTCCACATTGGTAAGAATGTTTGGATTGGTTCAAATGCCACGATTTTAGCCGGCGTAACCATTGGTGATAATGCCGTGATTGCGGCAGGTGCGGTGGTAACCAAAGATGTGCCAACCAATAGCATAGTGGGCGGTGTGCCGGCAAAAGTGATAAAGATGATTAATTGTTAGTTTTTAACTAATCCTCTTTTTATTATTTTTAGGCTAATCAAACCTAATAAAAATGGTTAAAATAACCTTATTCAAATCAAAAACAGGAGTACAACAATGAATAATATTCAAAATAAAGTAGTGATCATCACCGGGGCTTCATCGGGCATTGGCGAAGCAACTGCTTATAAATTAGCGGAAAATGGCGCAAAATTAGTATTGGGCGCGCGCCGTGAAGCAAAATTACAGGCGATTGTGGAGAACATTAAAGCCAAAGGCGGTGAAGCGGTGTATCGGGTTACCGATGTCGTCAAAGCAGAAGATAATGCTGCGTTGGTAGAATTGGCGAAAGCGACCTTTGGCAAAGTGGATGCCATTTTCTTAAATGCAGGGTTAATGCCAAATTCCCCGCTTTCAGCGTTAGAAACCCATAACTGGAATGCGATGGTGGATGTGAATATCAAAGGGGTGTTAAACGGAATCGCTGCCGTGTTACCAACCTTTGAAGCACAAAAATCAGGACATATTTTGGCGGTATCTTCTGTGGCAGGCTTAAAAGTGTACCCGGGAGCGAGCGTGTACTGCGGTACAAAATGGGCGGTAAAAGCCATTATGGAAGGTTTGCGTATGGAGTCGGCTCAAGCAGGAACAAACATTCGCACCGCCACCATTTACCCTGCCGCCGTGCAATCGGAATTGGTAGATCACATCACCAATGAAGCGACTTCTAAGGGCTATCGTGAACTTTATGATAACTTTGAAATTCCGGCAGAACGTGTAGCAAACGTAGTAGCTTTTGCCCTTTCCCAACCGGAAGATACAAACATCAGCGAATTTACCTTAGGCCCAACCACGCAACCTTGGTAGCCATTAAAGTATGACCGCACGTTAAAGTGCGGTCATTTTTTATTAAGTTTTGGAGAAATTACTCAATATTGTATAGTGCTTTCTTGAAATTATGGGAATTTTTAAATTAGGGCACGGAATATCTGTTCCTATTTTTACATTCCTTCGACTTTGTATGCTTGTGACATAATATCGAATTACTTATCCAACCCTTTTTCCTTCAACCAGCTTTCCATTAAATCTGCCAGCTGAGTGTTGTTTTTCTCGCCCATTAAGAAATGGGAATTGCCTTTAATGCCAATTTCAGGTAGATAAACAAGGGTGGCATCGCCGCTGTGGCGGTTGATGGTGTCCACAAATTGTTTTGCCATCGCAAATTCCGTTCCCCATTTATCTTCGCCCACATTGTCCGAGCCGAGTTTAATATAGTCACCGTAGTACAACACGATAGGGATTTGGGTCAATTTTTTGAAATCACGCATTGGCACGCCCATCGCCGAGGCACTTAAATGTTCAAATTTTGCTTTGGTGATTTTCGGCATTTCTGTTTCAGGGAAAACAAAAGGTGTGCCGCCCGGTTCATAAGACACAATGGCTTTCACATTTGGGGAACGTATTGCCGCACGCCAGCCGATTGTGCCGCCCATAGAGTGGGTTACCAGTATTGCACCGTCTTTTTGTTGGTTTGCCAATTCTGCCAACACATCGGCATTTAAGTCATTATCCAGCGGGCCGCTGCCAATTGTCCAAGATTGCTGAAAGGCTTGATAAGCGGCTTCGCCTTCAGGGAATTGGGCATTGGGTACGGCTTTGTCGCTTTCAAAATGCCCGATACGGGAAAGAATATAGAAGGTTTTATCCCCATACATAGGATTGCTCGCCCAAGGGGTTGCCGGATCTAATGCTTTTGTGGATAAATTTGATTTACCGCTACGGGGTTGATCAAGCAAATAAACGCCAAAGCCTTTGCGTACAAATAATGTATCGAAGCCCTCACGACCATCTACCGTACTTTCCCAAGTGCGGGAGGATTGTGCGCCACCGTGTTGAAAAATAAGCGGTAATTTTTTGGCGTTGACCGGTTTTTGATATTTTACATAGGCAAAATCACCATAGGCACGTTGCCCGTTTGGTGCAATGAAATTTTCTTGGCTGAATGTTCCTTCGTGGGTGACATAACTTCCGCCAACGGTAAAACTACCCTGCTCGGCAATTTGCAATGGTGCTTTATTTGTGGCAAAAGCACCTGCCATCATCATTGAAAGGGTTGTAACGGTAAGAAATTTTTTGAGTTTCATTATTCATTCCTTAATGGTTGGTTAAACGAAAGTGCGCTGAGTTTAACGGTTGTTTTTATTGGGATAAAGGCGGGATTAATTAATGGGTTGATGAATAAAATTCAAGAATGAGAGGGAGGGGAAGTTACTTCGAAATTTTCTTTGCCAAATAGGGGACAAAGTTGCGGTCAATTTATTCAGCGTTTTTCTTCCGGGCGACAAAATCAATCCCGCTTTTTTTGCCTGCGATTGTTGAATTTTACGGGGGATACGGTTTCAAAATCAATCGTAACAAAAGTGTTCATCGTTATTTGTTTTCCTTGAAGACAATATTTGTAAAACAGAACAAGGGAAAGTGCGGTCATTTTTTCCGAAGTTTTTGTGCGGTTAAGGTAAAACTTTCATCAAGTAATTCAAACAATAGGTTGTGATCAATTTCGCTTAGATTGAGACTTAGCCAATGTTCTTTGTTCATATGATAGGCGGGATAAACGCCTTCCATCATTCGCAGTGAACCGATTTCTTCCAGTTTGGCTTTTAAGGTGATGATTGTTATTTTCCCTTCCTCTTTAATACCAAGTTTAGTTGATTCCAGCGGCATAAGAATCGCAAACCATTTGCGGTTGTTTTGATGGCGAAAGACGGCATAGTCAGGAAATTTTGCCCATAAATATTCCGCTTGCGTGCTGTAACGTTGTTCAATTTCAGTGCGGAGTGTTATCACATCCATTTTATTTTCCTCACAAAAACGGGTTGAAATTATAGGTGAAATGAAGATAGATGGCGAGAATAAAAAAACGGCAGGGTTTGCCGTTTTTTTATTCCTTTTCACTTCATTTTTTATGACTATTCTTGATTTTGTAGCAGATCTAAATCAACCTTATAAGGGAGATATTGCTGCATAAATTGTACAATTTGGGGTGCGAAATAATGTTTTGTTTGTTCCCGTAATGTGGGAGAAAATTTCAGGTATTGGTAGCGGTAAGCAATGCCGTACATAATGGCGGCAACACGGATAATATTGAATCTTATTTTGTGATATTTTGCCTGTAATTCGGGATCAGACATGGCTTTGATTCGATGGTTAAAGCCACCAACCCGTTTATCTAAGATTTCACATACACTAAAAATATCTTTTAGAAGGGTACTGTTGTTTACGGTGGTAGTAATACTGTTTGCACGTTGGCGGTAGCGGTAAAATTCCCGATTGATTTCAATCACCCTTACATTTTCGTTAGCAGTATAAACATCTATGGTAAAAGGCGTATCTTCTGCCGTTAAACCTTCGGGGAAGGAAATGTGGTGTTGGCGTAAAAATTTGGTGCGAAAAATACTGTAATGTATGCCCGGTGCCCAATCCCGTTTTAACATTCGATCAAAGTGTGTGTAGCCGTCTATTAATTCCCAATCATTCGGTTTTTTAAGATTAGGGGATTCCGGTGGGCGCAGGTAGCCTTCGGGATCTTGTTCACTAAAATGCCGTCTCAATCCGTTTAATACATCAACTTGGTACTTGTCGGCTAAGTCGATAATTGCGTCAAAGTGCCGTTCAACCACATAGTCATCAGAATCAATGAAATAAACGTAACGTCCCCGTGCTGCTTTTAAGCCGATATTGCGGGCAGCGGAAAGTCCTTTGTTATGCTGATTAATGAGGGTAATAAAAGGATAGCGGGAAAAATATTCCATTGCGATAGCAAGGCTGTTATCCGTAGAACCATCATTAATAACGATGATTTCTTTATCGATATTTTGATGGATAAGGCTATCTAAACATTCACAAAGGTATTGCTCAACGTTGTAAACGGGAACAATAAAACTTAAGCTGACTTGATTGATTGATTGATTG